>JAFUJR010000017.1 GCA_017468085.1 Clostridia bacterium | reverse complement strand
GAAGCGAGTGGAGTGTATCTCAAAAAAGTAAGAAGTAAGGGCGAAAAGTGAATAAGTGCGGTAAAGGTTTATAAAGAGATACACTCGACTACGCAATAAATTGCTCCGCTCGGTATGACAGGGGTTAATTTCGCAAAGAGAAAGCCCGTTGACGGGTAGCAAGTAACACGTGCATGACTGGCAGGTCAACCAAAGAGCCATTTGTGCTATGCCAGTGAACAAGGGCTATGCCCGAAAAATAAAATCTATCCGATATTCGGGTGATTGATTTTTTTACTCTATTTCTCTTTTTTGCGTATAATGCACACCTCTTGCCCCCTTTATTCTTTTTCGTCAATTTTTTCACTTTCGCCCATTAAAATTACAGAATTTAATTGACAACGCAATTTTTTTGTATTATAATTATTATGTATTCATATTTTTTCATATTGAAACGTATTCTTCGGCACGTCCGCACAACGGACGGTTTGAGGGGAAAATAAAAAAATCAAAGGAGTTATAAGTATGAAGAAAAAATTACTCATCGGTCTTCTTGCATCGTTGATGGCGTTCTCTTTTGCGGCGGCTTGCGGCGAAAATGAAAAGCCCGACAACAGCGGTAGCGGCGTAAACACCGAAAGCTCTAACACTGGTTCCGATACGGGTAGCGAAGCAACCAAATACAAGGTTACCCTTCGCGACGGCAACCCCATGATGGGCGGTTCCGTACAGGAATTGGAATTCGAAGCAGGCGCGGCGCTTGAGCTTCCCACCCTCGAAGCAGAAGGTAAAACCTTCAAGGGTTGGTATGACATCGAAGGCAACGCAGCACCCGCAACCATGCCCGAAGAAGCTGTTGCTTATTCCGCAGTTTGGGAAATTACCCCCTACACCTTGACGATTGTCAACGGCGAAACGACGACGGAAATCAAGTTCGGCGTAGAATACGATTTCGAAAACGACATTTTAGTTTCCGTAAACGACCTTGCATACGTCCTTGCGGACAACCTTCCCGAAGGCACGGAAGACGCAGCTTATACTTGGGCGGAAGACGTTCCCGAAACGTTCGCGCTTCAAAACTACACCTTCACGGTAAGCGAAGTTGCACCCGTTACGTTGACGCTTATCAACGGTCCTTTGTGGGAAATGGATTCCGTATCCTACCTCTACCTTGCAGAAGGCGCAAAGCTTGACCTTCCCTTCCTTACGGCAGAAGGCAAAATCTTCCAGGGTTGGTTCTCGTTCTCTTACGACGACGAGGGTAACGAAATTGCAACCCCCGCACCCGAAACGGTTCCCGCAGAAGGTCTTACCTTGACGGCTGTTTGGGAAGTTATCCCCTACACCATCACCATCACCCTTCCCAACGAAGAAGTCGTAACGGTTAAAATCGGTGTAGAAGACGTTTACGCGGAAGATCCCGCAGACGAAATCGTCGCTTACAACAACCCCTACTCTCTTGAATTCAAGATCGAAGACGCTCTCCTTGCATACGCAACGGAAACCGTTGTTTACGAAGTAGAGCTTCCTACGAACGCAGAAACGGGCGAAGTTGAATTCGCGCTTCAAGACTACGAATTCACCGCAACCGAAGCAGAACGCGTTTACACCGTTTATATGCCCGACTATTCGACGGTTACCTATAAATACGGCGACGCAATCGAACTTCCTACTCCCGAAGCAATCGAAGGCGCAACCTTCGTGAAATGGGTTTACTACTACAACGGTGAACAGCTCGACATTCCCGCAACGGCTTCTTCCGCAATCGACGGCGTTGCCTTTAAGCAGGTTTGGGACGTTACTCCTTACACCTTGACCCTTAACAACGTAGAGCTTGATCCCGTTTGGAACGAAGAAACGCAAGAATGGGAATCCGTAACCGGTACGAAAGTTATCACCTTCGGCGCAATGACCGATTGGGAAAAAGGTATCGAAGCTACGCCCGCTGACCTTGCTTGGACGGTTTCAAACCTCCTTCCCGCTGATACGGACACCACGACCTACGCTTGGGATAAGGCGCTTCCTACGAACGCAGAAACGGGCGAAGTTGAATTCGCGCTTCAAAACTACGAATTCACGGTAGTTGCAACCGAAACGATTTCCCTCGTAGACGCAGTGGCAATGGGCGCAGGTATGACGCACAACACCTACACGGACGCTTCCTATTACGTTACCGGTACGGTTATCAACGTTGCAAACGCAAAATACGGCAATATGACGATTGCTGACGCAGAAGGCAACACCCTCTTCGTTTACGGTGTTTACGCGCAAGATGACGTAAATCGCGAAACCTTGTATCAAGATTTGGAAGTGAAGCCCGTTGTTGGCGACACCGTTAAATTTGTATCCGTTGTAGGCAACTTCAACGGCGCTCAGCTTAAAAATGCGCACTTCATCGAAATCACGACGCCCGAAACGGTTGCAGACGTTCATCAAGTATTGGCTGAAACCTACGTTATCACTACTTCCAACAGCGTTACAGAAGCCGGCGACGTTACGGTTGACGTAGTAGGTAAAACGTTTACCGACGTTGCAATCGCTTGGGAATCCTCCAACACGGACGTTGCGGCAGTAAACGGCAGCACCATCACCTACACCCTTCCCGCAGAAGCTACCAGCGTCACCCTTACGGCTACCTTCACGCTTGGCGAAGTTACCAAGACGAAGACCTACACCGTAAACGTTGCGGCTGCTCCCGCAGCTGGCGAAGCTACCGTTTTAGCTGACTTCTCTACGTTGGCAAAAGGCGAGCAATACGCTGACGAAACGGTTACCTTCGGCGACGATCTTACCGTTTCCACGCATAACGGCGGCTGCCACTTCAATCAACAGCTTCGTATTTACGATAGCGCCTCCAACAACGGTTGGGCTATCCTTAAATACAGCGGCGCAGTAACCAGCCTTACCTTCAACCTTGGTTACAAAGCGGGAACGCTTGAAGTTTACGGCTCTACCGACGGTTCAACTTGGGTTAAGATTTCTGACATTACCACGACTGTAGCGTACGCAGATCAAACCGTTACCGTAGACAGCGCGCTTGGCTACACCTATGTCAAGATCGACTCTACAGCTGGAACTCAAATCCGTATCAAGACCATCACCGCTACGATTGTTAAATAATGCAAGCAAGATATCTTGAAAAATAAAAAACTGAACCGTCCTCCTTACGAGGGCGGTTCTTTTTAATGCGAAATTAACCCCTGTCATACCGAGCGGAGCAATTTATTGCGTAGTCGAGCGTATCTCTTTATAAACCTTTACCTCGCTTATTTACTTTTCGCCCTTACTTCTTACTTTTTTGAGATACGCTCCACTCGCTTCGCTCAGTCGGTATGACGTTTCTACCCGTCGGTGAACCTCCGCCAAACCTCGCGACTATCGCGTGTTTTTCTGCGAAATACAGCTTCAAATTATTTCGTATACAAAAAACGAAGTCTTACGCAAAAGACTTCGTTTTCTTTGTTTTAGCGCAATTCTGCGCCTTATTTTTATCTACCGCAATCATTCAACATTCCGCATTTATCATAACCCTTTGGCTTTTAATTTCTCATACACCTTCATGCAGGTACGCGTTTGAATCAGTGGGGAAATAGAAATAAAGCCTTTGTGGATCGCCACGGTGTCGCGGTTGACGTCGTCGGGAAATTCGTCTGCAAGCGGCTCTCCGTCCTGCAAATAATAATCCCCCTCTTGCTTTATGAACATATCCGAAAAATACGCCGAGCCCTGATAGGTAAGTTTGATTCCCGTCGGGTCGTGCGGAATATTCACGTTATACAAAAGATTTTCCTTAAACAAGTTGTTTGCTAAAATATATTGATATACCGCGTCGAAATGCTTTGCCGCCTCTTCCTGCCCGTCGGGGAATGACGAAAACGCAATGGAGGGCACGTTAAAACGCCCCGCCTCAAAAATTGCCCCCACCGTGCCCGAATATACGATGTCCGAGCCGACGTTCACGCCGCGGTTAACGCCCGACAAAACGAGGTCGTAGCTTGTATTTAACCCCACAAATCCAAAACGCACGCAATCGGCAGGCGTAGACGCCATCGAATACGCCGTTACGCCCTCCATAAAGGGCACTTTTTTAATTTCTACGGGCTGAACAAACTCAATGGCTTGGCTTTTGCCGCTCTGCTCCACCTTGGGCGCAACCACCGTTACCTCGCCGTATTTCTTCGCCCACGCCGCAAGCAATTTAATACCAAGCGTGTCAATGCCGTCATCGTTTACAATCAAAATTCTCATAACCACCCCTCGTGCGTTTCTTTATATTCTTTCAATAATTCGTCCGCTTCTTTCAAAAGTTTTTTCATCTCCGCCACGGAATACACCGTCGCGCCCGCCGCGCAAGCGTGTCCGCCGCCGTTGTAGCGTTCCCCAAGCTCGCTTACCGTAACGAAACGGGAGCGCAAGCGCACACGGATAGAGCCGTCGCCCGAATCGATAAACGCGATCCAAATAAGCGAGCCCTTTATCGTTTCCATATACGAAACGACGGAGCTTGCCTGCTCGTTGGTGAGCGAAAATTTTTCTTTCATCGCGCCGTCCACGTACACGGACGCCACGCCGTTTTTGCTGATTTTGATCTTTTTATATACGTATCCCTCAAATTTAAGGCTGTCAAAATCCTTCATATAGAGGTTGGCGTATAAGGCGTCGGTGTCTATGCCCAACTCCAGCATGCTTCCCGCAAGGCGCATGGTTTCGGGCGAAACCTCACGGAAGCGGAATCTGCCGCTATCCGTTACCATACCCGTATAAATATAGGTCGCCGCCTCTTTGTCGATTTTTAACTCGTCCTTGAAAGCGTTGTAGAACGCCGCCACCATCTCGCAAGTGGACGAACGGTGCTCCTCCACCCACTCGTAATCGCCATAGCTATCGACGGGGATATGGTGGTCGAATTTAATGATCTCTTTGCAGAGGCTGTATTTTTGGTTGGAAACGCGCGTCGCCGTACCCGTGTCCATGACGATACCCAGCGCAGTTGCATAATCCTCGTCGGGCGCAGGTTCGTCCTCGCCCCCTAAAAAGGCGAGATAATCCGAAAAATCGTCGTTTAAAAGGCGAATATCCTTTTCGGGAAAGGTAAGGCGCAGAATACGCGCCAAGCCCTTCGTCGAACCGATTGCGTCGCCGTCGGGACGGAAATGACGGAAAATAAAAATTCTGTCGTATTCCTTAATTTTATCCAAAATGATTTTCATATTTTCGTTCATAATCTTTCTCTCTTTATAATTTATGCCATAATTCAGCATTCCGCACTCCGCATTCAGCATTTATTAAACGCATTCAAATCGTCTAATAACGCCATTGCCTCCGCGCGATCCTTCACCGAACAGCCGCACGCCTTAGCGTGTCCGCCGCCGCCGTATTTCACCGCCACGGGCTGCACCGTGTGCTTGCTGGAACGGATCTCCACCAAAATTTTCCCTTCCTCTACCTCGGTGAAATTGACCCAAATATTCACGCCGCGCAAATCGGACATGGTATTCACCATACCGCGCGAGATGGTAAAGGGGTCGGTGTTATAACTGTCAAATTCCGCTTTCGGCGTGTAAATATACGCCACTTTATACTCGGTAAATTGAATTTTGAGCACGAACTGCGCGCGCAGCTTCACTTTCTCGAAATCGTCGGCGTAAAGCTGAGAATAAATATCGTTTGTATCGAATTTTTGTTCCATAAGCGCGGACGCCAAGCGGAAGGTATTGGACGAAGTGGAATCGTAACGGAACCGCCCCGAATCGGTTACCATACCCGTATAAAGCGCCTTGGCAGAAGCGGGCGAAAGGGCAAGTCCGCTTTCAAGCGCAAACTCCGTTACCTCGCCGCAACAGCTTTCGTAAGAGGTATCCACCACTTCTTCGTCCGCGATTTTTTCGCAGAAAATATGATGGTCGATACGCGCCGTTTTCGCCGCCGTTTTCCAACGCTCGTCGCTGATCAAGCTCGCCGCGCCGCAATCCAAAATAACGGCAAGCGCGCCCTCGTAAACGCCGTCCTCGATTTCGTCCATTTGAGAACCGTCCATAAACGCATAGCGTTTGGCGTCGTCCCCCACCGCGTACACTTTTTTATCGGGAAAATTGTCTTTAAGTAAATTTTTCAGCCCGATTTGACTGCCCAACGCGTCCCCGTCAGGGCTCGTATGGCGGTGAATGATAATCGTATCATGCGCTTTCACTAACTCGAAAATTTTCTCAAACATACATCTTATTCCTTTGTTATTTTTTGCCTTTTAAAAACGGAAAACTTACTCGTCAAAATATCCGCGATAGCGCACGTCGTACGCCGAATCTTTAAACAGATAGCCGTGCAGCTCGATAAAATAATCGTCCGTCATGCTCGCCATATAGTCCACGACAAGCTGATTTGGCTCGTTCAACTCGTACCTGGTATCCCTCTTTAAGGGTTGCTTTACTACGTGCGCGATGTGATGGGTGAAAATGGGCGAGGATTTTACGCCCCCTTTTATATCCGCCAAAAGCTGGTTATAGACCTCTGCCATCATCGGCGCGATGACGTCCTGCAAGCACGTGTGCGCGCCCGCAAAGTTATACACCTTTTCGTAATTTTCCTTCTTTGCCAAACGGAGCGCCTCAAAATGCGCCTCGTCCAACTTGATATACGGCTTTCCGTAGCTGTTTTCCACAACGTTGACGATAAGATTGTTTACGATTTCGTCGTTGCTTGCGCCGATAGCCGACTGCTCGAACGCACTTCTATCGATAGCCCCCGCAAGCACCGCGTCGTCGCGGTCTTTGCCAAGATAGGCGATAATGTCGGAAATGCGCACCACCGCCCCTTCTAAGGTGCAGGGCATAATTTTATCCGCAAACTTTTTATCCAGCGCGCATTTTTCCATAATTTCGTCAAATTCCGCAAAGTCCTTGACGGGTATCGGCTCGTAAACGGAAAGCTCCATTTCGCCGTTGTGGCTGGCGATGCCGTTCAACGTTTCCAAGCTCAAATTAAAGGGGTGGATTTTATCCAACACGCGTACGGAATGGATATTGTGCAAAAAGTGTCTGCCCGTATGCTCGAAATACAGCTTGTCGATAAGGTGCTCGCCCGTGTGCGCAAACGCAGGGTGTCCGATATCGTGCCCAAGCGCAATCGCCTCGATAAGGTCAAGATTGAGCCCAAGCGCCTTGCCGATGGTGCGCGCTATGCGGGAAACGAGCTGTACGTGCAAGCTCCTCCTCGTCAAATCGTCGTTTTTAAAGAGGGAATATACCTGCGTTTTATCCACGTAGCGGCTGAAATACGGACAGTGCATAATCTTGTCGATATCCTCGGCAAACGGGCCGAAAAGCCCTCTGCGCGCGCTGTGTTCCGCCACACGATAGCGAGCAGAACGCTCGTCAAAGCCTCTGCCCTGCGCCGCTTGCCGTTCCGTTTCGATTTTGCTATTCAATTCGCTCGAAAGAATTTCAAAATTCGCCACAAATTTTCCCCTTTTCTTTATTTTAACCTCAATTCAGCACGCGGCATTCCGCATTTACCATAAGGCAAAGCCTTACAAAACGCCCCAATATACTTCCACGTAATCGGTGGGCGCATAATCGTACTTACTCGAAATCGTGCCGCCGCCCGTGATATTGCCAAACATTTCCCCCCAACCGCCTGCGTAATTGAGGTATTCTTGGAAATCGTTGTAATGGTTGTAAGTGTAGAACAAATGCAGTTCCCCCGCCTCATATACGCCGTTTCCGTTCAAATCGTTCTTGCCGTACACGATACGCGCCGCGCCGCGGGTGATGGAATATCCGTCGTTATACAGCTCCGCGGGATAGCTCGGGTCGCAGTCCGTACCCGTCGTACCGATATCCATTTCGTAATACTGCAAATTGCCGCCGCAACCCGTAATGTTGGGCAAAACGGGCTCGTAAGGCCATTTGCTCGTATCCCCCGAAAATTTCGTATGATTTACACGCAGATATTCCCCCCAAACGCTGGCGCTTGGCTCGGTGTTTTTACTCTCCGTATAGTTTTTGGGATACGTGCCAAATGCATACACGTACGCCGCTACTTCTTCCAAAGTGATATACGCGCCGTCCTTATACACGCGGAACGCCTCTTGCCCCGCCGCGTCCACGACGATATAGGTTTTGCCGTTATCCTCAAATTTGAACTCGGTATTCTTGACAAACATACCGTTTTGTTTGGGTTGCGTAGCGGAAATGCTCGGCGCTTGGTCGGGCGTTTCCAAATTGCCGGACATCAACCCGTGCAAACTGCGATAATACGCGTCCATATAGTCGCTTGCGGGCGTATAGTTCATATAGAATTCCGTCTTAGAAACGTTTTCGTAAGGGTCGCTTGTCGTAACGTCGCCCGAGCCAGAACCGCTTCCGCTTTCGTCCACGAATTCCACGAGGGTGGCGTTTTTAATTTCCAACGTCGTGCCCTTGTAGTTATACAGCGCGCCGTAAACGATGATCTCGTCCCCCTCGACGGGCTTTCTCGTCATATTGTCATAACGGTTGTTGCTCGTATCGTATAAGCCGTAAAGGTACAGCTCGTTGCCCTGTCCGTCCGTGATATAGATATTGCCGTAGGTGGTATTCGTTACACTGCTGACCTTTCCTTTTACGTAATAGTACTCCGCCGTCGTTTCGTCAGAGCCAAGCGTTGCGCCGATTTCCAAAAGCTCGGAAATGGGAGTGAGCGCCATTTCTTTTTTCGTACCCCACGCCCCCGTGCCGATATAGTCGGCAAGCAGGTCGCGCGCAAAAGTCGTGTCGTCGTATCTTTCCAGCTCCGTACATTCATTATACGAATACGTGGACGAATAGGTGTCCGTTACCACGTAATAGGTCTTGGTCGTATCTACGCTCTCTGCCGTAAATCCGTCCGCAAAGCAGTTATGATATCTGCTGTTATTGATAAATCCGCTAAGCAGCTTATTCCCTTTAATGGAACAGAGTACGATTTGGTTATCAAAGGGCAGAACGTTTAACAAATCGCCGTAAGTTACGTCGCCGATACTAACGTCGTAAGGCGCGCGCGTGGAAAGGAAAGCGCCGCCTAAAACAATGTCGTACTGTTCCCCCCAAGACTTTTGCCCAAGCTCTAAATAAAGCTGTGCGACGGTGTCGCAAATTTCGTTGCTGTCGCGCAGTTTTTCGTTATAGCCCACCACGCGGTTCGACTCTTCCAAAAGCGCGCTGTATTTTTTAGAAAGTTCTTCTACGATAGGGTCTTTGGCATAGTGCGAATAGGTGGACGAGCTCACCGTCTGCGCGCTCGTTACGCTGTGCGTTTCGTTTGCGATATTGACGGAAATCTGCGCGCGGGTGATACCGTCGTTGTCGCCGCCGCCCTGCAAATGCCAAACGCCCTTTCCGTCTTTTTGCGCGTAGGATTGATGGCTGTGTCCCTCAAACACGATATCCACGTACTCGGAAATCGCATCGTCGTACGCCGAAATATCGTCGTGTACGCTGTATACGATGAGGTCTGCGCCCGCCGCGCGGAGTTTATTCGCTTCCGACCTTACAAGCCCCGTCAAAGCAGAGCCCGTCTTAAAATATACGTTCTGCACTTTATCCGCCGAAATGGACGAATAGCAATCCCCCATTGCGCCGATAACACCGATTTTCGCGCCGCTCGTTTCGTACATCACGGACGGGTCGCAATATTCTACGCGCTCGTTCGTGGTGCTGTCGTAAATATTGATGGCAAGATAAGGGAAATTCGCCGCGTCTGCGTTCGTTTGGATATATTCCTCCCCCCAATCGTATTCGTGGTTGCCAAGCGTCATCGAAACGAAGCCCAATTCGTTCATCCAATCGTTGACGAGCATACCCTTGGTGAGGTTGGAAAGATCTGCGCCCTGCCACATATCCCCCGACGAAAGAAATAGCGTATCGGGGTTTTGCGCTTTCGTTTGCTTGAAATAGGTAGTCAGCTCGTCCACGCCGATATGTCCGTCCCCGTCCAGCACCTTGCCGTGCAGATCGTTGACGGCAAAAATATCAATGTTGCGCATAACGGAATTTTCACACTCGTCGCAAGTGCCGTCGCCGTTTTCGTCCGTGTGTTCTGCGCAGCCGTCGTCGCCGTTCCCACCCGAGCCGTCCGTGCCGTTGGTATCGCTTATATTATCCGTGTCGCTCTCCTCGTAAGAATCAGACCCGAAAAGCGAAAATTCACAGCCGCTGAAAGCCATAGCCGAAAACGCCGTTGTAAGCGCCAATAAAAACGCAAAAAATTTCTTCTTCATCTATACTCCTTCGCCGCAAGCGCGACAGGGAAAATTAACTTTCGTGCAGAAAAGAAAGGATTGACCGCCTTTCAACGCGTACACGGTAGGGTTATTTCGTGCCGAACAGTCTGTCGCCCGCGTCGCCAAGACCGGGAAGTATATACCCGTTTTCGTTAAGCTGTCTGTCCAAGGTCGAAACGTAAACGTTGACGTCGGGATAGGTTTCCGCCACCTTAGAAACGCCTTCGGGCGCGCCGATGATCGCCATGAACTTGATGTTTTTACAGCCCCGCTTTTTAAGAAGCGCAATCGCGTCGCAAGCGCTTCCGCCCGTCGCCAACATAGGGTCTACAAGCAAGACGAGCTTGTCCTCGATGCCGTCGGGGAGCTTGCAGTAATATTCTTTGGGTTCAAGCGTTTCTTCGTCGCGGTACATACCGATATGTCCCACGCGCGCCGCAGGGAATAAGGTGTGGATACCCGAAACCATACCCAAGCCCGCGCGCAAAATAGGTACGATGGCGATAGCGTTGTCGGCAACCACCGTCTGCTCGCACGTTTCCAAGGGAGTTTTTACCGTCTTAACGGCGGTGGGTACGCCCTCACGCAAAACCTCGTAGGTCATCAAGGTGGTGATTTCCTCGATGAGTTCTCTAAATTCCTTCGTCGACGTCTTTTCGTCGCGCAAGTGTGCAATTTTATGACGAATCAAGGGATGCTCAAAAATAACTACGTTTGGATAATTTTTCATAATCGTACCTCGCCGTTTTTTATCTTTATCTACGAAACGCTTATGCCCCTGCGCATTTTCCTGCGCCGCATAATTCCGCATTATGCATTATACCATATTCTATGTAATTTTGCAATACTTCTGCCTATTTTTTTCAATTTATAATTGAAAAGGAGCGGAAAACCACTCCTTTCTCTGCATTTTATTCAATTTTTTATATCTCTTATTCGTCCTTTTCCTTTTTAGGAGGACAGGAATTACAACTGCTGCAATTTCCGCTGCAAGCAGACGAGGACGAACAGCTTTTACAGCTTCCGCAATCGCAGCCGCAACTGCTTTTTCCTTTTACTTTTCGCCAGATAATAATAGCTATCACCGCCAAAACGATTACCGCAATAGCGGCAATGATGATGTAATCCACGGCTTTAAAACCGCCTGATAATAAATTATATAATTTCATAATTTTACCTATATATTATTTACTCCTTTTTTGCACTTTGCCATCTGATAACACGTTGCTAATGCGCTAAGGCTGTGTCAAACTTAAAATACGCCCGTTCACCCCTCTCACCCATACAATCCGTTATTTCCTTACGGAACGGACGGCTTGTTGTAAGGCTGTGTCAAACTTCAAGTTTGAATACCTGCCCCTATTGTTACTCGTCAGGGACAGGCATTCAGCAAAAAATGAGGTATTCTTATAAGCTATTTTTATTGTCCGAGCAACTTCGCTCTCGCTTCTTTCTTGTTCATTTTCTTGTTATAGATAACGATACCGACAACCGCCGCCGCGATAGCCGCAACCCAAATAGCAACGGGCCATACGAACTCGCCTACGGTATACACCGCCGCGCCTGCAATGTACGAGGTCGCGATCCAGAACAACAGCGTCCACTTAAACTTGCCTTTTGCCGTTTCGCCCTTTGCCGCCGCAACCGCCGCGAAGCAAGGAATGGTAAGCATATTGAAGATAATAAAGGAAATTACCGCCGCCTTGGTGATACCCGTAACTTCAATCAAATACGCCACCTGCGCTACGCCGCCGTCAAGCTGTTCTTGGGAAAGCACCGCGCCAAGGCAAGCCGCCAACGTGCCGAACGTTGCAATTACGTCTTCTTTTGCAATCAAGCCCGTAACCGCCGCTACGGCAAATACCCAACCGTATTGAGGGATTTGACTACCGAACCCAAGCGGCGTGAAAATAGGCTGTACAAACTGCCCAAGCGACGCCAAAATAGAGCGGTCCATGTCCTCGCCGATATAGCTCCAATCCCACGAGAAAGTGGAGAGCAAGCGAATGATAATGCAGGAAAGCAAAATAATCGTAAACGCCTTTTGCAAGAAGTGCTTAGATTTATCCCAAAGGTGGAGCATCAAGTTCTTAAAGCCGGGCAAATGGTAGGTGGGCAATTCCATAATAAACGGAGACGCTTCCCCGCGCTTGGTGGTGCTACGCATTACCAACAAAGCAATCATCGCCGCTACGATACCCGCTAAATACATGGCGTAGGTGATTACGTCCGCATTACCGATTTTGAAATAGGTAACAAACGCCCCTGCCACCGCCAACAAAATAGGCGTTTTCGCACCGCAGGTGAAGAAAGGAATGACGCGCAAAGTCGCCTCTCTTTCCTTTTCGTCCGCCATCGTACGCGTATTGATCATTGCGGGAACGGAACAGCCAAAGCCCATGATCATCGGCATAAACGCTCTGCCCGAAACGCCGAAACGGCGGAAAATTCTATCGAGCATAAACGCTACGCGCGCCATATACCCCGTATCTTCCAAAATCGAGAAGAACAAGAAAAGCACGAGTATTTGCGGCAGGAAAGAAAGCACGCTCGCAATGCCGCCCCACGCCCCTTCGACAATAAAATCGGTAAGACCGGGGTGCGCTTGCATCGCCTCAAAGCCGAGGGTAAGCCCCTCGCCGATCAAGCCCGTGAACGTATCCATGAGGTTGAACAAAATCATACCCGGCGTATTTAAGCCGCCGCCGAAGAAGATATAACCTACGGGGTGCTCGGCAAGCGTTTCCGCGTGCCCGCCAAACCCGTTCGTCATCGCGCCGATAAAAAACAAGTCGTCCGAGAAAGTCAAATGGAAAATAAGGAAGAGAATGACAAGGAAAATGGGCAAACCCCAAATTTTGTGCGTAAGCACTCTGTCCGCTTTGTCCGATTTGGATAAATGGTCGTAGCTCGGTTTTCTCGCTCTCGTCAAGGTAGACGAGAAATGCGCGGTTATGTACTTATAGCGCGCGTCGGCAATTTCCGCTTCCGCGTCGATACCGTTTTCCTCTTTTTTGCACACGTTCTCTTTGATAAACGCCTGCGCCGCCCGCGCTTCCGCAGGGTGATTTTTCACCTCGATTTCGTCCTTTTCCACCAGCTTTATCGCGTGGAAGAGGGGGGCAGGTACGTCTTTAAGCTTTAAAGCGATCTCCGCGTTCGAAATCGCGGGCCAGATAACGGACTGCTTCAAAATGCTCGTTCCCGTACGCTTTTCCTTCACCGCTTGCAGGGCGCGTTCCATCAATAAATCGATATTGTCCCCTTTGAGCGCGGAAATTTCCACGACGGGCAAACCGATACGGCGTTCCAACGTTTTTACGTCGATGGTGTCGCCGTTTTTGCGGAGTACGTCCGCCATATTGAGCGCCACGACGATGGGAATATCCACTTCCATGATCTGCGTCGTCAAGTACAGATTACGCTCTAAGTTCGTCGCGTCCACGATGTTGATGATACAGCTCGCCTCGCCGTCCAACAAATAATTTCTCGTGATGACTTCTTCGGGCGTATAGGGCGAAAGGGAATAAATACCCGGCAAGTCGATAATTTCGACGGGTTCGGGTCCCTTTTTATAAACGCCCTCTTTTTTGTCTACGGTAACGCCCGGCCAGTTGCCTACGTGCGCCGTACTGCCCGTCAGGGCGTTGAACAGCGTCGTTTTCCCCGAGTTGGGGTTGCCTGCCAATGCAAATTTTAACATAATACTTTCCTCTCCTATAATCCTAATACAAGTTAAATAACTTGCAATCTATAAAACGGAGCAAGACGCAAGCAAGACAAGACGCGCGAGGACAGCCCGAGGGCGTGTACTTAAACGTACATAACCGAGGGTTACCACACCGCAACGCCGTATTGCGTAGCGAATTCTCTGTTTTACTTCACCTCCACGTGCGCGGCTTCCGCCTTACGCAAAGTCAATTCGTAGCCGCGAATAGCAATTTCAATCGGGTCGCCCAGAGGCGCTTTCTTTCTTAAATATACCTCCGCGCCGGGCGTTATGCCCATATCAAACAACCTGCGACGAATCGCGCCTTCGCCGTTCACCGCCGTTACGACGGCTTTTTCTCCAATCTTTAAATCGGATAATTTTTTCATGCCTAATCCTCCATAAATCTTAACCGAGGTTAAGTTTTAATTCAAAATAAAAAGCGGATGTATTCAACCGTTATGCAAACGTATTATATCACTATTGTATGCGGTTGTCAAGCAAAAATAAACCATGGTTAAGAAATTTTTTGAAAATTTTTACAAAAAAAATTTGCTTTGCTCGTTTATCGGGCGCGTTCGTTTTTGCTCGCGCGCGACGTAATATAACAATATAAATAAAAAAGCCCTGAAAGTACAGAGCTTTTCAAGCAATTATTTGCCAAGAAATTTTTTCATCATTTGGAAGGTCTCGTCGGAGAGCAGGTGTTCCATACGGCAAGCGTCCTCCTCGGCAGTCGCGGCGGAAACGCCGTTCTTTTCCAAATATTCACGGATAATGCAGTGTCTTTCATACACGCGTTCGGCGTAGGCTTTGCCCGTGGGGGTGAGGTAAAGGTGTTTTCCGTCCTCGTAAACGTAGCCCTTTTCGCAAAGGAGCTTGACGGCTTTGTTGACGGCGGCTTGCGAAACGTTCATGCGCTTCGCGACGTCCACGCGATGCACGACGTCCTGCGCTTTGCTGATAGTCAAAATGCTTTCGAGGTAATCCTCTTCCGATTGATTGTATTTTGCGTAAGTGTTCATTTTTTCTCCCTATCCTTGCATTGTTTTTATTTTTTGTTTCCGCCTTTGCTTTCTCCTGCCGAAAAGCGGTAGGGGTATACCCGACTTTTGCCTTCCCCTTGAGGGGAAGGTGGCTTGCATAGCAAGACGGATGAGGTGTTACAAAATTCCGTCCAAGTGATTTTCTATATCCAGACATACTTCTTTAAATCGCCGATTTATGTCTAAATTCATATAGCGCAAGACCGTGTATCCCAATTCCCTTAAATTCGCGTCTCGCTCCTTATCAAATTGTGCGTTGTCTTCCTCGTAATGTTGCGAACCGTCTAATTCAATAATCAACTTTGCTTTGGCAATATAAAAATCAACGATATATTTACCGATTATCTTTTGCCTTTTTACTATCAACGGAAGCGTTTTTAAAAACTCGTACCACAGTTTTCTTTCTTCCGCCGTCATTTCTCTTCTTAATTTTTGAGAATAGCGTTTTAATTGTTGATTATGAAGCGTATTCAATGAAAACACCTCCTCAGTCAACTACGTTGACAGCTCCCCCTCAAGGGGAAGCCAAATAAGAGCCTTTGCGTTTCAACGCGTACACGGTATAGGGTGATCGCGTTCCGCAAATGCGGAACGTTGAATGCGGGGAAAGAATTTATATCAAACGTGCTTTCCCCGAATTTTACGGGAAGCAGGATTGCCTATTTTTAGAAACAAGCAAGACAAGGCGAACGAACATTTGTTGACGGGAGCGTACATAGACGTACGTGACCGAAACAAAGCGGAGTTCAACGCCGTATTGCGCCGTTTATAAAATTAGGCAGGCGTCCCCAAACGAGAAAAAGCGGTATTTATTTTCCACCGCGTAGTTATATACCGACAAAATTTCTTCCCTGCCCGTCAAACAAGCCACCAGCATAATCAGCGTGCTTTCGGGCAAGTGGAAGTTTGTAATAAGCGCGTCCACACACTTCATTTTGTAAGGCGGATAAAGGAAAATTTCCGTGTTGCCGCTGCAAGCGCGCACAAACCCCTTTTCGTCCGCTACGCTCTCTAACGTGCGCACCGAGGTCGTACCGACGGCAATCACGCGCCGCCCTTCCCGCTTTGCCGCGTTGATAATTTCCGCCGCCTCGCTCTTAATTTCGTAATACTCGGAGTGCATTTTGTGGTCGGTGATGATATCCTCGGAAACGGGTCTGAACGTTCCCAAGCCAACGTGCAGCAGCACCTCTGCCATCTGCACGCCCTTGGCTTTTAATTTGGCAAGCAATTCGTCCGTAAAATGCAACCCTGCCGTCGGCGCGGCAGCCGAGCCGTCCACCTTGCTGTACACCGTATTGTAACGGGCTTGATTTTCCAACTTTTCCTTAATATACGGGGGCAGGGGCATCGTGCCGACCTTGGACAAAACGTCCTCAAACGCGCCCTCATAGGCAAATTCGACGATGCGCTCGCCCGTTTCGGTGATATCCTTGACGGTGAAAGAAAGCTCGTCGCCGACGGTCATTTTTACGCCGATTTTCCCTTTCTTGCCGGGGCGCATCAACACTTCCCAAGTGTTTAAATCGTAGCGTTTTAAAAGCAGAACCTCTACCACGCCGCCGTGCTCGGTCAGCGCGTACATTCTGGCGGGGATAACCTTGGTGTTATTGACCACCAAAACGTCCCCTTCTTGCAAATAATCGGCTATATCGCGGAAAATTTTGTCCTCGATTTGCTTGCTTTCCCTATCGTAAACGAGCAAACGGGAAGAATCCCTCGGCTCGGCAGGCGTTTGCGCAATCCGTTCCTCGGGCAAATCGTAATAAAAATCGCTTTTTTTATACTGTACTTTTTCTTGCATATCTATCCAAATAGGTGTATTTCTTCCCAAAAACGCGTTTCAACGCGTACATGGGTGGGTCGTTTAGTCGTCTAAATCAAAAACGGACATCTGCCGCCTTGCCTTTGCGCTCGGTTGCATACCCATATGGGCATAACCGTCCTTTAAGCAAATTCTGCCGCGAGGGGTGCGCGCAATAAAGCCAAGCTGTAAAAGATAGGGTTCGTAAACGTCCTCGATGGTGTTTGCGTCCTCGTTGATGGTCGCCGCGAGCGTTTCCAAGCCCGTCGGTCCGCCGCCGAATTTTTCAATGAGGGCACGGAGCAGACTTCTGTCCGTTTCGTCCAAACCAAGCTCGTCGATTTCTTGGCGAGCAAGCGCAAAACGGGCGTCCTCACGGGTGATTTCCGTGTTGCCCTTGACCATAGAGAAGTCGCGGACGCGCTTCAACAAGCGGTTGGCAATACGGGGCGTACCGCGGCTACGCCGCGCAATCTCTGCCGCCGCCTCGTCCGCAATCGCGATATCCAAGGCGCGCGCCGAACGGGTTACGATTTGTTGCAATTCGCTGGGCGTGTACATTTCCAAACGGTTGACGATGCCAAATCTGTCGCGCAAGGGCGCGGCAAGCATACCCACACGGGTCGTTGCGCCGATAAGGGTGAATTTTTTAAGGGAAAAACGGATATTCCGCGCCGACGGGCCTTTACCGACGATGATGTCGAGGGCGTAATCTTCCATCGCGGAATACAAAATTTCTTCCACCGAACGGTTGAGGCGGTGGATTTCGTCAATGAACAAAACGTCGCCGTCGTTGAGGTTGGTCAAAATTGCCGCCAAATCGCCCGAACGCTCGATGGCAGGACCGCTCGTGAGCTTGATAGACACCCCCATTTCGTTGGCGATAATGTGGGAAAGGGTGGTTTTACCAAGACCGGGAGGACCGTATAAAAGAACGTGGTCAAGCGCCTCGCCGCGCGCTTTTGCCGCCGCGATATATACGCTGAGGTTATCCTTCACCTTTTGCTGACCGACGTAATCCGCCATTACCTTGGGGCGAAGCACGTTTTCTTCTACGTCGTATTCCGTTTTCGTGCTGACGAGTAAATTTTCCTCGCCGTAGTTTTCATCTTCAAACATGGTTAGTCCTTTGCAAGGCAACGCCTTGCGAAAATGCAAAATGATTGTTGAACGGTTTTATACGCCGTTTTTAGAAGCCTTGGAGTGCGCGCATAATCACCTCTTCCACCGTAACGGCGCCGAGGTCATGCGCTTTTTTTACCGCTTGCATGCTTTCCGTTCTCGTAAAGCCCAAATTCATCAATGCGGAAACGGCCTCCTCGTCCGTCGCAGAAAGCTTTGCGTTTGCCGTCGACGTTGCGCTCGGCGTTAAATCGTCGCCGCTTGCGCCCAAAACCTCCGCCGCCGAAATTTTGCCGTGGAGCTCTAAAACGATTTTTTCCGCCGTCTTTTTGCCAAGCCCCTTTACCTTGCTTAAACGCTTGACGTCCGCCGTCGCAACCGCCACCGCAAATTCGTCCGCGCTCAAGCTCGCCAAAATGGAAATACCCAGCTTGGGCCCTACGCCCGAAACGGAAATCAACTTTAAAAACAGTTCTTTTTCCTGTGGCGCGTCAAACCCGAACAAGGTCATGCCGTCCTCTTTCACCTGCATATAGGTGAAAATTTCCGCCACCGCGCCGACGGTGATTTTGCGGAACACGCTTCCCGTGCAATATACTTCATAGCCCACGCCGTTGACGTCTACGATCACCGTTTCTTCCGTGGTCGTTAATACTTTACCTCTTAAATACGCAATCATATTTCCCTCTTTTTATCCATTTACTATTTCTTTTTGGGGGTTGGCAGGGAGGAGGCTCTGCCTACGCCCGTTACGCCGCTGATACCCGTTGCGTTTTGCAAGGCGTTTACCGAAGTCGCAGACGAAAATCCGCCGCCCGATTTACCGCGCTTGCCCTGCTTTGAGCCCGCCGCCATCAATTCTTGATACGCGCTTGCGGGAGCGGCGTTTTGTCCTTTCGCCCTCGTCATATTTCCGACGGCGAACAGCTCGCCAAACCTGCTGGAAAATCCGTGGCAGAGCGCAATACCCAGCGCGTCCGCCGCGTCGTCGGGCTTGGGAATGCTCTGTAAACGGAGCATAGACGCCACGACAGACTGTATTTGCTTTTTGTCCGCCTTGCCATAACCGGTAAGCGCTTGCTTGATTTGCATGGGGGTGTATTCATATAGCTTTCCGCACGCTTTTACGCAGGTCAGCATTGCCACGCCGCGAGCGTGCGCCACCGCAATACCCGTGGTGATATTTTTGGAAAAGAACAACTCTTCCATCGCAATCTCGTCGGGGTGATATTTATCCAAAACCTTTTTCACGCCCTCTTCCAGCATTGCCAAACGGACGGGCAAACCCTCGTCCTTGGGGGTGAGGATTACTCCGTAATCCACCGCGCGGAAGTTGCCCCGTTCGTCCTTTTCAATTACGCCGTAGCCGAGTGTGGCGATACCCGGGTCGATGCCCAAAATAATCATTTGCGTTTACCTCGTTATATTCCGTTTTTTATTATACAAAAAATTTGGACGTTTGTCAAGTTTTACAAAGACTTAACCGCGGTTTCATGCCGACGCGAGAAAATTTTTTAAAAAAATGCAAAAAAAGTTGTCAGTGGTCTATTGACAAAAGGAAAAAAGGTGATATACTGATTGCGCAACGGCAGAAAAAGCGTTCCCCCTTACCCTCTTTTGCTTAGTGGCGCAACGGCTTTACACCTTAGCTCCGTGGAAAAAAGCGAGGAAACAAAAAGTATCCGAGCGAAAAAATTCAGAGGTGAGTGAATATGAAAATGAAATTGTGTAAGTTGTTGCATTTTTTAGGGCTCGACGCGCTTTTGATGAAGCTGCTCGAGCGGTTGGTGGCTGCGCTGAACAAAAAACTCTCTAAAATGAAAGAAATTTTCGAGGGTTTCCTCACTTGTCGCCAAAACGATTGCGAGTGCGCTTTATAGCCTGCTCGTAGAAATCTGCAACCGCTTACCGCGCCTTTTGGGGGCGTGGATACTCAGGCGATAATTGCACCCCGAACGCCCTTGCCGTTCGGGGAATTTTTTATCTAAATGCGAAATGAGAAATTGTGGCAGGGATTTTATGTCGTTATTGAAAAAACGGTAAAACGGCGGAGATACGAGCAGTTCAAGGCGTTGCGAGTACGGCGCGGGGAGCGTACTTGGCGTACGTGACCAAGCCGCACGGAGCAACAACGCGGAAATGCGACGTATATACGTCCGTTTTATAAAAAACAAAAAGAGCGTTTTGCAACGCTCCTTCCGTTTTTAATTTCAATTAAATTATTCGCCTTTGATCGCTTCTACAGGGCATTCTGCTGCACAAGCGCCGCAGTCTACGCATTCGTCGCTGATAACGTAAATACCGTTATCACCCAAAGAAATTGCGTTTACAGGGCAGGTTGCTTCACATGCGCCGCAAGCTACGCAAGCATCCGTAATGATATGTGCCATAGTTATTTACCTCCGTTTTTTGCTTTTATGTGTATATTATATCACATTTTTTTCAATTAGTAAAGGCTTACGCCAAGTTTTTATACAGATTTTTTTGGAAAATCCATCGGGCTTACCGATTTTATCATATTCGCGGAATATTGGCTGCCCAAAAATCCGTTTGCAGATTTACAATTTAATAGCGCCCATATCGAGCAAAATATCGGCGAGTTTTGCAAAGGCGTACGGCGATAAGGTTTCCCCCCTCGCCTTTTCGTCCACGCCCGCTTGGCTTAATGCGGATTTTGCTTGTTCCCTCGTCAGTTTGAAGAAATTGACGAGGTTGTTTTCTAAGGTTTTTCTGCGGTTTAAAAAGGCGCACTTTACCGTTTGGCGATAGGCTCTTTCGTCTTTCACCGCGACCCTGCCCCTGTCAAATTCGATTTTTACAACTGCAGAATCGACGTTTGGACGGGGATAAAAAAGGGTTCTGGGGACGCGCTTTACGATTTTTGCAACACCCTTTAAAGCTATCGCCGCCGTAATAGAGCCGTATTCGGGCGTGTTCTCTTTGGCGCAAAATCTGTCCGCCACCTCCTCTTGTACCATCACGGACAAGCCCTGCACCTTGTCGCTTTCTTCCAACAATTTGGTTACGAGGGGCGTGGTGATATAGTAGGGCAGATTTGCCACGACGGCGTATTCCCCGATTTCCGCTTCAAATTCCTTTAAATCGAGCTTGCTGAAATCGCGGAAAATAACCTCTACGTTGTCAAGCCCCGCCAAAGTTTCCGCCAAGACGGGCTGCAAATCTCTGTCGATGTCGAAGGCGTATACCTTTTTTGCCGCCTCGGCAAGCGCCCTTGTCAGCGTGCCTGCGCCGCAACCGATTTCAACGACGGTTGTGTTTTTATCAATGCCCGAAGCCTCGACGATAGAACGCAAAAGGTTGGCGTCGGATATGAAATTTTGCCCGAATTGCTTTTTAAAATGAAAGCCGTGTTTTTCGAGAATACTGCGAAGGTCTTGCATAAAAGTCCTTTGCAAGGCAACGCCTTGCGGAAATGCTGAATATTGAGTGCTGAACGCTGAATTATTGCTTAAATTTTATTCTTGGTCGCCGAGGAAATTTCCGTGCTTATCCACAAAAATTTTGCCCGTGTTTTTGTTGCGCATTTCCAAAATGCGACCCTTTTTTAATATCTGCTTAAAGGCGTCCTTGGGGTTGTAAAAAAGATATTGCCATTGTCCGTCTAATTTTTCCTTTAAATCAAACGCGCAAATCGCTTGAAATAATTTTTCTTGCATAGGAATTATATGCACGTATTCCTCCGCGACGTCGGCGTTAGCGCCCGGCATTACCGCCAAAGCGATATGTACGCAGTAAAAGCCTTTTTGCGAGGCGAAAAGAAGCTCCGCCTTTTCCCAAGGCAGAAAAAGTTGGTTTTCCTGCACTTCGTCGAATACCTGCCCCTCTGCTTGCTCGTCTTGCTCCCACTCCGCGGCGATGCCGTCTTGGGTGAGGGTGTAGGTAATTCCCGTGCTTTCGTCTTGGATCTTCACCTCGTTTTCCGTCAAGGGTTTCGGGTCTTTAAACAGATACGAAAAGCGGTTTAATTCGCGTTCCAAACCTTCTTTGCGGTTGAGCCACGGCAGAAAAATACCCAAAGAAGTCAAGCCCGTACCCAACGTAAAAGCAGTCCAAATTAAAATGTGCGGCTCGTATTTTTCCTCGCCGTGCATTGCCATTAAAACGCAAATGATGATCAAGGGCACGAGGGTTGCCGTGCACCAAATCGGCAAAAATATGCAAAGAAATTTTTTGCGGATCGGAGATAAAGGTTGGGGTTTGTACATAGGTTGTTCCTTTGTTAAAATGCTGAATTGCGGCTGTGATTTATACACCGCTCGTCTGCGGTTTGGAAAAACGGCGGAGATGCAAGCAAGACAAGGCGTCGTGAGTACCCCGATAGGAGCGTACTTGTTTGTACGTGAATGAGGGCGCAGAACGACAACGCCGTATTGCGAAGTATATACGTCCGTTTTTTAACTATCTGTGATATACTTACGAACGTAAAGCGGAATCTTCACGCTGTCTGCGAGGCATTTACACGCCGCAACCTCCTCCTCGCCGATACAATCGACAATCGAGAAACGGCAGTTTATGCCGTTGCGGCGGCAGAGCTTGGCAAATTCAATCATGCCCTCGAAGCCTGCCTCTTTAAATTGCGAACGGCAGATGGGCTGATATTTTTCGTAACAAGACGCGTTGAGCGAAATATTAACGAAGTCGATTTTGTCCTTCAAGTCGGGCACGACGTCGCGCTTGTTGATGAGGTTGCCCTGACCGTTGGTGTTGAGGCGGGTTTTTAAGCCTTTTTCATGGAAAAAATCGCAGAGGGCGACCATTTCCGCTATCTTGTAGGTAGGCTCGCCAAAGCCGCAGAATACGACCTCCTTGAAACGGCTCAAATCACCCATTCCGTTTGCCGCGGCAATCACCTTTTCCACCGTCGGATCGCCGTTTCTCAGCCACAGATAATTGCCGTAGTAGCTGGAACGCTCGTTGCGAACGCAGAAATCGCAGGCGTTAGAGCATTTGTTGGTGAGATTGATGTACAAATTGCCGTCCAAGGTATACACGTAGGTATCCTTGCGGTTTTCCTCTCGCTTATCCTGCTTTTCCTGCTTATTGCCCTTTTGCTTGTTTCCGTTTTGATTGTTCTGCTTTTGGGACTGAGGCTGTTTGGGCTGTTGCTTTTGGGGCTGAGATTGCTGCTTCTGCCCGTTTTGCTGAGGTTGCGCGTTTTTGTCCTGCTTATTTTTCTGCTTATCCCCCTTCGGCTTATTGCCGTTTTGGGTATTTTGGGGCTTTTGCGGAGCTTGCGCGGACTGCTGGGGCTGTTGGACGCGGTTTTCGGGGCTTTGATTGTTGCCCTTATTGCCTTTTCCGCCTCTATGACGACGGCGTTTTCTGCCGCCGTTAGGGCTACCCTGTTGCGCGTTAGGTTGTTCGTTTTTGTTCTTGATTTCGTCCATGATATCAGTTCAATTTGAAAAAGAGCTTTTTTGCGTTGTCGAAAATTTGCTTTTTCAAAATCTCCTCGTTTTCGTTGCGGAGCGCCGCCATATTTTTGACGATGGGCGCTACGTGTTTGGGTTGGTTGGGAAATTCTCCCCTAAAGGGGACGGGGGTGAGATAGGGACAATCCGTTTCGGATAAAAGCAAGGGGGCAGGTATGCGTTGAACGCACTCCCACACCTTTTTTGCGTTCTTGAATGTGGACGGACCGCCGAAGGAAAAAGAAAGCCCTAATTTTGCAAATTCGTCCAGCATTTCCGCCGAATAGGAATAGCAATGCATTAAGCCTTTGCTTTGCAAAAGGCAGGCGTTTCGTTTTAACAGTTCTAAGGTTTCCTGCGCGGCGTCGCGGCTGTGAATGACCACGGGCAATTTCAGCTCGTTTGCGATTTCTAACTGCTTAATGAAAAACTCGCGTTGGGTTTCCTTGGGCGGATTGTCGTCGAAATGATAATCGAGCCCGATTTCCCCCACCGCCACGCATTTTTCGTGCTTGCAGAGGGCTTTGAGCTTATCCAAATCCCCCTCTTGATATTTATCAAGTTCGCTGGGATGGAAGCCTGCGCAGAAATAAACCTCGGGGTGTTTTTCGCTCAACTCCTTTGCGATATACGAGGAATCGAGGTCAAACCCCGAACAAATCATGCGTTCTACGCCGTCGGCTTTGGCTTGAGAAATCACCTCGTCCACGCCGCCGAGCGCGTCGTATTCGCCACCCGTTAAGTGGCAGTGTACGTCGATATACATAAAAACTCCGTTTTTAAATGCGAAATGCTGAGTGCTGAGTGCTGAATTGCGGCTGAAATTTTACGCCGTTACTTTAAGAACGGTAAAACGGCGGAGCAAGACAAGGCGCGGGAGGACAGCCCGAGGGCGTGTACATTAAAGTACATAACCGAGGGTTACCGCACCGCAACGCCGTATTGCGAAGTATATACGCTGTTCGTAAAACGGCGGAGATGCGAGCAAGACAAGGCGCGGGAGGACAGCCCGAGGGCGTGTACATTGAAGTACATAACCGAGGGTTACCGCACCGCAACGCCGTATTGCGAAGTATATACGCCGTTTTTTAGCCTAAACGAGTGCCGCTGGCAATATCCTTTTCGGGACTGACGAGCGAGAGCGTGCCGCTTTCGTCCTCTGCCGCCAAAATCATACCCTCGGACATAATACCGCAAACCTTTCTGGGGGCGAGGTTGGTAACGAACACCACCTTTTTGCCCACCATTTCTTCGGGGGTGTAATGCTTGGCGATACCCGAAACGATGGTGCGCGTTTCATTGCCGAATTTCACCGTTTCTTTTAAGAGCTTGTTGGACTTGGGTACGGGCTCGCAAGCGATAATTTCGCCGACGCGAAGCTCTACCTTTACAAAATCGTCAAAGGTGATTTCGGGCGTTTTTTCCGTTTCTTCCGCGGGAGCTTCGGCGGATTTTTCTTGCGTTTTTACAGGTGCTGCAGCCGCCGTTTCCGCCGCGTATGCCGCCGCTTGCGCCGCTCTGATTTTTTCGATTTCGGGCGCGATATTCTTGAAGTCGATACGGGCGAACATAGGCGGAATTGCCGTTACGGTTACGCTGTCGCGAATGCCGAATTTTGCGCAATCTTCAAGCGTTCTGCTCTCCGCGCCGTAGGCGGACAGAATTTTTGCGGAGGTTTCGGGCATGAAGCTATCAAGCAAGCTCGCGCCGATCTGAATTGCCTCTGCAAGGTTGTAAAGCACGTCGTTAAGACGGGATTTTTTGCTTTCGTCTTTCGCAAGCGCCCAAGGCATGGTTTCGTCGATGTATTTGTTTGCACGGCGGAACAGCGTGAACACTTCGGAGATGGCGTCTGCGATACGAAGCTCGTCCGCTTTCGCGCCGACCTTTGCCACGACGCCCGTTACGGTTGCTTTAAATTCTGCGTCGGGGTCTTCCTCGTTTGCCGGCAAGGATCTTACCACCGTGCCGCCGAAGTATTTTTCTATCATTGCAATCGTTCTGCTGACCAAATTGCCAAGGACGTTGGCAAGCTCGGTGTTGAAGCGTTCGGTTACGAGCTCCCAAGTGATTTGTCCGTCGTTATCGAAAGGCATTTCGTGCAAGACGAAATAACGCACCGCGTCCACGCCGAAAAGGCGGGCGAGGTCGTCCGCGTAAATGACGTTGCCCTTGGATTTACTCATTTTTCCGTCCCCTTGCAACAGCCAAGGATGGCCGAAAATCTGCTTGGGTAAGGGTTCGCCGAGCGCCATAAGGAAGATGGGCCAATAAATGGTGTGGAAACGGAGAATATCCTTGCCGATGAGGTGCAGATCCGCGGGCCAATATTTTTTGTAATTTTCGCCGTGGTTGCCGTCCGCGTCAAAGCCTAAGCCCGTGATGTAGTTGCTCAGCGCGTCGAGCCATACGTAAACGACGTGGCGATTGTCAAAATCGACGGGAATACCCCACGAGAACGAAGTTCTCGATACGCACAAGTCCTGCAAACCTTTCAAGAGGAAGTTGTTCATCATCTCGTTTTTACGGGAAACGGGTTGAATGAACTCGGGGTGGGTGTTGATATGCTCGATAAGTCTGTCGGCGTATTTGCTCATCTTGAAGAAGTAGGCTTCTTCCTTGGCGGGCTTACAATCTCTTCCGCAATCGGGGCATTTGCCGTCTTTGAGTTGGCTTTCCGTCCAAAAGGATTCGCAAGGGGTACAATACATACCCTCGTAATAATCCTTGTAAATGTCGCCCTGCTCGTAGAATTTTTTGAAGATTTTTGCCACCTGCGCGACGTGGTCTGCGTCGGTGGTGCGGATAAATTTATCGTACGACGTGCCGACGTTATCCCAAATTTCTTTGATTTCGCCCGCTACTTTATCGACGAACGCTTGGGGCGTTACGCCTGCCGCCTGTGCTTTTTCTTGAATTTTTTGGCCGTGCTCGTCCGTGCCGGTCATAAAGAACACGTCGTAGCCCTGCTTGCGCTTAAAACGAGCGATAGCGTCTGCCAAAATTGCTTCGTAAGTATTGCCGATATGCGGTTTGCCCGAAGTATAGGCAATTGCGGTGGTGATATAATAAGGTTTTTTTGCCATAATAGCGTTTACTCCTTATGCGTTGATTTCTTGTTTATCTTGCGAAATACCGCGCCTGAAAGGCGCACAGTTATCCATTATTCTTCATTATACCGCTTTTTACTTGAAAAGTAAACTGTTTTGAGAGGGCTGATAGGGAAAAGGCGCTCATTTTTGCCCTTTTTTGCGCATATATTAAGGCTATGAACGTGATTTTTACCCTGATTTTTTTAGTTTGTACCTTTTTACTGCTCTGCGCCTCGCCCGAGAATTTTTTGTCGGCAATGCTGGAGGGCGCGTCGAGGGCAGCCACCCTCTCCGCTTCGCTTATCGCAACCTATTCCGTATGGATGGGGTTGATGCGCGTTTGGGAAAACAGCGGCGTTTCGAGGGGTGTTTCCCGTCTTTTAAAACCGATTGCGCGGCGGATTTTGAAAACGGACGACGAGGAAGCGCTTTCGGCGGCGTGCATGAATTTGTCCGTCAACGTGCTTGGGATTTCGGGGGCGGCAACCCCCTACGGCGTACAGACGGCGCAGCTTTTGGATAGGACGGAAAACGCGGAATTTTCATCCGCGATGTTCTTCGTTTTAAACGCGACCTCGTTACAGCTTTTGCCGACCTCTCTCGTTGCCGTGCGCGTGGCGATGGGGAGCGGCGCGCCGACGGATATTATTCTGCCCACCCTTTTCACTTCCATATTTTCGACGGCGCTTGGGGTTTTGCTGGTGTTCGTATTTATTAAGCCGAAAAAGACGGCTGCTTGCAAGGAAAAAACGAGGCACGTATGGGGTAAAAAACGGAAAACGGCGGGGGCAGGTACGCGATGACGAAGATTTTGGCACTCATAATCCCCCTTATCTTTTTCGGGTCGTTTGCGTTTGCGCTTTTTCGAAAAGTGCGGGTATACGATTCGTTTGCGGACGGCGTGAAAGGGGTGCTTCCGTTGATCATTTCCGTCTTTCCCTACATAGCGGCGATAACCATGCTTTCCAAGCTGATGGAGGTAAGCGGACTGAGCGCGGCAATGGCAAAATGGCTTGCGCCTGCCTTTGATTTTTTGGGCGTACCCAAGGAAATTGCGCCCCTGATTTTGATCAAGCCCCTTTCGGGGAGCGGCGGGATTGCCGTTCTGTCCGACATATTGGAAATTTACGGGGTCGACAGCTATATTTCGCGGTGCGCTTGCGTAGTGTATGGGTCGTCGGAAACGATTTTTTACGTCGGCGCGGTGTATTTTGCGGGTCTAAAACGGAAAAAGCTGAACGCGGCGGTATGTATTGCCGTAATTTCCTATTTGGCGTCCGTGGTTTTCGCCTGCTTTTTGTGTAAAATTATGTGAAAAACGCGCTTCCTTATGCGGGGGGAGCGCGTTTTTAAATGCTGAATGCTAAGTGCTGAATTGCGGCTGGAATTTTTAGGATTGAAGGGAAGTTTCTTCACAGGCCTGCAACAGCTCTTCCAAATTTTTCTTTACTTCGTCGGAAACCAAAACGCCTAAAATGCCCTTTACGTAAGCGGGCAAAAGTTTTTCCTCGACGACGTACGCCTCGTGTAAAATATTCAAAACGCCCGACATAACCGTAGCCTTGAGGAAGGTAACCTCACTGTTAAAGCGGGAAGCGGCGTCGAGCACGCGCGCCGTGTAGGGCGCTTCTCCGCACAAGAAAGAAATCAGCACCGAGCCCGCCTCAAAAATCCAAAGATTGCAGGTGATCGGCTTTTCCCGCCCGTACAAAGAAATATTGCAATTGGCAAGCAAAAGTCCCTCTTCCGTTTTATAGGTAAATTCCAACCCCATCTTTTTATTGAGTAGGTCGGTCAAGTTTTTTTCCGTCTTCTTTAAATTCATAATTCCCTCCGCCAAATTCGCGTTAGACAAAGTATAACAGATATTTTTTATTTTGTCAATATTTTTACACGCGTTTTTAATTCAGCATTCCGCATTCTATATTCCGCATTTTTCATTACCCCCTACCATGTACGCGTTGAAATATTTTTTGTAAGGATAAAATATTACAAATTGTTACTTTCCTCAACAAAAAGTGAGGTTGAGTTGAAAAATAGTTGACAGTTTGGTGATAAAATAGTATCATGTAATCGTATGTGCGTTTGTTTTTTGGTTAATGGAACGCACGTATGAATGCGTCGGCGATTGCTTTTACAAATCGTCATCGCCGATAACTTTCTAAAATCCAACTCATAATAAAGGAGAAACAAAAGATGAGTATTAACCAGAACTTTTTCAGCAATTACACCGTTCCCGAAGAATACGCAAAAATCCGCACGTTTAAGAACGTTACGGAAATGTGGACTTGGAGCGCAAGCGAATTTGCAGACCTCGTTGCTTTGGTAGACGGTAAAAACTATACTTATGCAGAAGTAGATAAGGACGTTGCGGCATTCCGCGCTATCCTTGTGGACAACGGCGTTAAGGCAGGCGATAAAGTTGGCGTATTCTGCCCCAACTCTTACGATTGGGCAAAGGCGTTCCTTGCAATCACTACCCTCGGCGCGGTTGCGGTACTTCTTCCCGCGCACCTTGACAACATGACCGTGTTCGGCTGCTCGCTGAAATTCGGTCTTTCCGTAATCGCTTACGCAGACGCGCTTGCGGAAAAATTGGATATTTTGAAAGCGAAAAACCCTGCGGTGAAGTGCATTGACGCGGCTTCGACCTGCGACAAGTCCGCGCCTGCGGTTGACGTGGATTCGAGCGCGCCCTGCACCTATATCTTCACGGGCGGTACGACGGGTAAGAGCAAGGCGGCTCAGCTTTCTCACCGCGCGGTTATGGCAGGTACGAGAAACGGCTGCTACGGCATTAAACACACCTTCCATCAAAGATATTTCCTCGTGCTTCCTTTGACGCACGTATTCGGGCTTATCCGTAACTTATTGACGACGCTCTGCTCGGGCAGCTCCCTTTATATTTGCAGAAATACGAAGAATATGTTCCGTGAAATCCCTGCTTTCAAGCCTACGGGTATAGTTATGGTTCCCGCGCTTGCAGAAATGGCGATGAACCTTTCCAAACAGTTTGGCAAGAACATGCTTGGCGAAGATTTGAAATTCATCATCGCGGGCGCGGCGCACGTTCCTCAGTATTTGATTGAAGAATACAAAAAATTCGGCGTAGATATGCTTGCAGGCTACGGTTTGACGGAAAGCGCGAATCTCGTAAGCGGCAACCCTATCCCCCTCGAAAAGAAAAATTCCGTCGGTTATTTCTATCCCAACCTCGAATACAAAATCGTGGAAGGCGAGCTTTGGCTCAAGGGCGAAAACATGCTTGACTGCTACGTAGGCGAACCCGAAGAAAACGCAACCGCGTTTGAGGACGGTTGGTTTAAGACGGGCGACCTCGTACGCGTTGACGAAGACGGCTTCCTTTACATCGTCGGCAGAAAGAAAGAGATTATCGTTCTTTCGACGGGCGAAAATATCTCCCCTGCGGAAATCGAAAACAAATTTTATGCAATCGACGCCATTCAGGACTGCTTGGTTTACGAGGACAACACGGACGGCAAGAGCTTGCTCGTTTTGGAAGTTCTTCCCCGCGCGGTTGTGGTTAAAGCGCTCGGCTTGACCGATCCCGAAGCGTTCATTCGCGAAGAAATCAACAAAGTAAACGCGAAATTGCCCGCATTCCAACGCATCAGCAAAATCGTGTTCCGCTATGAGGACTTTAAGCGTTCGCCCGCAATGAAAATTTTGAGAAATCAGCAGAGATAAGCATTATGACGAGAAACGAAATTATTGAAAAATTAAAAGAAATTATTTTGCAGGCAACGGGCAACGACCCCTCTTCGCTGGATAACTGCTCGGAGGCGTCTAACCTCACCACCGATTTGGGTATGAACTCCATAGGGCTCTTGTTCGTCGTCATTGCGATTGAAGAAACCTTCGATATCTGTTTTGACGAAGACAGCGTTTCCGATTTCAAGACGGTTGGCGACGTAGTTGATTATATTGAAAGCGAAGTGAACGGCTAATGCGCGCCCCCTTCCTTTCCGTTTATACGGCATCCATCCCCTCTCACCTTCGCGTAAGAGGGGTTTTTCCGTCCTTGCGCAACGAAGAAATTTCTTCCTGCTCCTCTGAAAAAGCGCAAAAAGAGAAATATTGCGTGTGGAAACTGTTGGAATACGCGCTTTGGCATGCGTTCGGCAAGCAAATACAAGAGCTTTCCTTTACGAAGCTGGAAAACGGGAAATGGGAATGTGATTTTTGCTATTTTTCCCTCTCGCACAGTCATAACGCGGTGGCGGTGGCGGTGTCCGATTCCCCCGTCGGCGTGGATATTGAAAGGCTTACGGCGGTAAAAAACGAAAAACGGATCGCAGAAAAAATTTTGACGGAATGGGAAACGGAGGAATACCGTCGGCTTGCCCTTTCCCCCGAAAACGCCAACGAGTTTTTGTTGGAGGTTTGGTCGAAAAAAGAAAGTCTTTTTAAAACGGGCGATTACCCGAAATTTATCCCCAACCGCATAGAAACGGGAGAAGAAAAAGTGCAGACGCGCAAAATCTGTTTGGACGGGGAAAGGTATTTTCTTTCCGTTGCGAATAAGGACGCTTTGCAGGCGAAATTCTTTGAAAATTCGCCGTATGCGCCATAAAAAAAGCGTAAAAAACTATTGCTTTATGCGCGAGGTTGTGCTATACTTATATATACTAAGTAGAAAACGGGCCGCGGATTGCGGGTTTGTTTCATCGCTTGGAAAGGAGTGTTCGTATGTCGCCCTCGAAGAATAGGAAAACGGAAAATTTAAGCCTTATATGGACGGAGCTGCTGATTATGGCGGCGACGGTTGCTTGTACGGCTTTATTTTTCCTCGCCTTACATAAAAAAGATTTCGCGGCGTGGATATTCTTGGCGATTTTGGCGGCGGCTGGGTCTGGCGCGTGCGTATTTTTCAGCGTGAAAGCACGAAAAGAATACGTATCGGCAGGGACGGAAGAAAAACCCAAGCTCACACTTGCTTTATCCGTTGTATTGACGGCGATCACAACGCTGAACTTTGCGGTGTTTTTCATTATCACCCTCGTTCAGTTTTTAATGTAAAGGGAATTTTTAGGTTTGGAGGGCAATTTGCATTCCGTACCGAATATATTATAAATTATGGAGGATAAATATTATGGCTAATTCGAACAATGACGAAAAGAAAGGCTTTGGTCCCGCGCTTGCGGCGATGATTTTGGCAATCGTTGCGTTCGTTATCACGGGCATTATCGCTTTGGTATTCACCGGTATGAAGGATATGATGACGGAAATCCTTACCGAAACGATTTCTACGGAGCTTGGCACCGGCGTAGCGACGACGGCGGAAGAATTTGCGGTATTGGACGCGTTTAAGTTCGGTATGAAATTTGCGTTTGGCGCAATCTATTTCAGCGGCGGGTTGTTTATGCTGATCTCGTTCATTTGCGACATCGTTGCAATCTGCAAATACTACGGCAATAAATCGGAAACGAAGGCGGCTTCGACGATTGTGCTTGCGTACATAGGTTTGGCGTTCCTCGTAGCGGCTATCCTTATCGCAGTATTGGGCGCAATAGATTTTGCAGGGGTCGTTGATAAAGTAATGGCACCTTACTACGGTTAAGAAAAAAACAAGGGCGCAGACGCGTCCTTGTTTTTTAATGCGAAACGTTGAATGCTGAATTGTGGAATATAATATTATTATATTCAATATAGACATAAGGCAAAGCGCGAAAATTATCCACGCAGGCGGTTGATGATTTCAACCGCTTTTTTTGCCGCCTCGCGCACTTCCTCTTCCGTGTTATATTTTCCGAAGCTGATACGTACGCATTCCTTGGCTTGCGCTTCCGTAAACCCCATCGCCGTCAACACGTGGCTGGGCTTTATCGACGCGCTGGCGCACGCAGACCCTGCCGCAACGCACACCCCCTGCAAATCCATACTGTACACGAAATCGGCGTTGTTTACCCCTTCGATACGCAGATTGAGCACCGAGGGCAAATCTCCCTCGTTTCCGCCGTTGACGGTTATGCCGTCTAAAACGGAAAGCCCGTCCAAAAACGCCTTGCGGAGAGTGGTCAGTGTTTCTGTCGTTTGGGGAAGATTTTCCACCGTCTTTTTATACGCCTCTGCTAAGCCGACGACTGCCGCGACGTTGGTCGTGCCGCCGCGCAAGCCCCGTTCCTGCTCGCCGCCGACGACGTGCCCTTTTATTTTTACGCCGTTTTTAATATACAGCGCGCCGCAACCCTTCGGACCGTAAAATTTATGTGAGGAAAGGGAAAGCATATCCACCCCCAACGCCTTGACGTCGAGGGGCATATACGGAGCGGCTTGCACCGCGTCGGTAAAGAATACTGCGCCTGCTTTATGCGCCAAATCCGCAAGCTCTTTGATAGGCTGCACCGCGCCCGTTTCGTTGTTTGCCGCCATAACGGCAACCAAGCCGACGGTATCATCTAAAAGGGGTTCTAAGGCGTTCAACTCGCACCTGCCCCCCTCGTTTACGGGAATTTGGACGATTTCAAAGCCGTCCGCGCGCAATTTTTCCGCCGCCGCAAGCACGGCGTGGTGTTCAATGGCGGAAATTAAAAGTTTCGTCCGCCCTTTCTCTTTTGCCGCATACGCGCCGCCGATGACCGCCCAGTTGTCTGCTTCCGTACCGCCTGCGGTGAAATACACTTCGTTAGGCTTCGCGTTTATGAGCGCCGCAACGCAATCGCGCGCGTTGTCTACGGCGTTCATCGCCTTTCTGCCCAAGGCATGGGGGGAATCGGCGTTGCCGAAGATTTCGGTTAAGTAGGGCAACATCTTTTCGAGTATTTCTTTGTCGAGCGGCGTCGTTGCCGCGTGGTCTAAATAAACGGCGTCCATTTCTTTCCTTTATTGCGCGTTGTTACGTTTACGTTATTCCATAATTCCGCATTTCGCACTCAGCATTTTGCATTTATTATACCCCCTTTTTCCGTTTTTGTCAATCAGGCGGTGGATTTTATTGGAAAAGCAGAAAATTTTTTAGCAAATCAGGTAACTTTTTTCCAAAACCCCCTTGAAAAATGTTTGAAAATATAATATAATGTTTGTAATTATCGGTTTCCTTGCAACGGACGGCGAGGACGCGGAGATGAGAGAACTCCGCTCTCCTTAAAAACAGAGCCGAAACCGCCGATAAAATATATTTCAACCACACAAGGGGGATTTTTATTATGAGCACAACATTTGAGAGCATCCGTAATATTGCGGTAGTGGGCCACAGCGGCGAAGGCAAAACCACGCTTGTTGAGGCCATGCTTTTTAACGGCGGCGTGATTGACCGCATGGGTACGGTTACCGCCGGCACGACGGTAAGCGATTACGACGATTTGGAAAAGGCAAAGACGATGTCGATTTACACGTCTTGCTCTAACCTTATTTGGAAGAACGTAAAAGTAAACTTGCTCGACTTGCCCGGTTATTACGATTTTGAAGGCGAACGCAACGAGGGCTTGCGCGCGGCGGGCGGCGCTCTGCTCGTTATCGGCGCGAACGGCGTATTGCCTATCGGCGCGGAAACGATTGTAGATTCTTGCTTAAAACTTGGTAAACCGCTTATCATTTTCATCAACGGCATGGACAAGGAAAACGCAGACTATCTCGGTACGGTAAACGCTTTGAAGGCAAAATATTCGGGTAAACTTGCGCCTATCCAAATCCCCATTATGGAAAACGGCAAGATGCAGGGCTGTATCAACGCTTTGCAAGAAAAGGCGTATCTCTTTAAAGAAGGCGGTCCTCAAGAAATCGCGATTCCTGAAAATATGTTGGACCAAGTAGAAGAAATGAAGGCGCAGCTTATGGAAACGGCGGCTGAAAACGACGAGGTCCTGCTTGACAAATACTTTGAGTCGGGCGATTTAACGCGCGAAGAGACCATTCGCGGTATCCGTATCGGTATCGCATCCGTAAACACTATCCCCGTTATGGCGGGTTCGGCGCTTACCAACCGCGGCGTTATCAACCTTTTGAACGAAATCGTTACTTATATGCCTTTGGCGCGCGAACGTCTGAACACGATGGTTGAGGACCTCAACGAAGAAGGGAAAATGTACTCCCTCCGCACCGAAGCGGACGCACCTTTCGCGGCGCAGGTATTTAAGACGGTCATCGACCCGTTCTCCGGCAAGCTCAGCTATCTGAAATCTTTCCGCGGCGTTTTGAAGAGCGGCTCTACCGTTTGGAATCCCAACACGGAAACGGAAGAAAGAATCGGTCAAATTTACGCCCTCCGCGGCAAGAAGATGGAGCCCGTCGACCAGCTTGCGGCAGGCGATATCGGCGCGGTGAACAAGCTGAACAACACCAACACGGGCGACACCCTTTGCGACTTGAACGCGAAAGTGAAGTTCTCCCCCATCTACTTCCCGAAGCCCACCCTCTTTATGTCGGTTGCGGCGGCGAAGAAAGGCGAGGAAGACAAGGTGTTTGCAGGTCTTGCGAAATTAAAGGAAGAAGATTACACCTTCTCTATCGAAAAGAACGCGGAAACGGGTGAAATGGTCATCGGCGGCCAAGGCGACGCGCAGCTTGAAATTTTGGCGAAGAAAGTGAAAGCGCGTTACGGCGTAGAAATGAAACTTTCCGAACCGAAAATCGCTTATCGCGAAACCATCCGCGGCAAAGCGGAAGCGGAAGGCAAGCACAAGAAGCAGTCGGGCGGACACGGTCAGTACGGACACGTTAAAATCCGCTTCTCGCCCAGCGAAGAAGAATTCGTATTTGACGAAGAAGTCGTTGGCGGCGCAGTACCCAAGAACTACTTCCCCGCAGTTGAAAAAGGCTTGCGCGAATGTATGGCGGAAGGCCCTCTTGCAGGCTATCCCGTTACCGGCTTAAAGGCAGTGCTTTACGACGGAAGCTATCACGACGTCGACTCGAACGAGCTTTCCTTCAAGATGGCGGCTTCCATCGCGTTTAAGGAGGGCTTGAAGAATGCAAAACCCGTTCTTCTTGAACCCATTTACAGCTTGAAAATCGCTATCCCTGCCGATTACCTCGGCGACGTTATGGGCGACATCAACAAGCGTCGCGGCAGAATTATGGGTACGGACACGGAAGGCGCGCGCTCTATCATCACGGCGGAAGTGCCTCTTGCGGAAATTAAGACTTACACGATGGAACTCCGCTCCTTGACGCGCGGCAGCGGTAAGTTCGTTTCCGAATTCCTCGGCTATGAGGACGTACCTCCTATGCTCGTGGATAAAATTATTGCAGAATCCAAAAAAGAGGCTTAATTCCCTCTATTAACTAAGCATTACCAGAAAACCTTTCGTCCCCCCGAAAGGTTTTCTTTTTTTACTTTACATTTTGGCTATATTGTGGTATACTGTGTTTATGGGTTACAGTTACAAAAAACTTTACGAAAAAAGCGCGGCTTTCTTTGAGGCGCGCCCTAAAGCAAAAAAGGCGTTGTCCTTATTCGATAAGCTGTTGACGGGCACGTTTGGGCTTGCTTATATCGGGCTGTGGGTGTACGCCGTGCTTTGGGGGAATTTTTCCACGCACGATTTTATCCGTATTGCATTTATTCCCTTACTTACCCTATTTTTGGTGAGCGTTTTGCGCGCAATGATTGCCCGTCCCCGTCCCTATTCTACAAAAGGCGCCGGCATTACCCCCTTAACGAAAAGGAAGGGGAGCGAGGAAGATTCTTTCCCCAGCCGTCATTTGGCGTGCGCGGCGGCAATCGTGTTGTGCTTTTTTCCCTCTTTGCCGATTATGGGCGGCGGATTGCTTGCGCTGGCGGTGATTTTGGCGTGGGTGCGGTTTGCGCTCGGCTTGCATTACCCGTCCGACTTATTGGCAGGCGGCGCCGTAGGAAGTATTGTAGCGGGTTTTTACTACCTTTTAGAGTACGTATTTGCGCTGTTATCGTAAATGATTGCATTTTGTGAATTTTTTGAAAAAAGTGTGAAAATGTTAATTTTGAACATTTTTTGCGTGTACGATATAGTTTTTAAGTTTTTAAAAAATGTTTGATTTTTCCCTTTACTTTTTTGTGGGGGCGTGATAGAATATACTTGTAAATCGGTTGTGGATAACCGAGATACCTAAAACAGCTCATCATTTTCCCCCTTATCATATAGATAGCCGCCCCGAAACGTTTTCGGGGCGGCTATCTGTTTACAAACTTGAAGTTTGACACAACCTCACTACCCATCGCCCGTTCTTTTATAGGCATATCGACTGTGTGGACGCGCGGATTTGAATAAAATTCTTTTTGTTTTGCTATATGATATAGAAAAAACGACTGCGGGCAGCTTGCCTTGCAGTCGGTTTTTTTTGTTCCGTTATTTTATAACGTGGCGATGACTTCCACTTCGACGAGGACGTTTTTGGGAAGCGTTTTTACCGCGACGCAGCTACGCGCGGGGTTGGTGGTGAAATATTTTGCGTATACGCCGTTGAACGCCGCAAAATCCGCCATATCCGCCAAAAAGCAGGTGGTTTTTACTGCTTTTTCAAAGCTACTGCCTGCCGCTTTTAACACTTCGCCGAGGTTTTTCATGACCTGTTCTGCTTGCCCTTCAATCGTCGTTGCCTCTATATTGCCCGTGGCGGGATTGATGGGAATCTGCCCCGACGTAAACACCGTTTCGCCGCAGATAATCGCCTGCGAATACGGGCCGATTGCCGCGGGTGCGCTTTCCGTTGCTACCTTTTTAAGTTCCATTTGTTTATCTCCCTTTATTGCAATAATTTAAAGCCAAAATCGCGCAGAGCTTGCTTGATTTGCGCGATATGCTCGTAATTTTTCGTTTCTAAAACGATACGCAGATAACAGCCGTTGACGTCCGAGCCCTCGTTCGCTCTTTCGTGGTGCACCGAGGTAACGTTGCCGCCGAGGTCCGCAATGATGCGCGATACGTTTTTGAGCTGTCCCGGCTTGTCGACAAGCTCTATCATGAGTTGACAGCTTCTGCCCGACATCAAAAGTCCGCGTTTGATAACGCGCGAAAGTATCGTTACGTCGATATTGCCGCCCGAAAGGACGCACACCGCCTTTTTGCCCTTCAAATCGACCTTGTTGAACATAGCCGCCGCAACCGACACCGCGCCGGCGCCTTCCGTAACCAGCTTGTGCCGTTCCATAAGCGCCAAAATCGCCGCGGAAATTTCATCGTCCGTAACCGTTACGATTTCGTCCACGTATTTAGAGCAAAGCTCGTAGGTGAGCGCGCCCGGCTTTTTGACGGCGATACCGTCTGCTATTGTGGAAACGGACGGAAGTTCTTCAATTTCGCCGTGCTCCACCGCATTTTTCATGGACGGAGCGCCCTTTGCCTGCACGCCGTACACCTTCACCTTGGGGTTTATCGTCTTGATTGCGTAGGCGATGCCCGAAATCAAACCGCCGCCGCCGATGGGCACGAGGATTGCGTCCAAATCGGGAAGCTGTTCGGCAAGCTCTAACGCAATCGTCGCTTGCCCTGCAATCACGTCCTCGTCGTTAAAGGGGTGGATAAAGGTATAGCCCTTTTCTTCACGGAGCGCAAGCGCTTTTTGGTAGGCGTCGTCGTACACGCCCTCGACCAAGCACACCTCCGCGCCGTAGCTTTTAGTTGCCTCGACCTTGGAAATGGGCGCGCCGTCGGGCAGACAAATTACCGACTTAATGCCGCTTTTTTGCGCCGCAAGCGCAACGCCCTGCGCGTGGTTACCTGCCGAACAAGCCACCACGCCGCGTGCTTTTTCCTCGTCGGAAAGACAGGACATTTTATAATACGCGCCGCGCACCTTGAACGAGCCCGTGAGCTGTAAGTTTTCCGTTTTTAAATATAACTGCGTACCCTCGCAAAGCTTGGGGGCATAGATGACGTCCGTTTCGCGAATCACGCTTTTAAGAACGTTTCGCGCGCGATATACGCTGTCTATCGTAAGCATATTTTGACTCCTTTACGGGTTTCAACGCGTACACGGTACGCGCTTTTTTCGTTTTTTAGAGATTTTCGATAATTTTTTCCGTCATTTCCGCGGTGGAAAGAGCGGGCGCGCCGTGCGCCAAATCCGCCGTGCGATAGCCGTCGTTTAACACCTTGTCTACCGCGTTTACGATATCGTCTGCCGCTACGCTTTCGTCAAAGGCGTATAAGAGCATCATCGCCGCGGACAGAATAGTGGCAATCGGGTTGGCTTTGTTCTGCCCTGCAATATCGGGCGCAGAGCCGTGGATAGGCTCGTAAAGGCCGCGCTTACCCTCGTTTAAAGACGCGGACGGGAGCATACCGATAGAACCTGTGATTTGCGACGCCTCGTCGGATAAAATGTCGCCGAACATATTGCTCGTTACGATAACGTCGAACTGGGACGGGTTGCGTACGAGCTGCATTGCCGCATTGTCCACGAGCATATCGTAAACCTCGACATCGGGATATTCCGCCGCGATTTCATGCACGATTTTGCGCCATAAACGGGAGGTTTCCAAGACGTTCGCCTTGTCGATAGAAGTCAGTTTTTTGCGGCGTTTTTTCGCCGTTTCAAAGGCTACGCGGACGATACGCTCGATTTCCATACGGCTGTAGCTTTCGGTGTCGAACGCCTCCTCGCCGTACTTGCCCTCACGGTAACCGCGCTCGCCAAAATAAATACCGCCCGTCAGCTCGCGCACGATCATAATATCGAAGCCGTTTGCGACGATATCCTCGCGCAAGGGACATTCCCCTTTAAGGGCGGGATATAATTTTGCAGGGCGTAGATTGGTGAACAAGCCCATCGCCGCACGAATGCCAAGAAGCGCCTTTTCGGGACGGATATTGCCGGGGAGATTGTCCCACCTCGGCCCTCCGACTGCGCCGAGAAGAACGGAATCGGCGTTTAAGCACCCGTCCACCGTTTCTGGGGGTAACGGATTGCCGCAGGCGTCGATTGCCGCGCCGCCGATAAGATAGGGGGTGAACTCGAAACGGATATCGTGCTTTTTGCCGACCACCTCTAATACTCGGACGGCGCTTTCGACGATTTCAGGGCCGATGCCGTCCCCTTTTAATAAAGCGATTTTGTAAGTTTTCATATTCAACTCGTACCTGCCCTTTTGTTTTTACTTAATTACGCCCGATTTTATCGACGCAACCAACCCGCCGTTTTCGATAATGCTTTGGATAAACGCGGGGAAGGGCTGGGTTTTAAAGCTCGCGCCCGTGGTGCGGTTGTAGAGAATTCCGTTTTCCAAATCCGCCTCCACCTTGTCGCCGTCCGCTATGCCGTCCACCGCCTCGGGACACTCGACGATTGCAAGTCCGATGTTGATGGAATTACGGTAGAAGATGCGCGCAAAGCTCTTTGCGATGACGAGAGAAATCCCGCTCTCTTTAATAGCGATGGGGGCGTGTTCGCGCGAAGAGCCGCAACCGAAGTTGTAGCCTGCGATGATAATATCCCCCTTTTCTACCTTGTTTTTAAAGTCCTTGTCGATGTCCTCCATACAATGGGAAGCAAGCTCGGCTTTGTCGATGGTGTTTAAGTAGCGGGCGGGGATAATGACGTCCGTATCGACGTTGTCGCCGTATTTGATACCTTTTCCGTTGAAAATCATTACATTACCTCCTGTGGAGCAGAAATCTTGCCCATAACAGCGCTTGCTGCCGCCACCGCAGGAGAGGCGAGATATACCTCGCTCTCTACGTGTCCCATACGCCCGACGAAGTTACGATTCGTGGTGGCAACCGCCCTTTCGCCCGCCGCCAAAATGCCCATATAACCGCCAAGGCAGGGCCCGCAGGTGGGCGTGGATACCACGCAGCCCGCGTCGATGAAGATTTTCACAAGTCCGTTTTCCACCGCTTTCATATAAATATCTTGGGTGGCGGGAATGATAATGGCGCGGACGCGCTTGGCGATCTTTTTGCCTTTGAGGATTTCCGCCGCCTCCGCGATGTCTTTATACTGACCGTTGGTGCAAGAGCCGATAACGACTTGGTCGATGGGAATATCCCCGATCTCGTCAAAGGTCTTTGTGTTCTCGGGCAAATGCGGGAACGCGACGGTGGATCGAATGGTCGAAAGGTCGATTTCGTAGGTTTCGTCGTACACCGCGTCCTCGTCCGCTTTATAGACGGTAAAATCGCGGTCAGAGCGTTCTTTTACGTAGGCGAGGGTTTGTTCGTCCACCTCGAAAATGCCGTTTTTTGCGCCCGCCTCGATTGCCATATTAGAAATGGTGAGCCTATCGTAGACGGTGAGAGCTTGCACGCCTTCGCCGACGAATTCCATGGATTTATACAGCGCGCCGTCCACGCCGATTTTACCGATGATATGCAAAATAACGTCTTTACCCGAAACGTATTTGTTCAGCTTGCCCTTGAGGACGAATTTGATGGCGGAAGGCACTTTAAACCATGCCTTGCCCGTCGCCATACCGCACGCCATATCCGTAGAGCCGACGCCCGTGGAAAACGCGCCGAGCGCACCGTAGGTGCAGGTGTGGGAATCCGCGCCGATAACGACGTCGCCGGGCAAAACCAAACCTTTTTCGGGGAGCAGAGCGTGTTCGATTCCCATTCTTCCCACGTCGTAGAAGTGGGTAACCTCGTGTTTGTCGCAAAAATCGCGGCACATTTTGCATTGTTCGGCAGCTTTGATGTCCTTGTTGGGGGCGAAATGGTCCATGACCATCGTTACCTTGTCCTTATCGTAGACTTCCGTCGCGCCGATACGGTTAAATTCCTTGATGGCGACGGGCGAGGTGATGTCGTTGCCGAGCACTCTGTCTACGCTCACGAGAATGAGTTGACCTGCCTCTACGCTGTCAAGCCCTGCGTGCGCCGCAAGGATTTTTTGCGTCATTGTCATTGACATAGTTTTATACCTTCTTATTCAACGCGTACACGGTACGCTTATTTTTAATATTGGAGCGTAAAATACGCTCGCTGGAAAAGAATAAAAACGAAGATGCGAACAGTTCAAGGCGTTGCGGGTACGCCGCAGGGAGCATACTTGTCGTATGTGAACGAGGCGCACGGAACAACAACGCTGAAATGTGAAGTATATACGTTTTTATTTGTTGATAATTGCGCCTTTGTCGGCAGAGCTCACTTGCGCCGCATAGCGTTTCAAGTAGCCGCTTACCTCTTTCTTCTTTAAGGTTGTGGTGGCTTTGCGCTTGGCAAGCTCCTCGTCCGATACCTTGAGTTCGATTTTATAGTTCGGGATATCGATGGCGATAATATCCCCGTTTTGCACGTAGGCAATGAGTCCGCCAGAAACCGCCTCGGGGGAAACGTGCCCGATAGACGCGCCACGCGTTGCGCCCGAAAATCTGCCGTCGGTGATGAGGGCTACGTCCTTATCCAAGCCCATACCCGCGATTGCAGAGGTAGGCGAAAGCATTTCGCGCATGCCGGGACCGCCCGCAGGACCTTCGTAACGGATCACGACGACGTCGCCCTTGACGATTTTTCCGCCGTAGATCGCCGCAATACACTCTTCCTCGCTTTCAAATACCTTGGCAGGGCCCTCGTGCACGAGCATTTCGGGCGCGACTGCCGCACGTTTTACCACACAGCCGTCGGGGGCGAGGTTGCCCTTGAGCACCGCGATACCGCCCGTTTTGCCAAACGCGTTTTCAGGCTTGCGGATAACCTCTTCGTCAAGGTTGACAACCCCTTCCAAATTTTGCTTCATCGTCTTGCCCGTACAGGTCATGACGGAAGTATCCAAAAGGTTGAGATTTTCAAGCTCTTTTAACACTGCGTACACGCCGCCCGCTTCGTTCAAGTCCTCCATATAAGTAGGACCCGCGGGGGCGAGGTGGCACAAATTGGGGGTCTTTTCGCTGATGGCGTTGACTTCGTCCAAATCAAAGGGCACTTCGCACTCGTTGGCGATTGCAGGGAGATGGAGCATACTGTTGGTGGAACAGCCGAGCGCCATATCCGCAGTGATCGCGTTTTTAATTGCCGCCGCCGTCATAATATCGCGAGGACGGATATTCTTCTTCACGAGTTCCATTACCTGCATACCTGCGTGCTTAGCAAGCTCGATACGCGCGGAATAGACGGCGGGGATCGTGCCGTTGCCGCGTAAGCCCATTCCCAAAACCTCGGTCAGGCAATTCATGGAATTTGCCGTGTACATACCCGAACACGAACCGCAGGTCGGGCAAACCTTTCTTTCAAATTCGGTAAGCTGTTCTTCGTTGATTTTGCCTGCGGTGTACGCGCCGACTGCCTCGAACATACTCGAAAGAGAGCGCTTTTTGCCCCCTACCCTGCCCGCGAGCATGGGCCCGCCGCTGACGAAAACGGTGGGGATATTCAATCTCGCCGCCGCCATCAAAAGCCCGGGTACGTTTTTATCGCAGTTGGGAATCATAACGAGCCCGTCGAAGCCGTGCGCAAGCACCATCGCTTCGGTGGAATCCGCAATCAAATCGCGGGTTACGAGGGAATATTTCATTCCTTTGTGTCCCATTGCGATACCGTCGCAAACGGTGATTGCAGGGAACATAATGGGCGTACCGCCCGCCATCGCAACCCCCATTTTTACCGCCTGCGCGATTTTGTCGAGGTTGGTGTGGCCGGGAACGATTTCGTTGTGCGAGCATACTACGCCGATGAGAGGACGGGAAAGCTCCTCGTCCGTCAAACCGAGCGCGTGATAAAGGGATCTGTGCGGCGCGTTTTGAAAGCCGTCTACAATGGTGTCTTTAATCATGGTTAATCCTTTGAAAGCCGTTTTTCACGCTGAATGCTGAATATGGCTAAAATTTTAGATGTTTGGGGGGTGAAGTGCGCCCCTTATCCGTCTTAAAAACAAAGCAAGATACAAGCAAGACAAGGCGCGCGCGGCTTTCCCGACGGGAGTTTACTGTGCGTAAATGACTAAGGGAAAACGCAAACGCAACGCTGTATCTTCGTCGTTTTGTGTTATAGGTTTTTGATGTGGAGATGCAAGCAGTTCAAGGCGCCTGCCAAAATGGTGAAAACAAAGCAAGATACAAGCAAGACAAGGCGCGCGCGGCTTTCCCGACGGGAGTTTACTGTGCGTAAATGACCAAGGGAAAACGCAAACGCAACGCCGTATTGTGCAGTATATTCTTTGTTTTATTAGTTGTTGATGAACTTTTCCTCGTCCGCCCAGCTATACAACTTACGGATATCCTTGCCCACAACTTCTGCGGGGTGTTCTGCCGCTTCTTTACGCATTGCGAGGAAGTTACTGTCCTTGCCCTTTGCCATATCTGCAAGGAATTCTTTTGCAAACGCGCCGCTTTGGATATCTGCCAAAACCTTCTTCATTGCCTTTTTGGTTTCTTCGGTGATCACCTTCGGACCGGTTACGTAGTCGCCGTATTCTGCGGTGTTGGATACCGAATAACGCATACCCTCAAAGCCGCTTTGATAGATAAGGTCGACGATGAGCTTCATTTCGTGGATACATTCAAAATAAGCGTTTCTGGGATCGTAACCCGCTTCTACAAGCGTTTCAAAGCCTGCTTGCATCAACGCGCAAACGCCGCCGCAAAGGACAGCCTGTTCGCCGAAGAGGTCGGTTTCCGTTTCCGTGCGGAAATTCGTTTCCAAAACGCCCGCTCTTGCGCCGCCGATACCAAGCGCGTAAGCCAAGCCGATTTCCAAAGCGTCGCCCGTTGCGTCTTGCTCTACCGCGATAAGGCAAGGAACGCCTTTGCCTGCCAAATATTCGCTGCGAACGGTGTGGCCGGGGCCTTTGGGCGCAACCATGATCACGTTGACGTCCTTCGGGGGCTTAATGCAACCGTAGTGTACGTTAAAGCCGTGCGCAAACGCCAAGGTCTTGCCGGCGGTGAGGTAAGGAGCAATGCTTTCTTCATAAAGCTTTGCTTGCTTTTCGTCGTTGATAAGGATCATAATGATGTCCGCTACTTTCGCCGCTTCCGCCGACGTCATAACGGTCATGCCCTGCGCTTCTGCCTTTGCCCAGCTCTTGCTGCCCTCGTAAAGACCGACGACGACCTTTACGCCCGATTCGTGCAGGTTGAGCGCGTGCGCGTGGCCCTGCGAGCCGTAACCGATGACGGCTACCGTTTTACCGTTCAATTTGTTCAAGTCGCAATCTTGTTGATAGAAAATTCTGTTTGCCATAATTTTTTCCGTCCTTTTTATGATATATTTTTTTATTTTTTTGTTTATGGACAACGCAAATACGTTATTCGTTGAAAAGAGTGTTTACGCCGCGCTCTAAGGCTACGATACCCGTACGGCACATTTCCAAAATGCCGAAAGGCTGCATAAGTTTGACGAACGCGTCGATTTTGGTGGGCTGTCCCGTTACCTCGACGCACATCGATTCGGGGGAGTAGTCGATTACACTCGCGCGGAATACGTCCACCGCCGTCATAATATCGCTTCTGTTTTCCGAGCGGTTTTCCACCTTGATGAGCATAAGCTCGCGCTTGATGGGCTCGTCCTCTAATACCTCCACCTTTTTGACGACGAGGAGCTTTTTAAGCTGATTGATGAGCTGTTCCTTTGCGTTGTCGTCGCCGCGCATCGAGATGGTGATACGGGAGTATTCGCGGCGTTCGGTTTCGCCCACCGTCAACGCGTCGATGTTAAACCCGCGGCGGGTGAACATTGCCGTTACGCGCGTCAATACGCCCGCTTGGTTGTCTACGTATACTGCGATAATGAATTTGTTTTCCATTGAGAGCCTCCTTTTGAGTGCTGAATTGGGGGTAAATTTTTGCCGTCTTTTTATGCGGAGATAGGAGCGGATTTTTCGCCCGCCCGCCGCTGTATTGCGTAGCGGGTTCTCCGTTTTTATCGCGTTAAACCTTTGTAATTATATCGCTGATCGCGCCGCCCGGGGGCAACATCGGCAATACCATTTCGTCCTTGTCTATACGCACGTCGATGACCGTAGGTTTACCCGAGCACAAAGCCGCCTCAAACGCGCGCTTGAATTCTACGGGCGTTTCCGCAAGTACCCCCTCCGCGCCGAACGCTTTTGCAAGCTGTACGAAGTCCGTTTGACGGGTGAGGACGGTATTTGAGTACCGCTTGCCGAAGAATAAGGTTTGCCACTGCCGTACCATACCCAACACGCCGTTGTTCATAAGTACGATAACGACGGGTATCTTATAGGTAACCGCGGTAGCGAGCTCGTTGAGGTTCATACCAAAACTACCGTCGCCCGTAATGAGCGCCACGGGCTGTTTGGTAGCTACGTAAGCGCCTATCGCCGCGCCCAAGCCAAAGCCCATCGTTCCCAAGCCGCCGCTGGAAACGAATTGACGCGCGCCGCCGAATTCCACGTACTGCGCCGTCCACATTTGGTGTTGACCTACGTCCGTAGCGATGATCGTATTTTTCGGCTTCGTCGCGTTGATGATTTCAAACACCTGCTTGGGGGTAAGAGACGCGGAATTTGCCGCCGCGATCTCGTCCTCAAACCGTTTTTCCTCCGCTTTTAACGCCTTGACCTGCGCAAACCAATCGGGTTTTGCGCTCTCTTTGCACTTTGCCGCGATGCGCGAGAAAGCGTCCGTTACGTCGCCGACGATCCCCAAATTCACGCGGACGTTTTTGTTGATTTCCGCGCTGTCGGGGTCGAGCTGAATGATTTTGCTCTGCTTTGCGAATTTGGAAACGTTGCCCGTCGCTCTGTCCGAAAAACGCACGCCGACTGCAAAGATGAGGTCCGCCTCGTTTTGCGCCATACTTGACGCGTAATGCCCGTGCATACCTTGCATACCGAGGAAACGTTCGCTCTCCTGCGGTACAGCCGAAAGCCCCATAAAGGAACAGCCGATGACCGCGCCGATTTTTTCGGCAAAGGCGAGAACGTCTGCGCCCAAGCCCAAACCCGCCGCGCCGCCGCCGACGTAGATATACGGCTTTTTCGCCTCGTTAATAAGCGCCGCCGCCTCGTCGATCAAGCTTTCCTTTACCTTGGGCAAAGGGGTCTTTTCTACGACGGGTTGCGGCTCGTAATCATACTTTGCCACCTGCACGTCTTTGGGAATATCTACGAGGACGGGGCCGGGTCTGCCCGATTTGGCAATTTGGAAGGCTTGACGAAGGGTGTCCGCCAAGTCCGCTACGTTCGACACAAAAAAGTTATGCTTGGTGATGGGCAGAGTTACGCCCGTAATGTCTATTTCTTGGAAGCTGTCCTTGCCGATAAGCGAACAAGGCACGTTGCCCGTGATGGCGACCATGGGGATACTGTCCAACATAGCCGTCGCAATGCCCGTTACGAGGTTAGTTGCGCCCGGACCGCTCGTCGCGATACAAACGCCGACTTTGCCCGTCGCGCGGGAATATCCGTCCGCCGCGTGGGAAGCGCCCTGCTCGTGCGCGGTGAGAACGTGGTTGATTTCGTCTTTATATTCGTACAAAGCGTCGTAAATATTGATGACCTGACCGCCGGGATAACCGAAAACGTCGGTTACGCCCTGCTCGATGAGGGTGCGGATTAAAATTTGCGCGCCGTTTAATTGCATATTTCTTTCTCCTTTTTCTCCGTGTTTGTCTTGGTTATTTATACAGATCTTGACTGCCTTCCAGCTCCAACATTCTATTCACCGCCGTTACGAGGGCGCGGATAGACGAGATGACGATGTCGGCGTGGATACCTGCGCCCCAATAGGTAACGCCGTCCGCTAAGATACCGATATACGCCGCCGCCTTCGCCGAAGATTTTTCTTCGATGGCGTGCTGTACGTAGCTTTCCAAAATATACTCCTTGCCCGTAACGCTTTTGATGGCGTTGCTGATACAGTCCAATCGTCCCGTCCCTTCCGTTGCCAAGACGTAGCGTTCGTTATCGAAACAGAGCTCTACGTTCACGCGCACGGTTTCGCCGTTGCTTTCCTCTTGCTTTGCATTGACGAATGCAAGCCTGTCGTGGCGGTTGGTAAAGTCCCGCATGAAAATTTCGTAAACCTCAACGGGCAAAAGCTCCTTGTGGGCGCGGTCAGAAATATTTTTGACGTGATAGCCGAACACCTCCCGCATCTTGGGGGGCAAAATCAGCTTGAACTGCGTTTCCAAAACGTAGCCTATGCCGCCCTTGCCCGACTGCGAATTGATACGGATAACGTCCGCTTCGTACGCCCTGCCGACGTCGGCGGGATCGATGGGCAGATAGGGGACCGTCCACGTCGTTGCATCGCGTTCCATTCTGTATTTCATGCCCTTAGCAATCGCGTCTTGGTGAGAGCCCGAGAAAGCTGCAAAGACGAGCGCGCCGCTGTACGGCTGTCTGTCGCTGACCTTCATTCTCGTTACGCGCTCGTACACCTCGGTGATTTGGGGCAGATTAGAAAAATCGAGCTTGGGGTCGACGCCCTGCGAATACATATTCAACGCCAAAGTAATGACGTCCACGTTGCCCGTGCGTTCGCCGTTGCCAAATAGAGTGCCCTCGATACGGTCTCCGCCTGCAAGCAAGCCCATTTCGCTGTCCGCCACCGCGCAACCTCTGTCGTTGTGGGGGTGGAGGGAAACGATCACGTTTTCACGGTTTTTCAGGTTTTTGCACATATACTCGACCTGATTTGCATAGACGTGCGGCATAGAGTGCGCCACCGTAACGGGCAGGTTAATAATCGTTTTATCCTCCGCCGTCGGTTGCCAAATATCGAGCACGGCGTTGCAGATTTCCGCCGCAAATTCGGGTTCCGTACCCGTAAAACTTTCGGGGGAGTATTCAAAGATGATTTTTCCCTCCGCCTTCTCGCGGTACGTTTTGCAAAGTTTTGCGCCGAAAACGGCGATGTCAATAATTTCCTGCTTTTCCCGCTTGAACACCTGCTCTCTTTGCGCCACGGACGTGGAATTATACAAGTGCACCACCGCCCTCTTTGCGCCCTTTATTGCCTCGAAGGTTTTGGCGATGATATGCTCGCGCGATTGCGTAAGCACCTGTATGGTTACGTCGTCGGGAATGAGATTTTCCTCAATCAACTTACGACAGAACTCGTACTCCGTTTCGCTTGCCGCGGGAAAACCGATTTCAATTTCCTTAAATCCGACTTTACACAAAAGTTTAAAAAATTCCAACTTTTCTTCTAAGCTCATAGGAATCACGAGCGCTTGGTTGCCGTCGCGCAAATCCACGCTGCACCAAACGGGCGGCTTGTCAATGGACGAACGCTTCGTCCAATCCATCGTAACGCCCTGCGGCTCGAAATATTGTTTGACGTATTTGTTGCTGTTCTTCATAATCCAACCTTAACAAGCGAGAGCCGTTCAATCGGCTCCTACTTTAATAAAAATAAAAAATCCCTTTCTATAAGCGCGCTTACAACACGCCTATACGAAAGAGACGAAGATTTTTTCTCCGCGGTACCACTCTGTTTGACGGTTGCCCGCCCACTCGCGTCCTTACAGACTTCTCTATAACGGGAGAACCCGTCCGAATCTACTAAGCAAGTTTCGCATTGCCGTTCTGTCGGCGGCTCGGGGAGGAGATATTTTCCGCGCCGTCCTATCGGCTTGCACCGTCCGCCGACTCTCTGTAAGCGACCTTGCGCGGATTTCGTTCCCGTCGTTGCCTTTTTATTGATAAATATTTTAATATTTATATTTTACTGATTGCGCTTGCGTTTGTCAACGAAATGCGCTATGATTTTCTTGCTTTTTTAGAATTTTACAGTTTATACACCCAATTAAAATAATCTGCGGTTTTACCCCACTGGATTCCCGTCAGCGTATCGTACAATTTTTGCGTTACGTCCCCGATTTTTCCGCCGCCGATGACGTATTCCTTGCCGTTGTACGCAAGTTTACCGATGGGCGAAACGACAGCCGCCGTACCGCATCCCCAAGCCTCTTCCAAAGTGCCGTTTTCCAACGCCTTTACAAGCTCGTCAATCGAAAAAAGCCGTTCCGTTACCGTATAGCCGAGCTTACGCAGCACCTCGATACAGCTCTTGCGCGTAATACCGGGAAGAATAGAGCCCGTAAGCATCGGGGTGATGATTTCGCCGCTTATTTTAAACATAACGTTCATCGCGCCCACTTCTTCCACGTACTTGCGATGTACGCCGTCCAACCAAAGCACCTGCGAATACCCCTTCTTCGCCGCGCGCTCGCCCGCTCTCGTGCTCGCCGCGTAGTTGCCGCCGCACTTTGCATAGCCCGTGCCGCCGCGGACGGTACGCACGTCCTCGTTTTCAATCATGATCCCTACGGGATTGATTCCCTCTTTATAATAACTGCCGCTCGGGGAAGCGATGATCATAAAGGTCGCGTTTTTCACCGCGTGCACGCCAAGCGCTTCGTCGTTGCCGAACATGAACGGACGGAGATAAAGGGAAGTGCCAAAGGATTTAGGCACCCACTTTTCCTCCAACTTGACGAAGGCGGTCATCAGCTCCAACATATCCTTTTCATCCATCTGCGGCAGGCTCATACGTTCGGCAGAGTTGTTCATGCGCTTCACGTTTTCCTGCGGACGGAACATTTGAATGCCGCCGTCTGCGCGGCGGTAGACCTTTAACCCTTCGAAGATTTCCGCGCCGTAATGCAAAACGGTGGAGGCAGGGTGCAAATCAATGCGCCCGAACGGCACGATCCTCGCGTCGTACCAACCCTTGCCCTCCTCCCAATCGACAAGGAGCATATGGTCGGTAAATACCTTACCGAAACCAAGCTCGTTTTCAGGCGGCATCGTTTTCGGGTTTTTCGTTCTCTCTATGCGGATTTCCATATCGTTCTTCCTCTTTTTTGATTTATTCGTTTTTTGAATTAAACGCGCGTACACCATTTAATTATATGATAATACTATGATAACACATGAGAAAAATTAAGTCAATGATTTGCAAGCGTAAAACAGCGATTATTTTTCTCTTTTTTTGCATTCCTACCCGTGTTTTTATTAGCTTTTTTGGCGCGGGTATGTTATAATGGGTTAGATATCGTTCAAAAAGGAGGCGAGGCGCGATATGTGGAAAGCGTTACTTAAAAAATTAGCGGAATCTACCGTTTCGGTTTTACCCGTAACGGCAATCGTGCTTATCCTCAACTTTACCCCCCTCATTTCCTTTTCGCCGACGGAAACCGTCGTGTTTATATGTTGCGCGCTCGCGCTTATTCTCGGCATGGCGCTTTTTAACCTCGGCGCGGACATCGCTATGACGCCTATGGGCGAACAGATCGGTTCAGGCTTGTCGAAATCGGGGAAATTTAACACGCTTTTAATTATCTGCCTCGTGATGGGCGTGTTTATTACGATTGCCGAGCCCGACCTTACCGTACTTGCGCGGCAGGTTGGCGACATCGTCGTCGGCGGGAAGTGGGCGCTCATCATTGCCATCGGTATGGGCGTAGGTATCTTTTTGGTCCTTTCTATTTTGAAAGTCGTGTTTAAAATCAGCCTTTCCAAAATGCTCACCTTCTTCTACGCGCTTTTGTTTTCTATCGTAACCTTGCTTATCGTGCAAGGGAAAGAAGGATTTTTACCCCTCGGATTTGACTCGGGCGGCGTAACGACGGGGCCCATCACAGTTCCTTTCATCATGGCGCTGGGGCTTGGCGTATCCACCGTGCTTGGCGACAAACGCGACAGAGAAAGCAGCTTCGGTTTTATCGCGCTTTGTTCTATCGGGCCGATCATCGCCGTAATGATTTTGGGCTTGACGGCAACGGGCGACCCGGTTTTGGGCGCGGACGGCACGGAATTTGCGGCGCAGTACGCTTTAAATTTGGGACACGCGCCCTACGCGATTTTGGATACCTTGAAAAACGTAGCCATCGCGCTTGCGCCTATCGTCGTGTTCTTCTTTGTATTACAAGCGATTTTTATGCGCTCCTCAAAACGCAAAGTAAAGCAGATCATCATCGGTATTTTTTATACCTATTTCGGTCTTGTTATCTTCCTTTCCGCCGTGGAAATCGGCTTTACCGCCATCGGCTTTAAGATGGGGTATCAGCTTGCAAATGCTGAAAAATGGTTGGTCGCTATCCTCGCGTTCGTACTCGGCTTGACCGTCGTTTTGGCAGAGCCTGCCATTCACGTATTGAACAAGCAAGTAGAAACGGTTACGGGCGGCGCGATCACCAAGCGTTCGATGCTCATCGCCCTTTCGGTGGGCGTGGGTGTGTCTATCGCGCTTTCGGTTATCCGTGTGTTTTTCTCCTTCTCGATTTTGTATTATCTTGTGCCGGGGTATATTTTGTCCTTGGGCTTGTCTTTCTTCGTACCCAAGATTTACACGGCAATCGCGTTCGACTCGGGCGGCGTAGCCAGCGGGCCGCTCACTTCCACGTTTATTCTGCCTTTTGTTATCGGGCTTTGCTTTGCGGTAAACGGAGATAGCTCCGCCGCCGTTCTCACCGACGCGTTCGGTATCGTTGCGATGGTTGCTATGACGCCGCTTATCACCATTCAAACGCTTGGTTTCAGAGCGGTTGTTTCCAAACGGCTGAAAGAAAAAATTTCTATGCGCCGCATTTTGGACAAAGACGACCAGCAAATTATCAAATTTATGTAAACGGAGGGGGCAGGTATGCAATCAATTGAAAATACCACGGAAAACAGCGCAAGCAAAACCGTGCAAAAAAACGCAAAAAGAAAGCCTGTGGCAAAGAAAAAACCGCCCGTGGACGACGGCTTCCGTAAGCTGAAAATTTTAATCACCGTCATCAACCGCAGTAAAACGGAATTCTTTATGGACCTCTTGACGGCGTACGAGGTCAATTTGCAAACCGCCGTATTGGCGCAGGGCACTGCCACCAACGAAACGCTGCATATGCTCGGCTTAGACGACGCGGATAAGAGCGTGATTTTCAGTATCGTACGCGAGGACAAAGCCGAAGAGGCTCTGCACGCTATCGAGGATAAATTTAACACCTTAAAGCGGGGCAAAGGGATTGCCTTCACCGTGCCGATGTCCAGCGTGATCGGCGTGGCAATGTATCGTTTTTTAAGCAATCATCGGGCGTGAGCCTTTCTAAAATATCTTCTTAGGAGGAAAATTGTATGCAATATAATCACGAAGCGATTTTTTGTATCGTAAACAGCGGTTACAGCGAAGCGGTCATGGACGCGGCAAAAAGATTGGGCGCGCGCGGCGGTACGGTCATCAACGCGCGCGGTACGGCAAGTAAAGAAGCGGAAAAATTCTTCCATATTACCATCCACCCCGAAAAAGAAATCGTTATGATTTTAGTACCGAAAAAACTCAAAGACGGCGTTTTGCACGCCCTGTATAAAGAGGTCGGATTGGATACGCCGGGACAAGGCATTGCCTTTTCCGTGCCCGTAGAAAGCGTAGTCGGGCTTGCTACCCCCAACGATACGTCCGCCGAAAAAAGCGAAAAATAATTCGTTTAGATAAACGTAACGCCCCGAAGCCGTACCTTGGTTTCGGGGCGTTTTGCTGGCTGAGTCTGCACCCAACCTTACTACCTGCCTTGCATTGCCTATTTCGCCGCTTATGGTGTGAATCTCCACTTTCAACGCGTACACGGGCGGCTCGTTTTGTGTTTTACGTAAAAAAGAGAGGCTGTACGCCTCTCTTTTTTTTACAATCATCCATCGTTCGCAAAGTTTTTCGTCATGCTACGGCGATATCGCGCACGTACACCGTGTTGTTGAGGGCAAAGAGATAAATGGAAAATTCCGTGCACGCGTCGCCAAATTGCGAAATATCTATCGTTACCGTTTTCCACTCGTTGAGGGTTACGTTCAAATCCCCTTCGCCGCCGACGTTATAGTATATATATCCGTTGGCAGAGCCCGTGATTTGATTTGTCAAATCGTTGGGTTTGATACGAATTGCAAATTCGGGCACACCCTCTCCGCTTGCGTCCACAGCTTCCGTTTCCACCAAAATTTTGAAGGAAATTTCCGTTTTCCCTTTCAATAATTCGGGGTCGATATACAGCTTGTTATAATCTGTCTGCGAGGTGTATTTATACGCGTTGATACCCTCTGCATAAACAACCGCTTCCACCGTGCCCGCAGTATGCACCGTCAAATCCGTACCGAACTGCAAACCGTTTACCACAGGCGTGGGGTCGGGTTCTTCGGTTTCGGGATTGAACGGATCGCCGCAGTAATAGATATACCCCGTTTCCACTGCGCCGTCCTCCTGAGAAAGAGGAATAACCGTGCCGCCCATAAGAGGCGTTGCCGTTTCGGGCATAGCCGAACCGTAGCCTCCAACGATTGTGCCGTCGGCTGTCAGCCAATTATATCTGTCGTAACGGGAAGATTTTTGCCCGTATTGGAAACGAATACCCTCGTAAACGATGCTGTAGCTGTTGCAATGCTCGTGCCCGACGAAAATAGAATCCACGCCCAACTTCTTCATTTCGCTGATATAGTTGTCCTTCGTGCCCCACGCGCCTTTCGGCAATCTGGCAACGTAACCGAAGTCCGTTTCGTCCGCCGTTTCCAAGGTATCCAAGTTAAGGGGCTTTTTTAATTCGGAAGAAGAACCGGGTTTTACCGTTTGGCTATACTCGCTGTATTTCTTGGGTACGTCGCTAAAAATCGATTGCTGGATATGGTATGCAAACGAAATTTTTACGTCGGGGAATATCTCGTGCAGAGCGGTTATCTTTCTTTTATACCAAAGCACTTGGTCAAGCGCAAATCCGTTGCTCTTTTGAACTTCGTTCGTTCCCGCCTCGGGCGTGATCGTATCGCCGTTATCGCTCGTCATCGGTGCGGAACAGCCGTTGGAGTCCATCATATAGAACGCGCGCAAAAGCTTTCCGCCTTGCACGATACCCACGGAATAATTGCCGTTTCCCGTTATTTCACCCTGCTTAAATAGACAATATTCCGCCGCTTCAAGCTGTTTGCATTGCCAATCTACGCCCATCAAGCTCTCGTTGTCATGGTTGCCGAACACGGGCGCCCAAGGGATTTGAAAACTTTCCATAAAGCGGATATAATCGGCGAAAATCGCCCCGTTATCGTCAAATTTTCCGTATACGAGGTCGCCCGTTACGATAATCAAATCGGGCTTGGTCGCCTCCACCGTTTCGCGAATATATTGATAGCAATATTCCTCTACGTTTTGCGCGTCCCACATTTGAGGGTCGGAAAGCTGCAACACGATAGGGTCTTTCCCTTCCGCCACGGAAACGGTAAAATCCGTTAAGTCGGCGTTAGTTACGTAAGCGCCGCACGCACAATAATACGCCTCCCCCGCCTCTCCGTCGGTCAGCGTGCCGTAGCTATGCCCCGAAGCCTTGCCGTACTCCGCTTCACAAACGTCGCAGACGGGCTTACTCTCGCAATAAAGCCCCTCCGTCGTATGCTCTGCGTATTCTACTGCCTCGCCGCACGTGCAAACGATCCAATGCCCGTCGCTGTCGCTTACCCATGCGCCCTCCGTTACGCAAACGTGCTCCGCCGTATCGGAAGAATCATCGTCGGGGAGAACAATCTCTGACGAGCCGTCGTCGGACGAAGCCGTATTAGACGAACCGCCCACGCTACCCGTATCGTTATGATTGCCGCCTCCGCCGCAAGCCACCGCCAACGAAAGCGAAGCGGCAAAGCACAGAGATAATGCCGTTAAAATGAGTTTTTTGAATTTCTGCATACGCTAACACTCTCCTTTTTACCTTTTAATTGTATCATAGAAACAAATAGAAATGTAGCACGATTCTGTTTTTATTTTATATTTTTTTTAATATTTTGTCAATACACACGAAAAAAAAGTAAAGAATTGCAACTCTTTACCGTTAAGTAAAAAACTGCAATTCTTCTTTTGGTCCGATTGTAAACGCGAATTTTTATTCACCGCGTACATGGGTGGATTATTTTGCATTTTTACGTTATTTTTGCGTGTTTCTCAACAGCACGTAATACGCGTCCAACTCTTCCTCTTTTTCAAAGGGCGTCGTAGAATATTCGCTCCAAGTCTTGGCGGGATTTTTCTCATCGTAGCCGATATAATACGTGCCTTCCGCCGTGTTTACTTGAAAGCAAGCGGATTGATAATTTTTATCTTCCGTAAACATAATATGCCAATTTTTTACAGCCGTTTGAATTTTATCCCCAACCGCAATCGTTTGGCGGATTTCCGTTGCTCTGTCCCAAATCACCAATTCGCCCGTCGAGTTATCCTCGTATGCAAACGCCGTATCGCCTACGCGGTAAACAATGCTGTCGTTGTCTAACGCCAGCGCTTCATATACGTATTCCATAAATGCTTGCATTTCCGCGCACGTCAAGGGGAAGGTGTTTCTCGTATTGACAATGGCGTTATAATAATCTTTTTATTGTCGTTGATAGACTCGCTCATAAACAAAGGTGCATCGTTAATTTCAAAGAGATAATTCAGCCAAAAAGAAACCATTCTCACCGTCCTTCCGTTATAATGGAAATACGGATGAATATATAAGATAGGGTAATTCCGTAACCCCCTTGCAATTAAGGCAAAATCCCCCCCGAAAAAGCAAAACACACTTCCATATACCTTACAATTCAAGGTGGTGGAAGTGTGTAAGTTTTATTTATTGTTTTAAAATTCATAAATTAAAATTTCAGGGTTAACTTTGTAAATATTTTCTTTTTTCTTATTTACATCTTTAATTAAAATATTATATTCTACAAATGTGTTTAATTTTTTTAACCCGCCTTGCTTTGTCATAGTACTATGAATATAATTTAAAAAGTCTTTGTAGGTAAAATATCCTGTTGAATTATGAACAATTATTTTTTTAAGATATCCCCATTCGGTGGAAGTAAGCGTGTCCCCTGTTTTGGACAACAATTCTTTCACGTTTTCCAAATTTTTATATACTAAACTATATTTAATGGCGGTTTCCAAGATATACCCCAAAAAATAAGTTAGATCGTTGTGTGTGTTTCTCGTATTGATAATAGCATCGTAATATTCTTTCTTGTTATCGTTGATGGCCTCGCTCATAAATAAGGGAGCGTCATTAATATCAAAAATATAATTCAACCAAAAAGAAACCATTCTTGCCGTTCTTCCGTTATAATCGAAATACGGATGGATATATAAAATATAATAATGGCATATATGGGGTAGGAGCGCATCGTATTCTTGTATGTTTTCAGGATTATTTACAAAAGCAAATAAACTATCCATACACTCTTCTATAATCGCTTCGGGCGCGCCTTCAAACCCACCAATAATCACTCCCTCATCACGATAATAACACCCCTCTTTTAACCGACAGTCCTCCTCTAAACAATTTTCACTCAAGATATTATATAATTTTAAAAGATTATCTTTATTAAATGCAGGTTTTTCTTTTACAATAAAACTCATCGCATCTAACATATTTTTTACAATAATGTCATTTTTACTAGTTAAAATTCTTTTTTGATAAATTTGTTTTATCTGTTTGCGCGTCGTTGGAACGTTTTCAACATTAAGTGTTCCCTCCACTTCAGAAAAGGCTCTTGACATTAAAATATCCTCGATATTTCTTTCAAACAGTGTTTGTTGATTTAATTCAAGATCTTCTATAAACGTTGACAAATATTCTTTATAATTTTCAAGCAAATATTTCCCCCTAACAAAGAAGAGATATTTGGAATTAAAAGTTTTTAACGGCAAATTTTTAATGTGCCTATTATTTTCTTCAATTAATTTTTCTTTTTCATCAAAAAATTGCTCCAACTCATCCTTTGAAAATAAAAAGCCCAATTTTTTATTATATCTCAAATCTTTAATCGTATAATATTCATTTCCAAATATCAACTTAAAATAATCTTTCCTATCCATTCTTTATCCCCTTATTATCAAGATTATATATTATTGTAAACCTTTTTTTTATCTTTGTCAATTAAATTGTAAACCGTATCGTAAACTATTTTGTCAAAAAATTGATTTTTATTCATTTTTTGCGTTTTGACATTATATCATCTATTTTTTATTTGTCAATAGGGTACTACCACTTTTTTTATTATTGCCCATTATCTACTCTAAAAACTTTTTATTGTCAAGAGCTTTTCGAGTAGAATTTGATGAAGTATTCCTTAAACCACTTACGTTCAAGCAAAAAAATCCCCGAAAAAGCAAAACACACTTCCATATACCTTACAATTCAAGGTGGTGGAAGTGTGCAGAGTTGGAGCAGGCATAAGGCGCATAGCGACAGGATAGCGAAGTATGAGCGTTCGAGAGTCGCGCCTTTGGCGGCGCGCCCCGCTGGACAATTATCAATTGTCCATTTTGCCCTCAAAGCAACTCTTAATAAAAGTCCGTAAGGCAAAACGCTTGCTCCCGCTCGCGGCTCCACCCTCGACTCTCGTCAAAATTCTGTACTCCTTCTAAAAAGAAAAACGCCCCGCTGGGACGTTTGTCTTTTTGGAGCAGGTGACGAGAGTCGAACTCGCCGGGAACAGCTTGGGAAGCTGCCGCCATACCGCTAGGCGACACCTGCATATTCAATTATAAGAGCAATTGCCCTATCAACACGCTTATTATATCCGTTTCGACGGCAAATGTCAATACTTTTTTGGCGTGTTCTTGCAAAAACTTTTTATTTCACGCCCGTATACGCGCAAAAAACGTCGGGGCGCTTTTTCACGCCCCAACACCGATTGCAAATTTGCTTTAATAGCTTAGTCCTCCAGCTCCATCGCCTCGTCGCTGTTTTCAAACTGCTCGTATTGATGGCAGAATTCTGCAAAGACCTCGTCGAGAAGCTGTGCGTCCTCGATGGGCACAAGCATAGCGTCGTCCCCCTCGCCCTGCAACGCGAAAATGATAACTTCGTCCTCTTCCTCTTCCGTTTCGGGTTCTGCTTTTTGGAAAATGCAGTACATAGCCTTACGGTATTCGATGGTTGCTACGTGATACAATTTTTCAACCGTGCCGTCCTCTGCTTCCACCTCGAAAATGCGGTCCTCTTCCTCGTCGTAAATTTCTTCGTTGAATTCGTTATTCATAATAGGCTCCTCCACCTTTTTATTTTTTATTTTTTCCCTTGCGAGCCAGCTTTCCAAAATATACGACGCCGCAATGGAATCAATCGTCTTTTTCCTATCCTCGCGCTTAATACCGCCCATAATCTGCGTTTCGCGCGCCTGCATCGTCGTAAAGCGTTCGTCCTCTAACTCGATAGGTAGGTCGGTTTTTTGACGGAGCGCGTCCACGAACTCCCGCGTTTTCACCGTTTGAATACTTTCCGTGCCGTCGAAATTAAAAGGCATACCGCACACGATCACGCCCACGCCGCGCGCCTTGGCGATATTCGCAATCGCCTCCACGTCCGCTTGAAAATTACGGGTGCGCGTATACGTTTCGCAGGGCATTGCGTATTCGTTGAACGGATCGGAAATCGCCACGCCTATTCTCTTGTTGCCGATATCAAAGGCAATCGCTCGCTTGGTTATCATACGCTTATTATAACACAAAACCGCCCGCCCGTCTATCGTTTCAGAGGTTTAAATAACAATTTTTATGAAAATTACGGATAACGCTTGCGGGTTTTCGTTTGCCCTAAAAGATAATCTATGCTCGTATTATAAAATTTTGCCAACTTAATTAAAACCGTTGTGGGGATATCGTTTTCCCCCGTTTCATACTTAGAATATCCCGTTTGCGACATTTCCAACATTTTTGCCACTTCCGTCTGTGTTAAATCCCTATCTTCCCTTAAATCTCTTATCCTTTGATACATAAATACTCTCCCGAATTTTTCTCAATTATAATTTAATCTGTTTCAGATTATTGACTTTTAACCTGAAACAGGTTATAATAAGAAAAGAGGTATTAATTATGGAAAATGAATATTTGCAATTAAAACAATTATGTAGCGAGTACGAGAAGAAACAGCAGAATTTAAAAAACGCGGAACAAAAGATAGATAAAGAGGGGTATTACTCTGTAATTCCTGGTGTTCCCGAAGGACTTTTTTGGGATTATTTAAAAACTCTCGCATTTAAAAAATTTTTATGGGTCGCCCTTTTTGCTTTTCTTCCCATTTCTATCGTAATTTTTATTTTGTTTACGGAATTTCCCGTCGGTTCAACGAAAAATTTAGTTGAATTTATTTTCATCTCGCTTGCCGGCGGCATTGGAGGCGCCACCATAGGCAGAATTGCCATTACGTTTACTTGGGGAGTAGTTTTATATCCTTTGTTTATTATTGGATATTTGATAACCAACGCCGTTAGTAAGCCTAAAAGAATGCGGAATATTGAAAATATCAAACGCGACATACGTAACACCTTAGAAAAAATACTCAATGAAACCAAACGATTGCCGAAGAAAGGCTATAACGCTGCGGTTTCATTGGTCGCAACATATATTTACAGCTTTTTTAGATTAAAAGTCAACACTGCATCCCGTGCCAGCCATATTGAAACGATATCCGTCAACTTATATTTCTTCTTTGGAAAAAACGGTATTTGCCTTGCTGAAAAAATTAACGATCACTATGATAAAATATTAGATTTCGACGAAAGTCGCTTAGAAAAAATCAACGATTTCCCGACAAAGTGTATAATCGCAAAACAGGTATTTGACAATGTAAAAAATTATTTTTCCAAAGATTTAACCAAAGATAGTAGCGGTACCGATTATAAAATAGAAATGAATTTCTTTGACGGTAATAATCCTTGGGTGAAAGTTCGTCATAATTACAATGAACAATGTTTTAACGCCCTACCCATAATTTGTTTTACCTACACTGCGAAAAACGGGAATTACCAACATAGAATCGGTTGGAACTGAGTTTTTGTATAAATTTCTCATATTGTTACATACTAACGGCAGTAAATATACCGTAAGGAGGTAGAAATATGGAAAAATTCACGTTAGGGCTCGTTATCGGCGCGGTTGCCGGCGCGCTCGCTACGGCGAATAGCTATAAAATGCGTACCTTAGTACGCAAAACGCAAGCGGAATTGCAGGCAAAACTCGACCAAATGATGGACGAAAAAATCCGTGCGATGGAAGCGATGACGGACGAAATCAAAACGGAAACCGCCGAAGCGGCGGCGGAGGCGGAAAACAAGCCCGCAAAAGTCGCGCCCAAACGCAAAACCGCCAAAAAAACCGTCGAGGCAAATTAAGAGGAACCCACTTGAAAAAAACTCTGCCAAAAGCAGAGTTTTTTCTTTCACCGCGTACATGGGTGGGGTATTTTAGGCTTTTAAACGTTCATTTTCCGCTTTTAATTTCTCGTTTTCCGCGCGAAGCCGCTCGTTTTCCACCTTTAACGCCTGCGCAAGTCTGTCGTATAAGGCGTTGATTTCATTTTCCAGCCGTCTGCGTAAAAAATCCTTGTCGGGCAGCCGAGCCGCACGTCCGTCCGCACCTCTATTCCGTTTGCCCGTTGCGTAAAGCTCCTCGCTAAGCCCCAATTCCTTGGCGATTTCGGCAAGTTTTTCGGGCTGTTTTTTTAAGGTGTTGCGGTATTTATTTTGTAAGCGGAGCATCAATTTATCGTCCCCGTTCGCCAAATTGAAGATGGCGCGGCGTACGGAAATCCCCTTACTCTTTTCAAGCAAAATACTTTTAAGCGCCTCCGTCGTTTCTTCCTCGGTAAACTCGCGGATCTTCTCTACGGACAGCGCGCTTCCGTCCAAAAGCTGTACGATGCGCTCGTCCCCTTTTTCGTTTTTCATCAGCGCGTAATAGTAATTGCGCACGCTCCCCTTTGCCCTGCCGTGCTTTAAGCCGTACGTTTCAAACAAATAAGTAAGCGTTTTTCCCTTCTGCTTGCCCGCCTTGATGTATTCCACCAAGCCGCGCGCCTCTTCTTCCGTATAGCCGTTGATTTTGTTCATGGTTTTTCCTCCGATTTTTAGATTTCGGAGAAATTATTAACCTATTTTTCTTTTTCTATACATTTTTAATACGGAAAAATAATAAAATACACTATGAAATTGTATTTTTTGTCTTCCACGCCCTGCGCCCTGTTTATAAGCGGCGCGTATTTTGGCGTTACCGACCTCTTTGAACGCACCGCCGACGTAGACCTGCGCGACAACCTCTACGCCGAATTTCTGCCCGAAAACGCGCAACCTATCCGTTTTTTTATTACGGAACGGCTCCGCACGACCCCGCCCGAAGGGTGTGAAGTGTATTTGCTTGAAGACGGAATTGCCGTGTATGCGCGCGACTTTCCGCCCACCGACCTCACTTTGCGCGTGATATGGCAGAAAACGCACGGGGATTGCCTTACCACCCTCTTTTCGCAAGGGCATTTATATCTATCCGTACAAACGCCGAAAAATTTTTTCAACGCGCACCTGCCCCCCTCGTTTTCCTCTGCAACTCCCTCTTTTCACGGAGAATTTATTCTACTTTCCACTCAAAACGAGCTGATACTTTTTACCTTAGACGGCAAAGAGCTGTTGCATGAAAAAGTCCTTTCTTTTTCCGTGGAGGGAAACGTACTCACCGCCCGCTTACCCCTTTCTGACCGCTTGGGACGTTATGCCGATTGCGTTTGGGAATTATCCGAGGGGGAATGCACGCAAACCGCCTTTACCGTTTGCCAACCAAGCACAGCGGCAGGCAAAGAAAAAACGGACGAGGGACTGCTCGCCTACGCCTTTTTTGAAAGCGTGTTAATCGGGGCAAATTTCGACGATATGCTCGACGGTGAATTACTTGCCGACAAGGATAAAATTCGCGCGTTTTTGGGGGATTTTGAAAGCGTTATCCTCACCGACAGCCCCACGCGGTGCGGACTTGTGCGCAAAAAGGAAGAACGGCTGTTTTCCGTGGATTATTTCCAAATTTCGATAAAAGACGGGAAAATCGTGGAAATTACGGCTTAAATTCCCAAGATGAAAGACTTGACAAGAAATTTTCCTTTCCGTTACAATAGCATTGACGATACAAAAGTATCAAAAAAGGAGATAAACTATGAAAAAAATTATTTGTAAAAAAGTATACGACACGGAAAGCGCCGAGCTTATTAAAAAGCAGACCTTTGGCGCGTTTGGCGACCCGACGGGGTATGAAGAAAGCCTTTATAAGACGGCGGACGGATATTATTTCCTTTACGTCAACGGCGGAGCGGACAGCAAGTATCCGAAAGAAGATATCAAGCGGGTAAGCGCCGACAAGGCAAAACAATTCCTCGACTAAGTAAAACTAAAAAAATCACCGATCCACTCGGTGATTTTTTCTTTTCTGTTAATATTTCTTTACCGTTATCGATTTGATAATGATAGCCTCGTTGGGAATATCAAAAGTCGTCTTTTTGTCTTGATTGTTCTCGATTTCATCCTCTTCGTCGATATACATCTCGGTTGCCGTTACGAATCTGCTTTCGTCCTCATCGTAATTTTCCTCGATATAATCGGCAATCGCCTGCTTGAAGTCCTCCAAAACTTCTTTGCTGTCCCCCGTCAAGGTTGCAAAGGTGCAATAGTCGTTTTGCGTTTTTGCAGAGGTGGACAACGTCATATAGAACATAGACGTTGCGCTGTTTTGCGCGTAATCGCGATCCGAATAACCGTTGCCGTCCGCACGCTTTACGTATACGCGGCTGTCCGTATCCTTTGCGTGATAATACATCGAAAGCGTACCGAAATCTTCCTTCAATAAACCGCTTGAAACGTTAAATTGGTTGTTTTTAAATTCGCCGTATACGGTGTAGATCGGCGTTTCACCCTTATCCAAGAATACGCTTGCAGGGAATTTGTCTTTATACGTTTCGCAGAACGCCGCGTAAGACTTATCTTCCTTGTAATAATCGCCGTCCGTTTCGTTTTCGTCATAATCGTACAAACCGCCGTACATTTTCAACGTGTCAGCGTCGTAATCGTGAATGACGGTATCGTTGTAAAAACCGCCGTCTACAAGCCACAAAAAGTGTTCTACGGTGCTGGGCGTAATTTTTCTGTAAAGTTTATAATCGAGCGTGTAGGTCTCGCCGTTAAACTCGATTTTCATTTCCACTTCGGGGTTGTTGGTTTCGCAAGCGGTCAACGTACCCGCGCAAGCAACGATACCGCACGCCGCTAACGTACAGCTTAAAAATCTCTTCATCTTTTTGGACATAAATTTGCTCTCCTATCTATACGGAACGCGCCAAGCGCATTCTACCGCATTTTCACTCCTTTATTGTACATTTTATTTTACTTTCCGTCAAGCGGTTTTAGGATATTTTTACCGATTTTTACCCGATTTACACAAAAGGCTTGAAAAATAACGGAAAAACCGCCCCACAAGGAACGGTTTTTATTTTAATTTATCTCAAAACAAACAAAAATACGACCAGCATCATTATACCCATAGCAATTAAAAACGTGATAATAAACTTTTTCATATCGCTACCGTCTGCCTTATTTGCAAAACCGTTTTGATCGATAGGTCTGCTTTCGGAAGAGGGGTCTATCTCACCTGCAACCGCCTCAGCCTCTGCACCGACGCTCCGCAACTGCGCAATAAGCGAGTCCGCATTTGCCTTGGTTAAATTCCCCGTTACGTACCCCTTTTCGCACTTTTCTTTTGCTTCAGCAAGTCCGCAATTTAAGTATTCTTTTATCACTTTGATAACCGCGATTTTATTCCCACCTACGCGTGTAATGGTAACGCTGTAAGCGCCGCTTTCTTCGCCATTATCACCCCCCTTTATCTCCACATTGTTCGTTATAGCCGTCGATAATTCACAGCCGCAAGCAAGGCATTTACTTGCGTCATCTTCGTTTTCCCAATCGCAAAAGGGACATTTTTTCATTTGTTTTTCCTCCAAAATGTTGATAACTCTATTATACCCCCCCCCCCGATTTGTCAAGCGTTTTCCACAATTTTCCTGCATTAAAAAACCGCCCCACGAGGAACGGTTTTTGTTGCCTTTACTATGTAATTATACCAACGGGTTGCCGTTTGAATCGGTCATCGAGCCTGTGAAAATCATAATCGCTTCAACCAACGCCCAAATTCCGCTGATACCCGTCCAGCAAAGCAACAATTGAATGATGCCTTTGCCCATATTGCCCAAATAGAAATTATGGACGCCCAAACCGCCGAGAAGAAGAGCCAAAAGACCTGCAACCAACTTGGATTTCGAGCCTGCGGGAGCATGCGAGGAAGACCTGGAGCGTCCGGAAGATGAACTTCTATAACCGCCCGAAGACGAGCCGCCTTCCCAATCGTTTGCCAATTCCATAATTGCTTTCGCGCCTACGCCGCGAAGTTTAGAAACGGCAACTTCCGCTTCGAGCTTGGGTACGTCTGTTAAAATAATGCCGTCGCCGTCGATAATTTCACGCGCTTCGTCGAAATCGCATTTACGAAGGGATTGAACGACTTTGATGACCTCTTGTCTGTCGTCGCCGACGTATTCCAAGCCTACGACGTACATAGGCATACCGGGAGTATAACCGGTGCTGTCGTCTGCGGGTTTTACGTCCGCCAAGTTTTTACATTCAGGGCAATACGCCGCCTTTTTGGGGATTTCCGCGCCGCAAGCCTTGCATTTTTTCATTTCGGGTAATTCACTGCCGCACATGTCGCACACGGTCAAGCCGGGCGCGTTTTCAGTATCGCATACGGGACATTTCATTTGTTTGACCTCCAAACCTTTATAATAGGTACAGTATAGCACAGATATTGTATATTGTCAAGCGCTCAAAACAATTTTCTTTCACACGCTTTTCACAAACTTGAAGTTTGACACAGACTTACCACTTGCCATCCGTTCTTTAACGCTCTTTCGTATCTGTATAAATCCGCCATCTTTTATAAGTTTTTTAAGTTTGACACAGACTTACCACTTACCATCCGTTTTAATATATGCACCGAGATTCAGCATTCAGCACTCCGCATTCTGCATTTTTGCAATAAAAAAGCTTGCCCGTTTGGACAAGCCTTTTTGGTACTCGTAAAAAACTTATTTAAGTTCAGCGGTAGCGCCGTTTTCCTTAAGTTTAGCAACGAGAGCTTCAGCGTCTGCCTTAGGCATAGCTTCTTTGATAACGCCCATAGCTTCAACTGCTTTCTTAGCGTCAGCAAGACCAAGACCGGTAGCTTCCTTAACAACCTTGATGATTGCGATCTTGTTTGCGCCGATGTCCTTAAGAACAACGTCGAATTCCGTCTTTTCTTCTTCTGCGGGAGCTGCTTCTGCTGCGCCGCCTGCTACGGGAGCTGCTGCAACTGCTGCGCTTACGCCGAATTCTGCTTCCAATGCTTTAACGAGTTCGTTCAATTCAAGAACGGTCATAGCTTTTACTTCTTCAATGAGTTTCTGTACATCCATGATTTTTTAATCCTCCGATTTTTTAATGATTTTTTTAATAAATTAGGAAATTAGTTGCTTTCTTTTGCTTTTGCGATCTGATCCAAAACGCCAACAAACTTGGAAAGCGAAGACTGGAAGCAGCCAAGCATCTTTGCGATAAGGACTTCCTTGGAAGGGATAGCGGAAAGTTCTTTTACGCCGTTCTTATCCAAATACTTCTGTTCCACGTACGCGCACTTAGGCACGATTTTTTCTACCAACGCGGGGTTTGCTTTGGTTTCTCTTGCGAAAACCGCTGCACCGCTCGTTTCGTCTGCGCAGAATACCGTCGCAGTCGTACCGTTGAGGTCAGCGTCGAAATCCGTAATACCAAGTTCGTTAAGCGCCTTTCTAACAAGGGTGTTCTTATAAACTTTGTATTCGCAGTTTGCTTCCTTAAACTTTCTTCTAAGCGCCGTTACTTCCAAAACGGTAAGTTTGTTATAGTCTGCAAAAACGATGGACTTGCTTGCCTGAATTTTCGCCTTGATTTCTTCTACGATGAGTTTCTTAGATTCTACATTAGCCGACATAGTTACCTCCTTTAAGCGTTGCCGCCTGACATAAAAAAATACCTTACACCGCAGAGGCATAAGGACGTCGTAACTTTATAAAAAGCTGTTTTCCTCTACCTCGGCGAGCGGACGAACCATTAAATCTTGCGATACTTGCTGTCTGCGGTTGATTTTTACTATGCTATTATAACATCTTCCCCAAAGGCAGTCAACTGTTTTTGACCGCCTTTGGAAAGATTTTTTGTGTTTTTTGCAGAATTTCTTCTGCAACGAATTGTTGACAAAGTCTACAATTCGTTTCACTCGCCATAAGGCGACTTTCACGAAACCATAGGTTTCATTTCACGCAAGCCTACGGCTTGCCTTTCATTTTGCCAAAACTTACAGCTTGGGCAAAACCTTAACGCCAGGGCCCATCGTGGAAGCCAAGGTTACGCTCTTAAGGTACGTACCTTTTGCTGCTGCGGGCTTCGCCTTAACGATTGCGTCCATAAGCGCGGTGTAGTTTTCAACGAGCTTTTCTTTGCCGAAGCTCTTCTTGCCGATGGGGCAGTGAATGATAGCCGTCTTGTCAAGTCTGTATTCAACTTTACCTGCTTTAACTTCTGCAATAGCCTTTTCAACGTCCATCGTAACCGTACCGGACTTAGGGTTAGGCATCAAGCCTTTGGGACCGAGGATACGACCAATACGACCTACCATACCCATCATGTCGGGGGTGGTGATCATTACGTCGAAGTCAAACCAGTTTTCGTTCTGGATTTTTGCGATGAGTTCTTCTGCGCCTACGTAATCTGCGCCGGCTGCTTGCGCTGCGTCTGCCTTAGCGCCCTTTGCGATAACCAAAACTCTCTTGGTTTTACCGGTACCGTGAGGAAGGACGAGTACGCCACGAACCTGTTGGTCTGCCTGACGGGGGTCAACGCCCAAACGAACGTGAAGCTCGATGGTTTCGTCGAATTTCGCCTTAGCCGTTTCAAGAATGATGGAAACCGCTTCGTTTGCGTCGTACTGCTTGGAGAGGTCGAATGCTTTTACGCTATCTTGATATTTCTTACCGTATTTCATTTTTCCACCTCCTATTATTCTTCAACCGTAACGCCCATGGAACGAGCGGTACCTGCTACCATGCTCATTGCGCTTTCAAGGCTGGTGCAGTTCAAGTCGGGCATCTTAATTTTTGCGATTTCTTCAACTTGAGCCTTCGTCAGCTTACCAACTTTAACGGAGTTGGGTTTTGCGCTTGCCGTGTCCAAACCAAGCGCTTTCTTGATAAGAACGGGTGCAGGGGGGGTCTTCAAAATGAACGTGAAGGAACGATCTTGATAAATCGTTACGACAACGGGGATGATAAGACCGGGTTTGTCTGCCGTTTTTGCGTTGAATTCCTTCGTAAAGCCGGGCAAGTTGATACCGAAGGGACCAAGGGTCGAACCTACGGGAGGAGCCGGAGTTGCTTTACCAGCGGGAAGCTGCAATTTTACGACTGCTGTGATTTTCTTAGCCATAAATATATTTCTCCTTTGTGGTTATTGCAAGACGCCCTCAAAAATTTGACGTCTCTCCCACGTTTTAACAAAGTTAAATGATTTGAAAGGCCGTGCCCTTCATTGTAGAATAAGATTATTCTTCGTCCGCGCTTGCCTCGGGCATGGGCGCGTCTACTTTCTTGATTTGGATATATTCCACCTCGACGTCCGTTTCTCTGCCGAACATCGTCGTGGAAATTTTCGCCTTCTGCGCGGTTTGGTTCAGCTCTTTGACCGTACCGAAGAAGCCCTTCAAGGGACCGTCCTCTACGGATACGGTATCGCCGATTTCAAATACTTCGTCGGAAACGACCTCTTCCAAACGCATTTTACGGATTTCGTCCGGCTTCATGGGGATAGGTCTGCCTTGAGGCCCGCAGAAGCCCGTTACACCGCGCGTGCTGGTAACGTAATACCAGATTTGGTTGGTGTAAATCATCTTGATAAAAACGTAGCAGGGAAGAAGCTTCTTTTCTACGATCTTCTTCTTGCCGTTCTTTTCTTCGATGACCTGCTCCATAGGGATTTTCAAATCAACGATATAGTCGCCGAGATTGTTGTTTTCAATCAACTTTTCAAGGTTGTCCTTTACCATTGCTTCATACCCGGAATAGGTATGCAGGATATACCACTTGGGTTCTTCATTCATCGGCATAATTTATCCTCCGATTACGACCCACTGATACCCGTGAGAAGGTTCAAAAGTTCCGTCAAACCCAAATCGACTGCCGTAACGACGACGAGGAAAACCGCGACGATTACGAGCACGACGCCCGTCGTCTTTAATGCGGTGGGAAGCTTCGGCCAAGTTACTCTTTTAAGCTCGGAGAAGGTTTCCTTGATTTTTGCGCCTACGCGACGAAACCAATTCGGTTTCTTATTCTTCGTTTTAGTTGCGTTTGCCATTGATTACCTCTTATGCGCACGCGCCCCGATTTATAAAAAACGGAGCTTGCGCGAAATGGATTATTTGGATTCTTTGTGTTCCGTGTGCTTTCTGCAGAAAGGGCAATATTTGTTGATTACCAATCTGTCGGGATCGTTCTTTTTGTTCTTAATGCTGTCATAGTTTCTATGCTTGCATTCCGTGCATTCAAACGTGATTTTCGCTCTAGCGGTTTTAACTGCCATACTAAAAACTCCATACAAAAAATTACACCCCTCTTGGGTGCGTGCAATAAGTTTAACACACTTTAGAGGGGTTGTCAATCTTTTTTAAAGGCTTTTTGCAATTTTTTTTACTTTTTTAAAAGTTTTTATTTTTGCGCTTCCCACGGCGGCTGAAGGTGGACCGCCGCAGGAAAATTCAGTAGTTTTAGCGCTCGGTTACTTGAAGGATAAATTGTTGTCCGTTGAGGAATCGCAATAAAATTCCGTCCTCTTCTTCCTTGATTTGCGCGACGAAATAATCGTTTAACGCCGTTTTTATTTCTGCTAACAGCTCCTCTTTGGCGACGCGGGCTTCTTTTTTTGCGTCCTCTGCGGTTTGTACTTGGTTCATGGCAGGCTCTCCTTTACTGATTTTACATTGTCGCGCGCTTGACTTTGTAGTTGTATTATATCACAAATTTCGCCCATTTTCAAGTTTTATTTCCCTTTTTCGCTTGTCTGCTTTTGTCGAATTTTGTCTTTGTTTGTCTTTCTTTGCTTTAGGTATAAAAAGACGAACTTTTCCGCCTCGATTCAGCGTTTAACACTCAGCATTTAAAAAGCGTTTCGCCAAAAACGAAACGCTTTTTCTTACAGTCCGTATTCTTCCGCCAATTTTTTGAATAACGGCAACGCCTTTTCAATGCGCTCGGTCTGTACGCAGTACGCTACGCGCACCCAACCCTTTGCGCCGAAATCCTCGCCGTTTACCAGCAATAATTCGTACTTTTTCGCTTTTTCACAGAACGCCGCCGCGTCCTCCTCCGCCGCCTTTAAGAAAAGGTAAAACGCACCGTCGGGGTATACGCAGGTAAAGCCGCAGTCCGTCAAGCCCTTATACAAAAGGCCGCGGTTGCGCTTATACACGGACAGATCCGCCGTCATGCCGTCGCATTCCGCCGCCACCCGTTGGAAGAGCGCGGGCGCGCACACAAACCCGAGCGAACGCCCCGCCCCGCATACCGCCGCATACACCGCCTTAGAATCCGTTGCCTTGGGATTGACCGCGATATAGCCGATACGCTCTCCCGGCAGGGAAAGGGATTTGGAATAGGAATAGCACACGATACTGTCGTCGTAGCAGTTCATGATACACGGCACTTTCGTGTTTTCATCATACACGAGCTCGCGATAGGGTTCGTCGGAAATCAAGTAGATAGGCGCGCCGTATTCCTTGGATTTTTGGCGCAGAATATCCGTCAAACGGCACACGGTTTCCTCGCCGTACACCGCACCCGAGGGATTATTTGGCGAATTGATAAGCACCCCTTTCACGCGCGGATTGAGCGCCCTTTCAAGCGCTGTAAAATCGGGCTGCATATTCTCGTCCGAGGGCAAAACCGTCAATTTCGCGCCTGCGTTCGCCACGAACACCGCGTATTCGGGGAAATAGGGCGCGAACACGATAAATTCGTCCCCCTCGCAAGTGAGCGCCTTAAAGGTGATGGTAAGCGAAGCCGCCGCCCCCACCGTCATATAAATATCGTCGCCCGAAAGCGCCGCGCCGAAACGGCGGGTATAATTTTTGGCTATTTTATCGCGGACGGACTTATCCCCTTGCGCCGAGGTATAGCCGTGAAGCGCAACGGACGGCGTTTCCTTTACCAGCCGTTCAATCGTTTGGTTGACGATTGCGGGTGCGGGCACGGACGGATTACCGATGGAAAAATCGAACACGTTTTCCGCGCCGATTTCCGCGCTCCGTTTCTTTGCATATTCAAAAATTTCGCGTATCGTCGAGCGCTTACTGCCCAGACGGTACATTTTTTCGTTAAACATAGGCGTTTCACCTTCCTTACTATATAAATATAATAACACGAAATAAACCGCTTGTCAACGAGATATGCACAAAACCCGCAAGCTGCACTCTGTGTTTTTCATTCCGCATGCATTATTTAAAAACGGCTTACCCCTTTCGGATAAGCCGCTTTTTCTAAGTTTGATCAGCACGAAACGCCGTCTTGACACGCCTTGCACACCCCAAAAAATTCTACGCTGTAACCGCGTACCGAAAATCCGTGCTCCGCCGTGGCGCGCAAAACCTTTTCGTCCAAGCCCGCCGTCTTTACGTCCGCGACCCTGCCGCAACACTCGCAACGCGCGTGATAATGGGGGGTTACGTTATAATCATACCGCACCTCGCTCCCTGCCGCGCGCAATTCCAACGCCTTGCCGTTGTCCGCAAAACCGCCCAGCACACGGAACACCGTCGCGCGCGAAACCGTCGGATATTGCTCGCGCACGTACCCGTACACCTCCGTCGCCGTCGGATGATCCAACGCCTTTAACGCCTCGTATATGATAGATTTTTGCTTCGTCTGCCTTTCCTGCATCAATTTTCTCCTCTTATTAGGATTGAATACTGATTATAATATAACACGCCTTTCCCGTTCTGTCAAGTATTTTTTAAAAATTTCTTTGAAAAACGAACGGAAAAATTTTCCAACCTCGCATATATGCGCGTACATGCAAGGCTTAAGCCTTGACCTAATCTTACCGCCAACCGCCCGTTACTTAACAACTTAGCGCAGGTTTGGGCACACGATTTCCGTAAAATTTATTTCAACGCGTACATGCCCACACCATTTTAGCAAAATATAAAAGAACGGAGAAGCGACCTGCTTTCCGTTCCTTTCTTTTCACCGCATTTTACTGTGCGTTTTTTGTGTTGACGATGGCGATTTCTTCGCCGTTTATTGCATCGAGGAAGACAAAATAGTTTTCCCCGCCGTACGAACAAAGGAATTCATACGCCGCTCTTTCCCCGCGGGCAGTGCGTACAACGGCAAGACGCGCGCTTTCCACGCTCAGCTTTTCGTGCAATCTATCATATGCTTGCGCGAGGGTGAGCTGCGGCTCGACGTCCCCTCTTTCCTTATGGTTCAAGATATATTTCGTGGCGTCAAAGCCCGAAACGATACCCCGCGTGCGGCAGACCTTTACGTGTATCTCGTCGGGGTAATATACCACGTCGTCGTCCTCGTAAACGAAGGTGAAATCGACGGTAGAGCCGTTTTCACGTAATCGCACCGCTTCCACGTCGTCGTAGCCAAGGCTTTCTAAAAATTCCTCGGCAATGCGTTCCGCATTTTGATAATCGAAGGTATCGCCCATGCAATCCTCGTAATAATCGAAGCGGAGCAACGCGCCGTCGTGTTGGGATATTTCCGCAAACAAAAGCGTACCCTTATCGTCGTAGCCCTGCACGTTATATGCGCAGTACGCCTTGGTTACCGTTTCCCCTACGCAACGGTATTCCGTTACGTTATATTTAGAAAAATAACCCTTACAAAGCTCTTCCGCACGCGAGGGCTCGATGTGGGCGCAATCCTTTTTATCCCCGTCTTGAGGCATTGAACGCGCACCTGCCCCCTCCGTTTTATCTTTCATTTTGCCGTGCGGGATACGGTTTTCTTCCAAAGTCAGTTTTTCAATGCCGTTTACCGCGTCCATCACCGCGCCCTTGCCTTTCTTCACAAAGTCCGTCCAAGCGTTGTCCGTCGTTTCCGCCGAAATCTTGTCAAGCTCGGTGCGGATTTGATGGTTGATGGTAAACAATTCCTCTAAAATTTGGTAATCGCGGGCAGAAAGCGCCTCGCCGCCGTGCAATTTGGCAAGCATTCTTTCACATTCACGCGCCGTGCGGTTGATAAAGGTGGTTACTCCCCCGCAATCTTCCGCGCAAAGGGGCATTTTTTCTAAATCGAGCTCCGCAAGCCGAGCCTGCACCAAAAGGTCGGTAAGGATACGGCTTTGTTGCGCCGTCGAAGCGGAAATACGCACGCGGTCTAAATCGTTATCCACGTTCTCCATAATACCCGTCAACTCGTACATGGTACGCTTATTTTCACCGATCATCGCATTCGATTCCTTACGCATTTCCAAAGCGCCGACAGTAACCGTCGTGGCAAGCGCGAGGGTTACGACGCCAAGGGAAACCACTGCCGCAAGCCAACCGCCGTAGCCTTGTTCCTGCCGTCTATGCCCGTTGCTCCCGCTCTTCTCGCGGCGTTGCGCTTTCTGTTTTTTGCTTTCCGCCCTTTTCTTGGCGCGCGCATTGCGAAGATTTGCTTTTTCACGAGCGCGTTCGCGGACTTTTTCCTCACGTTCCGCCGCGCGCTTTTCCGCAAGCGCTTTTCTTTCGGCTGCGTGCTTTTCGGCGTCCGCTTTCTTTTGCGCCCTCACCTTTTCGATCTCTGCCTTTCGCTCGGCGATCCGCTTTTTAAATTCGGCAAATTTTTTGGTACGCTCCGCCTTTTTCTTTTCCGCGCGAGCGAGCTTTTCCGCCTTCTTTTTCGCTTTTTCTTCTTTCTTTTTTAACGCTTTTTCCACGCGTTCCTTTGCCGCCAAACTTTCTTTTTCCGCTTTACTGCCCGCCAAGCGGCTGTTCATACGCTTGGCGTTTACGCGTTCCGTTTTCTTTTCCGAACCGAGCGCCGCCTCGCCTTGCGCGCTTCCTTTATTTACGGATTTCGGTTGCGCCGCCTTTTGGGTGGCGGTCTGTTTTTCGATGATTTCCACCTTCTCCGCGCCCGAGGACGTGTTGATGGCAACTTTTTTCGTTTCTTTCTTCATATTCCCTCCTCGTTAAATCGCAAAGACGTGTCTGCCGATGACCGTTACCGTCTGTCTGTCAAAAATCCAAGCGCTCGTCGCAACGGCAGGATTGTAGTAATAGAGCGCACCGCCCGTCGGATCCCAACCGTTAATGGCGTCTCGCGCCGCGCGCATCGCCGTATCGTCGGGCGTCAAATTGATTTGTCCGTCCGAAACCGCCGTAAACGCGTGTTTTTGATAAACCACCCCCGAAATGGTGTTGGGAAAAGCGGAACTTCTTACACGGTTGAGTACCACCGCACCGATTGCCACTTGGCCCGTATACGGCTCTCCCCTGCCTTCGGCGTAAATCGTCCGCGCCAAAAGGTACACGTCCGAGCTGGAATAACCGCCCGCGCCGTTTGCCGTTTGATTGACGAGCGCCTGATACGCGCTTTCCATACCGAGCGCGCGGTAGGTCGCTTTTCCCACGACGCCGTCTGCTTTTAACCCGTTCTTTTTTTGAAAGGATATAACGGCAGAACGCGTTTTCGCGCCAAATATACCGTCCACGCTCCCGTTATAATAGCCCCAAAGTTTTAAGCGGCGCTGTACTTCCTTGACTTCGCTCCCCTTAGAGCCTTGTTTTAATATCGCCGCGCTGACGACGCTTTCCGCTAATTGCGTTTGCGTGGAAGGCATGGCGTTGCCGTCCAAAGACGTTGTTTTTATGATAGCCGCCGTCGCAGACAGGGTGAGCGCGCACGCCGCAGCCGTCAATGCGAGTTTGGTTTTCGTTGACTTCTTCATCTTTTTTCCTCCTATATGTAAAAGCACAAACGAGAGGGGCAGATATGCGTTGAACGGTTATTTTCCTGCCTTAAAGCGTTGAATAATTTCCCAAATTTTACTTTTGTACGTTACGTTTTTCCCCGTCGGTGCGGAAAAACACAAGGGCGGATACACTACGCACCACCAATTATCCCCGTTTCCGCTCCCCAAACGGAGAATCAATGCGGAATACTCGCCCGCGGGCAACACGCAATCCTCGTATATACGGGTAGGAAAACGCTCCGTCGTCAATTCTGCGCTCGCGCCGTAATAAAATCCCCTTTCGTATAAAGCCTTTTGGGCGACTTCGGCAATCCCGTCCAAATGATTTTTGACGCCCGACAAAGCCTGCGCTTTCGTTTGATAGTTCGCAACCAAGGGCGTGAGGTACTCCACCACCTTGTCGCGGACGTAATATTTTACGTTTTGCGCTTCGCTTTCATTGGAATCCGCGCGGATATGGATACGCAAAAATTCGTCTGCCTGCGCGTTCGTCGCATACATGGATGCGCCGTTTGCGCTCCCCGCGCCCAAAACGCCCGAAAAACCGAGCGCCGTTAAACTTATTATGATTGACAATAAAAAAATTATGCAAAACTTTTTCATAAAAATAAAAAACCTCCGTGATAGAACACGGAAGTTATTGACTGTTTCCTATGAAATTATACGCGCCGCGCGCGAATTTGAATTTTTTTTATTTTTCTGCCTCTGTCCAACTGTGGTCGTGCAATTCTCCTTCCTCCAAAAGTCCCTCGTAATCGCTCTGTCTAAGCGCTTCGTATAAGGCTACGGCGACGGAGTTGCTTAAATTGAGGGAACGCGCCTGAGAAAACATCGGAATACGCAGGCAGGTTTTTTCGTTTTGCAGCAAAAGCTCTTCGGGTAACCCACGCGTTTCTTTGCCAAACACCAAAAAGTCGCCGTCTTGGAAGTTTACGTCGCTGTGGCGGCGTCTGCCTTTGGTCGTAAAGAAGAAAAAGCGGCTATCGGGATATTTTTCGCGCAATTCTTCAAAGCTGTCGTAATAGGAAATTTCAACCAAGTGCCAATAATCGAGTCCCGCTCGTTTTAAATATTTGTCCGTAACCTCAAAACCGAGCGGTCTTATCATGTGCAAGTGCGTACCCGTCGCGGCGCAAGTCCGTGCGATATTGCCTGCATTTTGCGGAATTTCGGGCTCTACAAGAACGATATGGAACATAACCTTACTCCTTTTTGCTTTTACTGCCGATACTCCCTTATTTTACTCCGTTTTTTTCTATTTTGCAAGTATTTTTGCTACGTTTGCGCCCACTTTGCCATACTTTGGCAGGGAAAACAGGGATAAAGACGAAAAATAGGCGCATACTGAAAGCACAAAGCGTTTCTTCGGGAACGGATAAGGAGAATACTATGCAATTTGAAAACACGGAAACCTTTAAAAACCTTGCCCGCGCCTTTGCGGGAGAATGTCAGGCGGGTATGCGCTATCAGATGGTTGCAAAGCTCGCCATGAAAGAAAAATTGAAAACGTTGACGGACGCGGTGCGCACAATCGCCAAAAACGAAACGGTGCACGCAACGCAATTTTTCAATAAAATTATCGAAAAGACGGGCAGTAAAGAAAATATCGTGCTTGACGCCGGCTACCCTTTTCATATCGGCACGCTGGAAGAAAGCCTGAAATTTTCGGCAAACGATGAAAAAAACGAAACGGAAGACATTTACCCCGCCTTTTCTTTAACGGCAAAGCAGGAAGGCTTTGAGGACGTTGCAGCCCTTTTTAAAATGGTCGCGGAAGTCGAATCTCAACACAAAATCGTCTTCCAATATCTCCACGACGCCGTGCGAAACGGAACGCTGTACAAGAGTGAAAAACCCGTGCTTTGGATTTGTAGCGAGTGCGGTCATATGCACGTTGCGACGGAGGCATGGAAGGTTTGCCCGCTTTGCAAGGCAGAACAAGGCTACGTGGATTTACACTTGCCCTTTGAAGGGGTAAGGCAGTAACCTGTCCTCTCGAAGAAAAGCTTTAAAAATAAGGAGAAATAAAGATTATGAAAAACAAGAACAACCAAAAGAACAAGAACTGCGGCAACAAAAATTGCGGTAATAAAAACTGCGGCAACAAAGAAAATCACGGCTATAACGGCGGTGAAAACAACAACGATTGATGGTTAAAAAATCCACTCAACGCGTACCTGCCCCCACAAAACGCGCTTTAGACGTCTTTACAGAGCCGTCAAAAACGGACGTAAACGGGAGCTATACGGGCAAGCCGAAAAACAAAAAAGAAACGCCCGTGCAGGACGCGGACGATTTATAAAAACAACCGTTGTTTCGTTGTCACTCAGCAACAAAAAATCCCCTTGCTTTTTGCGAGGGGATTTTTCCGTTTTTAAAAAATTATTTCTTTAAAAGTGCGGGCGCAACCGTGCTGCATGCCGCCAAGATGGAAAGGATACCTGCGATGATAGGACCAGCGCCAATTTTCCAACCTTCTTTTACCTTTTCCTGCGCGAGCGTGCCGTCAAGGGTAAGACCGGTACCGGCAATCGTGAACACGAGCGTAAGGAAGAAGAATACAGCCGCTACGATAAAGCAAGCCGCCGCGATAAGCGCGAAGAATTTGTTGCCCTTGCCGAGGAAGGAAAGTACGCAAAGTACGATACCAGCCGCTACAAGAATAAGGCTAAGCAAATTCATGAACGAGAACGCAAGAACTTCCGTCTTAATTTCTGAGCCAAATGCTTTGGTCGTTTCCGTGTAACCAAACATCGCTTGCCAGCCGTTATAAGACGTATCTTCGCTTAAAACAACCGCAGGAACGAAAAGCATGATGATTGCAATAACGCCAAGCGCAGCCGCAATCACGGGAGCAAATTTTTTAAAAGCCTTCATAAAATGACCTCCGTATTGAAAATGATTTTTTCGGCTTGCGCCGTAACAATATATATTATAATAAACGCTTGTAATTTTGTCAAGGATTTTTTAAAATTTTCCTCATTTTCTTCTAAGCAAAAGCGGCCCTGCCTTCGCAAAGCCGCCTTAACGCCCTATTCAATTAAAAATCGTCCTCTTCGTCCTCATCGTCCTCTTCGTCATCGTCGTCGCCGTAGTAATCGTCTGCGGAAACGTATTCGAAGTCGTCTTCTTCGACGGTTTCTTCTTCATCTTCCTCTTCTTCCTCTTCAAATTCGGTATCGGGAATTCCAAGGTCAAGCTCTTCTTCCTCGTCGTCCAAGTAACTACGCCACGAAGCGTCTTCCTTGTCCTCATCTTCTTCGGTGGTTTCTTCTTCGTATTCAGATTTTGATTTGCACTCATCGCACATCTTTTCGCCAAGCAACATATAGTTCTCGCCGCAGATGGGGCAGATTTCCGTTTCTTCCAAAGCGCTTTCTGCGTCAAAGTCGTCCGTGAACGTTCTTTCGCCGCTGATTTCCTTTACGCAAACTTCACAATACTCCTGCACGTCCGCGTCAATAAAGTTAAGTTCGCATCTCGGGCAAATAATGTATCTCGCCATATTCCGATTTTCCCTCTTTATCGTGATTTCTGCTATATTATATTAAGATTTTATATTTTTGTAAACTATTTTTTAGGCTGTTTTCAAAGTTTTTTATACTTTTTTTAGATTTTATTGCAAAATAAAGGCTGTTTTCTTCCAAAAACAGCCTTTTGTGCTTATTCTGTCTTTTCTTCTTCCGTTTCGACGGTAGGCTCAGCCGCTTCTTCAGCCTGCGCTTCAGGTGCAGGTTCTTCTGCGGTTTCCGTGCTTTCAGCCGCGTCTTCCTTCTTTTCTTCGTCCGCGTAAACGTCGATGGTCTTGTCGTCCGTCGTGTCGATTTTTTGGCGTCTGTACGCGTTGACAATCGCTTCCTCTTCTTTCTTCGCCGCCGCCTTCTTCTTGAAATAGATGACAACGGGAACAGCCGCGCCTGCCGCTACGATGAGTACTGCGCCAACCACGATAAGCGCAATCGCCCAACCGGGAAGGGAATCGTCGTCCTCATCCTTAGGTTCGGGTTTCAACAACGTATCCTTCCAAGCCGTTTGAATGTCTTCAAGGTCGCTTTCCGTTACCTTACCGACCAAACCGATGAATTCCCTCTCCGTTGCCAATTCCGCCGTCTTACCTTCTTCTGCGGTGAACTTGCCAAGCACTTCTTGATAGAGTGCGTCCTGCTTGTCTTCCGCTTGGCTTTCGTCCTTGTAAAGGTCGATGGTTTCCTGCGAAAGGGTCATTTCTTCGCCCGCGAAAATCGTGTTTGCCGAGAAGAAATACTTGATGAGGTTTTGCGCGTCCGTCTTGGTGGAATATTCTTCAAGATAGTCTTGGTACGCTTCGTATTTTTCAATGCTTGCCTTAATATCCGCCGTCGTGCCTACCTTCGCCGCATAGACGTAGTTGTAGGTAACGGTGCTGTTGCCGTATTTCTGCGTATTTGCATACAAGAGAACGGTTTCGCCGTCCACGTCGATAAGCTCGGGCTTGTACCAATCCTTGCTCCATTCCACGAGGGGAAGGGTTACGGGTTGATAATCTTCATAGCCGGGTTCTTCCGCGTGGAAGGTGTTGTAGCTATCTTCGTCGCCCGTATAGTTTACGCGGGAAAGGCTGTTGCCGTTGTTGTAATCCGCATAGTAATACAGATAGTCGCCTTCCGTCTTCCAAAGGTTTGCGGTGGTAACGTTGCGAACGATTGCAACCAAAACGTCTTGTTCGCCGTTTTCCTTTGCCGTTGCCTTGTAAACTTCGTTGCCCGATTTATAGATATAGGAGTGCGTGCGCACGCCTGCATTATCCGTGCTAACTTCAAACAAAGCCGTGGAAGAAGCGTTCGTCGTATTCAAAGAAACGATATCAAGCTCCGCAGTAGCCTCTGCGTCGTTGCCCGTGATGGTGTTCCAATCCGCGCCTTTCGTATCGGAGAGGTAGTAAAGTTTGGAATCGGTGCTTCTCGTAAAGTATACGCCGCCGTTTTCATAACGGGTAACCGTGTAGGTATAGCCCTTAAATTCTAAGCTGTCCTCTACTTTATCCTCGTTGAACCAACCGCCGTTGTAAATTTCGTCGCTGAACTTACTGCCTACGCCGTCCAAAACAAGCTCGCCGAGGTTGACGTAAGGATAGGTGGTGTAATCCCCTACCTTATAACCGTCTTGGTTGTCCTCCAACCATTTTCCGTCGAAGGTATACTGCTTGCCCGTATCCGCTACGGTGTAGCCGACCTTACCGTCGTAAGCCGCGTTTTTACCTACGTCCTTTGCGACGTCCGCTACGTTTACGCAGTAAAGCTGATTGTAATCGCTCGTCTGCGAAGCAATATCCGACGCGATGTTGTAGGTTACGGGCATCGTGTAGTAAACGTTGCCGTTGTTTACGTCTTTATTATCGTAGAAATAACCGCTTGCGCCCTTTACCAAAACGGTGGTTTTACCCGTAGACGTGTTGTAGGATTTGAGCGTGGTATCTTCTTCATACAAGCAGTAAACGTCTTCGCCCTGCTTTACGAAACGGTAGTTTTTCAAAGAAGAAGAGTCTACGTGGAAGAATTTATCCTTCTTCACTTCGCCCGTCTTCAAATTTGCACACTTGAAATCGAGATAGCTGTTTTCTACCTGACCTTCGAGGTTTTTGTCCGTCGTGGGAGTTGCATAGTAAACCGTATCGTCGAACACGTAGATACCTGCGTCGTAATTTTTAGCAACGAGCAAGGAAGGCACCACGATTTCCGCTTTGTCGTATTCGCCCGCTTTAAGCTGCGCTTTGCCGATACGCATCAACGCGCCCTTTTCCACCGCGCCGTAGGTGTTGTCCGCCGTGTTGCTCTCTACGCCGTTGATAAAGTAAACGTAGCCGCCTTTCTCCACCGCAAAACCGCCGTTGGAGCCTACCGCGCCGTCGTTTGCGCTGTAAACCGCATCGTCGGGCTTAACGAAATCGAACTTCACGCTTCCGCAACCAGCCGTCATCGCAACCGAGCAAAGCATAGTAGCCGCCGCTACGATACCGAGTATTTTTTTGCCGTATTTCCTCATTGTATAAGGACTCCTTAAAAAGTTATTATCCATTAGGTTAATCGTCGCCGTCGGGAATCTTGTTATGCAAAAAAAACGTCCGTTTCTTTTAGCGTACATTATCCGACGATATTAACGCATATTCTATTATATATCAATTTGGCAATTAAAGCAATCGAAAATACCTTGCTTTTTGCGATTTTTGCGTGAAAATTTTAATAAATTGAGAGGTTTTTTTGCATGTTACCTTTTGGCTTGTTCGATTTACTCAAAACCCTGCTCCCCGCGCCCGACCAATCGTCGCAATCCACCCCTGCCGTGGATAACGGAACGGAAACGGACGCACCGCCCGCGCCTGCGCCCGCATCTTCCCCCGCCGCGCAAAGTGCAACCTTACCCATGGAAGAAAAATCCAACGCCTGCGCCGATTTTTTATACCGCCACGAACAGCGCGCACAAGGGGTAAAGAACACGAAAAAGCGCTTGGATTGACCAAGCGCCTTTCCGTTTTGAGAGGGAACTTTACGTCCTTAGGACAAGCCGTCGTATATTTTTATCACCTTAAATTCCGCACTGAACATATAAAACCAACCGTTACCCGCCTCGTCCTCGACAAGGCACGCACGCTTCCAGTCGTCTAAGCCGAGCAAATCGACGACGAACACTTCGCTAAAACCGTACCCGTCAAAACAAATCAAACGGTACTGCTGGACGGTCTTGCCCGTTTGCGTATCGTAATACCAAGTACCCAAACCGATATATCCGCCCTCTCTGTCGATAAAGTAGGCTTTATATTCACGGGAAAAACCAATGTTGGTAAGCGGATTTTGAGGGTCGCAATCGGGCTCGTAGGTCGCGTAAATTTCTACGCCCGTTTCCGTTTCCTCGTACATTTCAAGTTTTAAGGACTCGTCCTCATTCACGCCGATACCGAGGAAAAATCCCTCCCCAAACTGCACGAGCGAGGTGGAATACCCCTTGATAGTACCCGTGTCTTTATAGGTGATATTCGTGGGGTCGGAGAGGTTGAACGCGTACACGGGGTCGGTCAACGTGATAATTTCCGCCGTGCAGACGTACGCTTTATCGCCGTTAAAACGGACGGATTGCACGTCCTCGCCCTTGGGCGAAAATTCCGTTACCGAGCCGATAATTTTCCACTTTTGCATATCCACGCAGTAAATAGACGCGCTTGTGTAAGGACGGTAAACGCTCGTTACCACACGGAAAACGCCGTTGTATTCGTCCATGCTGTATTGGTTGAGCACTCTGCCCTCGACGGTAACGGCTCCCACCTTGGCAAAGCCCTCGTCGCCGTAGGAAATGCAGGTGATTTCCGTCATATTTTCCCGATCCTCAGCAGATATATATTCGCGCGTGAGATACATATTCTCCTGCGAAACGTAGAGGTCGGCAGAGTAGCAATACAGCGCCATGCAATCGAGGGTTTCGCCCGTCGTTTGGTCAAGCTCCATCACGACGGTGTGCTTCGTGGAAGAAAGTTTGTCGGGTACGATGATATCCTCGCCGTCGACAAGCTGTAAATCGTCAAAGCCGTCGCCAAACTGCGGAATATAGCTTGCGTAATCGTCAAAATCAGGCATAGAATTCACGTTAAAATTGTTAACGACGATAAGTTTTCCGTTCACGCTACGCGAGGAAACGTAGTTCCCCGAAAGGTATTTTCTGCCCGTCTCCCTCACGTTTTTCGGATTGGAAACGTCCAAGGTGATGACCTCGGTAAAGCGCGTGGATTTCGTTCCGTTCTTTACGACGATACTCACAAGCGTGAGCGTTTTTCCGTCGTTGGAAAGATAGAGCTCAGGATATGCGGAAGAAATACGATTCGCCCCGTTTCCCAAAATTTCATATTCATGCACGAGTACGGAGCTTGCGCCCGCAATCGAATATACGCGCAGGACGGGATAACCGCCGTGCAAAGAACCGTTGTCGTTTAATTGGCAAAGGTAGAAAGCGTGCGTTTTGGTGCGTTTTAAAAGGTCGCCCTCGATAACGCCCGCCACTTGATTGTCGGTGGTTTCTACGTAGCTATCTCCCCCGTCATTGCCACCCGACGTCGGGGGCGTTGAGGTTCCCATATCAACGTCAAATTCAGGCATGCCCGTCGTCGTGCTGTCCATCGCCGAGCCGTCGCCCACCGCGCCGTTCGCTCCCCCTTCTAAATCGCTTGAAAAGGCTTTTTTAAGGCTTGCCGTCCATTTTTCAAAGTTGTTTTTGTAGTGGACGGGCTGTGCGGTTGTGTCAAACTGCGCATTTAAGGGCTTGATAACGGAAAAATATTCGCTGGTTTTGTATGCGTCGATAGGTGTTTCGGGCGCTTTTAAGGGCAGAAAAAGCACGAGGCTGAGCGCCGTCGCCGCCACGCAAACGGCAGTAGAAATGGTGGAAATCGTTACTTTTTTGCGGATAGACTTTTGTTTTTCCGCTTTTTTAAGAATGTCGTCCGTGCGTTGTTTATACGTTTTCATAAGATATCCCTTCCTTTATCAGCAATTCTTTGAGAGAGGTCTTTGCCCGATGTAAAAGGTTGTAAATTTGCTTTTTGGTACGGCGGAGCAAGCGCGAAGCCTCGTCCGCTGTGCAATCTTCAAAGTATGTAAGGTATAAAATTTCACGGTATTGCGAGGGCAGATTTTGGAGCGCCTCGTACACCGCCCGCCGATTTTCTTTGCGTAGCAAAGAATTTTCCGTTTCCGCGTTTCCGTCTATGGCGAGCACGCGTTCCACGTCGGCGAGAGGCACTTGCTTTTTGTGAAAACGCAGATGATCCAAGCACTTGTTGCGCACCGTTTTGTAAAGGTACGCGCGGAGATTATCGGCGGCGTCAAAACGCCTGCGCTTGATGATAAGCGCGGCGAAGGCGTCTTCCATGATTTCCTCTGCCGTAGCAGAATCTTTTACGTAGCAATACGCAAAACGGATAAGCGCGTCGCTGTATTCGCGGACGAGCTGTTCAAGTGCTCTGTTATCGCCGTCTAAAAAGCGACGGTAACAGCGTATCGCCTCAAATCCCTTCCTTTCAGACATATTTTTACCTCTCTGCATATATATAACGGTTGAGAAGGGCGTTTTTCTCACTAATTTTTAAAAATTTTTCAAACTTGAAGTTTTTTCTTTTATTTTAGCATAATATCCATAAAAAGTAAATAGCGCGGCTTGATTTTATCAAACCGCGCTATGCTTATTTCTTATTCCTCGTCTTCTTCGGCGGGGATAGGGGTTACGACCACCTTTCCGTCTTTATCTAAGAGGGGGGTTAAACCGCCCGCGTTTCCGTTTGCATAGAAAAAGTAGTTGACGCCCGTTTCCGTGTCTACCAAAATTTCTTGCACGTCGAATATATTGTGTTTGTATACCTTGATAAATCTCTTTTTTGCCATTTTTATTTCCCTCTCCTTTTATTTTGATACGCTCGGCTTGACAGACAAAAAAAGAAAACGCGCGCAAGGCACGTTTTCCGTTTTTTGAAATTATCTCTTCGAGAATTGAGGAGCGCGACGAGCTTTCTTCAAGCCGTACTTCTTTCTTTCCTTCGAACGAGGGTCTCTGGTCAAGAAACCAGCAGACTTCAATGCAGGACGGCTGTTTTCTTCCGCTTCGAGAAGCGCTCTTGCAACGCCAAGACGGATTGCGCCTGCCTGACCCGTGTAACCGCCGCCGATTACGTTTACGATAACGTCGTACTTTGCTTCAACGTCCAACAAAACGATGGGCTGTTTCACGATGTATTGAAGAGTACCCTGAGGGAAATAATCTTCAAAAGCGCGATCATTGATTACAATCGTGCCGTTGCCGCCGGGGATAAGACGAACACGAGCGATAGCCTTCTTTCTTCTACCCGTACCCCAGAATTGGATTTTCTTTTTAACGCTTGCTTTAGCCATAATTTTCTATCCTCTCCTTAGTCTACTTTCAATACTTCGGGTTTCTGCGCCGCATGGTTGTGTTCAGCACCCTTATAAACTTTGAGCTTTTTAAGCATAGCTCTGCCAAGGCTGTTCTTGGGCAACATACCCTTTACCGCTTCGTAAACGGCAAGGTCGCTCTTTTCAGCCATCAATTTCTTGTAGGAAATTTCCTTCAACCCGCCGATGTAACCGGTGTGGTATCTGTAAAATTTGTTTTCCAACTTCTTACCCGTCAAAACCGTTTTGTCGGTGTTGATAACGATTACGAAATCGCCGGTGTCAACGTTGGGCGTGTAGGTGGGTTTGTTCTTGCCGCGAAGTACGGACGCTACCTTGCTTGCAAGACGTCCAAGGGGAACGCCTGCCGCGTCAACAACGTACCATTTTCTTTCAACCGCTTCGGCCTTAGCCATGTAGGTCTTCATAATATGTTACTCCTTGTTTCGTGTGTATTTTTTAATGTTGAGAGCCGTTTGGGAAATTTCCTCAAAATCTGTTCAACTAACGGGGAAAAACAGTATTTTCAAGGCATTCCGCTTGGCTTGCCTATTTATTGTATTATGAAAAGAAATTTAAGTCAAGCTGTTTTGCGTGGGGTTTTTCAACTTTTTTTATTTTTTTTAACTTTTTTTTGCGTTTATTCATTTTCCTCTTTTTTTATACGGAAATTCCCCCGCCGCTCTCTTAAAAACGCAAAATTCCTTTCCCTTTTTCCCTCGCGCACGCGCTCCCCTACGCGCCCGCACACGCGCGTATTATATTAAATGTATTCTACGGTTTCGCTTTTCGCGTTTCTCATTTCAAATTCACGTAAAACGCCGCCCTCGCGTTTTGCAAGGACGACGCTTTTACGGTTATGGAGGTGGTTGGATAATTTTAATCCTCTTTTCTCTTACGGATCGCCAATGCAACCGCCGCGCCTACTAACGTTGCCAAGGTGATTTTAAAAAATTTAGGGGTTTTCATAGTACTGTAATGCGTTTTAGTTTTTGTTGTAGTATAATCGCATTTTTTGCGTTTGTTAATAAGTTTTTTTAAAATTTTCCAAAAAAGTAAAATTTTTTTGATTTTTTTGCAAGAGCCGTTATTTTCTTGCTTTTTTCTTGCAAATGGGGTATAATAATTTGGTACGAATAAAAAACGTCATTTGGAGGACAAAAAATTATGCCTTTGGTAACTACTACCGAAATGTTCAAAAAGGCGTACGCTGGCAAATACGCTATCGGCGCTTTCAACGTAAACAATATGGAAATGATCCAAGCCATCGTCGAAGCGGCTAACGAGGAAAAATCCCCCGTTATTCTGCAAGTATCCGCAGGCGCAAGAAAGTACGCAAACCCCGTATATTTAAAGCACCTCGTTCAAGCTGCGGTGGAAACCAACGATATTCCCATCGCAATGCACCTCGACCACGGCGCAGATTTTGAAATTTGTAAGGCTTCCATCGACGGCGGCTTTACGTCCGTTATGATCGACGCTTCCTCCCACCCTTGGGAAGAAAATATCGCCATCACCAAAAAAGTCGTTGAATACGCACACGACCACGGCGTTGTGGTTGAAGCGGAGCTCGGCACGCTTGCAGGCATCGAGGACGACGTAAACGTTTCGGCTGAGCACGCGCACTTCACCTCCCCCGACGAGGTTCAAGATTTCGTTGCGGCTACGGGTATCGACTCCCTTGCAATCGCAATCGGTACTTCCCACGGCGCTTATAAATTCAAGCCCGGTCAAGACCCTAAGCTCCGTTTGGATATTTTGGAAGAAATCGGCAACAGATTGCCCGGCTTCCCCATCGTTCTTCACGGCGCTTCCTCCGTCCCTCAGGACAAGGTTGCCATCGTCAACCAATACGGCGGCCATATGCCCGACGCTATCGGTATTCCCGAATCCGAGCTTAGAAAGGCGGCGCAAATGGCGGTTTGCAAAATCAATATCGACAGCGACCTTCGCGTAGCGTTTACGGCGGCTATCCGTAAGCACTACAACGATTTCCCCGGCCACTTCGACCCTCGTCAATACCTCGGCGACGCGCGCGCGATGATGAAAGAAATGGTAAAACACAAAATCGTCAACGTGCTTGGCTCGGCAGGCAAAGCGTTTTAATCAATAAACCGTATACGAAACGGAGCGAGTTCCCCTCGCCCCGTTTTTATTCGGCTACTCACAGCGTTTTTATTATAAAATAACACTTTTCGCAAGCATTTTCGTAAATTTTGCTATTGATTTTCCACCTTCTTTCCTTTATAATATAAATATATTTATCCTTAAAGGGGTTTTACCATGAAAAATAAATTTTTGGCGGTGGGTTTAACCCTCGCCTTGGGGGGAACTATGGCACTTAGCGGATGCGGAACCAACAAAGTAAACGCGACGGTAACCACGGAGGTTTCGTCTACCCCTATTCCTATCGTCGCCGAACAGGTTTTGGCGTATATGCAAGCGGAAACCGACGTGCCTATCTCTACCTTACAGCAGGAATGGGGCTATTCGCGTAGCCACCGCCTGGATATGGGTATACCCGTAACCATCGATTATACCTTTGAAACGGAAAGCGACGTGGATATTCTACTTGGGTATGCCGACGTATATGAAAAAGGGAGCAAAACCCGCTTTACGCGCGTGGAACTCGACCCGTACGAAGACTCCGTATCCATCTACAATTTAAAGGCGGACGCCGAATATACCTACACGCTCACCGTTCGGCTGACCAATAAGCAGTCTATCACGAGCGAAGGCTCGTTTAAAACGGCGAAATCCCCTCGCTTTATGTACGTGGACGGCGCAAGCAACGTCCGCGACGTCGGCGGTTGGAATTCTTCGCTCGGCGGAAAAATCAAGCAAGGCGTCCTCTATCGCGGCAGTGAAATCGACGGCAAGAAAAACACGGGCATTGCAGGCTTTACCATCAGCGAAGCGGGCGTAACGACCATGCTTTCGGTTATGAAAATCAAGAGCGACTTCGACTTGCGCGACGCTTCCGCTTTGGGTATCAACCCCACCTCCGCGGGCATTTTGGGAAGCGAGGTAAAACGCACCTTCCTGCCCAGCGCGTATTACGAGCAAATCCTTAACCAGCCCGAAACGTTAAAGACGGTCTTTTCCGCATTCGCGGACGAAAGCGCGTACCCCGTTTATTTGCATTGCACCCACGGCGTAGACCGCGCAGGCACGATCTCCCTCGTTTTAGAGGCGCTTTTGGGCGTGGAAAAAGCAGATTTGATCCGCGATTACGAGCTTTCCAACTATTTCTACACGAACGTAGACAGATATTACGACGAAAACGGCGGGGACATTTTGACCCTCATTTCCAAATTAGAAAACGATTACGAGGGCGAAACGCTTGCCGACAAAACGGCGGATATGCTGATAAAAGCGGGCGTAACCGCCGAACAAATTTCGTTGATTCGTTCTATCTTCCTCGAAAATTGACGACGGAGAAAAGCGGTTATCCCACGGCAAACGGGCAACCGCTTTTTATATGCGTAAAAGGAATAAATTTCACACTTTTTGAGAAAACTGCGTTAAAAAGAAATATTTTTCCAACTTATGCGCAAAACTGTTGACGAATTGTTAAAAGTTTGCTAAAATAGTATACGGACAAAAGCGGATTTGCGGAAAAGAGGCAAAAATGCGCCCCAACCCCACCGCGTTCAATTCATCACTAAATAAATTTTCAATATATTGGAGGATCTCTATTATGGCAAACGTAAAAGTTGCAATCAACGGTTTCGGACGTATTGGTCGTCTTGCGTTCAGACAGATGTTCGATGCAGAAGGTTATGAAGTAGTTGCTATCAACGACCTTACCAGCCCTTCCATGCTCGCGCACCTTTTGAAGTACGACACCGCTCAAGGCAGATATAAGTACTGCGACAAGGTTACTGCTGACGACGAAGCAGGTACGATCACCGTTAACGGCAAGACCATCAAAATTTACGCAGAAAAAGACGCTGCAAACTGCCCTTGGGGTGAATATGACGTAGACGTAGTGCTTGAATGCACCGGTTTCTATACGTCCAAGGCAAAATCCGAAGCGCACCTCAAAGCAGGCGCAAAGAAAGTTGTTATCTCCGCTCCCGCTGGTAACGACCTTCCCACTATCGTTTACAGCGTAAACGAAAAGACGTTGACGGCAAACGATACCATCATCTCCGCAGCTTCCTGCACCACCAACTGCCTTGCTCCTATGGCAAACACCCTCAACAAACTTTCTAAGATCAAGAAGGGTTATATGACCACCATCCACGCTTACACCGGCGACCAGATGGTTCTCGACGGTCCTCATCGTAAAGGCGACCTTCGCCGTGCAAGAGCAGCCGCTGCAAACATCGTTCCCAACTCCACGGGCGCAGCTAAGGCTATCGGTCTTGTTATCCCCGAACTCAACGGCGTTCTCGACGGTTGCGCACAACGCGTTCCCGTTCCCACCGGTTCCCTTACCCAACTCGTTGCGATCTGCGAAGGCGAAGTTGACGCGGCTACCGTAAACAACGCAATGAAGGCTGCTGCTTCCGCTTCCTTCGGTTACACGGAAGAAGAACTCGTATCCTCCGACATCATCGGTATCACCTACGGTTCCTTGTTCGACGCTACGCAGACGAAGTGCATGCCCATGGGCGACGGCACGACCCTCGTTAAGGTCGTATCCTGGTACGACAACGAAAACTCCTACACCAGCCAAATGGTTAGAACGATTAAGTACTTCGCTGAACTTAACTAATCGTTTTTCGGGTTTTAAAAATAACGAAATCGACCCTCTACGGACTTCCCGTAGAGGGTTTAATTTTACGTTCATCGCGTACATGGGTGGGGCGTTTTGTAAGTGCGGAATACGGAACGGTTGCTTTTATTAAAAACGACCAACAATACTGTAAGTACTCCGTCGCAAACGGTATGTAATCAAAGCGTAGGTTTGCATGTAATTCCTCTTGCGGAGCGACAACGGGCTATCTCTTTGCGAAATTAACCCCTGTCATACCGAGCGGAGCAATTTATTGCGTAGTCGAGTGTATCTCTTTATAAACCTTTACCGCACTTATTCACTTTTCGCCCTTACTTCTTACTTTTTTGAG
>JAFUJR010000016.1 GCA_017468085.1 Clostridia bacterium | reverse complement strand
ATCTTGCTGTCTTATGTCTTCGCTGTTTTTTATAAGTCTACGTTCTCTAAAATTCCTATCACTTCATTGAATGTTTTCAAAATTAGCCAAAAACTTTACTTAAATACTTATTTAAAGCAATACGTTTAACAGCCAATAGAATACGGGAATAGTTAAAATAGATAATATCGTCGTGCCAAGCGTAAATACCACCGCGTTTTGCGTATCTCCGTCGTGTTGGTCGGAGAACGTGGAAGCAAGCCCTGCCGTCGGCATTGCGAGCGCAATGAAAAATCCGATGATCATATTTTCGTCGATTGTCATTATCAGCTTTAAAGCTAATAAAATTCCAACGCCGAGCGCAGGGAACGCGACGAGCTTCATTGCCGATACGAAATACATACGCCAACCCGTAAACAGCGCGCCGAATTTTACGCCGATCAATACAATCGAGCCGATAAATTCCCCGCTGAACGACACGTTCAACGTACTTGATAAAATCAAAAACGGCATACCTACGTAGGTTAAAAGCTTAGACAGCGCGCCCGATTCCTTTCCTCCGATTATTTTCGTTTTGACTAAGATAAAGCCCGGCAACGCAAGCGCGACGAACACTAAAACGTTCCTGAGCATAATCAATAACGCTTCCATCGTAAATCCTTCTTTACAGTCCTTTGGCTTTTAACCAGCGCAACGTTTCTTTCACGAAACGGTATTCTCCGTCCTCTTCTTTACAAGTCGAACCGTAACAATGCGTGCCGGGAAGCTGCACATATTCAATATCCGCCGTCTTATCAAAATTGAGTATCGCTTTATAGAAAAGTTCGTTTTGTTCGGGGCGGCAAGGCATATCCTGCTCGTAAAACAGCAAAAGCATTTTCGTAAATTTCGTATTTTCGCTCACGTAGTACAACGGAGCAAACTCGTCGATCCTTTGCGCGTTCGGGTTTTCCTTCTTCTCGTATTTCAATACGTTGAAATGCGCAGTCGTTTGCGCGCTGTCGATAATCCAACCCGCAATAGACAAAGGCTCTATCCCTACCGCTTTTAAAAATTTTCCGTCCAGACAAAGCATCAACGCCATCCAAGCTCCCGCCGATTGTCCCGAAATCAGGATCTTTCCGTTTCCGCCATATTCTTGCACATGCTCTTTTACGAACGCGACCGCGTTCGCGCAATCGGTTAAATAATCGGGATAACGCGCACCCTGCGTATATAAACGATAGCCTACGGAAATAAATCCGTAGCCGTTTTTCACAAAGCTTTCCGCGATCTCGGCCGTAGCTTGGCTATATTTATTGCCGTTTTCCAAACCGCCGCCGTGAAACCAAACGATCGTTTGAAAGCCTGTTTGTTCCGGCAAATACATATCAAGTTTGCAAGCCGAATTATTTTTATAAGCAATATCGTTAAGTATTTTCATACGTTTATCTCCTCCTATCTTTCCGAAACGCCAACAACTTCATTTTATATCATAAACAGATCGCAAAGTAAAGGATTTAGACGTTCCCGATAAAACGGTCACCGTCTTTTCGCCTTTTTCCATATCGAAATAATTATCGCTTAACACCACGTCGCCGTCAACGCCGCTGATTTCAACGTATTTTGCATACGCGTTACTTTTAACGGTTATTTTTTCTCCATTAATTTCATAAGACAATTTCGGATCTGCAAAATGATAATATTTGGGCGCGGTAAACAGCGCACTACCTTCGGAAACTATTTCCCCGAATACTTCCAAAGCGTAAAACAAATGCAAGTTTTCTTCGTCACAATCGTCAAAATCAAGGTTCTCTATATATTTCGCAGACGTCTTGCTCACGACGATTTCCCGTTCGCCCATTTTTTTAATCTCGCCGTAAGAATCGCACAGTTTCCATACTACTTTCCCAAAAACGTCGTTTAACGTATCGTTCGTAACGCAAATCCTTGCCGATTTTTTATGACTGTACGAACAGCTTTCCGAATTGATAAACGGTCTGGTCTGTAAATATCCCGTTTCTTCACAAGAGATAAGTATAGGCGAATAAAAGCGTTTCGCCGCATATTGTAACGCCTTATACCTGCCGTAATAGTCTATACTCGAAAAAGAGTTTACAGGACTCATATCGTTGACTTGCCAGTATAACGCTCCCATACACCGACCGCGATTACGACGTAAATGCTCAACGGTATATTTTATAACCTCAGCCTGTAAAACCTGCGACGCAAATATCAGCGTTTCGAAACTATTAGCGTAAGGAAACGTTTCCGAAAGAGTTTTTACCATAGTACCGTTTGCCGCGCTGTTTCTTTGATGCATATCCATAATCTTTCCGAAAGCCTTTCTGTCCTCAGGTGCAGTAAAACTTTCTATGGTTTTGATATTAGCGTAAGAACAAATCCCGAACTCGCTTAAATATCTGAAAAATCTTGCCCGACTGTTTATAAAACTTTCCGAACTCCAATAATGACAATCCCCTATATTTTCATTATTCGGATCGACAAAGCCGCCGTTTGACGTTGGCGAAGAACAAAGGTAGGGAATAAAATGAGCGACCGAATCCACAATTTTGGGCAAATCTTTTTCAAAAAGTTGAAGATATACTTTTTTAAGATGCTCTAAATCTTTACGCTTGGATAATCCTACGTATTCTTCAAAATGCCACTCGATTTCATTATTCCCGCAAATAACCCCCAAACAGGCGTGGTGTCGAATTCTTTGAATATTTTGAACGACTTCGGTTTCAATTCCTTTCATCATTGTTTCGTCGGGCTCGTAAACCGCGCAAGCAAACATAAGGTCAAGGAACACAACGATCCCCAATTCATCACAAATATCAAAAAAGTAATCGTTCGGATAATAACCGCCGCCCCATACGCGTATCGTGTTAAAATGACAGTTTTTACATTCGGTAAGCAGCTTACGCGTTCTTTCTTCGGTAATGCGTGAAAATATATTGTCTTCGGGGATATAATCCGCGCCCATAGCAAACATAGCAACGCCGTTTATTTGATGATAAAAACTTTCGCCGAATTCGTCTTTTTTTCGTATGAGCTTTAATTCCCTCAGCCCTATTTTAAGTTTTCTTTCGTCAACTATTTTTTCATTTTGAATGAGTTGAATATCTATCCGATATAAATTTTGTTCACCAAGTCCGTTTGGCCACCACAGTTTTGGTGCGGTAATTTTATTTTTTCGGTTAGGTACAAGCTTAACAGCCTCTCCGTCGGGAGAAACGCATCGTATTTCCAACTTACCGCCGTCCGTTTCAATCTTAGGCAGAACGAAAACTTCACCGTTTTCGTGAAACTGCAAGATATCCACGTTTTTTATCTCAAAACTATCCTTTTCCAAAAGGTAAATACTTCGCCAAATCCCCGCGTCGGGAAGTCTAAGTCCCCAATCCCAGCCCATCATACAATGCGCTTTACGTATATGCGGATACCCCGACATACAGTCGTGTGCCCCGAATAGGTCTCTTTCTGCATTTTTGCGTTTCATATACGAATTTACGGGATGACAAACTATTTTTAATAAATTTTTACCGCGGAGAAGTTTATCCGTTACGTCGAACTCGTATTTTATATGCATATTATCCGTTTCGGCAATCAACTTGCCGTTAAGATAAACGCTACAAAGCGTATCCAACCCTTCACAGACTAAAAAAACGCAATTACGAGCTTCGGAAAAATCAAATTCTTTGTTGAATTCGTATTCGTGTTCTGAAATCTCCAAATAAATATATTCGTTATCTCTATAATACGGATCGGGTAAAATAGCATTGTCAATATGCAGAAAAGAATAAACGGAACCTGGAACGTTTCCGCAAATATTAAAACCGTTTCCTTGCATATTCCAAATTCCGTTTAAACTGTATTTTTTCATAACAAAATTCTCCTTCTAATTGTTTTCTTCTATTTTACACCAAAAAAAGTGAATAGTCAATACGAAAAACTTGACAATTGTTTGCAAATCCTTTACAATATATATATTAATACAAATTATATACAGGTGATCGCTTTGGAAATTCGCAAATTTGAACGCACGTACGAAAATATAACCTTTAACTATGCTTTATACAATTGCTCAAACTTTGAATTTAATCTCACCACGGTTAATTGCACGAAAAAAGAATTCTTTTCCACTCACATGCATCCTTTTACGGAAATAGTGTTCCTGAAAGAAGGAGTTTTGAAGTTTTATTATGAAGATTCGATTATCGATTTAATGGCTAACGATTTAATCGTCACGCCACCGCTTAAATATCATTTTTACGAATCGCAAGCCAATACCCGTCACGAAAAAATAGTATTTCAAATAAAAACGCCCGACTTTTTTAACAACTGCAATTTTACGGAACTAAAAAAAATAAACGTATCCAACAATATGATTTTATCTTCCGTTTTTAAGCGCTTCGAATATTACATAAAAAATTCCGAAAAGCCCATTTTAAACGAAAATTTCAAAACCTTGATAGAAGGTCTGGCACAGGAGCTTATTATCAATCTGACTTGCTTGGAAGAGGACTTTTTACTACCGAAAACGGAAAACCGTCTATTATCTTCTATTCTCACGCACATAAACGAAAACCTTAACAAAATCAATAATTTAAAAGATATAACCCAAAAATTCTATATTTCCGAAAATTATTTGCATAAATTATTTAAAGAAAATTTGAGAATTACGCCTTTGAATTACATCAACCAAAAGAAAATTACGCTTGCAAAAAATCTGATTGAATACGGACATTCTCTCTCGTCGATCGCCGAGCAATGCGGGTTTAACAGCTATGCGTCCTTTTATAGATGCTATAAAAAATATTTCGGTACTACGCCAAGTCAATTGAAAAACAAACAATAATATAGTAAAAGGAGTTTTATCCCTAATCGGTTGACTTCTAAGTTTTAAGTTTTCCTACCTATGATATTAAACTGACTAAGTATTTTTATATTCTTTATCTTCAACAATGGCGTACAATCATTATCCATCAAAAAAATAGAAATAGGCATTCGCTTCTGTTCGATATTTTTTCAATTTATTAGAAAATTTATTAGAAAAAAATTAACTCAATTTCTTTCTAATAAAATCGACAAAAATTTATTAGAAAAATTGAGCAAAAATATGAAAATTCTAAAAAAAGCAAAAAACAAGCGAAAATCGCACGATTTTCGCTTGTTTTTGGTGCACCGTAAGAGGTTCTGCGCACAGCGCAGGGCTTCGCCGCCGACGGCCTTCCGTCCTTTTTTATTCGCGTTTCCCTTTTCGGCAGCTCGCGCGAACTCCTAGCCTTTGGTTCCGTAGACCGACGCTCTATCCAGTTGAGCTAACAGTGCAGGTATAAAATTGTTTCAGAATAGCTTTTGCTTCCGCAGATCCACAAGTCAAGCAATTATCTCATCTTTATTTAAAAAAATACGACTGAACACTTGGGAAACTTTTTGACTTTGTAGGAATTCAAAAAAACAGTTTTTGTCTTAATTGTAGGACCTTTGTAGGAACTTTTTTGGATTTTTCATAAAAACACCTATTTTTACGCATTTTTACTTCTTTTTTGAATTAAAGCATCTATTTTTAAGCCCATTTTCGCTTGTTTTTATCAACAATTAAAGCAAAAATCTTTGCTTTTTATTTTTGCATAAAAATAAAAAATATACAGGAGTTTAGTGCTTTTATACACAAAATCCTGTATTTTTGGCTGCCCCTGTCAGGCTCGAACTGACGACACACGGATTAACAGTCCGTTGCTCTACCGACTGAGCTAAGGGGCAATAAAAGCGGCGGCTACCTATCCTCCCAACGGTTAACCGTAAGTACTTTCGGCGTAAAAGAGCTTAACTTCTGTGTTCGGAATGGGAACAGGTGGATCCTCTTTGCCATCGTCACCGCTATGGTTATATAATCCGTAATTCCT
>JAFUJR010000015.1 GCA_017468085.1 Clostridia bacterium | reverse complement strand
AGCCGCCGCAGTACCTGCTTCAACAGCCGCCTTTACTGCGCCAACGTCGCCGCGAACCATAACGCTTACCAAGCCGCTACCGATCTTTTCGCTGCCGATAAGAACTACGTTTGCTGCCTTTACCATTGCATCTGCCGCTTCGATTGCCGCTACAAGACCTCTGGTTTCTACCATACCCAATGCTTCCATCATAATAATTTTCTCCTTGAATTATATATTTTTTTTATTTTTTTATCTTAATTTATCTTTGCCGAGGGCGCTTAAATGGGCGAACCATTCAATTTCCTCGCTCTGTCTTGCAATCACCTTGTGGGTGATGTACAATTCTCTTTTTTCCGCCTCTGCTTTGCCTGCTTGGATCGCCGCTTCCACAGCCGCCGCGCTCCCCTCTACTTTGATTGCCATAACGAGGGGCACTTTTGCCGCGTCGCCTGCCGCGGGCTTATTTTTGTCGATTGCGACGACTTTCACGTCCGCCGCCTTCGCCATTGCGTCCGCTACGACAATCGAGGTTGCAAAGCCGAAAACTTCTATCATACCAAGTGCCATATTGTTTTCTCCTGTGTCGGGATTTTACGTCGCCTATTGTGGATAGGGATAAAGTGTGGAGCTGCGAGTAGTTCAAGAAGCGCGAGGAAAACCCGAGGGCGCATACTTATGCGTACGTAACCGAGGGTTGCCACAGCGCGCCGCCGAAATACGACGCATATACACGCTTTACTTAGCGACGTAGCAAATCTTAATACCCTTCTGCGCCACGTTCGTTTCCATCGCTTCGTTCAATTCATCAAGCGAATATTCGTGCGTGATCAAATCGCATACGGGAATATTCATTTCTCTTGCCTGACGAAGGAACGCCATCGTGGTGGGATAATCGTCTGCCGAATAGTCCCAAGAACCGACGAGGTTGATTTCCTTGTTGCACATTGCGAAGTGAGGATTTACCGTGTATTCGCCGTTGTTTACGAAGAAGCCCATTTCGCAAAGGCCGCCGCCGCGACGGATATATTCGAAGATATCCTTTGCCGCCATAGGCGCGCCCGTGCATTGGAACGCGAAGTCTGCGCCGACGCCGTTCGCTACGCTCTTGACGTAAGCGACTCTTTCTTCGAGCGTGGTCATTTCCTTGAAGTTGATAACCGTTTTCGCGCCGAGCTTTTTAGCCGCTTCCAAACGCATCGGCGTACCGTCGATTGCGATGATGTGGTTGATACCCGCCGCGCGAAGCACGCTGATCATAACCAAACCAACGGGGCCAAGACCTTGAATAAGGACTTTGGAGTTGAAGTTGATAAGACCGGTGGTTTGCGCTCTCTTCAAAGCGTGTACGCAAACGCAAGCAAGTTCCAAAATCATTCTTTCTTTCAAGTTCAGGTCGTTTACGACGAAGTAGGTCGAACCCTTACCGCGGATAAGAAGATATTCTGCGAACCAACCCGTGAAGGGGTTTGCGTCGCTGTGGGGAATCAGCCCGAATACGCCTTGCTTGTCGCAAAGGTTGGTGTTTGCGGGGTGGTTACGGCAGACGTGGCATTCGCCGCAGCTGATAACGCTGGTTACGAGCTTGTCGCCCACTTTGATGGGCTTGCCCGACGTATCTGCCTTAATGTTTTTACCGAGGTAAACGATTTCGCCCGTGCCTTCGTGGCCGAGGGTTACGGGAATGATCCCGAACGGATCGACCTTCCATTCGTGCACGTCCGTACCGCAGACGCCGCAACCCTCTACTTTTACGAGGATGTCGTCGTCGGTGAGCGCAGGAATGGGGAATTCTTTTACTTCGATTTTCTTTTGCGCAGTGAGCATTGCCACCTTCGCGGTTTTGGGGATTTTGCCAGAGCTTGTAGCTCTCGAACAAGAATTGCCCATTTCACCGAGAATTTTACGGACGATGCTTTCTACTTGGGAAGAAGTAATATCCATAGTTTTTCTCTCCTTTTTAGATAATTCTGAACGCTTCGGAAAGCACGCAACGGCGATATCTGGTGAAGCTACGCGCGCTGGTCAAGCCTTCGCCCGTAGGACCTGCAATCGTGAAAGTCGTGTGCCCTTCGCCGCCGAAACCGATACCTGCGTACGAGGGTGCGTTCTTGACGAAGATCGTCGTTTCCACCGCTCTTGCAAAGCGAGTGAGGTGGTCGATATTCTTCGAGTGCATATGCGCCGTGTGGCGGTTGCCGTGTTCTGCCTTTACCGCCAAGTCGATGGCTTGGTCGATGTTGTCCACGCGGACGATGGGCAGAATGGGCATCATCAATTCTTCCTGTACGAAGGGGTGATTGAAGTCCGTTTCGCAGATGATACAACGGATTTCAGGGCCTACGTTGATACCGATTTTTGCGAGCAATACCGCCGCGTCGCGGCCTACGCAATCACGGCTGATCGTCTTTTTGACAATGCCCGTTTTGGGGTTCTTTACGTCAACGAGAACGATTTTTGCCAGCTTGGCAGCTTGTTCGGAAGTGATTTTATACGCGCCGTTTTTCTGCATTTCGGAAATGAGTTCGTCCGCGATATTTCTAAACGCGAATACCTCTTTTTCCGCAATACAAGGCAGATTGTTATCGAACGAACAGCCGTCGATGATGTCCTTGCCCGCTTTTTTAATATCCGCGGTGTCGTCTACGATTACAGGGGGATTGCCCGCGCCTGCGCCGATTGCCTTTTTACCGCTGGAAAGCACTGAGCGAACGACGCCGGGGCCGCCCGTGCAAACGAGCAAGCGAACGTTGGGGTGCTTGTACATGATCTGCGCCGTATCCAAAGTAGGTTTTACCACCGACGCTACGAGAACCTTCGGCCCGCCCGCCATTGCGCTGGCGCGGTTGACGAGGTCTACTGCGTAGTTGGAGGTTGCGATTGCGTTGGGGTGGGGGTTGAATACCACGCCGTTACCTGCCGCAATCATACCGATACTGTTGCAGATAACCGTTTCAGAAGGGTTGGTGCTGGGAGTGATACTGCCGACTACGCCGAAGGGAGCCATTTCCGTCAAGGTCAAACCAAAATCGCCCGTCTTTGCTTGGCAAACGATGTCTGCCGTGCCGGGGGTTTTGTCCGCGACGAGGATATGCTTCGCCGTCTTGTGCGAAACACGGCCCATCTTCGTTTCCGTTACGCCAAGGTTTGCCATGATAGGCGCTTCCTTGCGGCAGAGTTCGCGAACGGCGGTGATGACCTTTTCTCTTTCTTCCAAGGACATCGCGCGGATCGCTTTATAGCCTGCCGTTGCGGCGTCGATTGCGTCGTTCATATCCGCGTAAACGCCGATAAGTCTGCGACCATTGTACTGGGTGGAATCCCAACCGCTTTTTGCGGCGGTTGCTCCGCCCAAATTCTTTATCACTGCGGCAACCACTTCTTCAATTTGAGCTTCTGTCCAATTGATTGCCATAATTTTTTCTCCTTTTAGTCGAAAAGCGTTTGGTGCTTGGTTTTTTAATGCGACGCATATACGCATTAAAATTATTTGCCGAGAGCCGCCAAAACCTTCTTCGTGATAGCTTCAACAAGCTCTGCGTTTGCGCAGTTGCAGGGTTCAGGTTCGTCGCCGTAGTCGATGCCGGGATGACGTCCGGGAAGGTTCATCTTCTTTCTCAAATCCATGAGCTTCTTGAGCTGGTCGTTTGCGATTTCGTGTACGGCGCCAAGGTCCATAGCGTGCTTGCAGATAACCGCGTTGAATTCTACTTCTTCCATAACGAAGAATGCTTTTTGAAGGTTGCAACCAACCGTCAAAGCGCCGTGGTTACGAAGCAAGAATGCGTCGTGGTTCTGGATATAAGGATCGAGGGAATCGGGAATTTCCATCGTGGAAGGCGTACCGTAATCGCAGGTAGGTACGTCGCCGATGGTAAGTACCGCTTCGGGAAGAATGTACTGGTCGAGGTCGATATCCGCAACGGTGAACGCCGTAGCAACGGGAGGGTGCGCGTGCACAACAGCCGTAACGTCGGGGCGTTCTCTGTACACTCTCATATGCATTTTGATTTCGGACGAGGGGTTAAGTTTCCCTTCGAGCTTTTTACCGTCTTTGTCCACTTTGATGATCATATCGGGGGTAAGGTCGCCCTTGGATACGCCGGTGGGGGTGCAGTAATATTCGTTTTCGCTGATTTTAACGGAGATGTTACCGTCGTTTGCAGCAACGAAGCCTTTCGCCCAGAGTTTGTGGCCAACTTCACAGATTTCTTTCTTGATTTCAAAAGGTGATTTCATAGTTTTTTCCTTTCCTTTATATTATTTTTTATTTTGTCAAATTGAGTGTGTCGAGGGCAATCATATACTCCTCGTTGGTGGGGATAACCAAGGTTTTTACCTTTGCTCCCTTTGCGGTAACGTCCGCAAACTCCCCTCTTGCGCAGGTCTGGTTGATTTCTGCGTCTACCTCGATGCCGAGGAAGGACATATCCTTGCAGACCTCTTCGCGCAGATCTCTGTCGTTTTCGCCGATACCTGCCGTGAACACGATGGCGTCCACGCCGTTCATTTCCGCGATATACGAGCCGACGATCTTTTTAATGTTGTGGCAGAGGATCTTCATCGCAAGCTGCGCGCGATAGTTGCCTGCTGCCGCCGCGTCGCGGATATCTCTGCAATCGCTGCCGCAACCGGAAATACCGGCAAGACCCGATTCCTTATTGAGGATTTTATCCGCTTCCTCTGCCGTCAAGCCCTCCGCTTTTTGCAGGAAGGTAACGACGGTGGGGTCAAGCGCGCCGCTTCTCGTGCCCATAGGCACGCCGTCTTGAGGGGTGAAGCCCATGGACGTATCCACCGCTTTGCCGTTTACCGTCGCCGTGATAGACGAGCCGTTGCCGAGGTGGCAGGTAATGATTTTCGCGTTCTTATTGCCGAGGTATTCCGCCGCCTTTGCCGCAACGTATCTGTGCGACGTGCCGTGGAAGCCGTAACGGCGAATTTTGTGCTTTTCGTAAAGCTCGTAAGGGATGGGATAGATATACGCGTAATCTTCCATACCCGAATAGTACGAGGTGTCGAATACGCCGACGTGGTTTACCGAGGGCATAACCTCTTTGCATGCCTTTAAGCCGCTGATTGCGGGAGGGCCGTGCAAGGGATTGAGTCCGACGATACTTTCGAGATATTCCAATTCTTGGTCGCCGAGGATCGCGGACCTCGTCAGCTTTTCGCCGCCGTGCGCAAATCTATGACCGACTGCGGAAATTTCGGAAACGTCGGAGATGACCCCCTTTTCCTTGTCCGTAAGCAAGGCGAGCACGCATTCGATTGCCGCCTTGTGGTCGGGGAAAGCCACGTTTGCTTTGTAATCGGGTTTGGACGGACGCTTGTGCGTTACGATGCCGTCGATCCCAATTCTTTCGCAGAGCCCCTTGGCGAGTACTTCGTTCGTCGTCATATCAAAAAGCTGATATTTGAGCGAGGAGCTACCTGCGTTTACAACGAGGATTTTCATTTTTTTGTACTCCTTATATTTATATATATTGTATTAGAAGTGGATCGCCGACTTTGTCGGCGTTATTGCTTATAATTTATAGCCACAATGCAAAGCTGCGCTTTGCAATTCATTGATTAAACGCGCTTTGCGATAACTTCCGTTTCAAATTTCTCCACTTCATCCCACCAATCTTCCTTCAAGCCTTGGCGAGCGAGATATTCGTCCCACACGTCGGTGAAAGGCAAATATTTCACTCTTTCATGCATATAGAACACCTTGGTGAAGTTGCCTTCGTCTTGCAATTTCTTCATTTCCGCATAAGGTTGAAGAATTGCGCTAAGCAACGCTTTTTGCATGGAGCGAACGCCCGTTACCCACGCGCAAAGGCGGTTGATGGAAGCGTCGAAATAGTCAAGCGCTACGATAACCTTTTCGTCTGCGTCGTTACGGATAATTTCCTTGGAAAGTTCTTTAAGTTCGTCGTCCACTACGATTACGTGGTCGCTGTCCCATCTAACGGGACGGGAAACATGGAGTTGAACCTTATCGTAGAATGCAAGCATGGAAGGAATCTTGTCGGAAACGACTTCCGTGGGGTGATAGTGGCCCGTGTCGAGCAAGCAGCAGATACCGCGCGTTGCCGCGTAGTTTTGATAGAATTCGTTGCTGCCTACCGTATAGCTTTCTACGCCGATACCGAATACTTTGCTTTCTACCGCGGGGATAACCCATTCCTTGTCATAGCCTTCCAAAACCTCGTCTAAGGACTTCTTCAAGCGAAGACGGGGACCAAGTCTGTCCGCAGGGATATCCTTCGTGCCGTCGGGGACCCAAAGATTGACGCAGCAAGGGCTGCCCATTGCCTTACCGATTTGCGCCGCGATCTTCATACAAGCCTTGCCGTGGCGTACCCAGAACTGACGAACCTCTTCGTCGGGGGAAGAAAGGGAAAGCCCGTCCTTCATCATGGGATGAGAGAACCACGTGGGGTTGAAGTCAACGCCCGTAAGCCCGTTTTCTTTCGCCCATTTTACCCAAGGCTCAAAGTGCTTATATTCGTAAGCGTCGCGGTCTACCTTGCCCTTATCTTCGCCAAGGATAGCGTAGCAAGCGTGTACGTTTACGCGCTTTTTGCCGGGCATAAGAGAGAACGCTCTCGTAAGGTCGGCAAACAGTTCTTCGGGGTTTCTTGCTCTGCCGGGATAGTTACCCGTCGTTTGGATACCGCCCGAAAGGGAATCGCTGCCGTCGAAACCGATTACGTCATCCCCTTGCCAACAGTGTACGCTGACGGAGAGCTTGGAAAGTCTTTCCATTGCCGCTTCGGTGTCCACGCCGTATTGCGCGTAGATTTTTTTTGCTTCTTCGTATCTGGACATAAAATTTCTCCTTATCCTTTTATATCATTTTTTATTTTACTTGTTTGAAAATTTTCAACCACTCGTTTGCAATCAGCTTTGCGCCCCTTTCCATAGGATGAACGCCGTCTTTGAGCAAGTCCGTTGCTCCTGCGTTTTCGGCTTCTGTAAACTTATCCTGCAAGGGCAGATAGTAAAGCCCGTATTCGTCCGCAAGTTTTTTTGCAACCGCCGCGTAATCGTATACGGCGAGGAATTTTTGCCATTTATCCCCGTCGTTTACCGTTCCGCTTCCCTTTAAGATAAAGGGTTCGCATAAGAGGATCTTCACGTTAGGCAATTTCGCCTTGGTGTCCTCTATCAGCATACGGTATACCTTTTCAAAGCGGTCAAGCTCGACGCCGTTCCCCTGCTCGATTTCGTGCCAGACGTCGTTGACGCCGATGAGGATACTGATAAGGTCGGGGTTGTGGTTCCAACAATCGACCTTGACGCGCGCATACAAATCGACGATACGGTTGCCGCCGATACCGCGGTTTATCAAATCCTCGGACTCATAGCCGTCGGAAAGCAAGCCCTCTACTACGTATTTGACGTAACCGTCGCCGTAGCTTCCAAGTCCAAACTCCGTTTCTCTGTTTCTGCATGCGTCCGTGATAGAATCGCCGTAAAAAAGGATTTTCATAAAAATACCCCTCAGTGGTTTATATTTTTTGTATGCTTGTTGAAGAACGGTAAAAGCTGAATGCGCCGCGCATTCTCCGTTTTATACCTCTTCGATATCAAAGGAATTTTTAACGATTTCTCGACCCGCTTGGACGGAAGCAATATCGCCGCCGCCGACCATCTGCATCATAAGATTGCCGATTGCCGTACCTTCCGCAGGGCCGGTAATGATTTGCTTGCCCGTGTACTTTTTGGTCAGTTCGTTCAAGAACCCGTTTTTACTGCCGCCGCCTATGATGTTGAGAGTATCGTATTTTTCGCCCGTTACCTCTTCCAACGCTTTGAGCGCGATATCGTAATATCTTGCGAGGTTGTTGTAGATGACGTAAGCCATTTCGCCAACCGTCAATTGCTTACCTACCGCCGCGTTGATTTCCGCCGTCATATTTTCGGGAGCGAGGAAGCGCTGGTCGTTTACGTTGATTTCGTAATCCACGGGGTTCTCTCTTGCCATATTTACAAGTTCGACGAAGCTGTATTTATCGTCGAGCTCATGACGGACCTGCTGAATCATCCAAAGCCCCATGATATTGATTTGCAAACGAACGGTCTTGTTGAGGCTGCCCTCGTTGGAATAGCCCGCGTCGAGCGCGCTTTTGGAGGTATGGGCGTCGTTTTGTTCTACGCCGAGGAGCGACCAAGTACCGCTCGAAATGTAAGGCGTCTGCGCCTTTAAGGGAGCGGCGAGCACCGCGCTTGCCGTGTCGTGCGTGGCGGGCAAAAACACCTTTGCCTTATAGCCGACGATATTTGCAATTTCGTCCGTGAATTCGCCTACGAGGGAGCCGGGCTGTGCAAGTTCGCCGAAAAGTTCCTTTTTATAACCGAACGTTTGGAGGATTTCTTCGTCCCAAGTATGCGTTTTTGCGTTGACCATACCCGTCGTGGTGGCGTTGCAATATTCCTGCTTCTTCACGCCCGTAAGACGGAAGTGGAAATAATCGGGGAGCATAAGGAAAGACTTTGCCTTTGCCATTCTGCCCGACTTCACGTCGTCGAGGAGCTGATACACCGTGTTAAAGGAAGCGAATGCAATACCCGTCTTTTCAAACAGCTTTTCAAAGGGGATTTTTGCGTGTACTTCGGGGATAGTACTCTCCGTCCTCGAATCGCGATAGCAATACGTACCGCCGATAGCTTCGTCATTTTCGTCAAGAAGCGCATAATCGACGCCCCACGTATCGATACCTACCGAATAAGGCACTTTGCCGAGTTCCTTTGCTTTTTTTAAGCCGTTGAGGATTTCGTTGAACAATCTTTCGTGCGTCCACATCAGGTGGGGCTTGCCGTCGAAGCCCGTCAAGTCCTCGGGGCCGTTTTGGAAACGGTAGATCTCTTCCGTGATCATTTTGCCGTTTTCAAGATGCGCCACGATATGTCTGCCCGACGACGCGCCGATGTCGATTGCTAAATAATATCTCATATTTTCGCTCCTTTGAGGGTCTTTTTGGGGGAAAATCGCTTTGCGTTTTTGCGCGTTTTTTCAAAACCGCGCACTCCGCCCTTTTATAATTTAATACATTATAACACACTTTTTTTTGTTTGTCTATATATGTTTGAAAGTTTGACAAAAAATTTTTTTTATGCTACAATATGAACATAAACGCGCAAAAACGCGCAAACATGACGAAATTTTTCCGCACAAGAACAAAAAAATAGCGGTTTGGAGACAGATATGGCGCTTACGGAACGGCAAAACGAAATTTTACGCAAATTGAAAGAGAATAAATCGGCGGCGGTGGCGGCGCTTGCGAAGGAACTTTTCGTGAGTGAAGCGACCATTCGGCGCGACCTTGCGGAAATGCAGAGCATGGGTCTTATCGAACGCAGCCACGGAGGCGCGCTTTTACCCGAAAACGCGGAGGAGATTTCCATCTTTTTCCGCATGGAAAAAAACGCGAGCGAAAAGGAACGGGCGGCGACGAAGGCTCTGCCCCATATTCCCTCTTTTAAGTCGGTGTTTATCGACAGTTCCTCGACGGCGTTGGCGCTTGCCGAGCGCATAGATTTGAATTATAAAACGGTGGTAACGAACAACCTACAAACCGCCATTCAGCTTTCCAAAAAGCCGAATATCAACCTCATTTTGCTGGGCGGAAGCGTGCATTTTAACACCATTTCCGCAACGGGGAGCTGGACGGCGCGCCAGCTTGCCGATTTTTCTTTCGATTTGATGATTTCTTCCTGCGCCGCCGTCGTGGGGAACGAGGTTTTCGAGCGGTCCTTGGAGCAAAAAGAGATCAAGCGCGTGGCGTTTGAGCATTGCCGAAAGCGAATCTTGCTTATCGACCATACCAAATTCGGGGCGCACGGTACGTACCGTTTGTCCGCGCTGTCCGATTACGATTTGATTGCCACGGACTGCGCGCCGAGCGAGGAGTTGTCGGTAGGCAACGCAAAACTCGTGTATTGAGCAACGCAACGCGTTGCAAACGCTGAACGCGGCGTACTGAACGCGGCGCGGCGGAATAAAAATAAATTCCGTGCAATAATTTTTTGCGTTTCGCTTGATTTCTTTAAAAATTTGTACTATAATTGGAAAAAAGAAAGCTTTTGAGGAATTGCTTATGATACAAGATTTACACGCGCACACCTTTTATTCGTTCTGCTCTAACGACAAGCCCGAGGCGGTTGTAGAAGCGGCGATAAACGGCGGCGTACAAATGTTGGGCATTTGCGACCATAACTACGGCGTAGGTTGCGCAAGAACGGAATTCTGTTGGGGGAAAGGCACACGGATGGACGCGGATTATGAAAAGACGCTCGTCCGCTACTACAACCACATGAATTTACTCCGCGAAAAATACGCGAAGAAAATTAAAATTTTGTGCGGTATCGAAATTTGCACTCTGCGCGGCAAGGATAGCTACGCTCTGCCCAATACGGCGGACGTTTCCTTCTTTGATTTTGCCTTGATTGAGAATTTAGACCACCCCACGTCCGTAACGAACGGCGATTTGTTCGCTTATGCAAAGCGGTGCGGTTGCCCCGTCGGCGTGGCGCATACGGATATGTTTGCCTTTATTAAAGCGCGCGGCGAAGACCCTTACCGCTACTTTAAGAGAATGGCAGAAGCGGGGATCTTTTGGGAAATGAACGTCAATTACGACAGCGTACATCACTTTAAAACGCACGATTACGTAACCGAATTTTTGAAGAATAAGGAGCAGCAAGAAATCATCCGAAAAACGGGCGTAAAGCTCTCCGTCGGTTTCGACGGACACGCCGCAAAGGAATACAAGCCCTTGCGCGTGAAAAACGCCTGCAAAATCATTCAAGACGCAGGCATTCATCTCGTTTTTGAAAACAGATAAACTTGCATAAAAAATAACCGCGCGGTTTGCCTTGTGGCACGCCGCGCGGTTTTCTGTTTCCGCTATTATCATTCAAAAATCAAGTCTGCAAAGCAAGCGCTTACGTGGAAATTGATTTTTTTCGCTTTTGTAGGCGCAAACGAAGAATACTCCCGCCCCGCGTCCTCGATACGGTAAAGATTAAAGCGCCAAGGAAGCGCCTTTATCTCTCCCAAAGTTTTGCCTTTTAAACCCATTTCCGCAAAAGGAATAAACATCTCCGTCGTCCACACGCCGTCCTTGATTTTCACGTCCCCTTTCACGCCGTGATCGGGGTCAAACGCGTGGTTGTACGCCGTCCAACCGTCGGGGTTATAAATATGTCCGTGGAAGTAAGAGCCGTTGGGCGCGAAGTCGAATTCGTAATACCAATCCTCTTTTCCCTCGGGCGAGAAAAAAACCTCTACTGCGTCCGCCTGCCAAACGGGTACGAATTCCCCTTCGAAGGCGGAGTGCGTCGTCTTGCCGATTTCGCATTCAACGCGTACATGGATACCCTGTTCGTCGTAAAACATCGAAAATTTTGTGCCGAGCTTAGGCTTTTCGCCTTGCAAGACTAAACCCAAATTTTGCGCTTCGCCATATTCTTTTTTGATGGTAAAAGATTTTCTGTTTTGCATACTTTTTATACGATACTGCCGCGCAAAATAAATTGCGCGATACTTGCCGCCGTCTGGCGGATTTGTTCTTCGTTGGTGAGCGTCGCTTTTCCGTCGCCGCTCTGTTCGCCGTACATACCAAAGTAAGCGTGGTTACCGCCCTTGAGGATATACATTTCACAGTCGTCAGGTAAGTTGGAAAGGTTTTTTTCGTAAGCCTTTTCGTTTAACACCTCGTCCTTATCGCCATAGATAGACAGAACGCGCAAACCGCTGTTTTGCAAATTATCGGTGGAGTAAGACGCCAATAACACCAAACCCTTAAATTCGTCGGAATTCTTGGATACGTAAGAAGCCGCCATCGAACCGCCAAGGGAATGTCCGCCGATATACCACGACGTAACCTCGGGATACTTTTCCGCAATGCCGTCCGCGGCGTTTACGTCGAAAATCGCCAAACGGAAAGGCATTTCAATCAATACGCAGAGTACGCCCTTTGAGGCCAGCTCGCGCATGAGCGGCTTGTAAGCGTCGTGCTCGACTTTGCCGCCGGGGTAAAAAATAAAGCCTGCAGTGGGTTGCGTTTCCGTGGGGGTGAATATCCAATTCCCGTCCTTCGTTTTCTCCTCTTTTACCTCTGCTTCGACGGTGAAAGAAGCAATAGCCTCGTCATCCGCGCGGTAATACGTACCCAAATAAATTGCGCCTGCCGTAAACAGAATGACCAGCACCAACAAAATAGACGTCAGCGTAAGAAATAGCGCCCGCCGTTTTTTATCGTTCCAAATTTTTTCTTTGAATTTATTCATAATCTTCCTCATACCTCCTTATAATAGCATATTCTGCCGCTTATGTCAACTATAACCGCGCCGCTACGAGAAAAAACGCTTGCGTTTTACACAAGCGTTTTTTGTCTTTTTTGTCGTTTTTCGTTGCAAAAATCAAAAAGGGCTTGCGCGCCTTTTTAAGGCATACAAGCCGCTCCGTTTTTAATCGTCTAAATTATATTCCGCTACGTAAGGCAGGTTGCGGTAAAGCTCCTCTCCGTCCAAGCCGTAACCGATCACGAAGAAATCGGGAATGGTGAAAAGAGAAACGTCGGGCTTAAAGTCCACCAAACGGCGGGAAGGCTTGTCCAACAACGTTACCACGCGCAAGGAAAGGGGATTGCGCTCCTTCAAAAGCTTGGTGATGTCGTTCAGCGTTCTGCCCGTGTCTACGATATCCTCCACAATGATGACGTGATAGTTGCTCACGTCCTGCTCCAAATCCATCGTGATACTGACGATCCCCGACGAAACCGTTTGCTTATAATAGCTTTTTGCGCACATAAAACCGATTTCGCAAGGCGAACTGATGGCGCGGCATAAATCCGCCAAGAACACGAACGAGCCCTTTAAGATGCTGACGAGCAAGAAAGGTCTGCCGTCGTACCATTCGTCTATTTGCTTGCCGACCTCTGCAATTCTTTGCGCAATTTCTTCCTGCGTGATCATGACGCGCTTGATTTTGTGATTGTACTCTGCGATGCTTTGCTGTTTGTCCATAATCGTATCCTCTGTAAATAAGGTTTTGTATATTTTAACATATTCTTTCACCGCCCGTCAAGATTTTACAAGTAATTTTTACCTCGAAAACGCAAAAAATAATTACGGGGCAAGTAGCGGTTCATCGCATACCTGCCCGCACGTTTTTATTTCATCGCATACATGGGTGGGACATTTTTATTCATTAAGCGGGACTTCGCGATTACAATGATAGATTATTTCTTTCCCTCGTTTTTTAGCATACTCTATTTCTTCTTGCACAGATTCTCCAATATAACCGTTAATATTTACAACGTAGATTCCATCGCTTAAATCGATTTTTTTATAATGAGAATCTTTAAGACGGGCAAGCTCCTTAGCTGTAGGAATAGTATTTTCTTTGCAGTAAACGCACTGTAATATATTAAATTCCTTAGCTGTTTCAAGATAATACGCAATCTCTTTCATTTGCTTCTTAAATCTCATGCTGCCACAAATCGTATAGGTTTTCATCTAATTTATCCTACAATTTTTTATTTATTAAGTACATTATATCACAAATTTTAATATACTTCAATCCTTTATGCAATTTTTACTAGTAAATGGTGAGCTTAAAGCTAAAGTTATTTACCACCAGCGTAGCTGGTGTTGCTTTATAATAAAAACGACGGATTTTATTCCGTCGCTTTTTCTTTGTTGGCGCAGGAAGAGGGATTCGAACCCCCGTGGGGTTGCCCCCAAACGGTTTTCAAGACCGCCTCGTTATGACCGCTTCGATATTCCTGCATATCCGTTATTAAATTATAATGCTATAAGTGTTTTCCGTCGCAAAGAGGATAACGCTTTCCACAACGAAATCTATTATACCCCACTCAAAGGAAAAAGTCAATCCTTTTCCCCCACCAAAACGAAAAAATTAGGAAGGCTTTGCAAAAGCCAAGCCTTCCCTTCCGTCAAAAATTATTCTTTATTCAACGTAACTTCTTTACCGAAGTAGTGCACGCCGATCATACCGGGGCCAACCGCCGAACCAACCGACGTACCTACGTACCCGATATAGATAGGAATTTCCTTGCCGAGCTGTTCCCAAATCATCTTTTTAAGCTCTTCTGCGTCCTCTAAACAATCTGCGTGGCTGATAAACATTTTCTGGTGCGGAACGTCCAAATAATTTTCCTTTACGATTTCCGCCGTACGAAGCAACGACGCCTTTCTGCCCTTTACCTTTTCGCAAGCAAAATTTCTGCCCAACGCGTCCGCGACGATGATGGGTTTTATATTCAACAAACCGCCGAAAAACGCGCTTGCCGCGCTCACTCTGCCCGCGTTCTTTAAATACGTCAATTTATCAACAGAGCCTACCATGTTCGAGGTGAGTTTATTTTTTTCTACCCATTCCGCTACTTCGTCGATGGATTTTCCTTCCGCTTTCAATTCGCCTGCGGTCATCACGAGAATACCCAAAGCCTGACAAGCGCGGAGGGCGTCAACGCAGATAATTTTCGCGTCGGGATATTCTTTTTTCAACTCGTCGCGCGCTACGTAGCTCGCCTTGACTGAAGCGGAAATATTCGACGAACAGGAAATGGAAAGCACGTCCTTTCCTTCGTCCAAAATCGCCTTGAACGCCGCCTTATACTCCTCCACGTTTACTTGCGCACTACGCACTTTTTGTCCCTCGCGCATTGCGTCGTAGAACTGTTTCGGCGAAACGTTCTGCCAATCCAAATCGGAGTCATAATTGTTTTCGCCAAGGGTATAATGCATTTTTACCGCTCTGATCCCAAACGGCTCTCTGTACTGTGCGTCCAAATCGCAGCTGGAATCGGTGATAATTACGTAATCTCTCATTTGTATTTCTCCTTATTTTATCCTTTTTAAACGTTATTGCACGATAAGCAAGAAATCGTACACCTCTTGCCCGCCGTCAATTTCGTAAAATTCTACGCGCGGATGTTTTTCCGACATATAGGCAGAGAACGCCTCGCGCTCCTCGTCCGTCGCGTCCTTGCCGTACGCCGCAATAACGAACTCTTTCCCGTCCGCAACCTCGTCCACGAGCATACGCGCCGCGTCGATTTTAGAAGGTACGGAAACGCGCATACAATGCGCCGTAAAGCCGATATAATCGTCCTTCTTCACGTCCACGCCGTTGACTGTCGTCGTGCGTACCGCGCGCGTAACCATCGCCGTCAAGACGTCCTGCATATTCTCTTGCAACTGCGCCTCGATTTCGTCCGCGTCGTCGCTGGAAAAATCGAGCATGGAAAGCGCCGCGTAGCCCTCGCCGATGCTCTTGCTTTCAATAACGCGCACGCTAGACTCCGCATACATTTTCGCCGCCTGCTCCGCCGCCAAAATGATATTGCTATTGTTGGGTAAAACGAAAATATAATCCGCGTTTACCTCGTCGAACGCCGCGATGAAATCCTCCGCGGAAGGGTTGTTCGTCTGTCCGCCCGATACGACGTAATCGGCGCCGAGCTCCTTAAACGTATTGACGAGCCCCTCTCCCGAAGCGACGGTGATCGCCGCGAACTTACGGCGCGCGCGCTTGATTTTTTTCTGCATTTCCGCAAGCGTCGACTTCTTTTCCGGCTGCACCGTTTCGTTGTGCTGTAAAGTCATATTTTCAATTTTAACCGTCAAAAATTCCCCGAATTCTTGGCCGTGCGCCAACACTTTCCAAGGGGTCATCGTATGCACGTGGATTTTTACGACGTGTCCCGTGCGGAACGCGACGATGGAATCCCCAACCGTACTTAAAAACTCAATGAGCGCCGAAACGGAAAAGGCGTCTAAATCCGTCTTGCTCCTCTGCAACTGCAACAAAAGCTCGGTACAGTAGCCGAATTTCATTTCGCTGTCCTCGTTGAATTTGGAAAAATCCAAAGCCTTTTTCGTCCCGTCCGTCGCCGAAAGCTCTTCTCCGATTTCCTCGCCCGCGAGCACCTTGCAAAAGCCCTCGAACAGGTATACGAGCCCCGCGCCGCCCGAATCGATTACGCCCGCCTCTTTGAGCGCCGCCAATAAATCGGGGGTCTTTTCCAACGACTTTTTCATTTCGGATAAATAGACGTCGAAAAATTCCGCCGCCGTCATACCCTCGTCATATTGCGCCGCCGCGTAATCCACCGCCTCGCGCGCAACGGTAAGCATCGTACCTTCCACAGGCTCTGCCACCGCGCCGTAAGCGCATTTCACACCGTTTTTCAAAGCGGAAATGAGTTGCGGCAAATCCGCTTTTCCCAAGCCCGCCAAACCTTTGCCCAACCCATAAAAAAGCTGAGATAAGATAACGCCGGAATTCCCCCTCGCGTTGAGAAGCATACCCTGCGCCAAAGTCTGCGCCGCCTCTCCTACGGAAGCGTCTTCCGCGCCTTGCAACGCGTCCACGCCCCCTTTCAAGGTCAAATACATATTTTCGCCCGTGTCCCCGTCGGGAATGGGGAAAACGTTTAACTCGTTCACCTCTTTGATATTCAAATGCAAGTTTGCCGCGCCGCCAAACACCAGGCGCTTAAACACCTCTCCACCAATTTCCATTTCCATAGAAAAATCGTTTCTCCTAATGTGAGATTATATAATATCTACGTTATTATATAATACGTATTTCAATTTTTCCTCAAATATATTTCAACTATTCTTGAGGATTACGGTAAATTGACAACCGCGTTCGGGCAGATTTTCCACCCCGATTGCACCTTTGTTGATATCGACGATACGCTTTGCGAGCGCCAAACCAAGTCCGTTTCCTTTCTCTTTATGCGCGCCGTCGCCTTGATAAAACTTATTGAAAATGCGAGTTTTTGCGTCCTCGGGAATACCGGGTCCCTCGTCGGAAATGGTGAATACGATTTCCTCGCCCACCCCTTGCAAGCGTACCGTGATTTTACCGCCGCGCGGTGAAAATTTGACGGCGTTACCAAGCAGGTTGCCCCATACGTGCAGTAAAAAATCTTCCGTGCCGCAGTAGGTAACCTCGTCCAATTCAACGTCCAAATCGATGTCTTTTTCCGTCCATTTCAGCTCTTGAAGCATGATCGCATGGCGCACCTGCTCGTCTAAGCGGAAAGCCGTCGATTGTTTTTGTATGCTTTGATTATCCAGCTTGGCAAGCAATAAAATATTGCCGACAAGGTTGGATAAACGCTTGGTGTTGAACAAAATTTTTTCGATATACAGCCGTTGCTCGTCGCTGATTTCTCCACTGCCCTGCAAAAGCATAGAATAGCCCTCAATGGCGTTGATGGGCGTTTTAAACTCGTGCGAAACGTTGGCGATGAAATCGGACTGTACCGTTTCCATCGAGCTCAGCTCCGCCACCATCAGATTAAAGTTGTCGTACATATTCCTAAATTCTCGCACGACGACCTTGTCCTTTTCCAAACGGAATTTAAAATCCCCCTTGGTTACCTTGTCCATGCCCCCGTTCAGCTTTTCGATGGGGACGAGGAAAAAGCGGTTAAAGCCGATGGTAACGCCGCCCGCCACCACCGTACCGATGATAAAAATACAAACGGGCGGTTGCAGATAATCGAACAGATTAAACCACTCGTCAAAGGCGTAGGTAAGCACGGACGCGATCCCGATGGAAAGCAGAATTTCCAAAACGATGATCAGCGAGAAATAGAAGGTCATGTTTACGCCGAACCATTTCCGCTTCTTCAACAAACTCCCCTTTTTCCCAATCTCGCTCTTTTTCATAATTTGACTACCTTATACCCAACGCCGCGGATGGTTACGATTTTGAAATCGGGGTTATCGCGGAATTTTTCGCGCAACTTCCCGATATGCACTTCGACGGTGTGAGAATCCGATTCGCTCTCGTATCCCCAAATATCGTCCATAAGCTGTTGACGGGTAAAAATCCTGCCGGGGTAAGACGCCATTTTGTATAAAAGTAAAAATTCCTTTTGCGGTAAAACCGTTCTGCCGCCGTTCGTGATAACGCTGAACGAATCGTATTCCATAATCGTGCCGCCCATCACCTGCTTGCGCTCGTTGATCATTTGATAACGGCGGAGCAGCGCGCTGACGCGAAGCACCATTTCGTTGATATTGATAGGCTTCACCATATAATCGTCCGTACCCGAATGGAAGCCCATGTACATATCGTTGAAGGCGTCTTTTGCCGTGATCGTCAATACGGGCATATTTTTGCCCTGCTCGCGTAAGGTACGGATAAAAGTATAGCCGTCCATCACGGGCATCATAATGTCCGAAATGATAAGGTCGTAGTTGTCCTTTTCCAATTCGTCCAAGCCCTCTTGTCCGTTGGAAACCCCCTTGACGTAATAACCGTTTTGAATAAGCACGTGTTGAAAAAGCTGACGTAAATCCCCGTCGTCTTCCGCAATAAGCACTTTAAACATAGTCAACCTCCCCGCCCAATTTCGGGCGTAGTTTTCAAAAACGGAAAGCCGATTTTCGCTTTTTGCAATTCGTCGGCATACCGCCAAAATATATTATAACATATTTTGAACGAAAAGCGCAACGTTTTTTTACGCCTATACACAAATTCCCGCGCGCGTCTTGACTTTTTCGCAATTTTTATGTATAATAGGCGAAAATATACACGAATTTGGTGATATTATGCAAACGAACGAAATCTCTGCTTTGCAGACGGAACTTAAAAATCTTGCGACAGAACTCGGCGCGGATATCGTCGGCTTTTGCCGCTTACCTGCCCCGCCCGTGGAAACACAGCCCGAGCTTGTCTACGCCCTTTCCGTCGGCGTAAAGCTTGCGGACGGGGTGCTTAGCACGATAGACGGCGCGCCCTCTTTTATGTATTTTCAGCATTACCGCACGGCAAACGCCCTGCTCGATAATATAGGCTTTCGCTTAGCACGCGCGCTTGAAAAACACGGATTTTCCGCTCTGCCCGTCGCGGCAAGCCAAAGTCTTGGCAAAAATAACCCTTACCGCGGCTTAGTGGCGCATAAGACGGCGGCGGTTTTGTCTGGGTTAGGCTTCGTGGGCAAAAGCGGTCTGTTTTTATCCACGGATTACGGCAGTAAGGTACGCCTTGCCACCGTACTTACAAATTGCCCCGTGCAAAGCGAGTTGCCTATCATCGAAAACGGGTGCGGAAGCTGCACCCTTTGCCAAAGGGCTTGTCCTGCAGGCGCGATTTACGGGGAATTGCCCACGACGGACGGAGAACGCAACTTCGACGCGGAAAAATGCTCTCGGTATATGAAAGAGCATTTCCAAGACGTTGGCAGAGGAAGCGTTTGCGGCGTTTGTATCAAAGTCTGTCCGAAAAATAAACTGTAAATTTGTTCAATCATTCAGCATTCAACACTCGGCGTTTAGCATTAGCAAGGGGCGGGGCGAACTAAGTTCGCCCCGCCCCTTGCTTTATTCCGTTTCTAAAATGCGTAGCTTAACGATATTCGGTAGGCTTGCGCCGTCCAAAATCCGCTTAAAGTCCGCAACCGATTTCGCCTTTTTCAGCGCCGTGTACGCCGCTTGCTTTTCCGTGTTGTTTCCTTGCGCCGCCGTCAATTCCCTTTCGGCGCGCGCTTTTAATTTTTCCAACCTACTTTGCAGAGGGAATTTTACTTCCACACGATAGGTTTTGCCGATTTTAAACGGAAATCTCACCGCCGCGCAGTCGGTCAGCCACTTTTCCGTCGAGGTTTTTTTGCCGTCGACCAACAATTTCACTTCCCCGTCCCGTATATTCTTAAACCGCACCAAAATTTCTCGGTCTGCGGGTATCACCGCGCCATCTCCGTGCCCGAAAACGGTCAATAATTGCGTACCTGCCCCATCCGTTTTGCTAAAATCAGAGGTAAATTCCGTTTCAAATACACCCTTCCTTCCGACCTCGTTTCCGTCCTCGTAAAGGGTGAGTTTTCCTTTTCCTATATACGCCCAAATTTCCAAACGGCGAGGATTAAAGCATCCGTTCCCCTTGTCCGCGCTAAGGGGCAATATCCCGCCCTTTTTTATCAGTACGGGAATGCTTTCCAACCCTCGATAAAGGGTTAGCGTTTTTCCACCTTCCTCGACGGCGTATTCGTCGCCCGTAAAAATATCCGTCCACGTCCCTTGCGGCAGCCACGCCTCGACGCGCGCATATCCGTCCTCCTCCACGCGGGAAATTACGGGCGCGACAAGCAATTCGCCGCCGAAAAGATATTCCGTTTTATATTCGTACGCCTGCGGACAGTCCCACTCGTAGTAAAGGGGCTCGACAAGCGCTCTCCCCTCGTTTGCCGTCCTATACGAGGCGGTGTATAAATAGGGCGCAAGCGCGTGCCGAAAGCGCAAAAATTCCTGCGCGATATACCCCGCCGCCCCGTAAAACCAAGGCTCTTTCGTCATCGTTTCATCGCACGTGGAATGCAGGCGGTTGATAGGGCTAAACACCCCGTATTGGATATGCCGCAAATACAGCTCGTCGTTTTTTTCGCCGAAATTATGCCCGCCGATATCGTGGCTCCACCAAGTATAGCCGATATTGCTCGCCGTCGCAGTAAAATAGGGCAAAAAGGCAAGCGTGTCCCACGAAATTTCCGTGTCCCCCGAAAAGCCGAGCGGATACCGATGCGACCCCACGCCCGCGTACCTTGATAAAACGAGGGGCGTTTGCGCACCCGCGGCGTTATCTAAATAATGATAATGATTGAGCGCCCAAAGCGGGTCGTAGTCCTTATCCGAGCCTATTTTATCGGGGACGGAACGGGCGTTACCGCCTTTACCCTCCGTATGCTCGCCCTCGCACAGCCAGGGGATATTTTTCTGTTGCCAATCTATCCACCAAAAATCCACGCCCTGCTTTTCAAGCGGACGGTGCAAAAGGTCAAAATAGGCGTTGATGAATCGGCTGTCCGTAAACGAAAACGGGATAACTTCCCCGTTCAACGCGTCCCTGCCCAAGGCATTTGCCATTTTTTGATAACTTTCTTCCCAAAAACGAACCCCGTCCGACGGGTGTAAATTCAGGGTTATTTTTAAACCCTTATCCTTTATTTTTTGCAGAAACTTTTTAGGGTCGGGGAAAAGCGCTTTATTCCAACTATACCCCGTCCACCCCACGTGCACTTGCGGAGCGCCGATATATTTCGGTTTGTATTTTCCTTGCGCCGAAAGCCGCTTTTTCATTTGCTTTTCGTCAGATAAGTGCCAATCCATATCCACCGTCGCAACGGAAAGGGGTACGCCGCGCTCCTCAAATTTTTCCAATACGCGCAGATATTCTTCATCCGTATATACGTGGTATCTGCTCCACCAATTTCCAAGCGCAAAACGGGGCACGAGAGGCGGTTTTCCCGTCAGCGTATACAGCGCGCGCACTGCGCCACGGTAGTTCTTTCCGAAAACAAAGATATATTCGTCCGTGCCGTCTGCACGCTCGTTTTTCACCTCTCCGTCCGCGCCGAGCGAAAGAGAATTATCCGCAAACACCGCCACCCCCGTTTTAGAGCATACCCCTGTTTCCGGCTTGATTTTATACGGCTTATCCCCTTTTATCCAGCGCCGAGAATGTACGTCGCCGTTGCAGTTATCCAAGGTGCGGTAAGTGCCGAGTAAATTCCCCAAATTATCCGCAAAAATCCGCTTCCCGTCAAGTTCAACGCATACGTGCCCCCTATCTTTTGCCAAAATCAGCTTACAGGCAGGGGTGCAAATCACAACCCGCCCGTCCGGCATTTCTACGCTAAATTTCTGTTTGGGCATATCCCGAAACCACACCGCCTGCGTGGCGCAATCCCGAAATTTTTTATTCTCGCTACATTCCAAACGGAAAAGTCTTGGTCCTAAAACCGTTACGCGATAATTTTCCCAAAATACGATATTTTCCGCGCAAGCCTCAGGCGCGGTTTTTGCAATCAAACGCCTATTCAACATACGCTATTATTCTTCGATAAACGTAAATCTTTTATACCTTTTTCCGTCCTTTTCCACTTCTTCGTTCCACATGCAAGCAGGGCGCGTCCAAAGTCCGCCCTCGCCGTACAAAGCGCGGTATACCACCATTTCTTCCAAGGTTTCCGAGTGCTTCGCCACCCCAATGACCTCGTATTCCTTACCCTTAAAGTGCCGATATTTCCCCAAACGAATTCGCATATTTCCACCTCCGTACTTTAAGTATATTAAATACTTAAAAAAATGTCAAAATATTTTGTAAAGGCTTGAAAAAATAATAGCTTTTTTACCAAAAAAGTATTATAATAATTCCCGTTTGAGAAAAACGAAGGAATATATACGCCATGCACGCAAAACATACGCCGCGCCACCGCGCACATCACGCAAAATTGCATTTCCGCGAAATCTTACGCGAGCACGTTCTGCCTTTTATTAAAAAGAACGCCGTGCTTCTTATCGCCGTTTTAGCCGCGGCGATTACGGCAATCATCGTGCCGCCCGACGCGACCTACCTCGATTATTTCGATTGGAAAACGCTCACCTGCCTTTTCTGTGTGCTTGCCGTCGTCTGCGCGCTGAAAAATATCCGCTTTTTTTTCTTTTTGGCGCAAAAAATCGTTAAGATTTTTAAAAACACACGCGCCTCTGTACTTGCGCTTGCATATATTACCTTTATCGGCTCGATGCTGATTGCAAACGACATGGCGCTTCTCACCTTCCTTCCCCTTGGCTATTTCGTCTTGTCCTCGACGGGCAAGAAAAAATATATGGCGTTCACCTTTATTATGCAGAATATCGCGGCGAACCTCGGCGGTATGCTCACCCCGTTCGGCAATCCGCAAAATTTATATTTATACACAAAATTCCATATCCCGACAGGCGAATTTATGTGGACAATGCTTCCCCCGTTTGTCCTCTCGGTTGCGCTTATCACCCTTTGTTGCTTTATCTTCGTCAAAAAAGAAAGTTTGGAAATCACGGAAGAAAAAATCGTTTTGCCCGCTTGGCGCACGATAATTTACGGCGTTTTGTTCGCCCTTTCCATCGTTATCGTCTTTCGCGTGATACCCTTTTGGATAGGGCTTATCGTTATCCCCGTCGCCCTCATATTCCTCGACAGAAAAGCACTTGCGCAGGTAGATTACGGACTGCTTCTCACCTTCGTCGCATTCTTTATTTTTTCGGGCAATATGTCCCGAATTTCCGTTATCGAAAAGGCGTTCGGCTACTTAATGAACAAAAACGCCCTTCTCGTTTCCACCCTTTCTTGCCAAGCGATAAGCAACGTACCCTCGGCAATTTTGCTTTCGCAATTTACCGAGAGCTGGAAGCCCCTCCTCCTCGGCGTAAATATCGGGGGCGTAGGCACGCTCATCTCCTCGCTCGCAAGCCTTATCACCTTCCGCGAATATCTCTCGCACGAGAAAGGCGGCGCAAAAAAATACCTCTTATTATTCTCGGCGTTTAACTTCGCTTTCCTCTTGATTTTGCTCGGTGCATGTACCCTTTTTCTATTATTTTTGTAAAAAACGGAACGCCGCTCCGCTACGCGATTTACGCGCCGCAGAGCGGCTTATTTTTTACCGTCTTGACAAAATATACTAAAAGCCTTATAATAAAACTACCATGAACGAATTTACCGTAAAACCCGTTGCGTATATCCGCACCGACTTCAAAGAAAAATTCGGCATTCCCCGCCAAAGCGGCAGAGCCCCCTCGCTCACCGCTGAAATCGTCTTCGCCGAAGAATACCGCTGTCCCGACGCCCTGCGCGGCATCGAGGAATTTTCCCATTTGTGGTTGATTTTCGATTTTTCCAAAGCGCACCGCGAGGAATTTTCGCCCACCGTCCGTCCGCCTCGGCTTGGCGGCAACACGCGCGTAGGCGTTTTTGCAAGCCGTTCCCCCTTCCGTCCCAATCCCATCGGGCTTTCGTGTGTGAAACTTTTGCGCGTGGAAGAACGGAAAAACGAGGGGCTCGTGCTCATCGTTTCGGGCGCGGATTTACTCGACGGCACGCCCGTGCTGGATATCAAGCCCTATCTCCCCTTTGCCGATTGCATTGCGGACGCTAAGGGGGGCTACGCGAGCGAGCACGAGCACGACAAACTGCAAGTCGATTTTCCCGAGCGGTTGCTTTCTTTGATTGTGGAAAATAAACGCCAAGGCTTAACGGAATGCCTTGCGGACGACCCCCGTCCCTCTTACCAAGACGACCCCGCGCGCGTTTACGGTATGCGTTTTGGGGAATACGAAATCAAATTCACCGTTCAAAACGGCGTATTGACCGTTTCGGAAGTTCGTACTGATAATCTTTTATCGCGCACATACAAATCACCGCCGTGAATCTCACGGCGGCTGTTTTTTATTTTACCCTTTTTATCACTTGCATAATTCAACGTCTTAAATCCATTTGCAAATCCAATTATAACGAATTTTCGCAAAAAAGAACCGATGATTTTCTCATCGGTTCTTTTTTATCGATAGTCGGCAATTACGCCTATAAGTTGTACGTACAACCGCTCGCTTAAAAATCGCCGAGCTTTTCGCCGCCAAGCAGATGAATATGCAGGTGGCGCACCGTCTGTCCGCCGTTTTCGCCTTGGTTGACGATCACGCGATAGCCGCCCTCCAGCCCCAACGCTTTTTCGAGGGTGGGGATAACTTGGAAACAATGCTTGACGATTTCCGCTTTTTCGCCGTCCATTTCCGAAAGCAAGGCAAAATGGTTTTTGGGAATGCAGAGATAGTGCAGCTTTGCCTTGGGCTGAATGTCGCGAATGACGATCATTTTCTCATCCTCGTACAGTCTGGGCGAGGGAATTTCCCCTGCTACGATTTTACAAAAGATACAATTTTCCATACCGTTAACCTACCTTTATTTGTTGGCTAAAACAGCCTTTAATCCGTCTTTGAATATACTTTCAACGCGTACATGGGTGGGCTCTTTCCCGATTTCGCCCTCTACGTACAAGCGAATATAATTTTCGGAATACCCCTCCGTAAACCCGTCGATACAATGTTCGGGCACGATTTCAAGCTCCGCGCCGATAAACTTTTGCAAGTATATCCGTTTTTGTTCCGCGCCTTTTTTTAAAATGCGCTCCACCCGCTCTTTTTTCACCGCCGCGGGCAATTCCTTGTATTTTTTATACGCGTTCGTACCCTCGCGCGGCGAATAGGGAAAGGCGTGTATCTGCGAAAACCCCGCCTCTTCTATGATACGGAGAGATTGCTCGAAATCCGCTTCCGTTTCCGTCGGAAAACCGACGATAATATCCGTTGTGATGGCAGCGTTTGGAAACGCCTCGTAAATCATTTGGCATTTTTCCAAATATTCCGCGCGCGTATATTTGCGGTTCATACTTTTTAAAACGGCGTCCGAGCCGCTTTGCAGCGACAAATGGAATTGCGGCGCAAACCTTTTCACCTTTTTAAGGGCGGATAAAAACCGCTCCGTAATCAAACTGACCTCGATAGACCCCAACCGAATACGGGTGTTTGCGTCCTTAACGGCAAGCATCAAGTCGGCAAGGTCGCGTCCGCTTTCGTCCTTATATTCGGAGATATCTATTCCGGTAACCACCGTTTCCTGCGCGGTGCTTTGCAAAATCTCGCTTGCCGCGCTCTCTAAGCTGCGCGAACGGCTGCGCCCACGCAGGTAAGGAATGATGCAATAGGAGCAAAACCGATTGCAGCCGTCCTGAATTTTGACGAAATTGCGCGTTTTTAAACACTTAGGCAAGCGCATTTCTTCGTAGTTTTTCTCCGTTTCGATCATCGCGCCAAGCGGCTCTTCCCTCATGCCGCCTTGCACGATTTCCAGCACCTTATTTTTACGTTGTGCGCCCGTCAACGCGTACACGGTATGCCCGTTTTCTAAAAACGAGGCAGGGTCTTTCTCCGTCGCGCACCCGCAAACGATAAGTTTTGCTTGGGGATTGCATTTGACCAGCTTGCGCACCGTCTGACGGCTTTTGCGCTCCGCCTCCGCCGTAACCGCGCAGGTATTGACGACGTACAAATCCGCATATTCAATTTCACGCGAAACCTCGTATCCCAGCTCCTCTAAGCCGCGAATGATCGAGCCGCTCTCCACGTCGTTGACCTTACAACCAAGCGTAAAAACCACCGCTTTCATTTTAATTCTCCTTCCTTCCTCAAGCCCCCGAAAATAAAGCAAGACGTGCGTCAGACAAGGCGCGCAAGGCTTTTCGACGGGAGCGTACTTACCGTACGCGAGCAAGAAAAACGTGGCGTAACGCCGTATCACGCAACGTATTCTTTATTTTAATTCTCCTAAGGCAAACATCACCACCGAAGCCAACGCCACCGCCGCCGTTTCCGCGCGCAAAATGCGTTTGCCGAGGGTTACGGACGCATATCCGAGCGAGCTTGCCAACTCCTCCTCCGCGCGTGAAAATCCGCCCTCGCTGCCGATGACGATTGCCGTCGAACCGCAAAGCGCGCCTACGTCGCATTTACTTTCCGTCGCAAATTCGCAGGCGAACAGCTTGTTTTGATAATCCTTCGCCCACGCAAGCGCGTTTTCCAAGCCGTCGAAATACACGACCTCGGGCGCAACCGAGCGCAAGCATTGCTTCGCCGCCTCTTTGGATACTTTATTTAAACGCTCCAGCTTATTCGCGTTCATATACGCGGAAGAAAATTCCGAGCTAAACACCCCGATTTTTTTCACGCCGAGCTCCACCGCTTTTTGCACGATAAACTCGTTTTTATCCGCATTTTTTAAATAACCGAACAAAAGACAGACGTCCGCGTCCGCCTCGCGCGCGCCCGCTTCCTCGCGCACGACGTTCAAAAGCATACGCTTTTTTTCCACCTGCGCCACCACGGCAGTATATTCCTTACCGCTGTTATCAAGCAAAACGACCTCCGCGCCCACGCCGATACGGAGCACGTTTTTCGCGTGTTCGAATTCCTCCCCGCACAGCTCGGTTACTTGTTCAATTTTTTCCACAAAAAATCTTTTCAACGCAGACATGGTAGCCTCTTATAAAGTGAATTGACGGAAAAACCGCCGCAAATAATATTCCATTGCCACAGCGCGACGAGGAAATGCGAAGTATATACGCGTTTGCTTTATTCGTGCTTTAATACTAATGCAAACCACTCGCCTTTACGCCGTTCCAACACGACCTGCATACCCACAGCCTCGTACGCCGCTTTTACCATTTCCAAACGGCTTTCGATAATACCGCTCAAAATCAAAACGCCGTCCTTTTTGAGATTTTTCGGGATAGAGGGCGCAAGCATTTTTAACACCTCGCCCGTGATGTTCGCCATCATAATATCCCCTTGCACCTCGGTATTTTCCAGCAGGTTGGAGTGCGCCACTACCGTTTTATCGGCAACGCCGTTCAGCTCGCTGTTATGGAGTGAACTCTCCACCGCGATAGGGTCGATGTCCGTAAGATACGCCTTCGCCGCGCCGAGCTTAATAGCGGAAATGCCCAAAATACCGCTTCCGCACCCGACGTCAATACATACGGATTCGGGCGTGATGTATTCCTGCATCAGTTCCACGCACATCGACGTCGTTTCGTGCTCGCCCGTGCCAAACGCCATATTCGAATCGAGCAAAACCACCCGCTCGTGGGGGGCAGGCGCGTAATCGATCCACTCGGGCACGACGACGATAGTCCCCAAATGAATGGGACGGAAATGCTTCTTCCACACGTCGATCCAATCGTCGCCGTTGACAAACCGCTTGGTGTCCTCTAACGTACCGAAAGGCACAAAGCCGCCGCTCCGTTCCTTGGCGTCGTAAATATCCTTCATAATAGAGGGCAAAACCTCGCCCGCAACGTCCTCCGCAACGTAGCACTTTACCAGCACGTCAGAGGGCTTATCCGCCGCCAGATCCGCCTCTAAATCGTCGTCCATATAATCCCAAAAGGTACTTTCTTTCGCCGTCTGCAACGCAATGATATCCGCACGATCACAAATGCTTACGCCGTACTCCGTGTAGCCCCACATAACGTCGGAAATAATCTCGCTCGCCTCCGTGGTGGTATGTATGGTCAATTCAATGTATTTCATAGCCGCTTACCCCTTCTTTCTCTCACACCGCTATTATACCACGCGCAAACAGATTTTGCAAGTATTTCTGCAACGTGAAAAAATAACCCTGCGCAAAATGCAAGTACTTTATCTTAAACGGAAAACGCCGCGCGAAAACGAGTTTCCGCGCGGCGCATTTACCTATCCGACTTATAAATTATTTATAGCTCTTATACAAAGGTCCGTACGTTGCGCAAGCTCTGTAATCCTGACCTTCCTTGTCCATACCGAACGCATTCCAAGCCGCGGGACGGTAAATGTCGTCCTCGGGTACGTTATGCATACAAACGGGGATACGGAGCATCGAACACATCGTAATCAAGTCTGCGCCGATATGGCCGTAAGAGATAGCGCCGTGGTTTGCGCCCCAATTTTGCATAACCTCGTAAGCGGTCTTGAAAGGACTGCCTTCCTTGCCGTCGCAACGAGGAGCAAACCAAGTGCAGGGCCAAGTGGGATTGGTTCTTTCCATAAGCGTATCGGAAACCTCTTCGGGCAGGTTGACCGTCCAGCCTTCCGCGATTTGCAATACGGGACCAAGACCTTTTACAAGGTTCAATCTGATCATCGTACAAGGCATTTCCGCTTTCGTCGTGTAGTGGCTGGAGAACCCGCCGCCGCGGAAGTTGTCAAAGCCCGCTTCGCACCAAACGGTAGCGTCCGTCATCTTCTTGATATCTTCGTCGGTAACTTCCCACCACTTCTTCATCACCGCGTTGCCGTTTTCGTCCTTGCATTCACCGCAAGCGTCAAGACAAGCCGCGCCCGAATTCAAAAGGTGGATAATGCCGTTGGATTCCTTTGCTTTGCCTTCGAGCTTATAGCCCGTAACGCGCTCGGTTGCTTCGCCCGACCAATAGGTACGGACGTCCGCAAAGATTTGCGCTCTGTGCGTAAGCAAGCGCATAAACAACATACCCAAACCGTTCAAAACGTCGTTTTCCGTCGCCAAGGTATAGGGCTCTCTTGCGCCTTGATAGTCGAACGAGGAGCTTAAAAGCGCTTCGGGATAGTCGCAGTTGGGCCAATGGTCCGTCCATTGACGCTGACCTTGGAAACCGCCCGCGATGGCGTTGTGTCCGACCTTTTCTTCCTCGAAGCCGTCGGGAAGATTCTTGTTGCCCGCCATCAAATCCTTGATGATGCAGTACATTTTAACGGTAAATTCCCACTGCTTTTCCTTTTCTTCGTCCGTAAACTTAATACGACGGGTTTCGCCGAGGAATTCCACGCTTTCGGGGTTATCGTCGCGGCCCATTTTGCAATGTTCTTTCGTCCAAGCAAGCGCTTTTTGATATTCTTCCTCGTTGTAAATCCCCTCTTCCATACGGCGCAGAATTTCTACTTCGTCCACCGATTCTACGCGCATACCGAGGTACGCTTCCATAAAGTCTTGGTCGATGATAGAGCCTGCAATACCCATACATTGCGAACCGATTTGCAAGTAAGACTTGCCGCGCATCGTCGCAACCGCAACCGCCGCGCGCCCGAAACGAAGGAGCTTTTCCTTTACGTCGTCGGGAATGGTGGTAACCATATCTCTATCCTGCACTTCATGCCCGTAAATACCGAACGCAGGCAAACCTTTTTGCGCGTGTCCCGCCAAAACCGCCGCAAGATAAACCGCGCCGGGACGTTCCGTGCCGTTAAAGCCCCAAACCGCTTTGATCGTGTTGGGGTCCATATCCATCGTTTCACTGCCGTAGCACCAGCAAGGGGTAACGGAAAGGGTGATGTCTACCCCTTCTTTCTTAAATTTCTCCGCGCAAGCCGCCGCTTCGGGTACACGGCCAATAGACGTGTCCGCCATAACGACTTTGACGGGGTCGCCGTTGGAATAGAAAAGGTTTTCTTCAAACAATTTCTTTGCGGCGTTCGCCATTGCCATAACCTGTCCTTCCAGGCTTTCTCTAAGTTGCATGGGCCCTCTTCTGCCGTCAACGATGGGGCGGATACCGATTACGGGATAGCCGCCGATGTATCTACATTCTGCCATAATATTTTTCCCTCCAAAAAGGTTTATTTATTTCATACCGACGCCGCCGCGTCAGCCAAAATTTCCTATTCGATTGCATCGCAATACGTACCGCGCTTAAAATGCGCTTTCCGCACGCTCGCCTCTATCGTAAAAATCTTTTCTATATATAATTATATACTTGATTTTTTTCATTACAAGTGATATAATGGGAAAAAAGTATAATTATTTTCACATTTATAGGAAAAATATGATTTTCAACGAATTAAAACAACACGGCGAAGAAGATTTTCCCTTTGAACTGTACCGCGTAGACGCCTTACACCCTAAATACGAAATGGCGTTTCATTGGCACACAAACCTCGAGCTTATCCGCGTTTTGGACGGCGAGTTGACTTTGACTTTAGACAACCGAACGCTGAATTTGCAAAGCGGCGACGTAGCGATTGTAAACAGCGAAACCGTCCACGGCGCAACCCCAAAGGATTGCCGTTACGAGTGCATCGTATTCAACCTCGCTTTCTTAAAGCCGGGGAACGCAAAATGCGACGCGTTCATCGATGATTTGCTGACGCGGAACTGCTTTTTACACGAACGCCCGACCTCGAAAAATACCGCTGCGCTCATTCACGCCATTTTCGACGAAATCGGAAAGGACGGCTCCCCCTTTAAGGTCATCGGATTATTTCACTCGCTTTTGGGGGAAATGCAGGAAAAATCGGAATTCATCTCGCACCTGCCCCCCACGTCCATGCACGACGAGAAAAAAGTAGTCAAGCTGAAAACGGTGTTAAAATATATCCGCGAAAATTTTGACAAAAACGTTACCTTAGAGGATATGTCTGCGGTGGCAGGCTTTTCCGAAAAGTATTTTTGTAAGTTTTTCAAAGATATGACGGGCACGACCCCCATTAGTTATTTGATGGCGTATCGGATAGAGCGCGCGGCGAGAAAATTGCTCGGCAGCGACCTTTCCGTAACGCAAATCGCATTTGATTGCGGCTTTAACGACCTTAGCTATTTCATCAAAACGTTTAAGGCATTTAAAAACCTTTCCCCTAAAGAGTACCGTCAAAACTGATTTTAAAACTTGATGAAAGAAACGGAGCGTTTCCTCAACGCTCCGTTTTGTTATTTTTCGCTATCCTCGTATAGCAACGCAAACAACTCTGTTTGCGCGTCGTGCGTCTTTTTCAACGCGGAAAGCATTTGATGGGGTCTTATCTGTTGTAAATTGTGCAGATAATATAAAATTTGCAAATCGGTACGGTTTAACTCCCGCACGATTTTATACATCGCCTTTCGCTTTTTCTTTAATTCTTCCAACGCAGGACTTTTCCCCTCTCCACAGTCAAACCTTTTAATTTGGCTGTCCATCTCGCTAAAATACTCTTTGATCCTATACATACACCCAAAATCTTCTTTCTTCATTTAAATAGCCTCCATAAAATCATTTTAGTGATTTTTAGTATTATAAATCATAATTATGATTTTGTCAATCGCTTTTATGATTTTGTGTTAAACTAAAAATATGCAAGATTTTGGCGAAAAAATTAAAGAATTGAGATTAGAGCGGCACTTAACCCAAAAACAATTAGCCGAAAAAATTGGACAAGGGCAATCCACTATTGTTTATTGGGAGAAAAACCAGCAAGAGCCTACAATTTCGTCATTGAAGAAATTGTGTGAAATTTTCGAGGTTTCGGCGGATTATTTACTTGGCTTAACCGACGAATATTAAGTTTTTTGCATTTTCAACGCATACCTGCCCCTATCTAACCCCTCAAAAACAAATAAAATGGAGCGTTTTTACGCTCCATTTTATTTATTTTGTATAAGGCTTTTTGCCATACAACGCCTCTACGTTATCCGAATATTTTTTCATATGCTCGCACTGCTTTAATTCCACGGTGTTGTCCCATCTCTCCAACTCCCGTTTTTGGTCTTTGGAAAGTTTGGTAGGCACTTCGACGATCACGCGGATAATCAAATTCCCCACGCCGCCACGCAAGGATCTGATACCCCTGCCGCGCATTGTGAACACCGCGCCGCTCTGCGTTCCCTCCGGAATGGTAAGGTCGATGGTTTCGTCAATCGTAGGCACTTTCACCACACCGCCAAGCACCGCCGTTCTGTACGGAATATACAAATCCAGCTTGAGATTGAACTGATCGCGCACGAAAATCTTATGCGGTTCTACGCGGAAAACGATGATCAAATCGCCCGCCTGACCACCGTGCGGCGCCGCTTGACCCATGCCCTTTTTCTTCATATAACTGCCGTTGTCCACGCCTGCGGGAATATCGATGGTAACCGTCGTTTCCTTACGCTGTGCGCCCTTGCCTTTACAGTCGGGGCATTTATCCGTGATTTTTCTGCCCGTGCCGTCGCAATCGGGACAAGGGCTTTGACGGATCGTCCGTCCAAACATCGTCTGCTGAACCTGCTGAATTACCCCCTTACCGCCGCAACGGGAACAGGACGTATACGCCGAGCCGTTCTTCGCGCCCGTACCGCGGCAGCTTTCGCAACGTTGATTACGGACGTAGCTAAACGTCTTTTTACAGCCCTTTGCCGCGTCCATAAACGAGAGGCTCATTTCGCGCTGAATATCCTCGCCGACTTCCGAACGCGCCGTTCTCGTGCCGCCGCCAAAACCGCTGAAAATACTGCTGAAAATATCGGAAATATCCTCAAATCCGCCTCCGCCAAAGCCGCCGAAACCGCCTGCGCCGCCCATGCCGGGGTGTTCCAGCTCGTAATCGTACGCCGCGCGCTTTTGCTGGTCGGAGAGGGTTTCGTGCGCCTCGTTGACCTCTTTAAATTTTTCCGCCGCCGCCTCGTCGCCTTGGTTGCGGTCAGGGTGGTATTTCATCGCGAGCTTGCGATACGCGGCTTTAATTTCGTCGGGCGTCGCGTCTTTGCCTACGCCGAGAATATCGTAATAATTTTTTTTATCTGCCATAGTGATTACCTTACGTCGGTTTTTCAAAACGACCTTTCTAATAAGGGAATAGGGTTTGGTTTCCCAAACCCATTACCAATCGTTTTTGCATTTGCCCCACTCCCGTACGGGTGTAAGGACGTTTTTACTTAATTATTGATGGAATTCCGTATCGCCGTCGCCAGAGGGAGCTTCGCCGCCGTTTGCGCCGCCAGCCGCCTGATACATCTTCGTAAATACGGGCTGAACGTCCTGCATCAGCTTATCGTAAGCCGCCTTGATACGGTCATCGTCGTCGCTTTCAAGCTCTTTCTTCGCCGCGTCAACAGCCGCCTGCAAGGTGGACTTATCGTTGTCGTCAAGTTTATCGCCTGCGTCTTTCATCGTCTGTTCAACGGAGAAGATCATGCCGTCGAGCTTGTTCTTATTGTCCACTTTTTCCTTGCGCTTCTTGTCCTCTTCCGCGAATTGTTCCGCTTCTTTGACAGCTTTGTTGATTTCGTCCTCGGAAAGGTTGGTAGACGAGGTGATGGTAATGTCCGTAGACTTACCCGTGCCCTTGTCTTGCGCCGTTACGTGTACGATACCGTTTGCGTCGATGTCGAAAGTAACCTCGATTTGCGGAATGCCGCGGGGAGCGGGAGCAATACCCGAAAGCATGAAATTGCCGAGGGTCTTGTTGTCTTTACAGAACTCGCGTTCACCCTGCAATACGTGGATATCAACGCTCGTTTGGTTATCTGCCGCCGTCGAGAATACTTGGCTCTTCTTTACGGGAATGGTCGTGTTTCTGTCGATAATACGGGTGAATACGCCGCCGAGCGTTTCGATACCGAGGGAAAGCGGGGTTACGTCGAGGAGCAATACGTCCTTAACTTCGCCTGTCAAAACGCCGCCTTGTACCGCCGCGCCGATTGCAACGCATTCGTCGGGGTTGATGCCCTTGAAGGGTTCTTTGCCCGTAACTTCCTTAACCTTCGCAACGACTGCGGGCATACGCGTCGAACCGCCGACGAGGATCACCTTGTCGATATCGCTGTACGAAAGCCCTGCGTCGCGCATAGCCGCTTTCATGGGCGCAACCGTTCTGTCGAGAAGGTCTGCCGTCATCGTTTCAAATTTCTGCTTCGTGAGGGTAACGTCGAGGTGTTGAGGGCCGTCCGCGCTCATGGAAATGAAAGGCAAATTAATATTCGTCGAAGTCATGCCCGAAAGTTCGATTTTCGCCTTTTCTGCCGCTTCCTTCAAGCGTTGCATCGCCATCTTGTCCTTGGACAAATCGATTGCGTGCGATTTTTTGAATTCGTCTACGAGATAAGCGATAATTTTGTTATCCCAGTCGTCGCCGCCGAGCTTCGTGTCGCCGTTCGTTGCCAAAACCTCGAATACGCCGTCGGAAATTTCCAAAATGGAAACGTCGAACGTACCGCCGCCAAGGTCGTAAATCATCACCTTGCCGCCCTTGTCCTTATCAAGACCGTACGCAAGCGCCGCCGCCGTGGGCTCGTTGATGATACGAAGCACGTTAAGACCTGCAATTTTACCTGCGTCCTTGGTTGCCTGACGTTGGCTGTCCGAGAAATATGCAGGGCAGGTGATAACCGCTTCCGTTACCTTCTGTCCAAGATATGCTTCCGCGTCCGCCTTCAATTTTGCAAGCGTCATTGCGGAAATTTCCTGAGGGGAATATCCTTTTCCTTCAACGTCTACTTTATAATCCGAACCCATATGACGCTTAATGGAAATAATCGTCTTATCGGGGTTAGCAACCGCCTGACGCTTAGCCGCCTGACCGACTACGCGCGAGCCGTCTTTTTGGAAAGAAACGACGGAAGGGGTCGTTCTCGAACCTTCTGCGTTGGGGATAACGACGGGCTCGCCGCCTTCCATAACCGCTACGCAAGAGTTTGTCGTACCAAGGTCAATACCAATTACTTTTCCTGCCATAATTTTTACTCCTTTATCTGCCGAATTTTCGGCGCTGAATTTTATTTACAGTTATATGTAACCGAGAAAAAAGGCAGTTAAACACAAAAAACAAAAAATTTTTTTACGGAATTGTTTTGGCGCACAAAAAAACAGCCCTGCAAAATCTGCAAGGCTGTCGATTGTTTTTTATATTACGAGATGCATCAAGAGGAAGGCTACCGCAAAGATAGCATAATTTTACCACGTACCGTTCATTACGCCAAGCGAACCACCCAAAGACCTGAAAATACCCCCAATGTCTACGAGTAAATTATTGAGCATATTTAAACTCCTATTTAAATTATGCGATAACAGCAAGTACCGCGTCGGATTCAACATTTGTGCCTTTCATAACTTGGAAATGTATAACGCCGTCGCAAACCGCGGTGATATCGTTATCCATTTTCATTGCTTCAAGAACAAGAATAGGCTGTCCCCTTTTTACCACTGTGCCTTCTGCAACCAACAATTTTTTAATCAAGCCAGGGAAAGGCGCAATTACTTTTTCACCATTTGCAGGTGTCATCACCTCGAACCCTGTGGGCGCATTTGCCGTTACTACGGGAACAGACGCTGTTGCGCCTACTTCATTTGTAAATAAATCCGCGTGCTTGTTGTAATATACGATATTTACCACCAACAACACCGCAACGCCTATCATTTGCGCAATATTGCCCGATATCAATTCCCCAAAGGATATACCCGTGATCCCCGACGCGATTATCGCATACAAGAGGGTGATACCCAAATTCGCCGCGACGAGTATATGTAAAAGCATAGGACTTCCCTTTTTAAAGTTTGCCAAACGGATACGAACGAAAATTGCATACACCGCCAACGCCAAATACAAAACGCCGATAAATACGTCCGTGCCTTTTAAGGAAGGAAATACTTCGTATACGCGCTCTGCGTCCACCCCATACGAAGCTCCCGTCCACATCAAAATCGCATTGAGGATATTCAACGCCATATTCGCCCAAAGCGAAAAGTAAATGGTGAACTTAAACCAACCCATACCCGGCAAGGATTTCTTCTCTTTGATTGGATCCACCGGCTCGTCGTGTTGATTGTTGTTTTGCGGTATAGCGCCTACAGGCTCGTCGTTTGTCGTCTGCCTCGGCGCGTTATTTGCGCTTTCGCCGCCCATATCCACCCCAAATTCCTCGTTGGGGTTACAACCGCACATAGGGCAAACGCTTTCGTCGCCGCACTCCGTTCCACAAGTTTTACAAACCATAAAACTCCTCCTTAGTAAAATCGATTGCCCTTATTATATACCACGCAAAGCCGATTGTCAATATTTTTGACAAAATTTCCCGCCTTTTCAATGAAAAAAGCTCGGCAAAACCGAGCTTTTTTCTTATAACAATTCCTTTTTCTTGTAAACGCTGTCCTCGGGGGTGATGGCGCGTATCACGCGACAGGGATTGCCCGCCGCAAATACGTTTGCGGGAATATCCTTCGTTACTACGCTCCCCGCGCCGATGACGGAGTTTTCCCCAATCGTTACGCCGCCGCAAACGGTAACGCCCGAAGCCAGCCACACGCCGCTTTTAATGACGACGGGCTTGGCGTATTCGATATCGTACGGCGTACCGTCCTCTTTTTGATATATTTTCCGCTCCTCGATAAGCAAGGGGTGTACGGGCGGCACAAGTTGGCAGTTCGGGCCGATGAATACGTCGTTACCTAAGGTAACGGGCGCGCAGTCAAGCACCGTCAAATTGAAATTCACATAGCAATTTTCGCCCGTAAAAAAGTTGATGCCGTAATCGAATTGCACGGGCCCTTGCAGGTACGTACCCTTACCTAAATTGGGACAGAGCTCCTTTAAAATCGCCGCGCGTTTTTCTTCCTCGTCCTCGTAGGTATCGTTGTAATCTTTGCTTAACTTATGCGCCTTGCAACGGAGCTTCGCCAATTCTTTTTCGGAAGTATCGTACAACTTCCCTGCGCTCATTTTTTCAAATTCCGTCATAATAATTTCCTTTACTTTATAAATTTACTCCGCCCCGTCAAAACAGGTAAAACGGAGCAAGATTCAGGCAAGACAAGGCGCTGTAGTACCCCCTCGCCCCATCCAAATAGGTAAAACGAAGCAAGATGCAAGCAAGACAAGGCGCTGTGAGTACCCCGACGGGAGCGTACATAGACCCTACGTTTGCTCGTCGGCGCTACGGAGAAGGGTTGTAGATTTGCGCCGAGCGCGGAAGCTTCGCCGATGAGACTTTACTTGTGCGTAAACGAGCAAGGCGAATACCGCCGAGGCGTGAAGATGCGCCCTTATACGTAGCGACTTAACGCTGTATTGCGCCGCATATTCTCCGTTTTACGGGCGCAAACCGCTGCCGCCTTGAAGCGTTATCGTCTCCCCCGTTACGTAGCTCGCCAAATCGGAGCAGAGGAATACGCACATACCGCCAACGTCCTGCTCGGGGTCGGCGAATCTGCCCATGGGCACGCCCTTGATGGTCTGTTCGTAGCGTTCGGGATATTCTTCCTTAAATTTCTGCAAGCCTTCCGTCATCGCCAAGGGGCAAATCACGTTCACGCGCACGCCGTAGGGCGCCCACTCCGTCGCCGCCACGCGCGACAAACCGCGGATACCCTCTTTCGCCGCCGCGTAGGACGATTGCGCTATGCGCCCGAAAAGCCCTGCGCCGCTCGCAAAATTCACCACCGCACCCTTGCTCTCTTTAAGGTACGGAAACGCCTTTTGCATATAAAAGAAGGTCGCGTAAATGCCCGAATAAATGGCAAGGTCTAAATCCTCTTTGGTGTGGTCAATAAGCATCTTGCCCGAAGCGGAAGCCTGCGCGTTGTTCACTACCGCGTCAATGCGCCCGAATTTTTCCACCGTCTTATCGATAACGTTTTGGATAGCCGCCTCGTCCGCGCCGTCTGCCGTTACGCACAAAACCTCACAGCCGTGCGCCGCTTCTAATTTTTCCTTTGCGGAAAGCAGGGTGCTTTCCGTTCTGCCCGTAATAACGAGCTTCGCGCCCGCCTTTGCAAACGCCGTCGAAAGCCCAAAGCCAATGCCTCTGCCGCCGCCCGTAATAATAACCACTTTATCTTTCAAGCTAATCATAATTTTTCTCCTTTAATAAAGCGAGCCCCGCCGCTTTTTTCTTTATTATAATACAGAATTTTCCTGTTGTCAAGACTTAATCCTAATAATTTTTATAAATTTACAGAGAATTTTTACACAATTCCGCATTCCGCATTCCACAGTCAGCATTTACTTGTCATACCGACCAAAGGAGCGCAGCGACTGCGTGGAGCGTATCTCCCCATTGTCATACCGACCAAGGTTGCGGAGCAACCGCGTGGAGCGTATCCCCCACCGTCATACCGTAAGGAGCAGATATATCTGCGACGGAATAGCGAGCCCGCGAGCGTCCCAAGCGCAACCGCGTGGAGCGTATCCCATAAATAAAGAGAGATACACTCGACTACGCAACAAGTTGCTCCGCTCGGTATGACATTTTCCCTATTTCGCACTTCTCATTTCACATTTAAAACGGGCAGGCGTGCGTTCAACGCACACCTGCCCCTATCGTTTTACTGTTAACGGAAATTTTTATACCGTTTCTTTCGTCCAAATATCAATCTCGCCGTTTTCATCATACTTCCAATAATTCCCTTCGTATGCCGTGCCGTCTACGTTGAGCGCAGGCTCATTTTCGCTGTACCAATAAACGGGTCTATTTGAAAGATTCCAATAGCTATCCCAACCTTCGGGCTGATTTTCCGCTTCGCAATAAATCGTCAAACTACTGCAATTATAGAAAGCATCATCACCGATACTCGTTACGCTGTCAGGTATTACGATTTCCGTTAAACTACTGCAATTATAGAAAGCATCACTACCAATACTCGTTAAGCTGTCGGGAAGCACGATTTCCGTCAAACCACTGCAATTCTTGAAAGCATAATTGTCAATACTCGTTATGTTGTCGGGTATTACGATTTCCGTCAAGCTACTACAACCAGAGAACGCAGAATCACCAATGCTCGTTACGCTGTCGGGTATTACGATTTCCGTCAAGCTACTACAATCAAAGAACGCAGAAGAACCAATGCTCGTTACGCTGTCGGGAAGCACGATTTCCGTCAAACTACTGCAATTATAGAACGCATACCAACCGATACTCGTTACGCTCTCAGGTATTACGATTTCCGTCAGACTACTGCAGTTATAGAACGTATAATTGCCAATACTCGTTACGCTGTCGGGAAGCACGATTTCCGTCAAGCTACTACAGTTATAGAACGCTCGCTCGCCGATACTCGTTACGCTGTCGGGAAGCACGATTTCCGTCAAGCTACTACAACCAGAGAACGCAGACCAACCGATACTCGTTACGCTGTCGGGAAGCACGATTTCCGTCAAGCTACTACAACCAGAGAACGCAGAAGAACCAATGCTCGTTACGCTATCAGGTATCGCAAACTTTGTTGCCGTTTTTGCACACGGATACCATATCAACTTTTCCCCGTCTTTACTATATAATATCCCACCCACAGATTTATATGCCGTATTATTTTCGTTTACTGTAATATCCGTTAAAATACTACAACCGTAGAACGCAGAATCACCAATACTCTTTACGCTGCCGGGTATTACGATTTCCGTCAGACTACTACAAGCTTGGAAAGCAGAGGAACCGATACTCTTTACGCTGTCGGGTATTACGATTTCTGTCAAACTACTGCAAACCTTGAAAGCATCATCACCGATACTCGTTACGCTGTCGGGAATTACAATTTCCGTTAAGCCACTGCACCTAGAGAACGCATAATTTCCAATACTCGTTACGCCGTCGGGAAGCACGATTTCCGTCAGACTACTACAATCAGAGAACGCATAATCGCCAATGTTCGTTGCAGAAGTAATTGTCACGGATCTTAAAGAAGCGGGCACATCATCCCAGTTTTCATTATAGCTGCTCGCCCCAAAAATGTAACCCAAATGCGTATTATTTTTTCCATCTTTTTTGTGACCAACAAAGGGTAAAGTGATATTTATCAAACTATCACAATTAAGGAACGAGTAAAAGTCAATTTGCGTTACGCTGTCGGGAAGCACGATTTCCGTTAAATACGTACAATTATAAAATGCCCAACTAATTTGCTCCCCACCCGTTATCGTTATCGACCTTAACGACATGGGAATATAATATCTATAATACGTAATCTTAGAAGTATCTATGTATTGTAGTGTTGTGCCTTCAATCGCATCTGCCGATACTTCGTACCCGAAAATATATCCAAGTACTTGGTCGTACCCATTACTTGCCGACATACTTGCGCCTACAAAAGGCAAAGTAATAGTCTTCAAGCTATTGCATCCATAGAACGTCCAACTTGCAATACTCGTTACGCTGTCGGGGATTTTAATTTCCGTCAGACTACTGCAATCATAGAACGCATAATTTCCAATACTCGTTACGTCGTCGGGAATAACGATACCCGTCAAGCTACTACAACCTGCGAAAGCATATGAACCGATGCTCGTTACGGACGTAACTGTTACCGATTTTAAAGAAGCAGGTACATAATCATCGTTTTTACTAGAACTGCTTGCCCCGAAGATATAACCAAAGTGCGTATCGCTCTTTCCATCTTTCGTTGCGCCGACAAACGGCAACGTGATGTCTGCCAAGCTATTGCAATTATAGAAAGCAGACGAACCAATGCTCTTCACACTTTCGGGAATTACGACTTCCAACAAACTATTGCAACCACTAAACGCATAATCACCGATGCTTAAGAGAGTATCGGGGAACACGATTTTCGTTACAAGCTCCTTATCCAAATACAAATTATTTGCGTAACACAGAGGATTTGAATAAAAATTATCAAACGCAATATTACACCAATCCTCTATATCTGTGATGTATACTCCTGTTAAGTTGCTACAATTATAAAATGCATCGTTTCCAATACTTGTCAAACTGTTTGGAATTGCAATTTCCGTCAAGCCCTCGCAATCCTCAAACGCGGACTTGCCAATGCTTGCTACGCTGCTACTAATGGTTACATTTGTTAATTTACTGCAACTCTCAAACGCAGAATTACCAATACTCGTTACGCTGTCCGGAATTACAATTTCCGTCAATCTATTGCAACCATAGAACATAGAATTACCAATACTCGTTACGCTGTCGGGAATTACAATTTCTTTCAAGCTACTGCACCAATAGAACGCAGAATTACCGATACTCGTTACGCTGTCGGGAATTACAATTTCTTTCAAGCTACTGCACCAATAGAACGCAGAATTACCGATACTCGTTACGCTGTTACCAATAATCACACTTCTTAATTTGGTACAATTAGAAAACGCAGAATTATCGATGCTCGTCACGCAATTGGGAATTACAATTTCCGTTAACGTTTTATCCGTTATGCCTGTTATTGTACAGGTGGTTGTCGTAGACGTGAAAGTAAAATATTGCATCCCTACGTTTACCGCAACTTTTGCCGTCACGTTTTGCACTAAGGTAAACGTATAAACCGTATCCGTTGAAATCAACGTTTCGCCGCTATACCAGCCCAAGAAATCATAGCCAAGGTAATTCGTTACCGTCGACGTTAATTCCGTGCCGTATTTATACGTGCCCTCACTTGTAATAGAGGCTATGGAAGAATCATTGACAGACAAGGTATACGTGTTTCTCGTATAATAGACGCTCAGTACTTGACCGCCGTCGCTGTCAACGTTGCCGCTGACCGTACCAACGCCTTCATTATATGTAAAGTGCTCGAAAGTCTTAATTTCTGCTGTAACGGTGGTGTCCGTCGTGCCCGTGAGTTCGTCTGTTTCCGTTAAGGTATACTCATCGTTTTCAAGGTTTTGCAGATAATAATTTACCTTATAGCTCGTATCTTCATTGGCTTTCCAACTTGCCGTTATCTTCGTATCTTGGGTAATGGGGGTAGAAAAATCGTAATCCCACGCCAAGAAGGTATAGCCTGTTTTCGTCGTTTCGGGCTCGGTGGCAAGGCTGTCTTCTTCTACCGTTTGGCTTTCCACCGCCGTACCGCCGTCTGTTTCAAACACGACAGTGTATATAGGTCTGCGACGAATCGTTACCGTATAGACTTTCGTGATTTCATTATCAATGCTTTCAATTACGTATACAACGTTATCCCCCACTTCAAGCGAAATGGTATTTTCTAACGTCTGCGTACCGTCTTCATCCGCCGACACTACGTAACTTGCCTTGCCGTTCACAGTTATCTCGTCGCTAAAAATAAATTCCGTTACGGCATTATCAACCTTACCGTAAACCTTTCTATCAGCTACGGTAAGCGTATTAAACATGATACCCAATCTATCTTGAATTACGTAACCGCATACCGTACACGTTTGCGCAGTCTCTTCCGTAGCGGGTGCGGACGGAACGTGCGCCGCTTCGTCTGCCTTATCACCGCATTTGCACTCGTGGTAGTGGTGTGTTTCGTTATAGCTCCACTCGGCGGCATATTCATGAGGCAGCTTTTCGATTGGAGCGGTCTTCGTCGCAGTTTTACAAACCGTGCACGTGTAAATCGTTTCTCCCTCCTCTGTGCAACTTGGCGAAACAGTTTTTTTGCCCTCATCCCAAACGTGCGCGTCCGTCGCAGGAATTTCTTCCGTATAGGTATCCCCGCAATCGCAAGTATAGGTAATCAAACCCTTTTCACCGCACGTCGCATTTGTCGTTTGTGAAGTATAGGTGTGCGTGTGGGTGAGATTTTCGCACGCAGAAAAATACGTTGCACTCATAAAGCAAGCGCAAAGCCCCAATAAAATTGATATCCAAATTTTTCTTCTTTTCATTGGCATGCCTCCGTTTTTTTTGTAAAATAAAAGTGCCGACTTGCAAACAAGCCGACACCGACAAAAGTGACTTGTTCGCCAAAGTTGCGACACTCAATTAAAATCGTTCGTACAGAAGATTTGTATGTAAGCGAAAAGGTACACTTATGCCCCATAAGTATACTCCTGCACGTATTTAATTGAGTTCGCACTTCTATTTTACCACTTTTATGCACTTTAGTCAACACTTTTTTCAAAGAAAAAAGCTCGGTTACAAAACTGAGCCTTCCGTCATTTAAAATTCTTTTCAAACATTTCAAATGTCCTTTGTCATACCGACCAAGCGAGCGCAGCGACTGCGTGGAGCGTTTCCCATAAATAAAGAGAGATACACTCGACTACGCAACAAGTTGCTCCGCTCGGTATGACATAGTTTACTCGATTCGCCTACGGCTCCGCTCGGTATGACATAGTTTACTCGATTCGCCTACGGCTCGCTCGGTATGACGTTCGGTTTTTTACACCTCCGCAAGCATATAAATATGCGGAATGTCGTCCTCTAAATACTGCTCGGAAACCTGCTTAAAGCCCACGCCCTCGTAAAAGGGTTTTGCATAGAGCTGCGCGCCGATTTTTACCTTTTCCGCACCGAATTTTTCCTTTGCCACGCGTAAGCCCTCTTTCATTAAGGCAGTGCCCAAACCACAGCGGCGTTTTAAGGAAATCACGCGCCCGATAGACACCTCGTCCAAGCGTTTTCCCTTGTCGATAACGCGCAGGTACGCCACGATTTTTCCGTCCTCTTTATAATAGACGTGATACGCCTCTTTATCCGCGCCGTCGGGGTCGAAGCAAACGCAGTTCTGTTCCATAATAAACACGTCCGCGCGCGCCGCCAAAATGTCGTACAGCTCGTCCAAGCTCAATTCCTCAAATTTTTTTACGTATAATTGCATAGTTTCCCCTTGTAAAAGAAAATCCGTTCCCAATAATGAGAGCGGATTTATTTTGCTTATTGCGTAACGATGACCTGCGCGTAGCGCAACACCTTTTCGCCTTTTTTATAGCCCTTGACGTACACCTGCTTGACGATACCGCTTTCCTCGCCGTCCGCCGCGGGCATAGCCATAATCGCCTCCATCGTCGCCGCGTCGAAGGCTTGACCAACGGGGTCGATTTCTTCAACGCCCTCGCTTTCAAGCACCTTTTTGTACGCTTTCAAAATCATATCCAAGCCCTGCTTGGTGTTTTCGTCCGAGCAAGAAGAAATCGCGCGTTCCAAATTGTCGCCGACGGGGAAAAGGGAAGCTACGACGTCGTTTCTGCCCTCTTGGTAGCGTTGCGCCGCTTGGTTTTGGGTGCGGCGGCGGTAATTTTCGTATTCCGCAGTTACCGCATACCATTTACGCTTGCTTTCTTCCGCGTCCGCAAGCGCTTTTTCAAGCTCTATATCCGATTTTTTCTTCTTTTTGGGTTTTTCATTTTTTTCGGGTGCGGCTTCCTGCGCAACCGTTTCTTCTTTCAATTCTTCGTTTTCCATAACGCCAACCTCTCTTTTTGTTTTCGCCTTATATATACAGCAATTTTTTCCTTTTTAAACGCAAACGGAAAAAAGTTTTTTTGAAACCGCCTGCCCACACAGTAAAGCACCACGTAAAAACGGGCGGAAAGCAGTAAGACCGGATGCAAACTCGGTTTGTTTAGAATTCAAGGTGCGCAAACTTGTCGCGGCTCGAATAACGGTAAAAAATCGCTTTTCTGCCGATAACGGTAACGCAAATCGCGCCCAACAGCTCGGCTACGTTTTCCGCGATGGCGCGAGGGGTGTCCTCTGCGTTTTCCAAAACGGTAACCTTGATAAGCTCCTTTGCTTCCAACGCGTCGGAAAGGGTCTTTAACAGATTGTCCGTAATGCCGCCCTTGCCGATTTGCGTAATGGGCGCAAGCGTAGACGCCAACGAACGGAGCTTGCTCCGTTGCTTACTCGTAATATTTTCGTTCGTAACAATGTTCATTTTTCATCTTCCTTTTTTGATTTTATCATACCGCTCGCCCTCGCCGATATTTGTTTTCTTTGAAAAGAAATTCGGCGAATCCTCACGGTACGAAGTCGAATTCGACTTCGCCAATAGACACCGTATCCCCCTCTTGACAGCCCATTTTTACAAGCTCTTTGATGACGCCGCGCAGGCGCAATACCTTTTGGAAATAAAGCATGGAATCGGGGTTATTCAAAACGACGTTACGGCAGAGCATATCCACCAAGCCGCCGACGACTACGTAAACGCCGTCCTCGTCCTTGAAAATTTCAAAGCCCAAATCGTCGTTCGCCTTGTATTCAAATTCTTCGTCTACGGGGATAGGCTCGACGGGCGGCAGCTCGGAAAGCACCGCCAAAATCCCCTCGATAAGCTCTCTCGTGCCCTCGCCCGAAAGCGCGGTGATGGGGAAAATCTTATACTTTCTGCCGTACTTTTTCTTGAACGCTTTGAGGTTGTCCTCCGCGCCGTATACGTCGCATTTATTGCAGACGATCACCTGCGGACGGGCAGCCAATTCCGCGCTGAACTCTTTGAGTTCGGCGTTGATTTTCTTAAAGTCCTCGATAGGGTCGCGCCCCTCGCAGCCCGAAATATCCACGACGTGGCAGAGCATACGTGTACGTTCGATATGGCGCAAGAAATCGTGTCCTAACCCCGCGCCCTGCGCCGCGCCCTCGATAAGTCCGGGGATATCCGCCGCCACAAAAGATTTATCGTAATAGCGCACCACGCCAAGGTTGGGGGAAAGGGTGGTGAAATGGTAATTTGCAATTTTGGGACGAGCCGCCGAAATTTTGGAAAGCAGAGTACTCTTGCCCACGTTGGGGAAGCCGACGAAGCCGACGTCCGCAATCACTTTGAGCTCCAAAATCACGTAATGCTGCTTGACCTTTTCGCCCTTTTGCGCAAAGTTGGGGGCATGACGGCGCGCCGTCGTAAAGCGCACGTTCCCCTTACCGCCGTTTCCACCGCGCGCAACCAGTACCTTTTGTCCGTCCTCGAATATATCGCAAATGAGCCTGCCGCTCTCTTCGTCGCGGACGAGCGTCCCCAAAGGCACTTTGATAAACACGTCCTTACCGCCCTTGCCAAAGCATTTTTGCGTACCGCCCATACCGCCGTTTTCCGCAAGGAAACGAGAGGTAAAACGGAAAGGAAACAAGTCGTTCATGTCTTTATCGCCAACGAAATATACGTCGCCACCCTTACCGCCGTCGCCGCCGTCGGGGCCGCACGCAGGCTTACCCTTATAGGCTTTAAAGGAATTCATGCCGTCGCCGCCGTCGCCTGCCTTAATTAAAATTTTCACTTTATCGGTAAATTCACCCGTAGCCATAAAAAACCTCGTTTTTTCTACATTTCTTCGACATTATACCAAAATCCCGAATAAAAAGCAATAATTTCCATACGCCTCGCGCAAAGTTTTCTTTATAAGAAAAAGAAAAACGCCCCGACCTTACGAGAGCGTTTTGTTTATCGTATAAAATTAAAATTCTAATATAACGCATTGAGCCGCCGCGTCAATATTCGTCCGTCAGCCCCAAAAGATAATCTGCGCTGACCTCTAAACACTTGCAAATCAAACAAAGCGTTTCCAAAGACGGACAGCTTTTCCCCGACTTATAATCGCTGACACACTGCTTGGAAACGTTAATTTCTTCCGCAATCTGCACCTGCGATTTTCCGCTGATTTTTATCAATTCATTAAATCTTTCTTTAAATTCCATATTAAAATTATACCGAAAATAGGTAAGTTAATACTTGACAGTACGCCAATAACTTACTATAATATTGGTTAAGGTGAATATATGGATAATATTATCGAAAAATTATATGAATTACACGTCAAAGCCCTGCTCGCCTTCCACACTTTCCATGCGGCTTTCTTGTACAACCTCGTCGCTTGCTTCGGAATTAAACCATTCTTCTTGCATTTTAATTCTCTTTAAGGAAATAATCATAGACGCTATACCGGAAAGACTGATTATTCCAAGAACAATCAAGATTTGCACGAAGTAAGCAAACATTCCTAATCCTTGGAACCAAACGCCCAAGGGCGCGTACAAAAACACCGCTACCACGGAAGCAACTATGAGCAAAAGCTGTCTAATCAACAATTCAACGCGAAATCTCTTTTCAATTTCGGGGGTCGCCGCCGCCAAAACGATTCTACAAGCTCTTGCTTCGTCAGAAAGTGTCGCATTCTTTGTTGTGGTTTTTATATTTATTGCAGAACCTGTAAACTCCACCAATTGGAACATATTTTTCTTGGCTTTCATTTTAACCAAACGCACAAGCGAAACCTTGGCAAAGCGTTTTACGTTTATCCGATATTCCTTCACCGTTTTAATACCTATATGCAAGCCGATACAATCGATTGTGCTTAAAACGAAGATATAGCTTGCAAAGAACAACGCCAAGAAAGTCGGGTGATATAAAATCGAAAGCAAGTTGAAGTTCATTTTCTTCCCTATGATACCAAACCCAAACAACAAAAGCACGATAAAACCAGCGTAAATCGCATAATAAGCAATCGTTTGAATGATGCTGATTGCGTTCATAGAAGACGACAAAGTCTTTTTCGCCTCAATGTACTCATTTTCATCACGCTTAGCCTTTTCCGCTTCCGTCAAATCGTTTTCCGTTTTTTCGCGAAGCTTATATCCGCAAGCCGCGCAAAACAAATTGTTTTCCACGACGATAGAACCGCATTGCGGACATTTTTTTACCGTTGTTTCGTCCATATTTATCCTCCGTAAAATATATTATTTCAAGTTAAGTATATCATACCCCCCCCCCCCACTTTTGTCAAGTATTTTAACCATATTTTACAAAAAAATTTTTTATTTTCGCTTGATTTGCACGCCGTCCAAAATCCCCGTCGTGATAAGCCCTTTTTTGTCGGCTTGCGCGGCGAAAATCGCATCTTCTATGATTGCCGTAAACAACCGCTTGGCGTCCGAAATCCTTTCGCAAAACAGATAATAGGCAAGCGAGCCGGGCACGGTATTCACCTCACAAAGATAAATTTTGCCTTGCGAAAGCAAAAAATCCATACGGACGATACCTTTTAAGTTCATTCGCTTGTAAATCGTTCGGGTATACGCACGGATCTTATCCCGTATTTCCTTGCTAAAATCGCCGTTCGCCGCATACCTGCCCCCTTGATTTGCGGAAATTTCCCCTTTTCCGCGCACGCCGTCCGCACCCCGTTTGACGTATTTTTCCTCAAAGGAATATAAGCCGTCGCCAAACGCTTTTTCGGGCTCGGAAACAAAAATCTCACCGCCGACGGAATACGCCGCGCAGTTGACGTCCTGCTTATCCTCCAAATACCGCTCGATAATGACGCGGTCATCAATGGCGAAAGCGTGTTCGATTGCCGTCTTGGCTTCCCCCTCGTTTTTTGCGACGGAAATACCGATAGACGAACCCAAATGCGCGGGCTTTACGACGACGGGGAATTTTAGTCTGCTCCCAATCGTTTTTAATAAAAAAGCCCCCCGCTTTTGATAATCGCGCTCGTTAACGCGGACGTAATCAACGACGGGGATATTCAGCCCGCGCATCGCCACCTTGGTCAAGCATTTATCGATAAACACACCCGACGCCGTCAAATCGGGCGAGGCGAGCGGAATCCCCTGCCACGCCATAAGCGCAGAAACGCCGCCCCCTTCGCCAAGTCCGCCGTGGCAGCAATTGAGCGCCGCCTCCGCAACAAATATGGGTTTTATTTTGCCTTTTTTCTCGTTCAACGCATACACGGTATGCCCGTAAAAGAAAATTTCTTTGGATTTTGCGCGGCTAAAATTGCGAAAAAATCCCACGTCCGTCATGCCTGCCGCCGTATACGTTTTTCCGTCCGTATGAATATAAACGGGCAGAACGCCGTGTCCTGCCGCCTGCAAAATATTCACCGCAAACACCCCCGTCAACACGGAAATTTCCCGCTCGCACGACTTACCCCCAAACAACACCACGACCTTGCGCATAAAAAAACACCTCCGCGAATATTTTTCCGCTTTGGTGTTTCTTTTTATTTTATCCTTAATTTTGCATTCCGCATTTAGCACTCAGTATTTTAAAAACTTTACTTTTAATACACGTCGGGCAAATCGTTTAAAAACAGAACGGCGTCGCCCGCGCCTACCCACTCGCCAAGCGCCGTTTGCGCGCCCTTTAAATCTTTGACGACGGACAGTTTCTTTTCGTCGCCGCCCGCGTTTTTATATCCGTCTTTCACCGCGCCGACCAACGTTTCGCCCACCAAAATCACTTTATCGGGCGCGATTTTGGCAATTTCTTCGCCCAGCTCGCCGTTGATTTTTTCTTCCAACACGCCACATTCGACGATACCCGGCGTTACCACGCACTTTCTGCCCGCAAAACGGCTAAGCGCCGAAAGCGCCTCTTTTGCGCCGACTACGTTGCAGTTGTAGCCGTCGTCCAAAATATACGCGCCGCCGCTTTCGATAAGTTGTAATCTGTGCGGAACGGGCTGCAATTTCGCAATCCCCGCCCCGATTTCTTCCGCCGTCATGCCAAGCTCTCTGCAAAGCCGCGCCGCCAACGCGATATTTTCCACCGCCGCGCCGCCAAGCAGCTTTGTCGAAACGGAAATTTCCTTCCCGTCCACGCAAAGGGTAAATTCCGTGCACGTCGCTTGCAGGGAAAGGTTGCTTACACGCTCGGCATACGCCACGCAATCCGCGCCCGAAAATTCGCTTTCGATACGCTCGCGCAAGCCCTCGCCGCAAACGACCCTCTTTGCGCCGCATTTTAAAATTTCACTCTTTTCCGTCCACGCGTTTTGCACCGAGCCGAACGTTTGCATATGCTGCGCGCACACGCCCGTGAAAATCGCGTAATCGGGTTTTACCAAATCGCAAAGCTCGGCGATATCCCCCGTTTTGCGCGCGCCCATCTCCGCAATAAAAATTTGCTTGCCCGCAAATTCGCCCGAAAGGACGGTTTTCGCTATCCCCATCGGCGTATTGTAGGATTCGGGGGTAGCCACCGCCGAAAACTTCTCTTGAAGCAAGGTTGCAAGGATATTTTTTACGGACGTTTTGCCGTAGCTCCCCACGATACCGATACGAACGGTTTGACTTTCGTCTAATACCTGCCCCGCACGTTTTACGAATTTTTTGTTTCTCGCGCCCTCAAAAACGCCCAAAATCAAATTGGTCAAGCACAAAAGCAAGGGCAACGCCACGGGCATGACCGCATACGGAATATACGCCACGAGCGCGTAGATTTGCGAACCGTTTATTTCTTTCAACCAGCCCAACAAGCTCAAAAGCCCAAATCCTGCCGCTGCCGTCAAAATCACGTACCCGACGAATAGACGGTTAAAACGCCCCGTACGCTTAAAAGGCACTTTCAGGGCAAAGCGATAATCTGCCCAATAAAAGAGCAAGGAAAGCCCCAAGAAAGGCAAAGCGGCGCACGTCAACGCTATCTTTTCGCCAAGGAAGGAAAAGCTGAGGGAGAAAATCCCCGAGGTCAACGCAAGGCAGAGCGCAAACACCGCCAAGCGGTTGAAATACAAATTTCCTTTTTTGCCCAGCCAACGCAAAAACGCGCCGTTTTTATAACCGCTCTGTTGCAAAGCGCCCGCCGCCTTTTGCGTAGACGCACAGAACAAAAACGCGGTAACGACTGCGGCTATTCCCCTCAAAACGTGTTCAATCATATAAAAATTCCTCTGTGATTAAATTAAACGCCAACGCCCTTTCCGTAAAGGCAAAATGTCCGCCGTCCATCACGCGTAGCGTTGCGCAAGGAAAACTTGCCAAATACGCCTGCGCCTCTTTCATGGGCGTTACGGTATCTTCTTTGCCTTGCACGATCAGCACGGGATTTTTTACCTTTCTCGCGCAAGCGCGCAAATCCTCGTTGACGATTTTTTTATAGCTTTCTTTCATTAGGGGCGGCAGAGTGCGGTACTCCGCGCTCCCAAATTTCCGCTCCGCAAACGCAGGCGCAAATTTTTTGACCAACCGATACGCGCCCACTTTTACGCGGTAGATAAACCCACGCCGTAAAATCACGCCCGCCGCACCCGTCAAAACCAGCTTATCGAATAAGCCGTTATCCTGCGCCGCCGCCTTGATAGCCACTCTGCATCCAAACGAATGCGCAACCACGGACGGCTTTTTTAAACGGAGCAAAAAGGTTACTTCGCTCAGCCACGCCGCATAATCGCCCACCGAAAAGGGCGCCTCCAACGGTTTGCTTTTTCCAAAACCCAAAAAGTCTATCGCCGTTACGCGATAAAACCTCGAAAAATACTCTATCTGCCGCGTAAACGCCTCTTTCGAGGACATATACCCGTGCAAAAATAACAAATCCTTCCCTTTTCCCTTTTGTAAAAACGAAACGTCGGAAAGCCTAACCGTCGCCCCGTCCCCCCTTGTTATTTATTACCAAACTTCAACACTCAGCATTCCGCATTCAGCACTTATAAACCAACGATTTATATATGCTTCAAAGTCAATTCGCGCAAAGCAACGCTTTGCACATTTCCAGCGCGTCCTCGCCGTCGGGATAATACCGTTTGCGCAGTCGGTTTTTTTGAAATCCGTTTTTAAGATACAGCCCAAGCGCCGCTTCGTTGGAAGCGCGGACCTCCAAAAACGTTCGTTCTGCACCGCGCCTTGCTACCCCCTCGAGAAAACGCTCTAAAAGCAATTTGCCAAATCCCTTTCCGCGGTGCTTGGGGAGTACGGCGATACGCATCAATTCGGAATCCTCAAACATCGAGCTCCCGCACACGTAGCCGACGATCTCTCCGTCCGCCTCTAAAACGTACCCTAAAAAATGCGGATAACGGAAGCATTGTTTTACGGTTTCCAACGTCCACGGCTCTTTAAAGCACGCGCGCTCGATAAGCGCCGCGCTCGCCGCGTCGTTTTCCGTCCATTCCCGTATATTTACGTCCATAAACGCGTACCTGCCCCCGTCATTTCCCTAAATTTATTTCTGCCGAGCTCTTGCGCACGTACACCGCAGTGAGAGGTGCAAACGCATTTTTCTCCGCCAAAGCGGTTGCCGCTTTTTCCAACCCCGCGACGGGGTCGACGATAAGAAGCGCCGCCTTATTTGCAATCGGCGCGGGTTGACAGCTGACGAGCTTATACCCTTCCGCCGCCAAAGCAAGCACTTCCTCCTCCGTTAAATACGCGGGCGGAGAAACCGCCTCGCCGTTATCGTAGCCGCACGCATAATAGCAATCGTGTAAAGCGTCTACGATACACAAAATTTTTCCGTCTATCGCATTATATGCCGCCAAATCGAAAGAGGTGATAGGCAACGAGGGTTTATTGTAAGCCGAGCAAAATCCCTTCGCCGCCGAAATGCCGATACGAATCCCCGTAAACGAGCCAGCCCCCACGACGGACGCGAAAAAGTCGCACTCAGCCAATGACATATCCGCCTTTTTTAAAGCCTCGTCCACCGCCGCCATCAAGGATACGGATTGCTTCATCGCGCAATTTTCGATAAAACTCGAAAACGCTTTTCCGTTTTTTACGGCAACGACGGTCAAGTAATTCCCGCTCGTATCCACCGCCAAAAAATTTTGCATAATTTCCCTCTGCATTTTCTTAATACTCAATTTCGCGCTCGTTTTCGCTCAGCTTTCTGATACGTACCCGTTTACAGCCGCGCGGCAGTAAGGGAGCGATGTTCTGCGCCCACTCGATAAGGCAAATACCGCCCATATCGAAATAATCGGCAAGCCCGAGATTTTCCGCCTGCTCTACGCTTTCGATGCGGTAACAATCATAATGAAAAAGCCGCCCGTCGTAATCGTTCATATACGCGTAAGTGGGGCTGGTTACTTCCTCTTGAATACCCAAGCCGCGCGCTACTCCCTTGGAAAAGACGGTTTTTCCCGCGCCCATATCCCCGTCTAAGAGGACGACGTCGCCCGCTTTTAGCGTCTTTGCATATTCGGCGGCGAACGCTTCCGTTTCCGCTCTCGTTTTCGTTATTTTTATCGCCATGATTTTATTATAATACCTATCGCTGAATTTTGCAAATATTTCCTTTGCGTACGCGCCTAAAATTTTTTAAAATTTTAGTTTTTTCAGGAAATTGGACAGTCTTTTATACAACAGAGCGGTCAAAAGCCCTATCGACGCCGTCTTGATGAGGTTAAACCCCAGCACGTACCCCCAAAGAGAGGCAAACGCTTGCTTTGCGCCGCTCCCCATATACAACGGGAAATTGATAAACCGATTGGCAAGCAGAGCCGCGCCCGTGCCGATAAAGCAAGCCGCAATCAGGCACGGGACGACGTGTTTCAAGCCCTTGCGGAAACGGTAAACGAGCGCAGGTAGTAAAATATACGCCGCCGTTACCGCCATATTCGCAAGCTCGCCAACGCCGCCCGACGAGGAACCGATAAGCCGCAGGCTTTCCTTTAAAACGCAGACGATTATCCCCTCCAACGGACCGAGCAAAAGGGATATGAGCAAGATAAACACGTTGCCAAAATCCAGCTTCAAGAAAGGTGCGGCAGGGAAAATGGGGATCTCCAAAAAGCTAACGCCGTACGCAAGCGCAACAAAAACGCCCATCAGCGCAATCCTCTTTGCAGAAAACCGCTTTCTGAGGGTTAAACGCGTACCTGCCCCCCTCTTTTTATTCTTTTCGCCGTTTGCCTCTCTCGTTTTTATCTCACAACGGAAAAGCCCGCCGCAGGCGGGACATTGCCCTATCCGTCCCTTTTCCGTCCTCGCCCAAAGCAAAACGTTACAGTGCGGACAACGGATTTTTCTTTTTTCTTCCATAGAAAAACGCCCCTTCCCTTGGGGCGTTCGCGTATCATCGCGCAAAAAAGCTTGCAAGCGCAAATCGCGCTCTGCGGCATAAAAATGCCTTTCTTTTGCCATCCGGACTTAAACAAACGGGAATAATCTAAACCTGCCTCAAACCTATGCTTTGGCTTTATTCGCATTTGCTTCACCGTCGGTATCGGAATTTCACCGATTCGGGAACGCCGAACGTGCGGCGTTCTTCGCAGACTATACTGCCGGTGAGGAATCACACCTCGCCCCAAAGAATATTTATTTGTTTATATTATACGCTAACGGAAGCGGTTTGTCAACTCCGTTGCGATATATTTTATACTAAAGGAAACCAAATATAGAACAGACTTCCCTCGCCCACTTTACTTTCTACACCGTATTCTAAGCCGTGCCGTTCTAAAATTCCCTTGACGATAGACAAGCCCAAGCCCGTACCCTGCACAGGCCGTTTGTGCGCCTCGGACGAACGGTAATACCGTTCCCAGATCCCTTTGATCTCCTCGGGTTTTATACCTTTACCCGTATCGCGAACGGAGAAACAGAACCGCTCTCCGTCCAATTGTAAACGGATATATACCGTTTTATCCTCACCCGTATAATTGACGGCGTTGCCGATGAGGTTGTATAAGGCTTGCTCGATTTTCGTTTTATCCCCCATCGCGCACAGCCCGTCGTCGATTTGCACCGCGAATTTATAACCCTTCGCGTCCTTATAATACGCAAAGCGCCCCAAAACCTCGGTCAAAATCGCCGAAACGTTCAACTTCTCCGCTTTCATTTCGCCAATGCCCGATTGCAGTTTGGATAAATCCAAAACGTCGTTGACAAGCGAAGTCAATCTATCCGCCTCGTCAATGATGATTTTTGCGTGTTTATCCCGTTTTTCGGGATTGTTGCCGGAAATTTCCGCAATCATCGACGCGTAAGCCTTAATCATCGTAAGCGGGGTTTTAAAATCGTGCGAAACGTTGGCGATCAGTTCCTTTTGCATACGGTCAGCCTTAGAAAGCTCGTCGCGCGCGTAGTTCAGCGTGTTTGCCAAGTTGGATACCTCCAACGAATAATCCTCGCCGTGGAAGTCTACGCTGAAATCCCCAGCCGCCAAACGGTTTGCCTTTTTCGTCATTTCCATCAAGGGACGCGTAAGCCAACCCGCAATCGCGCTCGTTACCGCAAAGGATAAAATAAAACCGAAAACGCAAAGGAGCACGGTACGCGTCGTCATCGCCGCGGACGCCGCCTCCATCAAGTGGAAGGATTGTCCCACGTATAAATACACGGGCGCGCCGTTGTCCACCGTGATTTTCGCGCCGTACACGTAAGAGTTGTTGTGCTCGTACACCGCCGATTTGCCTTTGCCAAGCTCCTTTTTCATACGCTCGACTTCGTCTTCAAAATTAAAATATCCGTCTAAGTCGGGATTTGCCTCACCGTACTCCTCTTTAGAGGGATACAGAAGTTTCCCGTCCTCCGTCAAAACAAGTACTTCTACGCCGTTTTGCAACGCAAGCACGCGCAGATAAAAGCTGTAATTTCCGTTGAAGATAGGCGGAGGCCCAGCCAAAATTTGCCCTTCAATGCTCGGGCCTTTCGTGCTTACCTCGCTCGCCGCCTCGTCCTTTAAGGCGCGCTCCGTCGTCAATCTCTGCGTGATACCCATCATCAACAAAAGGAGTAAAAAAAGCGCCGAAAAACACGCCCACAGCAAGAAAAAGGTGCTTGTAGGACGTCTTTTCCCACGCACCCAACGCCTTGCGCCGCCGCGGCGAGCGCCGTTATTCGGCGTATTTTGTTGTCCGTTTTCCCTTTTCGACATGCTCGCCGACCTCTTCCTTGCTTATCCTGTACGGAACGCTCCGCTTGCACTTGCCCACGCTATTGCGCTCTGCCAATGCCGCGCCGTATGAAGTGCGGTTATTCCTCGAATTTATACCCCAAACCGCGCAAAGTAACGATAAATTTCCGATATTCCTTTAAATTGCCGCGCAGCATTTTTACGTGCGTATCCACCGTGCGGTCGTCGCCGTAAAAATCAAACCCCCACACGTCGTAAAGGAGTTTTTCGCGCGTCAAAGCAATCCCTTTGTTGCGGACAAGGTAGAATAAAAGCTCGTATTCCTTGGGGGTGAGCTCGGCTTTTTCGCCGTCTACGTATACGTTTCTGCCCGCCATATCGATTTCCAAGCCCTCGAATTTCAAAATCTCGTTGCCGACGGGCTTTGCCGTGCGGCGTTTGGTAACGGCGTTGATACGCGCCATCACTTCCTTGGGCGAGAAAGGCTTGGTTACGTAATCGTCCACCCCGATTTCAAACGCGAACAGCTTATCGTATTCCTCGCCGCGCGCCGAAAGCATGATAACGGGAATATCCTTCGTCTTTTTGATTTCCTTAACGGCGGAAAAACCGTCGAGGTGGGGCATCATTACGTCCATCAAAATTAGGTCGTAATCCTTTTCGCGGCAGAGTTTCACCGCTTCCATACCGTCCGCCGCCTCAAACGCTTCGTTGCCCTCAAATTCTACGTACTCGCGAAGCACGTCGCGGATCATTTCTTCATCGTCTACAATTAAAATTTTCATCTCATTCTCCCTTTTTCTTTGGTTGCAGAATTTATCAAGACGGCTTTTCCGCTTTGCGGAATACCGTCCATTATAATATACCCGTATTTTGTCAATGTTAAGACAACAAACCGTGAAATATAGGTGAAATTTTGGAACTTTTTGCCAACTTACCCATTTTTGCTTTATGATTATATCATAAAACGGAATTTTTGTCAAGCCTCGGCTTTTTGCCTGCAAATCAGCGTTTCTGCTTCTAACTAAAAAGGCTTCGCCGTTTGGCAAAGCCCCTTATTCCCACTCCTCGTAATTTCTTTCCCGTCCGCTCGGCACGGCGCAACCGCCGTAATTTGTTCCGCAGGCATTTCCTTTTCCCCGCTTTTCCTCCCGCCGCACACCGACGTTCACCAAAATGACGTCCTCGCCAATCTTGACGATTTGTTTCAAGTCGATAAACAGCTCGTTCCGCTTACGGAAAAGACCGTTTTCGCCGGGGACGACGATCCCCAACCACCTATTTTCGGGATAACAAAGCACCACGTCGCACGCTTTGCCCAATTTCCGTCCGTCCTGTGTATTAACGACCTCTTTACGCCGCAAATCCGAAAAGGTAAATTCCATACACGCCCCCTAAAAAAACATACTTATTATAGTATACGCCCACGCCCCTTTTTTTGTGCGAAAAATATAAATTTTCCGCCACAATTTCCTACTTTACGTTTACCGTTTCGCATTTTAAAAGGGGCAAGCCTCGTTTTCAACGCATACCTGCCCCTTTCGTTTTCTTTTTATACAATTTACGCCGCTTGATTATCCTCGGAGTTTACGTCGTCCGCGTTTTCTAAATTCTCCGTTGCGGCAATCTCTGTCGCCGCACCCTCCGCAGACGGTGTGTTTTCCGTTACTTCCACCGCGCCGACCTTTGCCTTGCGCGCCTTCACCGCCCTAATAATGTCGGGCAGATAGACAATCGCCAAATATACGAGCGCAATGGGAACACACAGCAACATATACCAAAATTCGTAAGGAATGAGGTTGTAGAAAAGCTGCAAAAGCGGATTTTCGGGGCGCAGAGTGTACATATAATTGACCTGCACGACGTTCCCCGCCCAATCCAAGACGTTGTTCGCGATACAGTAACGATTAACGCCGAGGTTGATAAAATGAATTACGACCAATGCCCCAAGCGTGATAAGCACCGTCCACAAAATGCATTTAAGGTCTTTTTCCGTCCGTTTAAGCGCAAACGTCAAAATGGGTATACCGATCTCCAACGTGTGCGGGAAATAATAGAAGAAGAACGTCCACGAAAAAATTTCGTAGTTCGCTTGCGCCGTATTGACCACCAAAGCAAAGACTGCGCCGAGCGCCCACAAAAGCAGTAGATTGTTTAACACTTTGTTTTTCGTGAACACCGCAAACGGTAACACCAGCGCGTTGAGCGAGCAAAGATGAAAGGGCAGATATTCTAACGGCGAATTCCACATCAGAAGATTGAAAATGACCGCCGAAATGCCCGAAAAAGATAATACGCCTAAAACGATGGTCTGCACCTGATCCGACGCTTTGCGCAACGCAAAAAATAGCCCGACGATTATCCCCGCCGCAAGCACGAGCGAAAGTATATGCACAACCCCAAACGAGCCCCAAAGCATACTAATTTATTCCTCCAAATCATATCTACTCTTTATTATAGCACGATTTTTCTATAAATGCAAGCATTTTGTAAAGTTCGTTTACTTTTTATGACGGAATAAACAAAAGCGGAACGGCATACCTACTTTCATCCCGCACCTGCCCCTGCCATTTTGCGATACGGCAAGATAAAAGCGCGGCGGCAAACCTGCCCGTTTGCCGCCGCGCGCTCCGTTTTTTATCACGAAATATTTAGCCGAATATTCTGTAAGGCGTTTTTTTCAAGCCGCGAAACCTGCGCTTGCGAAATGCCGACCTCTTCCGAAATTTCCGTCTGCGTTTTGCCTTGATAGTAGCGAAGATAAAGTATTTTCTTCTCCCGCTCCCCCAATTTCTCCATTGCCTCGTCAAGCGCAACCTTTTCCGTCCACGCCTCGTCCGTGTTTTTCTCGTCGCAAAGCTGATCCATCAAAAGCAAGGTGTCGCCCGACTTGTTGTATACGGGCTCGTAAATGGAAACGGGGTCGGATATGGCGTCTAAGGCATACACCACCTCGCGTTCCGCTACGCTGAGCGCCGCCGCAATCTTCTCAATCGTCGCTTCCTCGTCCCGTCCCTCGATTTCCTCGCGCGCTTTTAAAACGCGGTACGCCATATCGCGGATAGAACGCGAAACGCGCAGAGAATTCCCATCGCGCAAATACCGCTTTATCTCACCGATGATCATCGGCACGGCGTAGGTAGAAAACTTCACGCCCACCTTCAAATCGAACCCGTCGATTGCCTTGATAAGCCCCACGCACCCCGCCTGAAACACGTCGTCCGCGCCCATATTCTTGATACGGAACCGCTTGACAAGGGACAGCACCAGCCGCATATTCCCGATGATGAACGTATCGCGCGCTTGCTTGTCGCCCGCTTTCAGCTTTTTCAAAAGCTCCTCGCTCTCCTTAGCGGAAAGTTTGGGAAGCCCTGCGGTGTCCACGCCGCAAATCTCCACTTTTTGCATACGCTTTTCCTCCTTTATATGTACGGAAACCGCACGGAAAGCAAGACGGAAAGCCGCTCGTGAAAAATAGTATGCACCATTTTAAAAATTTTTATCCCTACCCGAATTTTTTACCGTAATTCCGCATTCCGCATTAAAAGAGGGGCAGGTATGCATTTCAACGCACACCTGCCCCCTTGATTTTATAGTTTTACGATTTAGAATTTTAAGTTTTCATACTCTTTCTTTAAGCATTCTATATCCTCTTTCAATTTCTTCTTGTACCGAAAATAATTAACAATGGGAATCATAGGCCCTGCGAGCAACACACAATCCAATGCGGCTATTAAAATAATAACGTAAACCATATGTGCGGTGGTGCCTGTCATCGTTACACTAAACAAGCTTAACCCAATCGCAACCAAATAAGAAATGCCTAATACCTTTAACCATTTGATTGCATTATCTTTATTTTCATTTCGCCTATTCCGCTTACTGCACGCTTCCATTTGTGCAATTTTTGCACACAGCTCTGTCTCTAAGTGGTTGCGTAAGATTTGTTCATTATCTATTTCCTCAAAAAACTCTCCACACGCAGGACAGCAATATTCATTGGGAATTACATCTATTATTTTACCGCATTTATCGCATCGTTTTTGAATCTTTTCCATTATAATTACCTCACAAAGTTTTCATATTTTACATTAGGCGCCCAGCAAATATACAAAAAACTGCGAGAAGAACTGAAAAAATATTAAACCGAGCCGAATTTTCGGCTCGGTTTTTTATTCCATTTTGGCAATTTCTTTTTTGAGGCGAAGAATAATTTTCTTTTCCAATCTCGATATGTAGCTTTGCGAAATGCCGAGCATATCCGCCACGTCCTTTTGGGTCATTTCCTCGCCGCCGCCAAGTCCAAACCGCAGAAACATGATTTTCCGTTCCCGTTCCGACAGCTTTTTCAACGCTTCTTTCAGCTGTTCTTTTTCCGCGTTCGCCTCGATATCCCCGTACACGGTGTCCGCAGACATACCCAAAACGTCGGATAAAAGCAGCTCGTTTCCCTCAAAATCGGTGTTGAGCGGCTCGTCAAAGGAAACCTCGCTTTTAAGGCGTGCGGTGCGGCGCAGATACATCAAAATTTCGTTTTCGATACAGCGCGAGGCGTAGGTGGCGAGCTTGATTTTTTTGTCCGTCTTAAAAGAATTTATCGCTTTGATAAGCCCTATCGTGCCGATGGAAACGAGGTCGTCGTTGTCCACGCCCGTATTGTCGAATTTGCGGGCGATATACACCACCAAACGCAGGTTATGCTGAATCAAAAGGGCGCGCGCCTGTTCCTTTTCCTGCTCCTCACCCAGTTTTTTAAGCATTTCGCTCTCTTCCTCGGGGGAAAGGGGCAAGGGCAGGGCTTCGCCGCCACCGCAAACGTAATCCACCACCTCTTTGTCCAAACACAGCTTTTGTAAAAAAATCTTTAAAATTTCCTTGACTTTCATACGGCTTATCCCTTTATAATTCCTGCGTTTAAGAGTACTTGATACTCTCGGTTTAACATATGCTTGGACGGGGTGAAATATACCTCGATTTGTCGGCTTTCCACGGACGGAATTTGCACTTTTATCCGCGCGCGGAAAAGCTGTACCCGCCTCTCGCCCGACATTGTAAAAATCACCATTTCATCGCGTATCCGCCCCTCGCCTTCGTTATTTTTATCCTCTGCTTGAAAGAGAATTTCTTCCCCGAATATATCGTAAAAAATATCGGGCGAAAGAAAGCAGACGGGCACGCCGTTTTTGCTTGCCAAATTCCCGCTGTCCAAATACCCCGAAAGGGCGAAAATCTGCCCATGATAAAGGATTTCACACGCGTAAATACTTTGAAAAACGGTGCGTTTTTGATAAATCTTTCTTACGATCAGCAGAGTGAGCGCAGACAACAGCGCAAAACCGAGCGCGACGAGAAAAATAGGCGTTTTTTGTGGAAAAATTGCGGAAAACAGCGCGGTGAGCGCACCCCCGTACAAGAAGGTGAGAAAAAAGAACACGCCAGAGTTCAACGCGTACCTGCCCCACTCTTTTTTGTTTTTAATACGCGGAAAAGAGATAAAACAAAGCAAAAATCCCACGGCGATTTTGAGGAAAATAAGCAAAATCTGCGGCAGAAGAATAAGCGGAAAAATAACGGCGAACACACCGCCCACGCAAGCGGAAATCAACGTTTTCCACCATGTAATTTTAGTTTTGCAAATTAAAAACGAAAGACTTAATAAGGCAAAATCGAAGAGCGAATTTTCCAAAAATGCGTACTCGATATATACCACCATAAAAAAGCCCTCTTTCCCTTTATTTTCAAGGGGTTGAGGGCATTATAACATACAAAAAGGCAAAAAATAAAAAGTTCTTTTGTAAAACGCGCATTTTTATTGTCGATTTCGTTAGGTTTTTCAAGGGTTTGCGGCACTTTTACAACAAAAATGAAAAAATGCGAAAAAACGCGTTTTTTGCGTGTTTTTTCGGTGCGTTTTTCGTTTTAATTTTATTATAAAAAATATTGACAAAAGCGGGAAAAGGTGGTAGAATAAAAATGCGACATAACAGAATAGTTTTTTTCACGTAGAGTATACTTCTTTGGTAGGAGTGTATCTTTTTCGCGTTATAAAAATCTCTTTGTGAAAGACTATTTTTATGTTGTGTCGCAGCAAAGCGAGAAGGACATTTTTACAGGTGTCGTTCGTTTTGCGGGCGGCACTTTTTTATTTTACAAAAAAAATTTTTTAAAGGAGATAAATATATGAAAAAGAAATTGTTGGTTAGCTTGCTGTGTTTGGTGTGCGCTACAACAAGCAGTCTCGGCTTTATTGCGTGCGATAACGATAATAAAGGCAACAACGCTTCGAACAACATAAGCAACAACGTACCTAATGACACGGAAGATGACGCATCGGACACTGTAGACGGTAATTCGTCTGATAACTCGGATACTAATCAGCAAACGGAAGAATATGTAGACGGGGTAAAATATGTATTAAGCGAAGACGGAACTTACTACTCGCTGGTGAACATGGATTCATATGAAGGATCAGAATTTGTTGTTCCTGATACGTGCAACGATTTACCGGTTAAAGCTATTGCTTATGGAGCGTTTGGCGAGAGTAAATTAACGAAAGTTGTAATTTCCGATAACGTAACGGAGATTGGTGAATTTGCGTTTGCAAAATGCACGCATTTAACCGATGTGGTAATGGGTAATGGTGTAAGCAGTATTGGGAAAGCGGCATTTTGGAACTGTAACGCTTTAACTAACGTTGTTATTGGCAACAGCGTAACACACATTGGCGAATCCGCCTTTAAAGAGTGCGAGAATTTGAGAATAATAACACTCCCCGACGGAGTTGTCAGCATTGGCGAAAAGGCGTTTCAGTATTGCGAATATCTTGAGCAAATACGTATCCCTGACAGTGTAACCTATATTGGCAGTTGGGCTTTTAATTTCTGCGATAATTTGAATTATACGGTTGAGAACGAGTGTGAATATCTAGGAAATGAAACTAATCCTTACTTATATTTAGTTGAAGTTGACTTATTTCCCGACGATATTGTAACAACTACAATAAACCCGAAATGTAAAATTATCGGTCATCAAGCGTTTAGCTATTGCGAATCGTTAACGCATATCACTATTCCCAGCGGCGTAACGCAAATTGGAGAAAACGCGTTCTATGGTTGCGTTAACTTGATGAGTATTGATATTCCAAACAGTGTTAAAAATATTGAGATGGGCGCATTTACAAATTGTAGCAGTTTAACAGAGCTTGTAATCCCCGACAGTGTAATAAACTTGGGATACTGGTCGTTTAGAAATTGTATTGGATTGACGAGTGTAGTTATTGGAGGAAGTTTAACAAATTTAGGGATAGAAGTTTTTAAAGATTGTACAAGCTTAAAAAGCGTAACGATTGGTGAAAACGTAGCAAGTATAGAAAGAAGAGCGTTCTATAATTGTAGCTCTTTAACGACTATTTTCTTTGATGGAACAATAGAAAAGTGGAAATCCATGGAAAAAGATGCTTCTTGGAATACTGAAGTACCTGCCACGGAAGTAGTTTGCAGTGACGGCGCGGTAACGCTATAACGGAAATATATACATTTAAACAAAAAAACGCCTTTTAGCGGAATTGCTAAAAGGCGTTTTTAAAGTATTCAATTTTTCCGTCGGCGTAAACTTCCGCTACGTCAAAGCGGGCGTTGGGTTCTTCCCCCGTCTGCTTCCAATAACACTCCGCTATTTTTCTATAACGGCGTTGCTTATCGACGGTTACTGCCTCGCGGGGCGTTCCGTAGCTATCGCCCGTGCGCGTTTTCACCTCGATAAAGGCGATTTCGTCCTTGTCCTCGGCAATCAAATCCGCTTCGCCAAAAGGCGTGCGGTAGTTCCGTTTCAATATTTTAAAGCCCTGCTTTTTAAGATAGGCTTCGACGAGTTTTTCGCCCGCGCCGCCTAAAAGTTTTTTGTGAAGCTTCTGCGGTGAATGGGGCATAAGCCTTTCTCCTTGATGCCTTTGATGTGCGCTGCCGTGCCGTAGCCCTTGTTCTTTTCAAAGCCGTAATCGGGGTAGGTTTGCGCAAAATCCACCATCATTTTATCACGGTGGACTTTGGCGATAATGCTTGCCGCGCCTATCGAGTACGAAAGGGCGTCGCCGTGGATCACGCTTTGCTGGGGGTGGGCGATATTGATGGTCATATTGCCGTCGGTGAGCACGACGTCGGGCGAGATTTCCAGCCCCTCAATCGCGCGTTTCATGCCGAGTTTGGTCGCCTCTAAAATATTGATTTCGTCAATCACCTTTTCGTCAATTTCGATAATCGTATAGGCGAGGGCGCGCGCTTTGATTTGTTCGGCGAGGGCTTCGCGCTTCTTTTCGGACAGCTTTTTGCTGTCGTCCACGCCGACGACGAGGGTTTCCTCGTCTAAGGGCATAATCACCGCCGCACAAACGACGGGGCCTGCGAGAGGGCCTCTGCCCACCTCGTCTACGCCCGCGATATATTGATAACCGCGTGCAAGAAGGGCGCGCTCGTATTGCAATTTTTCTTCTGCGTTCCAAGGTTTTTTCATGGTCGTTTTCTCGTTTTTTATTGCTTTTTAGATCCACTCCGCGCGGTTGCGACGCAACCTTGGTCGGTATGACAAGAAGCGTACGGAATCGCGGCTAAAACTTTATAAGACACCTCATCCGTCTTGCTACGCAAGCCACCTTCCCCTCAAGGAGAAGGCAAGGTTAAAACTCAAAGTCCTGATAATCTTTGGGGTCTTCGAGGCAGATTTTGCCGATTCTGCCCTTACGGAAATCGTCTACGATAGCTTTTGCACCGCGCTCGTAGTCGTATTCGCCGCCGCGGAAAATAAAGCCTCTGCGCTTGCACACCGCCTCGTACATGCCCAACTTTTCGGAAAAGTCGGTGATGCCGTAGCGCTGAGTCAAGCATTCGGGATATTTTTCGGCAAGCTCGCCCAAAAGCTCCAACGCGACGTCGTCCATATCCAAAATATCGTCGTTGATACTGCCAATATAAGCGAGGTGGCGGGCGAGGTATTGATTGTCAAAGGACGGGGGCATAGTGCCGGGGGTGTCGAGCAGGTCGAATTCGCCGCATTTGAGCCAACGAACGTCGCGCGTAACCCCTGCTTTGTCGCCCGTCTTAGCGCGTTTTTGACCGCTTAAGAGGTTGACAATAGTGCTTTTGCCCGTGTTGGGTATACCTGCCACCATAAAACGGAAGGTGCGGTTTAAACCCTTCGCTTGCGCTCTTTCCCGTTTTTCTTTGACGATGGCGTTGAGGCGCGTAAGGATTTGGCGCTTCGTCGAAATATTGGTGGAATCGCATTTCATCGCGTACCTGCCCCTATCCTCGAAGAATTTTACAAACGCGTCCGCCCTGCCGTCGGAAAGGTCGGCTTTGTTTAAAACGTATAAAATCGGCTTTTCACCGAAGATTTTTTTGAGGTTTTTGTTGAGGGTCGCAATCGGGGCGCGCGCGTCTAAAACGCAGATTACGCCGTCGCATAAATCGCGTTTTGCTTCCATGTCGCGCATCGCTTTCGTCATATGACCCGGAAACCATTGTATATTTTTCATAGTGTGTTCCTGCAAATTAGAAATTGTGGGTAAAATTTTTATGAGATACGCTCCGCTCGCCTACGGCTTGGTCGGTATGACAGAATAGAGATAAAAAGGGCGGAGATACAAGCAGTTTATCGCCCGTACGAAGTCTAAAAAACAGAGCAAGACACAAGCAAGACAAGGAGTGTGAGGAAAACCCGAGGGCGCGTACTTGTGCATACGTAACCGAGGGTTGCCGCAACGCAACGCCGTATTGCGTAGCGTATTCTCTGTTTTTATAATAAATCGGGACGGCGCTTTTTCGTAATCTCCAACGCCTGTTCCCTGCGCCATTTGTCGATTTTGCCGTGGTCGCCGCTACGCAACACCTCGGGGACGGTCAAGCCCTTGTATTCCTGCGGACGGGTGTATTGCGGATATTCCAGCATATTGTCCGAAAAACTTTCGTCCACGAGCGAGGAGGTGTTGATGACTCCGTCTACGTAGCGCGAAACGCAGTCCGCAATGACCATAGCGGGCAATTCGCCGCCCGTCAAAACGTAGTCGCCTATCGAAATTTCCTCGTCGATAAAAAGGTCTAATACGCGCTGGTCTACCCCCTCGTAATGCCCGCAAAGCAAGATGAGGTGTTCGTATTCTAACAACTGAAACACCTTCTGTTGCTTGAACGTTTCGCCCTTGGGGGACATATAGATACGGCGCGCCTTGTGTTCGGGGTCGATTGCCTCGATTGCATTGCCGATGGGCGGCGCCATCATCACCATGCCCGCGCCGCCGCCGAAAGGATAATCGTCGCACTTTAAGTGCTTATCCTCCGTATAATCGCGTATGTTGACGATATTAATTTGTATTTTGCCCGATTTTTGCGCTCTGCCGAGAATACTTTCCTGCATGGCGGAAAACATTTCGGGGAATAAGGTTAAAATGTCGATTTTCATAGTCAAATTTTTGGTTTCAACGCGTACATGGTACGCTTATTTTATAAAATCGCTTCAACAAAGCTCCGCGAATCAAACATTTCCAAATCGTCCATCTTTTCGCCAACTCCTGCAAAGACGACGGGCAAGGACAATTCTTCTGCGAGCGAGAAGACAAAGCCGCCCTTTGCCGTGCCGTCGAGTTTGGTAAGTACGAGTCCGTCAAGCTCAACCGCTTCGTCAAATACGCGCGCTTGATTGACGGCGTTTTGCCCCGTGGTCGCGTCCAAAACGAGCAATTTTAAGAAGTCCGCTTCGGGATATTCGCGCGTAACCACTCTGTCCATTTTACGAAGCTCGTTCATCAGGTTTTCTTTGACGTGCAATCTGCCTGCGGTGTCGATGATGACGACGTCCGTCTTCTTCGCCTTTGCCGAGGCTACGGCATCGAAAATGACCGCGGCAGGATCGCTCCCCTCCTCGTGCTTGACGATACGCACCTTGGCGCGCTCCGCCCAGATGGCGAGCTGTTCGCTTGCCGCCGCGCGGAAGGTATCCGCCGCCGCAACCGTAACCGTTTTGCCTTGCGAGAGGAAATAGTGCGCGAGCTTACCCACCGTCGTCGTTTTGCCTACGCCGTTTACGCCGACGAGCATAATCACGCAAGGATAGGAAGGCGCTTCCACCTCGCTTTCTTCCAAAACGTCTACAAGAATTTCACGGAGCAAGGAAACGACGTAATCTTGGTCTTTAAGACGTTCGTCCATCGCGCGCTTTTTGACGCGCGTAACGACCTCCTGCGCCGTAGAATAGGATACGTCGGAGGAAATAAGGATTTCCTCTAATTCCTCGTAAAACTCGTCGCCGAGCTTGTTTTTGGAAAAGAGCATACGAAGTTTGGACGAAAGGTTGTCCTTCGTCTTTTTCATCGCTGAAAAAAGTTTACTGAAAAAGCCCATAGAAAACTCCTTTGTACACAAGACAAAGCCTTGTGTAAATGCGAAATTCGAAATGCGAAATGCTGAATTGTGGCTGAAATTTATCTTGCTTTATCCAATTAGGTAAAACGGCGGAGATACAAGCAGTTCAAGGCGTTGTGAGTACGGCGCAGGGAGCGTACGTAGATGTACGTGAGCAAGCCGCACGGAGCGACAACGACGAAATGCGAAGTATATACGTCTGTTTTTTTACTCAACCGTGCCTGCGCCGAGCTTACTCTCTACCTCCGCCAGCTTGACGGAAACGATTTTGGAAACGCCCTTTTCTTGCATGGTTACGCCAAAGAGGGTGTCTGCTTGGTTCATGGTAGGCTTTCTGTGCGTGATAACGATAAATTGCGTGCCTTGCGAGAAACGCTTTAAGTAGGTTGCAAAACGATCTACGTTCGCGTCGTCAAGCGCGGCTTCGATTTCGTCCAAGATACAGAAAGGCATAGGACGGGATTTCAAAATTGCAAACAAAATCGCGATTGCCGTAAGCGCGCGTTCGCCGCCCGAAAGCAAGGAAATTTTGGTGAGCTTTTTGCCGGGAGGACAAGCGACGATTTCTACGCCTGCCGCAAGCGGATCTTCTACGTCCTCGTAGTCGATTTGCAGTTCCGCTTTGCCGCCGCCGAACAATTCCTTAAAGGTGATTTTGAAGTTTTCGTTGATCTCTTCAAAGCCTGCGTTGAAAATGCGGAGCATTTCGCCGCGGATTTCGTCGAGCGCCGCCTGCAAGTCGTCAAGCGCTTTTTGCAAGTCCTCGCGTTGCGCCGTCATTTCTTCACAACGCGCCTTTTCGTATTCGTAATCCTCCACGGCGTTGGGATTGACCGCGCCGAGCATGGTGATTTTACGCTTTAACACGGCGATGAGCTGTGCCGCTTCTTCAATACTGAAGTTTTCCTTGCGGAAGGCAAGACAGCCCTCGTAATCGAGCTCGTACCCCTCTTCCATACGCTGACGGATATTTTCGAGGTTGGTGTCGATTTTACTGATTTCGATTTCGCACTTGAAGCGCTTATCCGTGCTCTTGGTCAAGGTTTCTTGCAAGGTCGTCTTTTCTTCTTCAAGTTTAAGCTGCGTAGCGTTGATTTGCTCCTTTTCGGTGGTGATTGCGGAAATTTTGTCCATAATTTCCTGCACCGCCGCCTTTTCTTCTTCGGTAAGTTCCTTTTCCTGCGCTTCCGCTTCTAAGCCGTTGAGCTTGGTTTGCGTGTCCGTCTGTTCGTATTCCATATCGAGAATGCTCTTGACAAGCTCCTCTTTTTCCGCGGTGATACGGGTAATCGTCTGCTTTTGCGCAAGCAACGCAGAAGTAAGCGCGGCGTATTCCTTTTCAAGCGAAAGCAAGGTTTCGTTTTTCTCGTCCCGTTCCGCTTTGAACGCTTCGCATTGATTGCGCTGGTTTTCCATTTCCGTTTCCGCATTTTTGCGGCGCGCGGCAAGCTGTTCTTCGCTCATGGACGAGTTTGCCTCTTCCTCTTCAAGGTCGTGAAGTTTACGGCGGTGGTCAGCGAGCGCAAGCGAATAGGTTTCGATGTCCGTTTCCGCTTCGGCAAGCTGTTGAAGAAGGGCGGATTCGCGTTGGGTCAAGCCGACGATTTCGCTGTTCGCGCCCTGATATTTTTCACGGAGCGCTTCGACGGCTTCTTCCGCTTCCGCCTTGGCGCGTTCGCTTTCCGCGATTGCCGTTTTCAGCTTTTCGATATATTTCTGTTTCTTTGCGATGTTGTCCTTGCATTCTTGTATCTTACGTTCGTTGGAAAGCAAAGAACCTGCGTCTTTACGGCGGCTGCCGCCCGTCATCGCGCCGCTTTGGGAGATGATATCCCCCTCCAAGGTAACGATACGGAACGCATTGCCGTACTTATCGCCGATAACGCGCGCGTTGGCGATGTTGTCGCAAACGAGGGTGTTGCCCAAAAGGTTGGTGATGACGTTGTAGTAATAGTCGTCGTACTTAACGAGTTCGGTTGCCAAGCCCATTGCGCCGCGCTCGTTAAGCGCGCGCTGTACCTCGCGCGAATCGGGGCGGGGACGGGTGTTGGCTACGGGCAAGAAGGTTGCGATACCGCCGTTGGTACGCTTTAAATACTCGATGAGATATTGCCCTTCGCGAGAGTTGGGCACGACGATGTTCTGCATTGCGCCGCCAAACGCCGTTTCGATAGCAAGCTCGTAGCGTTGGTCGGTGGTAACGATATCGGCAATCGCGCCGTGCAGATGCTTTGCAAGCTCGGGATTGGTCTTGGCAATCGACAAAAGCCGGCGGACGGAATCCTTATACCCGTCAAAGCGGTTTTTCATGCTGATATACATTTCCAAATTCTCGCGCAAGGACGCAATTTGTCCGTTGGCGTTGAAGAGCTCTTGATTGAAGTCGTTGATTTGGAGCTGCATTTCGCGGACTTCTTCCTGCTTTTCTTCAAAGTCGCGCATACCCGTCGAGGTGAGGGCACGGAGGCTTGCCATATCCTTGCGGACGGTGTTCAAATCGTCGGTATGACGGTCTCTGCGTTCTTCCGCTTTTTTCAACGCGAGCGTGAGCTCTTGTATCCTGTCCTTGGTTGCTTCCATGCGTGCGGCGAGCGTACCGAGGTTCTTTTTAAGCTCGGATAAATCGTCCGCAGAGGAGAGTTGGGAAAGGATATTTTCGTCGGAAAGACGCTCGAATACCGCAATCTTTTTGCTGAGCGAATCCACGGCGGAACGCAACACTTCCATTTCCGTTTCAATCTCTGCAATGCGTTTTGCGTCCTCTGCGTTTTTCTTGTTCGTAAGCGCGATTTCGTCATCGATGTCGCCAATACGCTTTTTGCCTGCCGCAAGCTCGTCAAGCAACTCTTGGATACGCGCGCTGTACGTGCGGATACGCTCTTGCACGAGTTTGAGTTCGCCGTCCTTTCTTTCATTGCCGACGGAAAGCTCTACGCGGCGGTCATTGAGCAGAGTAAGCTGTGCGTCTGCGCTGTTGATTTTGTCGCGGTTTTCTTCCAGCTTGCGGTTGATGAGCTCGATACGGGTGTTGAGTTCGATGATTTTATCCGAAATCGCCGCGATATCCTTTTTGAATTTACTCTTTTCGTTTTCCGCGTTTTCGTAACGGTATATGTAGGTATTCGCTTCTTGCACTTTAAGCGCTTCGGAATATTCGGCGTATTCTCTTGCCGCGTCCGCTTGTTTGCTCAAAGGGCCGAGGCGGCGTTCTGCCTCGTCGATACGTTGGCTGTAAATGAAAAGGTTAGAGTTGGAATCGGCGATCTTGCGTTCGATTTCAATTTTTCTGCCCTTGAATACCATAAGCCCTAACGCTTCTTCGAAGATAAGACGTCTGTCCTCGGGGCGGGCGTTCATGATTTGTTCAACCTTGCCCTGACCGATGATAGAATACCCCTCTTTCCCCAAACCGATGCCGTGGAAAAGCGCGACCAAGTCGCGAAGACGGCTGGTCTGTCCGTTGATAAGGTATTTACTGTCGCCCGAACGGTAAAGCCGACGGGTCATCGATACTTCGGACGCGTCGATGTCGAAGATGTGCTTTTCGTTGTCGAAAACGAGGGTAACTTCGCAGAAGGTTTGCGGTTTTCTTTCTACCGTACCGCCAAAAATGACGTCCTGCATGTTGCCGCCGCGAAGATTTTTCGCAGATTGTTCGCCGAGTACCCAACGGACGGCGTCCGCCACGTTACTCTTACCGCAACCGTTAGGACCGACGATACAGGTTACGCCGCTTTCAAAGCGAATCACCGTTTTGTCGGCAAAGGATTTGAAGCCGACGAGTTGTATCTCTTTTAAATCCAAAACTTGCTCCTTTTGATATTTTTATATCTATGCTTTATTTTTTTGTGTTTGGGGCGCGGAAAGTATCTGCAAAAGATTTTCCGCTGCGGCTTGTTCCGCCTGTTTTTTACTACTACCCGTGCCGTGGGCGATTTTCCCGTCCGCCGTTACCTCGCAGTAAAAGACGGGCGCGTTGTCTTTGCCCTCTTTTTGACAGGTGTAGACGGGACGGGGCTTGTCCCTGCCTTGCAACCATTCCTGCAATTCCCCTTTGGGGTTTTTGCTTGGCTGTTCTTTTTTAAACACGGCGTAGCGGAGAATGAACTTCTTCGCCTCCTCGTAGCCGCCGTCCAAATAAATTGCCGCCGTTACCGCCTCGAAAATGCTGGAAACCGTCTTTTTACCGACGTTCGCCCTGCCGCCCCCAACGAGTAGGTAGCGTTGCAGATTTAAACTTTCCACGGCTTCGTCCAAGGCGTCGCCGCAAACGAGCTTTTGCCGCTCGCGCGTGAGTTCGCCCTCGGTTGCCTTTTCGTCGTCTTTATACTGCCATTCGGTTACGACGAGCTGTAAAACGGCGTCGCCTAAATATTCCAACCGCTCGTTGTCCTTACCGCCCCGCGCGTTTGCGTAGGTGGAGTGGGTAAACGCCTCTTTCAAGAGGGCTTTATCGCGGAAGGTATACCCGATTGTTTTTTCAATTTCCAAATAAGGAAACGCCATTACTCCTCCGTCTTTACAGAGCCTGCCGCGCTTTCCGCCGCCGCCTCTGCTTGCTTTGCCTCCAAAGCCGCCATTTTTTCGTTGGCTTCGTCGATCATCGCTTTCATTTTTTCAATCATGTTGCCGCGGACGGCGTTTGCAACTTGTTGCACGTAGACGGGGACGCTGCGCGCCTCGGTGTTGCCGTGCCCTTTCACGACGGGCTTGGTAAGTCCCAAGAACATAGCGCCGCCAACCGCTTTGTAATCTAAGCTGCGCTTGATACCCTTGATGATGTCCATCGACATCGCCGCGCGGAGCTTCGTCCAAAGATTGCGCTTATACTGTCCGTTAATAATCGTGGAAACCGCCTTACCGCAACCCTCTATTGATTTGACGGCGATATTGCCCGTGAAGCCGTCGGAAACGACGACGTCGGTATCGCTGTACATAATATCTCTGCCCTCGATATTGCCGCCGTAGTTGAGGAAGGTCATCGTCTTTAAAAGTTTATGGGATTCGCGTTGCAATTCCAAGCCCTTATGGTCTTCCGTGCCGTTGTTCAAAAGCCCGATTTTCGGGTTTTCCATACCGAACGACGCCTGCGTATACGCCGACGCCATAATGGCGAAATGGGCAAGGTTGATGGGCTTGCATTCTAAGTTCGCGCCGCAGTCGCAAACGACTACGCCCGTTCCTCTATGGTTGGGGAAACGGGGGCAGAGCGCGGGGCGGGAAACCCCTTTTAATCTGCCTAAAACGAGCACGCCCGCCGAAAGGACTGCGCCCGTAGAACCGCACGCAACGAGCGCGTCGGCTTTGCCCTCTTTGAGCAAACGGAACGCCACGACGATGGACGCGTCGCGCTTTTTGCGAACCGCCCTCGCCACGTCCTCTTCTTCCATATCGATGACCTCGCTGGTGTGGACGATTTCGATACGGCTTTCATCGTATTTTTTGCAGAGCGCAAGCTCCGCTTTGATTTTTGCTTCGTCGCCGACAAGGAGGATGGAAACGTCCTTATCCTGCTGAATAGACTGTACTGCGCCGAGTACGATTTCGCGAGGGGCGTTGTCGCCGCCCATTGCGTCTATTGCGATTTTTATCATAAAGTGAACTCCTTACGGAAATTTAAAATGTGGTATTGCGGTCAAAATTTATACAACTCCTACACAGTCTTTCAAAACGGCGGAGAAGACAAATTCGCGCAAAACGCGGCTTCCCCGATGGGAGCATACTTAGGCGTATGCGACCAAGGGGAAACGTAGGCTTGACGCTGTATTGCGCAGCGGTTTCTCCGTTTTTAATATTTGAGGTCGCCGAAAGTGCGGGGGTAGGGCACCACGTCGCGAATGTTCGCAATGCCCGTAAGGTACATGATCATACGCTCGAAGCCCATGCCGAAACCGCTGTGGGTCGTACCGCCGTAACGGCGCAAATCCAAATACCAAGAATAGTCGGCAGGGTCCATGCCAAGCTCTTTAATGCGCGCAACGAGTTTTTCGTAATCGTCCTCTCTTTGCGAGCCGCCGCAAAGCTCGCCGATGCCGGGCACGAGCAAGTCCGCCGCCGCTACCGTTTTGCCGTCTGCGTTCAGCTTCATATAGAACGCCTTGATTTCCTTCGGGTAGTCGGTGAGGAACACGGGCTTTTTGTAAACGGTTTCCGTCAAGAAACGTTCGTGCTCGCTCTGCAAGTCCTTGCCCCAGAAAATGTTTTTGTCGTCGAATTTGTCGGCGTTCTGTTTTAAAATTTCAATCGCCTCGGTATAGGTAAGGCGAACGAACGCGTTGTTCGCTACGTTCTGCAAACGCTCCAAAAGCCCTTTGTCCACAAACTGGTTGAGGAAATTGAGCTCGTCCTTGCACGTTTCGGAAACGTAGTTGATGATATACTTGACCATCGCCTCTTGGATATCCATATCCCCTGCGAGGTCGCAGAACGCCATTTCGGGTTCGATCATCCAAAATTCCGCCGCATGACGGGCGGTATTGGAGTGCTCTGCGCGGAAGGTAGGGCCAAACGTGTACACGTTACCAAACGCCATTGCGTACGTTTCTGCGCTCAACTGCCCCGATACGGTAAGCGCTGCGCGCGTGCCGAAGAAATCGTTTTTATAATCGACGGGCTTGCCGTTTTTTGCCACTTCGTCCAAATCGAAGGTCGTTACCTGGAACATTGCGCCCGCGCCCTCGCAGTCGCTGCCCGTAAGAATGGGGGTGTGTACGTACACGAAGCCCTGCTCGTTGAAGAATTTATGGATAGCAATCGCCGCCTCACTGCGGATCCTAAACGCCGCGCCAAAGAGGTTGGTACGGGGGCGAAGGTATGCGATTTCACGCAAAAATTCTACGCTGTGGCGCTTTTTCTGCAAGGGATAATCGGGGGTGGATTCGCCCTCGACCTTAATTTCCGTCGCCTTGATTTCGTAGGGTTGTTTATTTTCGGGCGTCGCCACGAGCTTGCCCGTAACGATCAGCGCACAACCGACGTTTTGCTTTGCAATAACGTCGTAATTTTCAAGATTTGCGCGTTCGAACACGATTTGCGTGTTCTTAAAGCAACTGCCGTCGTTCAGCTCGATAAAGCCAAAGGCTTTGGAGTCGCGGATGGTCTTTGCCCAGCCTGCGACGACAACCGTTTTGCCGTCGTATGCGGCAATGTTTTCGTTGAGTTCTTTCAGTCTAATTCTTTCCATATTGACCTGCCTTTGTATTCGGGTTTTCTTCTCACTTTTGAGCGCATGATATTCTGCCCCGATTTTACATTTTTATATCTTACCCATTATAACATCTTTTCGTAGAAAAGACAAACGTTTGAAAGGTCTTTTTCCGTCGTAAAACCAACTTTTTTGACGATTATCCCTTGAATGGGACGATATTCGTCCGTTCGCAACCGAATCCGAGCGATCAACTTATCCCCTACGTAACGTTCGAGGTAAAGCTCGCTCTTTACCCCCTGTTTTTCCGCGCGGAGCACCTCGTCCGCCCTCCCCTCCTTGACGATGGGCGCAGGCGCAGGGATTTGTTCGAGGGTTTGGGAGCTGAGCTCGTACCGCTCGGCGATTCGCTTGCCGTAAAAAGAGATTTGTATCGCGCCGTTTTTCGTCTTTGCCGAAAGATAGACGGCGTGGGCGTGCGGATTGAAAAATTTTAAGTCGCTTTGCGAGGACACCATCGCGTCGCGCGAAGGAGCAACGTAACCGACTTGCAAGCTGTGGGGATGATATTCTATGATTTGCAAGCCCGATTTTAAGGCGGCGTTATAGAGGGTGGTGCTGACCTGACAAACGCCACCGCCCACGCCAAGGACGTATTCGCCGTTTACGATGATTTTCGCCTGCTGAAAACCTGCCTCCGCCGTTCTCCGTCCCACCGTCGCGTTGAAAGAAAATTCGCCGTAGGGCTGTATCGTTACGCCGTCGATCAACGAGGCGGCAATTTGGATATTCTCGCACCTGCCCCCGTCGTTTTGATTAAAATAGGTGGTGTACGCCGATATTTTTTCCCAGCCGTACGGATTTTCGGCGCGTGTATTTTGCACGGAAACACCCTGCCCCGCCTCTGCCTTAGAAAAATAGCCGATTTTTATAGGAATAACAAGAAAAAACGCCCCCGCCAAGAGGAGCGTAAATAGATATTTTAACGTTTTTTTGCGCATACCGCAATACCTCTCTATGTAAACCGCCCCAAAAAGCGGGAGCATGGGATATGCAATTTTTTCAATAATCCTTCACTCGGCTCAAATATAGGTGCGCCCACCTTGTGTATCTCGTCTTCGTAGTGGGTATCCGAACCGCCCGTAATAAATAAGGAAAGCTCGCGAGCGAGCCGCGTATAATACGCCGTTTCCTCGTTAGTATGCGTGCTGTACACGCTTTCTATTCCGTCCACGCCGTAGTCCGCAAGGGAAATAATCAGCGCCTTTTTTTCCTCGTCGGGCAGTTCGATCCTGCCGGGGTGCGCAATCGAAGCAAAGCCGCCCGCCGCGTGGATACAGTCGATAGCCTCTCTCGGCGTGGGTCTGCCGATACCTGAATTTGCCGCCTTGCCCCGCGCAAGATATTCGCGGTAAACCTCGCCCGGAGTTATGCCGAGATACACGGAAGCGGCGCGCGCAATGTGCATAGTATGGACGGGCAAATCGGGCGCGGAGCGCATATCTAAAACGTTTTGCAAGGTGAGCGGAATACCGACGGCGTTAAATTTTTTTACGCTGTCCTCAGCGCGCGCAAAAGACGCCTCTCTGCGCTTTTGATTAAACGCTTCGTAAGCCGCGCCCATTTCACATCCGTAGCCGAGAATATGAATTTTTTCGCCTTCTTCATAAGCGGAAATTTCCCAGCCCGAAAGGTAGGCTACGCCGTGTCGTTTTGCCGCCTCTTTTTTGACTTCAAGCCCCGCCATCGTATCGTGGTCGGTAATGGAAATCAACCCCACGCCGCGAGATTTTGCCAAACGGCAGATCTCGTCGGGGGAGTGGAGTCCGTCCGAATATACGCTGTGCAAATGCAGGTCGGCAAGCATAAAAGCTCCTTTTTGCAAGTCATGCCTTGCAATAAATACAAAAAATGAGAATCGTGCGTTAAATAATCTTTCCGTTATCGATACGGATTTTATGGCACTCCGCACCGTAAAGTACCCTTTCCGCGTGGGTACAGGTCAAAATCGTCTGCACGTCGGCAATACAGCCGAGCAATTTTTTGCGACGTTTTAAATCGAGCTCGCTCATCACGTCGTCCAAGACGAGAATGGGATATTCGCCCGAAAGCGCCTTGAAAATCTGCACTTCGGAAAGTTTCAAAGCGAGCGCGGCGGTGCGCGTTTGTCCCTGCGAGGCGTACGCCTTGGCGTCCGTTCCGTTGATGATGACGTCCAAATCGTCGCGGTGCGGACCAACCGTCGTAAAACCCAAACGCAAATCCTTTTCGTAATTATTTTCTAAGCGGCGCATCAAGGTTTTGGCGATTTCCGCCTCCTCCCCTTCGTACTTTCTGTCGGGCTTGATGAGAAGCTCTTCCGCGCCGTCCGTCAGTTGGGCATGGTATTCCTTGGCGTACGGAGCAAGTTTTTCTAAAAATTCCGCGCGCTTTTTGACGATAATCGCGGCGTACGCGCAAAGCTGTTCGTCCCAAACGGGCAAGGTATCCAATACGAGCGCAGAGTCGCGGTCTTTTAAGAGGGTGTTGCGCTGGTCGAGAATTTTATTATAACGGAGTAGCGCGGTGTAATAGGCGGGCGAGGTTTGAGAAATGGAGATATTCATAAACCTACGGCGTTCGTCGGGTCCGTCTTGGATAAGTCGGAGCTCGCCCGGCGAGAAAAATACGCTGTTGATATGCCCCATCAGGTCGGCATTTCTGGCAATTTTACTGCCGTTGACGCGGATTTCCCGCTTATTTTCGTAAATCGTAGCCTCAATCGTAACCTTACCGTAGCGGTTTTCCGCCTCGGCTTGGATAAAGGCGTGGTCTGCGCCCATACGGATAAGCTGTTTATCGTGGCGGATACGAAGGGATGCGCCCGTGCAAAGGTAAAAAACCGCCTCAGCGCAATTGGTTTTGCCCTGTGCGTTTTTGCCGAAAAGGACGTTGAGCCCGTCGGAAAACCCGAAAGTTTCCCGTTCGTAATTCCTGAAATTTTGAAGGAATAATTTTTTTATTTTCATAATCCTTGAAAAACCCTCAAAAATCGCTTTCTTTTCCGCGCGATTTGTATTATAATTATATCAAATAATTTGGAAAAATACAAGTTCACGATACGGTTTCGTGAAGAAAATTTACTAAGGGGAGAAAAATATGTCAGAAAATTCCCAGCTCGCCTTTTTGTGGAAACAAATCAGCGAACGCTTGCAAAACTCTATTTCGCCGCTCTCGTACTCCAATTTCTTTAAGGATATGGAGCCCATCGACGTAGTCGGCAGAAAAATTTATCTCAAAGCGCCCACCGACAACAACGCGCAGGCGATCATGACCCATAAGTTTGGGGAAAAGCTCCGCGACGCGATTGTAAAATGCGACGTCGGTTTAAGCGATTTCCGCCTGATCGTAGACGGAAGCGATATTTTTACGATGGACGCGGAGGAAGAGGACGCGACGGAAATTTTCCGCGTTGCGCCCATCAATAAGAGCTTTACCTTCGATTCCTTCGTAGCGGGCGCGGGCAGTAAGTTCGTATACGCGGCGGCAAAAGCGGTTGCCGAAAATCCCGGGGAAAGTTTTAATCCCCTCTTTATCTACGGCGAATCGGGGCTCGGCAAAACCCATCTTATGCACGCGATTGCAAACTATATCGCAGAGCGTTCGCCCGAGAAGAAGGTTTTGTATACGACGAGCGAAAACTTCTTGAACGACCTCATCGACTCGATTGCGCAAAAGAACGGCGCGAAGTTCCGTTATCATTACCGCAACGTAGACGTTTTGATGATCGACGATATTCAGTTTTTAAAAGCGCGTACACAGCTCCAAGAGGAATTTTTCCACACCTTTAACGAGCTTTCTGCGCAAAACAAACAAATCGTTATCACGTCTGACCGTCCGCCCAAAGAAATCGCGACGCTGGAAGAGCGACTTCGCACCCGTTTCGAGGGGGGTATGATCGTCGATATTCAACCGCCCGACGCCGAAACGAAGGTGGCGATTTTGCGCCGCAAAGCGCTTGATAGAAAGTGTGCGATTTCGGACGAAGTGCTTGCATTTTTGGCGCAGGATTCCGGCCACGACGTAAGAATGTTGGAGGGCAGATTGACGAAGGTCATTTTCGCAAGCAAGCTGCACGAAGCGCCCATCACGATTTCTTTGGCGAAACTTGCGTTGAGCGAATCGGTCAACGACACGCCCGAGGAAGAGGACGTTACGCCCGAAAAAATCATTGCGGCGGTGTGCGGATATTTCAAGCAACGGAAGGACGATTTACTGGGCAAGGGCAAGAAGGCAGACCTTGTTAAGGCGCGCCAAATTTGCGCGTATTTGATGTGCGAAATGCTCTCTCTCCCTCTTGTTTCTATCGGGAATATTCTGGGCGGCAGAGATCACACGACGATTATGTACGCCCGCGATAAGATGGAGCAGCTTGAAAAGCTCAACCCCCGTATTCAAAAAGAAATCGACGATATTAAAAATATTGTTTTGAAAAAATAACAAGGCTGAGCCCTGACCCAGTCTTACCACTTGGCGTTCGTTCTTTAACGGGCTTGCGCGATTGTGTGGACGGGGATAAAGAGTTTTTATTCTTTCCGCAATGCAGCATTCGGCACTTATAAGGCTTTGCCTTGACTTTAATTTGCTTATGGAACGTACTTTTTTGGAATATAGCGCGCAGGCGGCAGTTGTCGGCGCGGGACACGCAGGCTGCGAGGCGGCTTTGGCGTTGGCGAGGACGGGTATTGACACCGTCCTTTTGACGTTGAACCTCGACAGCATCGCTTTCCTGCCCTGCAACCCCTCTATCGGCGGCACGGCAAAGGGACACCTCGTGCGCGAAATCGACGCGCTCGGCGGGGAAATGGGTATCGTTGCGGACGATACGGCTCTGCAAATCCGTATGCTAAACGTCGGTAAAGGCGCGGCGGTGCAATCTCTCCGTGCGCAATCGGACAAAAACGCCTACCACCGTGCAATGAAAAGGGTGCTGGAAAATACCCCGAATTTGCGCATTATCCAAGCGGAAGTAAGCGAGATCCTCGTAGAAAACAACCAATGCGTAGGCATTAAAACCACCTACGGCGGCGTAATTGCTTGCCAAGCCGTTATCCTTTGCACGGGCGTATATTTGAACGGCGAAACGATTACGGGGCAGGTGGTGCAAAAATCGGGTCCGAACGGGTTTGCGCCTGCAAATTATTTGACGAAAAGCCTCGTTGACATCGGGTTTAGGGTGCGCCGTTTTAAGACAGGTACGCCCGCGCGCGTGGACAGCCGTACCGTTGATTATTCTAAATGTGAAATCCAAAACGGGGACGAGGACATTTATCCTTTCTCGTTTATGCACGACAAAGCGCCCGAAAATAAAATGCCCTGCTATTTGACCTACACGAACTTGCAAACGCACGGCATTATTATGGATAATTTAGACCGTTCCCCCCTCTACGACGGCACGATTTTATCGGCAGGGCCCCGCTACTGTCCGTCTATCGAAACGAAGGTCGTGCGCTTTAAAGATAAGGAACGGCATCAAATTTTCCTCGAACCCGAGGGCGCGGACACCTTGGAGGTGTACGTGCAGGGCATGTCTACTTCCATGCCGCACGACGTACAAAAGCTAATGTATAAATCGGTGGCGGGCTTGGAAAACGCAGACATTATGCGTTACGGCTATGCAATCGAATACGATTGCATCGACACTTTGGACGTTTTGCCCACCCTCGAATTTAAAAAGGTTTCGGGCGTGTACACGGCAGGGCAAATCAACGGCACTTCGGGCTATGAAGAGGCTGCGGCACAGGGCTTGATGGCGGGCTTGAACGCCTCGCTCAAACTCCGCGGACTGCCCCCCTTTGTACTCCGTCGCGACGAGGCGTATATCGGCGTGCTTATCGACGACCTCGTAACCAAGGGCACGGACGAGCCCTACCGCATGATGACTTCGCGCGCAGAGCATAGAATTTGCTTGCGCCAAGACAACGCCGATTTCCGTTTGACGGAAAAGGGAAAAGAGGTCGGTTTGGTGCGCGAGGATAGATACCAAAGATACCTTGAACGTAAGGAAAAATACGAGGAATTATTGCGTTCGTTGCAGACACGGGTGCCTCAAAAGGAAGCTACGGCGTTCTTGGCTGGGTATGGCTACGGCGAGCCGAGCGGCGGCGTTTCGTACGCGGATATGCTGAAACGCTCTATCCCCCTCAAGGATATTATGGCGCATTTTGGCGTGTTTAACGAGTATCCCAAAAACGTGTTGGAAACGGCGGAAATCACCGTCAAGTACGAGGGATATTTGAAGCAGGGCTGGGAGCTTATCGAAAAAGCCAAGCGTTTAGAAGAAAAGGTTTTGCCCGAGGACATTAACTATCACGAAATCCACGGCTTGCGTTTGGAAGCGAGGGAAAAACTTGACCGCGTGCGCCCGTTCAATCTTGGGCAGGCAGGCAGAATTTCGGGTGTAAACCCTGCGGACGTGTCCGTGTTGATGGTATATTTGGCAACCAAGCAAGGCTAAGCCTTGAAGTTGTTTCAATTAGAAATTCCAAATATGAACTTACCGTCAAGATTTTTATGAGATACACTCCACGCGTTTCACTTGGTCGGTATGACAAGTAAATTCAAAATTTAAAATTATAGCTAAAATAAAAACACGCCCTGCGGCAGATTTGCCGCAGGGCGCATTACGTTTTTTACGACGTTATTTTCTCACCTTTTCTTTATTGGTGCAACCTACAATATACTTTTTCGTGTAGCTGTTGCGCTTTCGTTATGCGCCTAAATTGATTATTGAACTACCGGCACCTTATCTTTATCATAGAATACCAAAGTCCCGTTAAAATAAGCCTCTAAATCCTCATCAACCAATACGATAACGCCATTCGGTAAGATAAAGCTACCGTTCATTGTTACTTGCGTGACGGCAGAAGAATTGATTGTCAATACGGAAAATCCTTTTTCGGCAAATCCACCGCAAAGCAAACACGTTGCGTATTTTGACCCACCGCTGTATGACCCGGCAGATATAGCGTGCCCTTGAAGTTTTTTCTCACCGCAACAACATTCTACATTGTGATTTATGTAATTTACCCATTCATAGTTTCTATCATAATCGTGGGTGGTTGTATATGCATTACATTGGGTGCAATAATGTTCAACGTAATTATGATCTAACGTTGTAGTATATCCACAATCAACGCACGTGGCGGTATGCCCAGAATCAGCTTGCGCATAAGTATATGTATGGTTATGAACAGAAATGCCTAATATATAGCATCAATAAATCTATTTATGATAATCCTGAATTCTATCATTAGCATAATTTTCATTTACGCTAACAATTTTGCCCTCTTTATCAATGAAAAGATTTGAAACTATCAATTCTGGTTCCCATATTTGGGCACTATTATCGTAATTGATTTTTACAACACCATACCCTACTATTTCCTCTTCCATTAACACTTTAATATCAACAAAAATCTCTTCTTGCACAATTATAGTCGAATCGTTAGATTTATATATTGGACAATAAAAGAAAGTATCACCAGAATTAACACTCTTTTCTTTAACCTCATTATAAAATTCAAATGATCCTTTTTCTATAGAAACCGTAAATGAAGCCTCCTCCAACGTAAGTAAAATAGGTTGACCAGAAACAGAACTAAGTGCCGCCGAATAATGTTGTATAGGGAAACTCACCATTTCTTTGTTTTCCTTTTCGGCTTTTTTGTCACTTGAACATCCAGCACCGCCTGCAATGCTAAAAAGGAGCGCACCTAAAACCAAAAATGCTTTGATCGTTTTGCCTTTTACCATATTACAAATCCTCCTTATATTTTTACTGTTATGCCAAAAAGTTGCAGCTTCTTAAAATTTCCCCTCCCATTCCGTCGCGTAATCTTAATCAGCCACTCTTTAAAGCCCTTCTATATTATTTATCTGTTTCTTTTTGAAATCGTCCATCTTTTTTTAAAACTGCATTTTTATTAATACTACACTAATGAATAACTATATTTTCTTTAATCTTTCCCTCTGATATTATTGATTATAAGCAGTTAATAAATCTAAAAAATCTGTTCCATCATAGACATATATATCATTTTGAACAACATCATTCTATAAATATGTTAAAATTATTTAAAATTTCTTGAAAATCAATTTTGTCGTATTGTGCATATAAAATTCGCGTTCCATCAGAGCTTTTTACAAAGACAATAGCATTTTTCAAATCAAATTCATAGGTTAAACGGCAATTATCATTTTCTAATTTTGACAATAATTCTTTATCGTCGGAAACCAACGTTCTTTCCGTATCAATTACAACGTAATTTTCATAGGAAAAATCTAAACTTTCAATATATCTTTCCCATTTCAACGAATCGATAAAACATAATAATTTACCTGGAAAATTAAATAACTTATCATTTTCTTCTGCGCTAATATCCATTTTTTCCGAGGCTTCTTTTTTGATAGATAAATTTAGAAGAATACTATTGCAAAACTTAATTTCTTTATATCCAAATACCGACTTAACTGGTACAAGACTATAAAAATTGGCTGGTTTGGACGAGTCGAATAACGCTTCCATATAGGATGAATACGTAATGTTATCATCATTTACTAAATAATATTCCGTATGAAAAGCTGCATCCGCAGATTCTACAGTATAAAATATTTTCTCGGATTTAAGATATTGGTAAACTCGAGGTTCTTGTTCATTATAACTATAGATATATTCATTTCCATCAAAATGAATCAGCGTAGTTGAAATTTTGGGGTATTCGTCTTTATGTTCCTCGTAGTATTCCTCGGTGCATTTTTCCTCATTCAATAATATGGTTTCTTTTATTTCTATTTTAGATTCTTGCTTATCTTCATTTGTAAGTTGGAAAAACTTCTCTATTTCACCTTCACCAGCGATTATTTCATTATCATATATTTCAATGAAAAAATCGTTATTGAGTTTTTCATTATTTACATTTTCTTCACCCGAATTACTTACCGCACTATTTTGCCCAGTCGCGCAACCGCCGCCTGCAATGCTAAAAAGGAGCGCACCTAAAACCAAAAATGCTTTGATCGTTTTGCCTTTTACCATATTACAAATCCCTCCTTATTTTTTTACTGTTATGCCAAAAAGTTGCAGCTTCTTAAAATTTTTCCACACATTCCGTCGCGTAATCTTAATCAGCCACTCTTTAAAGCCCTTGTATATTATTTATCTGTTTCTTTTTGAAATCGTCCATCTTTTTTTAAAAGTGCATTTTTATTAATACTGCACTAATGAATAACTATATTTTCTTTAATCTTTCCCTCTGATATTGTGGTTTCGAAATTAGAAATAGCGAAAACTATAGAGTTATTTATAGACAAAATGAAAAAACATGAAGTTACGATAATAAGTAAAATCATTTTTATGCTTGAATTAAAAAATCTATTTCGCTTCGTATTTTTTCCTCCTTATAAAACAGATAGATTTCTTATTGTGGCTGATTTTTTAAATATTTATCATAATATATTTGTAATAGATTGTCATACAGAATTTGCAGTCTTTGGCGCTAATAACGACGGATATAAAGCATAATATATTTGTACTAAATTGTCATACGTCAATTTTGATTGATTATAAGCGGTTAATAAATCTAAAAAATCTGTTCCATCGTAGACATATATATCATACCCATAGGAATATCTAAAAACTAAATCTTCAACTACAAGTTCACATACTACTTCTACAAAAACGCAATTTTTTCTGTCTAACAATGTTCCAACAAAACAGCCGTTGTATGTGCCCATATACTGAAACAACCATACGTCTTCTATAACGGCGTCTTCACGTTTTGGTTTTAGAATCTTATTTAAATATGCTTCACAGATTTCATCAACCATATTATCCTCAGTGCTCATAATTTTATTTTTAAATTCATTGTAATTAACAACGTTAGCGTCGGAATAATATAAAGTTAATTCCCTATTATCCTCAAACAATAACGTCCCGTTTTCTAAAACATAAAAATTAACGACTGCGTCATCATTTTCAGTATCTCGAGTCTCAAATTTATAGGAAACTTTGATATTAATGCCGTTCACCGCTTGTTTATACAATTCTTCTTCGTGGGCATCCGATTCGGGAATGCTAATGGGGACGTCGTTAAATTCCGAAATTAAACTGTATATTTGTTCACCGTCAAAATAATACCTATAACCGCTGAGCAAAACATTCAGTGAAGCATACCCATAATTAGGGTTTTCATAATCAAACGTGATACTGGAAAACGGGTCAATAACGTCCATATAATATGTTTGAGGTTCGTTAATATTTCCCTCGTCCGAATTACTTACCGCACTATTTTGCCCAGTCGCGCAACCGCCGCCTGCAATGCTAAAAAGGAGCGCACCTAAAACCAAAAACACTTTGATCGTTTTGCCTTTTACCATATTACAAATCCCTCCTTATATTTTTTTGATAGAATTGAAATGCAAGCAAGTTCCAAAACACGCTTACTTTAAAATTAAATCGTCCTTATTCGTATCCCTCACCAAATACTGCGGGCGGCGTTTCACCTCTTTATTTATCTTACCAAGGTAAGCGCACGCTACGCCCATGCAAGATAAAATCACGCCCGTGCAACCCAAGATTACGCCCGTGATAAGCTGCCAGTTAAAGAAGGGTAAATTCTGCGCCAATCTGCGCACGAAAGCCCAAATGAGCATACCCAGGGACGCGATGAATGACAAAATGCTAAGATATTTCGGTAACTTCAAGGGCACGTCGGAAAACGCCATAATGCCGTCAATCGAGTATTTAAACAGCTTGCTAAAGCTCCATTTGGTTTTACCTGCAACGCGCTGTACGTTTTCAAACGGAAGCCAATAGGTTTTAAAACCGATCCAACCGAAAATCCCCTTAGAAAAGCGGTCTTGTTCACACATCGCCACGATTGCGTCCACCATTTCGCGCTTCATCAATCTAAAATCGCGCGCGCCGTCCACGATGTCTACGTCGGAAATTTTGTGCATGATTTTATAAAAAGTACGCGCGAAGAAAGAGCGGATCTTCGGTTCGCCCTTGCGCATAACGCGGCGGGTAGCAACGCTGTCGTACCCTTTTTCTTTGATGATTTTCATCATTTTAGGAAGCAACGAGGGCGGGTCTTGCATATCCGCGTCGAGCGCGGCTACGTAGTCGCCCGCGGCGTTGCAAAAGCCTGCGTACATTGCCGATTCCTTACCGAAATTGCGGGAAAAAGAGATATATTTCACGCGCTCGTCCCGCTTTGCAATCTCTTTTAAAAGAGCCAGCGTTTTGTCCTTCGAGCCGTCGTCCACGAACAGCATTTCAAAGTCGTATTCCGCCATATGCGCGGTAACGCGGCGTAATTCTTTATAAAGCGTGGGCAGGGATTCTTCTTCGTTGTAGCAAGGAATAATGAGCGAGATTTTTTCCATTTTTCCTCTCTCCTTTTTTGTTTCGTCTAATCGTTGGGTCTTTATTATACTATATCCTTATCGCTTTGTCAATGCTTCCCCCACTTTTTGATGGGGATAAGCACGTGCGTTTGCTTTTTATATTCGGCAAAGCCCTCTTTACGGCTTTGACGTTTTTCCGCCATGGGAATACTGACGAACGCAAACAGCAGCGTATTTGCAAGCGCGCCAGCAAGCAACCACCATCTATTCGGCATTACGAACACCGTCGCCGCGCCGATTCCCCACCACATTAAAATTTCGCCCAAATAGTTGGGGTGGCGGGAATATTTCCAAAGTCCGTCGCGGATAAAACCGCCCGTCTTCTTCTTGCGGAATTTGTGCATTTGCACGTCCGCCGTGCCTTGCAATAAAACCGCGAGGATAGACAGCGCAAAAAAGACTATGCCCCCGACGTTGATTTCACCGCCGTAGACGAAAGTGAACACCGCGGGAAGAATACAGCCGTAAACCACGAGCGTAGGTACGAGGTGTATACCCACGAAATTGATGACGGGATAAAAAACGCCCGTTTTTTCTTTGAGCATCGTATACCGCCAATCCTGCCAATCAAGGTCCTTAAAGGTGTATGCCCAGTTCGCCGTTAAGCGAATACCCCATACCATGGTCGCGATGAACGGAAAAATCCGCGCGCCGTCAAGGGAATATTTGACGGCGAACGCAACCAAAATCACGATGGGCTGCACGCTCCAATAGGGGTCGTATACGGACGCGTTTTTGCACGCTACGCTAAATATAAACACGACGATAGTCGCCGCGATATCCGCTAACAAAAGATTGAGCCAAAATGCAAACGGAAGCAATATATACACTGCCACGCCCGCCGCAATGGCAAAAACGTAGGCAACGGCGACGATAAAAAATGCGAAGGCTCGGTTTTTGCGTATACTCATAAGCGTTTTCTCCTTTTTTTTATTATACTCTATGTTCCGCCGTTCGTCAACGATTTTTGCAAAAAAAGCGTAGCCTGTACGGCTACGCCTTTCGTTTGATTTTGTTTTAATTAGTTGAATTTTTCAAGGAGCTTGAAGTCAACGCCCTTGTCGCCGATTTTGATGATTTCAACCTTCACCTTATCGCCGACGTTTACAACGTCTTCAACCTTTTCTACTCTGCGGTCAGCGAGTTTGGAGATGTGGATCATACCGCTCTTGCCGGGCGCGAATTCTACGATTGCGCCGATGGGCAATACGCGAGCAACCACGCCGACGAACATATCGCCAACTTCAGGATCGTGCGCGATAGATTCAATGATCGCCTGCGCACGTTTTGCAGCCGCCACGTCGCCGTAGCAAGCTACGCATACCGTACCGTCGTCTTCGATATCCACTTTCGTGCCGGTCTGTTCGATAATCTTATTGATGACCTTACCCTGCTTACCGACAACGTCGCCGATTTTGTCGGGATCGATTTTGAAGGTAAGAATTTTGGGTGCGTAGTCGGACATTTTTTCGCTAACGGCGGGAATACAATCGAGCATTTTGCCGAGGATATGACGGCGAGCGTTTTGCGCTTTTGCGATTGCGTCGAGCATGATCTGTTCGGAAATGCCCTTAATTTTGATATCCATTTGGATAGCGGTGATGCCCTTTTCGGTACCCGCTACCTTGAAGTCCATATCGCCGAGGAAGTCTTCAAGGCCTTGAATGTCGGTCATGATAACGTACTTGCCCGTTTCTTGATCTTTAACAAGACCCATTGCGCAGCCTGCTACGGGCGCGGTGATGGGAACGCCTGCGTCCATAAGCGCCATCGTCGAGCCGCAAACGGAAGCCATCGAGGACGAACCGTTGGAGGACATGATGTCGGATACCACGCGGATTGCATACGGGAACTGTTCGGGAGCGGGAATGACGGGAACGAGCGCGCGTTCTGCAAGCGCACCGTGGCCGATTTCGCGACGTCCCGGGCTTCTTAAAGCCTTTGCTTCGCCCGTCGAATAGCCGGGGAAGTTGTATTGGTGCATATATCTCTTTTCTTCTTCTTCGTCAAGACCTTCCATTCTCTGCGCTTCGCCGAGCATACCGAGCGTACAGGTCGTCAAAGCCTGCGTTTGGCCACGGGTGAACACCGCCGAGCCGTGTACTCTGGGAAGCACGCCGTGTTCGCACCAGATAGGACGAACTTCGTCGAGAGTTCTGCCGTCGGGACGAACGCCGTCGAAAATCTTTGCGCGAACGATACCCTTTACGATATAGTAAATAGAATCCTTCACTTCACGGATTTGGTCGGGATAAATATCGGCAAAGTGCGCGATGATCTCCGCTTCTGCCTCTGCCTGCTTTGCCTGTCTTTCCTGTCTGTCGAAGGTATCGAGCGCCGCGTAGAGCTTGTCGTAGCCGTATTCTTTAACCGCCGCGTCCAAATCTTCGGGAATGTGGTAAAGCTCCATTTCCTTTTTGGGTTTGCCAACAGCGGGAACGATTTCGTCTGCGATCCAAGCGCATACTTTCTTGATTTCTTCATGACCGTACATGATAGCGCCAACCATTTCCGCGTCGGTAACTTCGTTTGCGCCCGCTTCAATCATAAGGATTGCGTCGGACGTACCTGCGAGGTTCAAATGGATAGAGCTCTTTGCGCGTTCTTCTACGTTGGGATTGATAACGTACTTGCCGTCTACGAAGCCAACGACAACCGAACCCGTAGGGCCTGCCCAAGGAATATCGGAGATGGAAAGCGCGATGGACGAACCTACCATTGCCAAAGGCTCGGGAGATACGTCGGGATCAACGGAAAGCGCGGTTGCAACAACGACTACGTCGTTAAAGATTCCCTTCGGGAACAAAGGTCTGATGGGACGGTCAATAAGACGGCTGGTCAAAATCGCCTTATCGGACGCTCTGCCCTCACGCTTTTTGAAGCCGCCGGGGATTTTACCTACGGCGAACATTTTTTCTTCATAATCCACGGAAAGGGGGAAGAAGTCCATACCCTCTCTTGCGGTTTCGGACATACATACCGATACGTGCACTGCGGTGTCGCCGCAACGTACCAAGCACGCGCCGTTTGCCTGCTCGGCATACTTGCCGATTTCGACTACGAGTTCTCTGCCTGCGTAGTCTGTCTTAAACGTTCTTGCATTTTCTAAGTTTGGCATTGTTTCTTTTTCTCCTTGTCATTCTTTCTTGTTTTTCTTTGCGCCCGCGCCGCCACGGCGGAGGCTAACTTGTATAAAGGCTCGTCCGCTTATGCCGTGGCGGAGTCGCCTAATATTGAGAAAAAGGGCGAGTTTAAAATACCCACCCTTTTACGCTTTTCATTATTTTCTAAGACCCAATTTTTCGATGATCGCTCTGTATCTTTCGATATCTTTAGCTTTCAAGTAGTCCAAAAGACCACGGCGCTTACCTACCATTTTCAAAAGGCCGCGGCGGGAATGATTGTCCTGCTTGTGTGCTTTCAAATGCTCGTTGAGGTGGTTGATGCGCTGCGTAAGCAATGCGATTTGAACTTCGGGCGAACCGGTGTCGCCTTCGTGGGTTGCATAGGTGCTGATGATTTCGTTCTTTTCCATGTTTTTTATCCTCCTATATGGAAATTGTTATTCGTACCGCCGAGCAGGCCGTGGAGAAAAATCGCTCCGCCCAGACAGCCGTTATTACTATTTTAGCACATTCTTTCAAGAATGTAAAACGAAAATACGCTTATTTTTACGATTTTTTAGTTTTTACCGAAAAAATTCGCGTTTCTTCCTGATAATCTCGTCCACGTTTGCGATATACGTAGGCAAATCCTTTTGAGAAGCGAAACGGGTGATCAAGCCTTTGCCGTTGAATACCCGCTTGGATACGGCGTTTGCGCCGACGGCGAGGTTGTCCGCCGTTTCTTCCATGATATCGACGTTGTACACGCACGCCTTGTTCGGCTTCGTCCAGCCCACGTTCTCGTTGTTGCCAACCTGATATTTTTGGCGGTACATATAATAGGGCAGGTAGCCGTTTTGGCTTAAAATTTGCCTCGACGACGCCACCATGTACGAGATGAAATCGTTTTCAAGATAAGAATTTTCCTCTTTGAGCTTCGCGCCCGACTTCAAGGAAAGACAGTGTACGGTGATATTGTCCGCGCCCGTTTTTACCGCCTCCAATACGCTGTGCTCAAAAATCTCAGGCGTTTCGTCCTCCAACCCCGCAATGAGGTCTACGTTGATATCAAAGCCGTACTTTTTCGATATTTCAAACGCCCTATACACGTCCGCGACGGTGTGTTTTCTGCCGATTTTTTGCAGGGTCGTATCGGAAAAGCTTTGTGGATTGATACAAATTCTCGTTACGCCAAAATCCTTTAAAAGCGCCAACTTTTCTTCGGAAAAGACGTCGGGTCTGCCCGCCTCGACGGTGTATTCCGCATTCGGATTAAATTTTTCATACAAGGGCTTTATCGCTTGGAGTACCCTTTTCAACTCGCTTGCGGAAAGAGCGAACGGCGTGCCGCCGCCGATATACACGCTGCGCAAATTGCCCACACTTTCTTGCGCCGCCGCAAGTTCTTTATCCAAACAATTTAAGTAATCGGGTAAAAAGTGGCGGGTTCTGTCGATGGGCGCGGTGATAAAAGAGCAATAAGCGCACTTCGTCGGGCAAAACGGAATAGAAACGAAGAGGTCGGTATTGCCGTCCTTTTTTTCGTAAATTCCCTTTTGCGTATTTAAAATATCCTCGACGAGCTGAATATTTTCCTCCGCCACCTGCATTTGATGAAAGAGCTCTTTGAAATTTCTGCCGTTTTCTATTTCCGCATAAGCGAGCTTGGTGGGACGGATGCCTGTAAGCGCGCCCCACGGCATTTTTTCGCCGTATTCCGCACTTAAAATTTGATATAAACGGAGCTTAGCAAAACGACGTTCCAGCCGTTTAAAAATAAGTTCGTCGCATACCTGCCCCCTATCTTTAAAGGAAAATTGCTGATCATCTACCGTGAAAGTATTGTAAAAAACGCCCTCTTCAAAGCGGAAAGAGTGCGTTAAATTTTCAGGACGGCATTTGAATAAACGGACGACGTCCAACAATTCGTTTTCTAAAAATTTACAATCGGTAACGAACATATTTTTCCTTATCCATTCTTTACACGCCGCGCAAGAAGGGATTTCTTTTCTTTTCGGTAAAGAGGGTCGTGCTTTCCTCGTGTCCGGGATAAACGGGATAATCGACGGTGAGCGCCGCAAGTTTTTTCAAGCTTTGGCGCAAAGTTTTTAAACTGCCGGTGGGCAGATCCGTTCTGCCGATAGAGCCCGCGAACAAGGTGTCGCCCGTGAATAAAACTTCTCCGTCGTCCGTTTTAACGAGATAACACGCGCAACCCGCCGTATGACCGGGGGTGAGTATCGTTTTGATTTCTATGCCGCTCAAATTGACGGTTTCCCCGTCTTTAAGCGTTTTATCGACGGTATATTCCACACGCGGAATGCCTGCCAAATCAAAGGCGTCCGCTTCTGTGCCGACAAGTTTTGCCTCCTCTGCCGAGCAAACGACCTCCGCACCGTCCGCTTGCAACGCCGCAATACCGCTAACGTGGTCGAAATGGCAATGGGTAAGAAGCACGTGCGCAGCCTTTAAGCCGCGCTGTAAAAGCGCCTCCTTTATGCGGGGTTGGGAGGGGTCGATGACCACTGCGTTTTTATTATCCGCCGTTAAAATATAGGTATTCGCCCCAAAACCGATGGGAGAGATGGTGATAATTTTCATAAGTGTTTTCCTTTGGGAAAGTGAATGGAAAGGCGTTGCCCTGTAAGTGCTGAATGCTGAATTGTGGTTGTGATTTATACGCCGACTGTCTTAGTAGGTAAAACGGCGTAGATGCGAGCAGGACGCGAAGGGCGCGGCTTTTCCGACGGGAGTGTACATAGACGTACACGAGCGAGGAAAAAACGCAAGCCCGACAAAGTATTGCGCCACGGACTTTCGTCCGCCCGTCAAAGAACGGAAAAACGGCGGAGATACGAGCAGTTCAAGGCGCCGTGAGTACCCCGATAGGAGCGTACATAGACGTACGTGACTGAGGGGCACGGAGCGGCAACGATGAAATGCGAAGTATATACGTCGTTTTACGACAAAGAAGTGATACGATGCACGTCGTATATCCGCCTATCCGCTTTCATCTTCTTGATAAGCTGGTCTACTTCAGCAATGTCGCCAAGGGAAATGGCGGCTTCCAAAATAGCGTCGTGATTTTTGTCGATTCTGCCGTTAACTGCCGTGATCGACAGCTTCATATCCGCAACCACCGCCGAAAGGACGGACAACGCCGCGCCTTGGTCGGTTGCGCGAACGGCAATGTTCGCGTTGTAGCGCTGTTTCGCGCCTGCCGCAATCTGCCACGAAGCGGGTAAAAGGCGCATTTTTTCCACCCCTTTTAAATTGGGGCAATCGGAGCGGTGCACCACCACCCCTCTGCCGCGCGAGGTGTAGCCCGTGATCTCGTCGCCGGGAACGGGCGAGCAGCAACCTGCGAACCGCACGAGCATACCCGACTGTCCGTTGATAAGCACGCCGCCCGTATTGCCGCTGTGGCCGTGGGCGTGGATTTCAAACGCCGCAGGCGTTTCTTTTCGGTAAAAATCGATGAGTTTGAACAGAATTTGGTTGACGGAGATAGAGCCGTACCCTACCGCCGCGAACATTTCTGCCTGTTCGTTGAAAGAAAACCGCTCGGAAATGCGTTTAAAACTTTCCTCCGTGAGCAAGGTAGACAGCGTATACCCCTTTTTCTTCGCTTCTTCGTCCAGCTTGATTTGTCCGATGCGGATATTTTCTTCCTTTAACTCGTTTTTATAGAATTGACGGATTTTTGCTTTCGCACTCGACGATTTGATGAATTTCAACCAATCGCGCGAAGGGCCTTTGGAGTTGGGCGAGGTAATAATTTCTACCACGTCGCCAACCTCCAACGTCGTCGTCAAAGGGACGATTTTAGAATTGACCCGTGCGCCCGTACAATGGTTGCCGACCTCCGAGTGTATTGCATACGCAAAGTCGATAGGGGTCGCGCCGGGGGGCAAGGAAATGACCTTACCGCGCGGCGTGAATACGAGCAGCTCGTGGCTGTAAAGCTCGGTTTTTAAGGCGTCGATAAACTCGCGGGAGTCTTTTAAATCCCCTTCCCATTCCATTACTTCACGAAGCCAAGCAAGGCGGCTTTCAAAGTTGTTGCTTTCCTCCTCCGTCTTCCCCTCCTTATATTTCCAATGCGCCGCGATACCGAATTCGGCGATTCTGTGCATTTCTTCGGTGCGGATTTGGATTTCGAAGGGCTGACCGTAACGGGTCATGACCGTCGTGTGCAGGGACTGATATTTGTTAGGCTTCGGCGTAGCGATATAGTCCTTAATGCGCCCGGGGATGGGTTTCCACTTTTCGTGAATTCTACCCAAAACGGTGTAGCATTGGCTGATATCCTTAACGATGACGCGGACTGCCGTCAAATCGTAGATTTGTTCCAGCGTTTTGTCCTTGTTTTTCATCTTTTTATAGATAGAATAGAAATGCTTGGGTCTGCCAAACACTTCCCCCTCTACCTTATCCGCCGTCATAAGCTCTTTGATTTCTTCCACGATGCCGTTGACGAATTCCTTGCGTTCGGACAGCTTTTCGCGGATATTATAAACGAGATATTCGTAGGATTCGGGGTCGAGGTATTTCAAGCACAAATCCTCTAATTCGCACTTGATTTGCGAAATACCCAATCTGCCCGCCAAGGGGGCGTAGATGTCCAACGTTTCGTTTGCCATACGCTGTTGCCGCTCGTAAGAAAGGAAATTCAAGGAACGCATATTGTGCAAACGGTCCGCAAGTTTGATGATGATAACGCGCACGTCCTTTGCCATCGCAACGAAAATTTTACGGAAATTTTCCGCATTTTCGTCCTCTTTGGACTTGAATACGATTTTTTCGAGCTTGGTTACGCCGCTAACGAGCGCAAGCACCTCTTCGCCGAACTCGTTTTTAATATCCTCGGCGGTACGTTCGGTATCCTCGATGACGTCGTGCAAAAGCGCGGCGGCAATCGTCGCCGAATCCAAGCCCAAGCCCATGAGAATATCCGCGACTGCGCAAGGGTGGATAAAGTACGGCTCACCGGACGCCCGCTTTTGGTTTGCGTGCGCCGCTTTGGTGTACTCGTACGCCTTGATAAGCAAGTCGCGTTGACTACCTTCGTATATCTCTTGTATGGTTTTTAAGGTGCTTTCCATATCGTTTACCTATTCATCGAGCTTTTGTAAAAGACATACCTTTCTGTAAATAGAGGAATCGTTGAGTTCGGCTTTTACGCCGCGGTAGACGGTGAGTCTGCCCTCGCCGCGCGCCACCAAACCCAGCTCTTCAAAGACGTTGAGCGCGAAGATAAATTCGCGTCTGTCAAAGCCGAGTCCGTCGCAAGCATAGGCAATTTCTTCCACCGTGTCGCCGCTTAATAAATTGACGTCGCGACGGAGCGCAGAGAAAATTTCCAAAAGGCTTTCCCTCGCCACGTCCAAGCCCTCAAACATTTTATAACCGCAAATTTCGCCGTTGACGTAAATACGTTTACCTGACAAAGCGGTGATATTGAAATCGGACGGGGTATCCAAGAAAATAAAGTCGCGATAGCCCGCCAAAAGCGCGTCGGGCGCAGGCGAAACGATAAGCGCGTTGGCAAGATTGCGGGAAGAAGGATAGAACAAATCGCATCCAAAGCTTTCCAAATCTTCATAATGGCTCAGCGTGCGTCTATCCGACGCAATAAGGCAAAGCCCGTAAGCGCATTCCGCCGCTTTTTGCTTGATAAGGGCTTTGGTTTGCTCGGTATTGAGCTCAATGGGGTCAATCTCTACGGGCTCGGTATAAGAGCGCGTAATGGCATTGGCGAAAATACTTTCCGCCGCCCCTCTGCCCGTCCTGCCGTCGTAAAGAAGGTCGCGGACGTAGCCCTTGATATATTCTCTGCCTCTGAAACGCGAAACGTTGATTTCAAACACGAAATGCTTTCTTACGTCGCTTTCGATTATCTTCAAATGCTTCGCGCCGGAGAAGTACATAAGCTCGATAAAATCGCTCTTGATAGAGATGTGCGGCGACATGGGTTTTACCGTTCGAGCCGTACATGCCCCCGCCGAAATGGAAAATAAGGGGCGTCTGTGCCCTACGCCGTAAGGCTCCATTGCGACGAGTTCCTTGGCGAATTTTTCCGAGAACGGCGCGGAAATTTCCTCGCTGACGTAGAGAATTTGTTCAAAGTCTTTTTGCGTGTACGTTTTTTCAATTTCCTCGTTTAACGCCGCCTCCAACTTATCGAAGTTTTCCACGCGAATGTTGATACCCGCAGCCTGCGCGTGCCCGCCGAATTCCTCAATATATTGCGAGCAATTTTTGAGGGCGGTGAATACGTTGATGTTTTCGATACTGCGCGCGCTCCCTTTCAGCATATCGCCGTGGTGAACAAAAAGAAGGGTCGGGCGGTTGTATTCCTCGGCAATTCTTGCCGCAACGATTCCCACGAAGCCTGCGTTCCAGCTTTCGTCCGAGAGCATGATGACGTTGCCGTAAGCACCCTTTTCCGTCAATTTCTGCTTCGCGGAGGCATACAACTCGTCGCAGCATTTTTGGCGCTCGGTGTTGTAGGCGCAAAGTTTGACGGCGAGGTCGTAAATTTCCGTTTCGTCCTCGGAAATAAAGAGCTTAAACGCCGCCTGTGCGTCCCCCATTCTGCCCGCCGCGTTGACGCGCGGCGCGATATTGAATGCAAGCGTTTGCGCCGTAATGACGTCCACCGCCTTGCCGCCAAGCAAATAAGTGAAACAGGAGCGGATCTTACTGTTAAACAGTTTAAGACCCTCGGTAACGATGTCGCGGTTTTCGCCGAGCAACGGCACGCTGTCCGCAACAGTTGCAAGCGTTGCAAAATCTAAATATTTATACGCGGCTTTGCCAAGGAGCGCGCAAGCGAGCTTGAACGCCACCCCCGCGCCGCAGAGGTTGTCGTAGGGATAATCGTCTTTTAATTTAGGGTTGACGACGATACAATCGGGCAAAACCTCGGGCAATTCGTGATGGTCGGTAACGATCACGTCCGAGCCAAGTTCGTATATATATTGCGCCTCTTTTGCGCAGGAAATACCGCAGTCGACGGTGATGAAAAGCTCGGGATTGCATTCCTCGAAGATTTTATCGATACTCTCTTCGGAAAGTCCGTAGCCGTCCACCCGTTCGGGTACGTAAACGTGCACGTCCACGCCAAATTCGCGCAAGGCGTAATACATAATAGCGGAAGCGCAAATGCCGTCTGCGTCGTAATCGCCAAACACGGCAACCGTCCTGCCCTCGTCGCGGGCTTGGGTGATGAGCTCCACCGCCTCTTTCATACCCTTCATAAGGAAAGGGGAAAGGAAATTTCTTTCGCTGGGGTGCATGAAACGACGGATTTTTTGCGCGTCGTCTACGCCGCGCGCATAGAGAATACGCGTGATCGCCTCCGTCAAACCCGTTTCCTTTGCCAGAACGGATATAATATTTAATTGTTCTGCCGAAAAGGAATATTCGGGTGAAATTTTTTTCATGCGATACCTTAAAAAAATCGGGGCGGGAAGAAGCCTCCTCCCGCCCTTTGTTTGTTAGATTATTATGTGATTTTTAAGCGTTTTTATTTGCTTATTCTTCGTCGGCAAAAGCCTCGTCGACGTTTGCAATATCCTCCTCGGAAAGCTCCGTTTCTTCAACGGGTACGTCCTCTACGGATTCTTCAATCTCTTCCGTTTCTTCAACGGGAGCCTCTTTAACGGGTTCCGCTACGGGAGCAGCGTCTTCCTGTTTAGGCTCTTCCTTCTTTTCTTCGGACTTTTGAGGAGCGTTGGACGCGGGTTTCGTGCCCTTCTTTGCGCCCTTATAACCGCTCTTGGAGTTGGACGCCGCTTGCGCCGCGATTGCTTTCTGCATGGGAAGGCAAAGCGCAGGTGCGTAGACAAGACCGATGAACGCCGAAACGACTACGCCGATGAACGCGCTGAGCGCAAACCAAGCCGCAGACGCGCCTGCGGGAAGACCGACGAGCAAGATTGCCGCGCCGAGAATTGCCGCGAAAATCGCGATTTCCTTAACGGCGATGGAAGATACGACAAGTTCTTCCGCGTCCTTATCCGCATTTTCTTTCGCAGTAGAGCGAAGTTTGTTAAGACCGAAGAATACGGTGATTGCCGTAACGAGCCCCGCGCCCATGATTGCATAGACGACGGATGCGGTTGTAGGGATACGGGTCAAAATGACGATTGCACCCGTGAGGAGCATAGAAGCCGCTACGGAAACACCCGCCACGATACCCATGCGCCAATTATAACGGATCGCCGCGTAAGCGAATGCGAGTACTGCAAGCACTACGCCTGCGATGACTGCGCGAACGATATAGCCTTCCGCAAGATTTACAAGTACCTTTTCGTCGTTTATAACGACGGTGATGGAATAATCTTCCGTCCACTTCGTCAATTCTGCGTTGAGTGCATCTACCGACTTATCCAAGTCCGCGCCCGATTTGAACGCATAAACGAATACGCCGTCGTTGCCGCCGTTGTCGCCCGCCCAAGAGTAGAGCGCGCCGTCAAACGCGTCGTCGCAAAGGTCTTTAATTTCTTCTCTAACCTGTTCGTTCTTATAAAGAACGGGGTCTACGGTTACGGTTACTTTCTTGCCGTCGGAAACCAAGCCGTTGAAGCCAAAGAGGATACCCAATACGGTAGCCGCAATAATAAGCCCTACGATTATACCGGAGAGGAATGCCCATTTCTTAACTAATTTTTTAAGAATCTTACTCATCGTCGTCATCCTCCCTTACGAAACGGAAATACTTATATTTGTTTTTGCAAGCGGACAAGAAGATAAAGTTGATTACGCGCGCCCAAACGAGGTTGATGAACGCCGCCGCGATTACGCAGATAAGCGCTTGACATGCGAGCGTTTGCAAGCCAGCCGCGCCGATAAGAAGCGCAAGCGAAGCGAGTACGAGCACCGCATAAACGTCAACCACGTTCCAAAGGGTCTTTTTATAACCGCCCTTTACAGAGGATTCCACCGTTTTGCCGAGGTTGAATTCCGTCTTGATCGCGTTGTAGATATACATTTGGAACACGTTGGTAAGAACGAGCCCCAACAAATAAATCATGAACGAACCGAGCGTAACCACGAACACGCCCTTGCTGATGAACGCAAAGCAAAGCGCGGTGATAATGAAGTAGCTGACCGTTGCGTATACGTTTACAACGCCGAACTTGCCAAACTTCACCACGCCGAACACGATAAGACCGATCATAACCGCAAGCACTGCGCCAAAGGCGAAGTACAAAGAGTTATTGTTGTATCTGGGCGCAAACGCATAGATGTCGCCGCACGTGAACGAAACGTCAAAGCCGCCGTTTTCGTAAGCGGATTTAAGGACGATACCCATCGTATCTACGTAGTGCTTGTCCTCGTCTTCCGCCGCAGTATATTTGATTACGTCGCCGTCGAAATCGTCAGAGTCGAGGTTGATCAACGCTTGATCGCCAAGGCACAAGTCAAGCGTGGCAGAGGTGTCGGACGACGAAGAGCTCTTGAACGTGTTGAGCATTTGAATACCCTTGCTCGTGAGCTTGATTTCAATATACGCATAATCGTACTTGGTCTTAACCGCAATACTCTTTACGATGTCTTTAATGGTAACGTCTTCATCCTTCATTTCGTCTACGAGCGCGCCGTTCGTTTTGAAGTTCATTTCGCCCGTCATAAGGAAAATGTTGAACGCCTGTTCCGCGCTGTTTCTCGCCGTTACGTTTTCGGATACCTGCGACGCGGGAATTTCCACGCGCAAAGCATAATCGTCTACGCGAGCCACAAGATAATCTTCATAGCCCTTCGCCGCATAACGCGCGCAGATTTCTTCGGTTGCCGCCGCAAACGCCGTTTTGAAGGATTCCTTGATGGAATACTTCACTTCGCTGCCGTCCTCTTTCGTACCGACGAGCGCGCCGTTTACGTCTTCTTCCAAAACGCCGTCTTCAGAATCCGTACTCAAATATAAGCCGTTGTACTTTACGTATTTGGCTTCGGCTTCTTTAAGCTCGTCGCCCGTCAAGAACTGAACGTCGGTTTTATATTCCGCTTCGGAAATTACGCCGTTGGGATAATAATAGGTGCTGTAACCGCCGCCTACGTAATAAACCCCTTCGTCGCCCTGTCTTGCGACGGGAACCATTTCTTTGCGTTCCCAATCCCAAGCGTAAACGTTACCGCCCAGGTCCATACCCAAGTCGAACTGCATAATTGCGGGGTTCCAAATGTTCAAGCTACTAACGTAGATCGTAGGGAACGCCGTCAATAAACACAATGCGACCATTACGATGGTAATGAGAATCATAAGTACCACCGATTTCTTCTTGCCCATTGAATTAGCCTCCTGTATCGTTTCGGATATCCTTATCCGATGACTAAAATAATAATACTTTTTTATTATACCTTATTTTTAATAAGCCCGTCAAGTTATAACGGGGATTATCCGTAAATTTTTATCATTTTTTTGCGGATTTTTGCGCTAAAATGTGCATAGCGCACTCCACTCTCTTCTTCATCATCGCGCAGGTAACCTCGTAAGGCTCGTTGATATCGCCGTTGAAGTTGTAGTTGTTCGCGCTGCAACCGCCCGAGCAAATAAACTTTGCAAAGCAATTTTCACACTTTTTGCGGGTGAACAAGCAGGAATTTTGGAACAATTCTCTCGTGTCAGGACGGGTTATCCCCTCAAATACGCTGCCCATACGGAATTTTTCGTTGCCTGCAAATTGATGGCAGGGATACAAATCGCCGTTGGGAACGACGGAGAAATATTCGTTGCCCGCGCCGCACGCGGAAACGCGCTTGGAAAGGCAAGGTCCGCCCTCCAAATCGATGTTGAAATGGAAGAAATTAAAGCCCTCCCCTTTTGCGTGGCGTTCCAAATACGCCTCGCAAAGATTTTCGTATTCCTTTTCGATTTCGGGCAGGTGCTCCTCACGTATCTGCAAATCCTCGATGTCCGTAACGACGGGCTCCATCGAAATAGAGTCCACGCCTTGGTCGGCAATAAACAAAACGTCCTTGGCAAAGTCGAGATTTTTCGCCGTGAACGTACCGCGAACGTAATAACTTTTCGTGCCGCGCAAGGAAATAAATTTCTTGATTTTGTCGATGATGAGGTCGAACGTGCCCTTGCCGTTTACCGTCGTACGGATGGCGTCGTGCACCTCTTTTCTGCCGTCCAAGGAAAGGACGACGTTTTCCATCTCGTCATTGAAGAATTTTATCGTTTCGTCGTTCAAAAGCAAGGCGTTCGTCGTGGTCGTAAACAAGAACTTTTTGCCTACCTTCGCCGCTTGCTCCTTGGCGTAATATACCGTCTGCTTCAAAACGCCGAGGTTCATCAACGGCTCGCCGCCGAAGAAGTCCATTTCGAGCACCTTTCTGTTCCCGCTGTTTGCGATGAGGAAATCCACCGCCGCTTTCGCCGTTTCAAAACTCATACTCTCGCGCTTGGAGTGGTACGCGCCCTCGTCGGCAAAGCAATAACGGCAACGGAAATTACAGTCGTGGCAGATATGGATACAAAGCGCCTTGACTTCCGTGCTTTTCATAGGGTACGCTTTGATTTCGTCCTTAAAAAGCAAGCCCTGCTCTTTTAATCCCTCGACGTCAGAAAGGATTTCGGCAATTTGCTCGTCCGTGATATAGGTAATATCGACGGCTTGTCCCTCCTCCTTGGCTTTTAAAAAGTCGGCGGTAGGTTTATCGCATTCGTGCAACGCGCCGCTGCCCACGTCGTAGATGTAATTTTTATCTCTGTAACTGAATACGTGTATCACGCCGCAGTCCTCCGAAAAAGAAATTTAAAAAAAGAAAACTCGGTTAAAAACGGCGTACTGTTACAATACGCCGTTTTTTTGCGATGATTTTCTACGCTGTCGCCGTCGTTTGCGGCTTGGTCTATCGAAGCTTATTTGCGTTCGATTTTTTGTTCGCGCGTAACTCTTTCGCAGGACTGGTTGCCTACCGTGCAGCTCGTTTTGCAAGCGGATTGGCAGGTGCTTCTGCATTCGCCGCAACCGGTTACTTTCTTATCTGCGGGTTTCGCAATCGTCTTAATCATAAATAAGCCCTCCTGAATTGTAGAGATTTATGCTCTTATTATAATACACTTTTATACAAATTGCAAGCGCTTTTTCGCACTTTTTCCTCTGTTTTCGCGCACGGAAAGGATTTTTTTGCTCAACGCCGCAAATTTACGCCGATCACGCCGCCGAGCGCCCCCGCAAAAAGAGCCAACCCAACCTCGACAAGCACCAACCAAGACAAGGAAAAATCGCCGCCAACCGCCGAAAAAGTCAAGTAGGAAAGCGCGGTGAAAATAAGCCCGACTGCGCCCCCTTTCAACCACCCCTTTTCGCCGCGGATAAAAAGGAGCGAAGCAAGTAGGACGAATATGACCTTTAAGGTCTGCGTAATGGGATAAATCGCCTTATGGGGCATAGTGGTTATGCGCAAAATCGCCGCCAACACGACTGTGGATAAAAAGGAAACGGCGAGCGCCAAAACCGCCGCCTTTACGATGGAAAAAACGCCGCCCAATGAGTTCTCGTTTTGCATATAAAAACACCTCCGCAATATGGTATGCGGAGGCGTTTGGATTTTAGAACTTATACGATTATTCTGCTTTTTCTTCCGTCGCTTCGGGAGCAGTTTCCGTGAATACTTCTTCCGTAGGAGCGCTTTCTTCATCGGGAGCTTCCGCGCTTTCTTCAGCGGGAGCGTTTGCCACGGGTTTTGCATCCGTTTGGAATATAGCCTGCTTATCGAATTTGATATACGACTTGCCGCTTTCTTCCGAGCCCGTTTCCAAAATGAAGGTATTGTCTTCCTTGCAAACTTCTACAACGACGCCGCAAATGCCGCCAATCGTCTTTACTTTGTTGCCGGGCGCAATCGCGTCGAGCATTGCGTTGGTTTCGTCCTGCTTTTTCTTCTGAGAACGACGGGTAAAAATCATAAGCACGATGATAAGCAAGAGCGCGCCGCCCATAATCACATAGCTTACCCAACCGTTTCCATTACCCTGATTTTCGGGAGTATCCGACAATAAATTAAACAAATTCAATAACATAATTCTTCTCCTTGAAAAATTTGGTTTTGCGCCGATTTTCAGGCGCAGACAATTTATTTACAACTATAATGATAGCCGTTTTTCGCTATTTTTGCAAGCGTTTTTAAAAGCAAATTCAACTTTTTTTGAATTTTTACCTATTTTTCACAATATTAAACGTAAAAACAAAGTTTTTTCTTCCTTTTTTATCCGTTTTTATCGCCAAAAACAACGTTTCAACGCGTACATGGGTGGGGTGTTCCATATTTCAACGCGTACATGGTGCCGCCTTTTATTTTAGCGGAAAAAATTACCACTTCCCCTCGCCGCCGTATTTTTTATAGAATTCGCGCGCGTATTCCTTGACGTAGCCGCCGAGAATGGATTGACGCAAACCCTTCATTAATTTGTGCAAGAAGGTAATGTTATGCAAGGAAAGCAGCATCGCGCCGTACATTTCGTTTACGTTTATCATATGCCGCAAATACGCCTTGGTGTAATTTTTACAGCAATAGCAATCGCACTCTTCGTCGAGCGGCGAAAAATCCTCTTTAAACTTCCCGTTGCGGACGACCACCCTACCGTGGGAGGTCATTGCCGTGCCGTTACGCGCGATTCTCGTCGCCAACACACAGTCGAACATATCCACGCCGCGCATCGTTCCCTCGATAAGACAGTCGGGCGAGCCGACCCCCATCAAATAACGGGGAACGTCGGTGGGAAGCAAAGGCTGTAAATGGTCTAAAAGCTCGTACATAAGCGGCTTGGGTTCACCGACGGAAAGTCCGCCGATGGCAATGCCGTGCTTTACGAAGGGCAGGGTGCGGCGCAAGCTCTCTTCGCGCAGGTCTTTATACATATTCCCTTGCACGATAGGGAAAAGGGCTTGCTCGGGCTTTTCGTGGAATTTATAACAACGTTCTAACCAAGCCGCCGTGCGCTTCATCGCCGCTTCCGCTTGCGAATGGTTGTAGCCGTACTCGCTGCATTCGTCAAACGCCATGATGATGTCCGCGCCGAGGTTTTGTTCTACTTGCATTGCCTTTTCGGGGGTGAAGAAATGTTTGCTGCCGTCGATATTGGAGGAAAACTCAACCCCCTCGTCGGTAATTTTATTCAGTTTGCCAAGCGAAAAGACCTGAAAACCGCCGCTATCCGTCAAAATCGGCTTGTCCCAATTCATAAATTTATGCAACCCGCCCGCTTTCTTTACTATATCGTCGCCCGGGCGCATATATAAGTGATAGGTATTTGCCAAAATAATTTGCGAGCCCGCCTCTTTTAAATCGCGCGGGAATACCCCCTTTACCGTCGCTTGCGTGCCGACGGGCATATACACGGGGGTTTCAATGTCGCCGTGCGGGGTGTGCAAAATACCCGCACGCGCACCCGTTTCGGGGTCTGTTTTGATAAGCTCAAAGGAAAAATATTCGTTGTTCAAGATTTTCGTCCTCTGTTTTTCGTTTTTTCGTGGGTTATTATAGCATACTTTTTAAAGAAAATCAAGAGTTTTTTCGCCGAGTTTGTCTTGCTTGTCATTTTTCGTTTATGCACACAAAAATGCATTTATACATTATATTCATATTTTTTATACATTTATGCATAAAATTTTTAAAAATATTCAAAAAAATATTTATTTTAGGGTATTTTTTAGTTGACTTATGCAAAAAAAGTGTATAAAATAAAGCATACAATCGTTGAGGCGGTTGCAAAAAAAGATATCAATTTTAGGAGAGAATATTATGAAAATCAAAAAGGCTATTGCAGTTACTTTGGCGGCGGTTGCGGCGTGCGCAACAATGGGTATGGCGGCGTGCGGCGGCACGGACGATACGCTTATCGTCTACACGGAAGCGGGGTTTGCTCCCTTTGAATATATTTCGGGAGGCAAGATCGTGGGCGTAGACGTGGATATTATGAACCTCGTCGGCGAAAAACTTGGTAAAACGGTAAAATTTGAAAACGTAGGTTTCGACACCATCGTAGACACCGTTGCCGCAGGCAAACTTTGCAACGTAGGCGCGGCTGGTATTTCCGTTACCGAAGCGCGTAAAGAAAAGGTAGATTTCTCGAACGAATATTATACGGCAGCCCTTTACGTTATCTACGAAAAGGACGACGCCTCCATTTACGAAAGCACGACGACGGACGAAGTAACGGGCGTGTATTGGGATTCGCTTGCAGGCAAAAAGATTGCGGTACAAAACGGAACGACGGCTGACCTCTTCCTCGGCGACGAGCTTGGCGAAGGCGGCACGATTTACGAAACGGGCGCGGCAAAAGTCGGCTTTGACTCCCTTGCTACGGCGGTTGCGGATATCGGCCTTGATTCCAACGTACTTATCATCGACGAACTTCCCGCGAAGAAACTGATTGAAGGCAAAGATAACTTGACCTGCGCTCCCCTGTACTATCAAGGCGGCGAAGGCGAAGCGGACGAAGCGGCGGTAGACACTTACGCAATCTGCGTTACGAAAGGACAGACGGAGCTTCTCAACGCTATCAACGAAGTTTTGGCAGAGCTTGGTAAGGACGGTATTCAAGCGCTTGTTGATCAGCACCTCGGTTTGTAATCTTTTACAATGTATATGATGAGGGAAAGGCGAAATTTACGCCTTTCCCTCGTATCACGTTTTTAAGTAAATTTATTTGGAGTTTAAACTTGCATGTTTAAGGACATTTTTAAAATTTTATCGGACGCGGAAATGCTCGGCTACATTTTCCAAGGCTTTTTGCATACCCTCGTCATCACCCTAATTGCCGCGTCAATCGGTTTGGTTTTAGGGTTTGTGGTTGCCGTAGTCAAAATTATGCCGTCCAATAAATGGACGCGCGCGCCGAAAGCGGTTTGCGAGGTATACACCACCGTCTTTCGCGGTACGCCCGTTGCGTTACAGCTCTTTATTATGGTTTTCGCCGTGTTTGCGATCCCCGGTTTTAAACCTTACGCGGCAATTTTGACGTTTGGCATCAACTCGGGCGCGTACGTTTCGGAAAGTATCCGCGCAGGTATCACGTCCGTCGATAAAGGACAAATGGAAGCCGGACGCGCGTTGGGTATGAATTGGTTGCAGACGATGGTGCGCATCATTCTCCCCCAAGCCGTAAAAAATATTATCCCCGCAATCGGCAACGAAATCATCGCCCTCTTAAAAGAGACCTCCATCATCGGTTGGATCGGCGCGACCCCGGGCGTGGTTACCTTCGATTTGCAGGCGGCGGCAGATACTATTTTCAGAACTTACCCCAACTACTTGGCAAGCGGTATCATCGTAGGCTGCTGTTATTTGATTATCGTATACGCGTTTACGTTGCTTGTAAAATATACGGAAAAGAGGTTGAAGAAAGATGAACGATAAGAAAGCCTTTTTGCAGGTAAAAGCTCTGCATAAAAAATTTAAAAAATTAGAAGTTTTGAAGGGCGTAGACCTGAACGTATACAAGGGCGACGTAATCGCCGTTATCGGTCCGTCGGGGTGCGGAAAGTCCACCTTTCTCCGTTGCTTAAACTTTTTGGAAATGCCCAACGCGGGCGAAATCAGCTTCGAGGGCAAGGTCATTTTTAAAAACGAGCGCGTATATTTCAAGCGCCAAATGAAAGCGTTAAAGGCGCAAAAAGGGTATGATAAAGCGGAATATAAAGCGATTGAAGCGCAATATCTCGCGCTGAAAGCCATCGAAAAGCCCATCGCAAAGAAGATGAACAAGGAAATCGACCTCCACCGCCAAAAAGTGGGTATGGTTTTCCAACAGTTCAACCTCTTTCCCCACCTTACCGTACTGCAAAATATCACGCTTACGCCCGTTAAATTGAAGAAAATGACGAAAGACGAGGCAGAAAAAAAGGCGATGGAACTCCTGAAAAAAGTCGGGCTTGAGGACAAGGCAAACGTATATCCAAACACCCTTTCGGGCGGACAAAAACAGCGCATTGCCATCGTCCGCGCCCTTGCGATGGACCCCGAGGTTTTGCTCTTTGACGAGCCCACCTCCGCCCTCGACCCCGAAATGGTCGGCGAGGTTTTAAAGGTTATGACAGAGCTTGCCCGGGAGGGTATGACGATGATCGTCGTTACGCACGAAATGGGCTTTGCAAAAGAGGTGGCAAACCGCGTTATCTTCATGAACGAGGGCGTCATCAAGGAAGAAAACAACCCCAAAGACTTCTTTGAAAATCCGCAGGACGAGCGCTTAAAGGATTTCCTTTCCAAGGTGTTGCAATAATCCTCGGAAACTGTGAGGACGAATCATGTTATATAATTATCACACGCATACCGCGCGCTGTCGACATGCGAGCGGTACGGACAGAGAATACGTAGAAAACGCGATTGCCGCGGGCATAAAAACGCTCGGTTTTTCCGACCACGCCCCCTACCTTTTTAAAAATCCCGCCTATTACTCCACCTACCGTATGTTCACGGACGAGCTTTTTGATTACGCCGAAAGCGTGCGCGCGCTTGCCAAAGAATACGAAAAGGATATCCGTATTTTGCTTGGGTTCGAACTGGAATATTACCCCGATTTCCATAAAGACGAAATGGCATTTTTATCGCAGGTAAGCCCCGATTACTGCATCATGGGGCAACACTTTTTAGGGAACGAAATAGGCGAAATTTACAGTGGGCATTTGAATAAGCCCGCTCAGCTTACCCGTTACGTTTCGCAAGTTTTGGAGGGGCTTTCCACGGGCGATTTTGCCTATCTTGCACACCCTGACCTTGCGGGATACGATTTCCCCTACGCGCATATTCAAAAGGAATATTTGCGGCTGTGCGAGGGCGCAAAAGCGCTGAATATTCCGCTTGAAATCAACCTCTTGGGTTTGCTTACGGATCGGCATTATCCGAATAAAATGCTTTTTGAAATTGCGGCAAAAGTTGGAAACGACGTCGTACTTGGCGTGGACGCGCACGAACCGAAGTATTTAAAAGACAAAGCTTTACAAGCGGCGGGCAAACAAATGGCAACCGAGCTTGGCGTACGCCTCGTCGAACAACCCTTTATATAAAAACGGAACGCCGTGCGGTTCTTCACCGCGCGGCGTTTTATTTATTCTGTTTTTTGCGTGTTTTCAAATTCTGCTTTCAACTCTAAATACTCGTTTAAAATATCGTCGAATTGATGATATTTGAATTTTTTATGCACCTTTTCCACGTGCCATTGTTTGATGTTTTCCGTGTGCGGATAAGGCAACCAAAAGAGCCGCTTGGAAAAGTGTCGTATGACCGTATTTTTATACAGAAATTTTTGGTCGTTAAAGCGTTGAGAAATAAGTTTGCGCTTGGTGGTGGAGCGAATGATTGCCGATTGGTCTGCAAAGGTCAGTTTTTTAACGCGAATAAGCTCCCGTGCCTTTTCAAACAAGCCCGTTTCACGGCACTTTTTCATATTGAAAAGCAACACGCCCGCGTTGATATAGCCGGGGTTGATAAGGAATTTTCCGTAATGGTCGTTCGCCGCCGCGTATTCGTATTCTTCAATGTCCATATCGTACAGCTTGGAAACGTCTTTATTGAGCATAATGTCCGCGTCGAGATATAAGAGCTTGTTGGGCATGTCCGTCAAATCGGCAAGCAAGCGGAGCAAGGTATACGGAGAGCAATAACATCCCTCGTTTGCGTTTTGCTTTAAGTGCGTTTCGTATAAATCGGTTACGTCGCAAAGGATAACCTTTGTGTCGGGGTTGTGCTTTTGAAGCGCCTTTTCGATAAAGCGCGCGTGCTCCTCCCCCATCGCCGTATAATTCGGGTTAACGCGCGTAAGCGTCATCGTATAGAGATAAACGCGAAGGGGACGCGGATTTTCCAATCTCTTCACCAAAGAAAGGGTAGACGTCAATACGCCGTCGAATACCTTTCCGTTGCCACTGTATAAAAGGTTAATCATCATTTTTCATCCTCTTGTTTATTTTCTTTATCTTCCTTTGGAAGATAGCGGATATATTCACAGTCGCTTAATTGACTGCGTTCCACCATTTTTTCGTAAATTTGATTGCGGAGCTTTTGCATCCTTTCCTTGGGAGGCAAATTCTCGTCGGGGTAAAAAGGTCCGTCTATATAAGTAACGATTTTCGGCGTTTTCCCGTGCTTGCGCTTTTGATAGGTATTCGTCAACGCAAAGCAAGGCGCGTTTAAATCGACGGGATAGCGGAAGGAAACGGTAGGAAAATCCCGAATGCCGATATAGTAGGGCCAAATATGCGCCTCGGGATAGATCATAATGCAGTTCCCCTCTTTGTAGCGGACGTGAATCGCTTCCTTGAAATTACGGCTCGCCTTTAAGTTGTCGGGCATGGGAAGCGCGCCCATATACGGCGTGGCTCTGCCAAGATAGGGCATGGAAACGTTGTTGGCGTGCACGATGGTGTACGCCGATTTGGGGTTGATTACCAAAGACGGAATGACCGCGTCGCCCGTGGGCTGGGTGTGGTTTCCGTACATAAAAAAGCCCTGCCTTTTACCCTTTAATTCTTTTAATACCTTTTTATTTTTGACCGTCCAACGGAATTTAAAACGGCAGTAAAGATACGCCAACGGATGGGCGATCACCCAATAGGCAAGAAAGCGTTTTAACCCACTCCAAAAGCCACGGCGAATATATTTCCAATTCTCGTCAATCTTTTTGGGCTCGATGACTGCCTCGGAAAACTCGTCGTTGCGTTCGTCCGTATAATAAATTGTCTTTACGGGAAGTGTAGTGTTTTTCATAAATGTGAAATAAGAAATGCGAAATTTTGGCTGTAATGTTATGGGATACGCTCCGCTCGTTTCACTTGGTCGGTATGACGGAATAGGTAAAACGGTGAATGCAACACGAATTTCCGCACGCCCGTCCAAACCGCGTAAAACGGCGGAGAAGGGTTGCAGATTCGCACAAAACACGGGTTTTGCCCGAAGGGAGTTTACTTTGCGTAAATGACCAAGGGCAAGTTCCGTTTTTGTGATGAAGACGCGCCCTTATACGTCGTTTTACTCTAATTCGAAGGCGCCGGTATACAACTGATAATACGTCCCGCGCTGCGCAATCAACTCGTCGTGCGTGCCGCGTTCGATAATTCTGCCGTGGTCCAAAACCATGATGGCGTCGGAATTGCGGACCGTCGATAATCTGTGCGCGATAACGAAAACCGTTCTTCCGTGCATTAATTTATCCATACCGTCGGTAACGAGCGCTTCCGTGCGCGTATCGATAGACGAGGTTGCCTCGTCCAAAATCATAACGGGAGGGTCGGCAACCGCCGCGCGCGCAATCGATAAAAGCTGACGTTGTCCTTGCGAAAGGTTTGCGCCGTTGTTGGTGAGCATCGTGTTATACCCTTCGGGCAGACGGTTGATAAAGTCGTCCGCGTTGGCAAGTTTCGCCGCCGCGATACATTCTTCGTCCGTAGCGTCCAACCGCCCGTAACGGATATTTTCCATTACCGTGCCGGTGAACAGATTGACGTCCTGCAATACCACGCCAAGCGAGCGGCGCAGGTCGTCCTTTTTGATTTTGTTGACGTTGATACCGTCGTAACGGATTTTTCCGTCCGCGATATCGTAGAAACGGTTGATGAGATTGGTGATCGTCGTTTTTCCTGCGCCCGTCGCGCCGACAAAGGCGATTTTTTGTCCGGGTCTTGCATAGAGTGAAACGTCCGTAAGCACCTGCTTTTCGGGCACGTAGCCAAAATCGACCATATCCATGACGATGTCGCCCTTCAGTTCGACGTAGGTCGTCGTGCCGTCCGCTTTGTGGAAATGCTTCCACGCCCACAAATGGGTGCGTTCTTCCGTTTCCGTCAATACGCCGTTTTCGTCGTATTTTGCGTTGACGAGGGTAACGTACCCGTCGTCCGTTTCGGGCTGTTCGTCCATGACCGTAAATACGCGGCTTGCGCCCGCAAGACCCATCGCAACCATCGAGAACTGTTGGCTCATTTGGTTGACCGTCTGCGTAAAGTTACGCGAAACGCCAAGGAATGCGACGATGACGCTGATGCCAAACGCCGTACTCCCTTTTACCCACGCTTCAAAGCCGATATTGGGCAGACCCATGACGTAGAAAACACCGCCGACGATAGCAATTAAAACGTAGGTTATATTGCCGATATTGCCAAGGATAGGCCCTAAGATGTTGCCGAAGCCGTGCGCCCTTGCGCTGTCCTTGAAAAGCTGCTCGTTGAGCCTATCAAATTCCTCTTTGGATTTTTCTTCGTGCGTGAATACTTTGACGACCTTCTGCCCCTTCATCATTTCCTCGACGTAGCCCTCCCCTCTTGCGAGCGAGCTCTGTTGCGCAACCATATATTTTGCGCTGTTTCCGCCAATTTTCTTAACGACGACAGTCATTGCAACCGTACAAACGCCGACGACGAGGAAGAGCCACACGCTGTACACGAGCATGAGCACGATAGAAGTTATTAAAGTGAGCGAACTGCTTAAAAGGGTGGGTAAGCTCTGTCCGATAAGCTGACGGGTCGCGTCCGTATCGTTGGTGTACGAACTCATAATATCGCCGTGCGCGTGCGTATCGAAGTACTTAATGGGCAGTTTTTGCATTTTTGCAAACATATCCGCGCGCAAGTGATACAGCGTGCCCTGCGTAATCGTCGCCATAATCCGCGTATACAAGAAGGACGAGAGTATGACGAGCGCATACACCGAAACCATCATGATTACCAAACCGACGAGTTTTGTCTGTAACGCCGAGGTCAACCCTACCTGCAAGCCCGTAATCGGGTCTTTGGTGAGCGCGGGCTCGATAACGTCGCTGACGATCCCTTCCATATAGACGGTGGAAACCAAACTGCCCACCGAGCTGAACGCGAGGAACAAAAGCGCGAAAATCGTGCGGAATTTGTAATATTTGAATACCGTTTTGATAAGTCTGCCGAGCGTACCTTTTTTGATTGCGCCCTTGGGTACGGGCATACCTCTGCCGCGCATCGGCCCTTTGGGCATAGCGGGCGTTCTTGCCGTTTTCGTCTGTGCTTGTGCCATTACGCTTCACCTCCTTCTTGATTTTCGGAGGACTTCCCCTTAGTCTGCGCCTCGTACGTTTCGCGGTAAACGTCGCTCGTTTTCATAAGCGTTTCGTGATTGCCGCACGCGATAATTTTACCGCCCTCTAAAACGAGGATCTTGTCTGCGTGTTCTACGGAAGAAACGCGCTGCGCAATGATAATTTTCGTGGTATTGGGAATTTCTTCGGCGAACGCGTGGCGGATAAGGGCGTCCGTCTTGGTGTCCACCGCCGAAGTACTGTCGTCCAAAATGAGAATTTTCGGTTTACGAAGCAAAGCTCTTGCAATGCAAAGGCGTTGCTTTTGACCGCCCGAAACGTTCGTACCCCCCTGCTCGATATACGTATCGTAGCCGTCGGGGAAGGCGCGGATAAAATCGTCCGCTTGCGCCAGTTTGCAGACGCGTTCCAATTCCTCGTCCGTTGCATTTTCGTCCCCCCAACGCAGGTTTTCTTTGATCGTACCCGAGAAAAGGACGTTCTTTTGCAGCACCACCGCAACCTCTTTGCGTAAGGTGTCCAAGTCGTAATTTTTTACGTTTTCGCCGCCGACGAGCACCTCGCCGTCCGTCGCGTCGTAAAGACGGGGAATGAGCTGAATCAGGGTGGTTTTCGACGAGCCCGTGCCGCCCAAAATACCCACCGTTTCGCCCGATTTTATTTCTAAATCGATATCGGAAAGGGCGTATTTATTCGCCGTTGCCGCGTATTTGAAGTTGACGTTTCTAAAGCTGATAGAGCCGTCCTTGACTTCTTTCAGTCCGTTTTCGGGGCTGGCGAGATCGGATTCCGTCGTCAATACCTCGCTGATACGGCGCGCCGATTCCAAGGACATGGACAGCATGACGAAAATCATCGAGAACATCATCAAGCACGAGAGCATTTGAATGCCGTAGGAAATGAGGGTGGAAAGCTGACCGATGCCAAATCCGTCCGTGGTGAGCGTACCGATTTTATACCCGTCGAACGCCGCCCAAAAATCCGCGTTGATGATCGCGTATGCGGACAGAATGGAAATCAGCACCGCCGCCACGTTGATGGCGAGGGTCATAATGGGGTTATTGAGCGCGATGATTTTTTCCGCTCTCGTAAAGTCGTCGCGTACCTCCCCTGCCGCTTTTTCAAATTTGTCCTTTTCATAGTCTTCGCGGACGAAGGATTTTACCACGCGGATACCGCTGACGTTTTCCTGCACGGAATTGTTCAGCGCGTCGTACTTTTTAAAGATACGGCGGAAGAAAGGCATGACCACGCGCATGATCAAGACGAGCGCCGCGCCCAAGAAGGGGATGATCGCCACGAAAATCCACGCGAGTTTGGGGTTGGTGAGGAAGCTCATGATGATGGCGAAGGTGAATTGCAAGGGTACGCGAATGGCGATACGTAAGCACATCTGATAGGATTGCTGTACGTTGGTAACGTCCGTCGTTAAACGGGTAACGAGGGAGGACGACGAGAATTTATCCACGTTGGCAAAGGAAAATTTCTGCACCTTATAGAACAAATCGTGGCGCAGGTTTTTCGCAAAGCCGCAGCTTGCCGTCGCCGCAAATCTGCCCGCTAGCACGCCGCTCAAAAGAGAGCAGATCGCAAGCGCAAGCAAAATGCCGCCGTACATAAAAATCGATTGCAACAAGTTATCGCCTGCCGCTTGTATGGTGGTGATAAGCCTACCTGCGAACCAAGGGATCAAGCACTCGCAAAACGCCTCCACCGCCATAAAGACGGGGGTAATGACGGAGGGCTTTTTATACTCCCTTACGCTCCCCAGCAGGGGTTTTATGATATTTTGTTTTTTGGGTTTCGTTTTCGTAGACATACGATACCTCTTTATGGAATGAAAAATCGTGGTTTTTATTGTAATTCCCCGCGCGCAAAATGTCAACGGTTTGACCGCCGATTTCAAATACTTTCACCAAATTTTCTTATTTCGTAAGTATGAACGGCGCGCGTTTAAAGCCTTTAAGGCTTTCTTTCCTTTTTGCAGGTCATATACAGCACTTGATAACGCTTGGTAAGCTCCTTTACCAACCGCTTTGCTTTATCCGTCTTTTCATCGTCGAGATTGACGAACGGATCGTCCAAGACAAGCACGGGTTTTTCTTGATTGAAAACGGTATCGACAAGCGCGACGCGAATGCTAAGCCCAAGCAATTCGCGCATCCCCGCGCTGTAAAAGCCCATTTCCCGCAGCTTTCCCTGCTCCTCACGCAAAGGCTCGCCCTCGGCGTTAAAGCGGACGGCAGCGCCGTCGCCATGCAAAAATTGCATATACGCCTTACATCCCTCCTCGACGGGGATAAGGTAACGGGTGGCAATGCTGTTTCTTGCGCGAAGCAAAATTTCCTTCGCCATCAAAATAGCGCGATGGCGTTTTTCCAACCGCTCCTTTTCCGCCAAAAGTCTTTCTTCTTCGGCGATAAGGGCGTCTTTGTCCGCTCTGCGTTCGCACTCCTCCGCGTCGGAAACGGTGCGCGCGCGACGGGTAAGAAGCTCCTCTTTTTTTTGCGTCAAGCTCTCTTTTTGGGCGCGCAATTCGCCGATACTGGAATAGGCGACAGGCTCGGACGGAGGGGGCGCTTGCATATCTTGCTCCAAATTATTTAAGCGGGTTTGATATTCCGCCGCCTGCTCGTTTATTTGCTTATAGCCTTCAATTCTGTTTTGCAAAAGCGCAACTGCCGCGCGGTAATCGTAGGTTTCTTCAAAGCGGAAATTGCTTAAAAACTTGCAAATTGCCTGCTCTCTTGCCGTAAGCTCGGCTTGGAGGGTTTCCTTTTCGTCCGTCAGCGCCTCGCGTCGTTTTTCTAAGTCCGCAGGGTAGGCGGCAAGCATTCTTTCCACCTTCTGCTTTTCCGCTTTCGCCTCGCGCAGACGTCCTTCCATCACTTCGTCGTGCGGCGTATCGTTTTTATCGTTCGGTTTAGACGGCTTTTCCCGTTTGGGAAGAAGCGATAAAAAGACGATGAGCATCGCCAATAAGCCAACGCCGAGCATGATCAGCCCCACGACGAGCGAAACGTCGATAAGCACTGCGCCGACGATGGCAAGCACGATCCCGATAAAACCCGTCAATACGTGGAATTTTTTTATTTTCGGCGTCTTCTTTTTGCCGCGGTTATTGTTTTTACCCCCGTCGTCCCCGCCTAAAATTTCCTCGTAGGATTTGACGAGTTTATCCAAGCTATCCGCTTGCGTCGACAAGGCGGTTTTTTCTTGATACTGACGTTCTAAGCCGTTCAGCTCCGTCTGCGTTCTTTCTAATTTTTCTTTAACGGCGTAAAATTCGTTTACCCCCCTCGTGATACCGTCGAGGTTGACCGTGGCAGGGTCTACGCCGTTGAAGAATACGGCAAATTGTTGGCGTTGCGCCTGCGAGCTTGCCAGCTGCGCCTGCACTTGCCCGTAATTTTCGCGTTTGAACGCCAATTCGTTTTGGCGCGAGGCATACTCTAAGGTTTCCTCGGCTTTGCGGATCTGTTCGTTATAAAAAGCAATATCCGCGTCCAATTTTTTTAAGCCTTCTCGAAGCTGTACCGCCGTCTCCGCATACCGTTCGCAGTCCGCTTTTTGCGCGGAAAGATTGGTGAGCTGTTCGTCAATTTCGTCCAATTTTCCCTTGGCTGGACGGCGTTTTGCGCGAAGCGCTCTCTCCGCCGCGTCCAATTTTTCCAAGGCTTGGTCTGCGCCGCCGCTTTCCACGCCGCCCGTGTTGAGCAACGCCAAAAGCCGCGTTTTTAAATCCCCTTGCAAACCCGCCGTTTCAATCTCGCCCTGCGGAATATAGACGCTCTTTTTATAGCTCTCCGAATCCATACCGAACAGCATCACGCCCAACCGTTCCGCTTTGTCGCCGAACTCGTAGCAGGGCATATTGTTCCCGTCCAAGACGCGCGCCGAATCCTGCGCGGGCGTTTTGCCGAAGTTGCGCTCTACGCGGTAAGTCCTACCGCCGTAAGTAAAGGTGAGCGAACCGCCGTAGGTTGCGCTCTGCCACGGCTCGTAACGAACTCTGTCGTTAGAGCGGACGGATTTCGTTCTGCCGCCGTCCAAGCCGTAGAGCATACAACGGATAAATTCGGCAAGGGTGGTTTTTCCCCAGCCGTTGTTTTCTTTGATTATGATCAAATCGGAATTAAAATCAAACGAGGTGTTGACAAACTTGCCAAACCCGGCAATATAGGCGGAAATCAGCTTCATAAATCGATGTCCTCCCCAGCCAAGGCTTTCAGCCCTACGTCGAGAATTTCGGCGCGTTCTTCGTCGCTCAACGCGTACCTGCCTACCTCTCTTACGAATTCTCCCCGTTCGGAAAGGTCGTTTTGATACGCAGAATAATCGATAAACGCCGTCGATTCGTCCACCACCTTGGCGTGGAAATAAGCGCCGTTCAATCTCGTAGTAAGCAAGGATATATCCTTGCGCAAGCCTATTTTATGCTTTCCGCAGAGGGTAAGTTTGACCATATCGACGGCGCGCACCCCCTCCAACGCGCTTTGAACGACGCGCTCGATTTCGTAATAACTCGAACAAGCGGAAACGTCCGCGCTCCGTTGACAAACCTCGCGCTTGGCAAACGAGAGGAAAAGCTCGCTTACCACCTTACCGTTTTGGATATCCAAAAGAAAACAGCCGCGCTTGCCGCACTCGTCGTAGCCTCTGCCCTCCAAACAGCCGCAATAGCGGTATCTGCCTCTGCCGTCCAACCGTTCCGCTTGCATCATCGGTTGGTGGATATGTCCCAGCGCGAGATAATCTATCCCCCTATTTTGTAGCTGTAAAAGGGAAATCGCGTCCGCGCCTTTTCCCTCGCCGCGCGTAATTTCGCCGTGCATCATCACGATATTAAAACGCTCCTGCGGCAGGGTCAAATAGGCGTAACTCTCATTCGTCAAATATTTGCCGTCTATGCCCGTGATCGTTACGTCCTCGGGCAAATTATAGCTTTGCCAGCCGCGGTTTTGCGAGAAGGTGTATAAATTGGCGGGCAAATCGTCGGAAATATCCATTCCCCCGTCGTGATTGCCCGAAACGTAGAAAAAGCAGACGGGCGCGGCCTCGTCCATCGCCGCAAACACCTCGGCGCGCAGACGGCGGCTCGCCTTGCTCTCGTCGAATAAATCGCCCGAAACGAGAACAGCCGTAACGCCGTTATTCCGCGCGTAAACGCAAAGATTTTTAAAGCCGTCTAAAAGCTCCGCGCGGCGAAGTTCCGCTTTTTCTGCGGATAACCCCCGCAAAGCAGAACCCAGATGCGCGTCGGCGGTATGTATGATCTTCATCCGTTTGCCCTCCTCGTTTTCGTATGTACTTTTTAATTATAGCATAATTAAAAAAAGTTGTAAATAGAATATATGAAAATTCGTTCGTTTTTTTGCGGCTTTTTTACTTTTTTTATCGAAAAACGGAAAAAACTCGCCCTTAACCAAAAAAGGACGAGTAAAAAGCCATTTCAATTTTTAAATATTTGCGATAATTTTCTACGTTCAACGCGTACATGGGTGGGGCGTTTGCGCAAAGCCGTTACTTTTTGAACTGCAAAATGACGAATAATACGGCAAAAATCACCATACAGACGACGGCGACGATCAAACGGATTTTATTCCGCTTCTTTTCGTCCATCGGAATATACATTTTATATCCGCAAGTAACGCACTTTCCGTCCTCTTGCAAAAGCGTTTTACAGCGGGGACAATGATACCTATTTTTCCCCTTATTCGACTTGGGCGCAGACGCGGGCGCGGGTTGGGGTTTACGCTCGGCAGTTCCCGCCCGTTCTTGGGGTGCGGATTGCGGGTTTTCCCTTTCCTCTTTTTCCTGTATCGCCGCTTCCATTTCCGCAATAATGCGGCGTTCTTCTTCGCGCTTTTCTTCCCTTGTCTTCTTGCTCATATTTACCTCTTTTGCGTTTATAATAAGGTTTCAAATACGCGGAATACGGCGTCTATCAACCGCCCGAACACGTTCCGCTTGGTATTTTCGGGGGTGCACCGCGTGGATACGGCAAAGGTAGCTTCACAGTCCCGCTTCAAATCCTCCACCGCTTGACAGCCGGAAAAACAAACGGCGTTTTCAAAGTGGAAATACAGACTGCGGTAATCAAAGTTGACCGTGCCGACCACGGCGATTTTTTCGTCGCAAAGCACGCTTTTGGCATGGATAAAGCCCGGAGCGTATTCGTATATCTTCACTCCCGCTTTCATCAAAATACCGTAATTGGCGCGGGTCATACGAAAGACGAGCTTTTTATCGGGCACGGACGGCGTTACGATACGCACGTCCACCCCGCGGAGCGACGCTTGACAGAGCGCCGTACGCATTTCGTCGTCTAAAATTAAGTAGGGCGTGAAAATATACAAGGATTTTTGGGCGCGCTGAATGGCGTCCATGTACACCGTTTCCCCTACGCGGATATTATCCAAAGGCGAATCGTCATAGGGTTGAACGCACACCTGCCCCCCGCATTTTCCGCTTTTAAGGGGTAATAAATAGTTTTTTACGTCCTCTTTATCCTTGCGAAAGGCATTCCATAAATAAAAGAACATTTGCGTGAACGAGTTCACCGCGCTGCCCGTGATTTTTACGGCGGAATCCTTCCAATATCCAAAACGACGTTCCTCGTTGATATATTCGTCTGCAAGATTTATACCGCCTGTAAAGGCGATTTTTCCGTCGACAACCAGTATTTTTCGGTGATCGCGGTTGTTCATGCGCAACGCAAATACGGGCACGACGTCGTTGAATTTCATACACCGAATATTTTTATGCAAGCCCTCTAAATACCGCTCGTATTTGGGCGGCAGAGACATCATACAGCCAAAATCGTCGTAGATGATGCGGATTTGCACGCCTTGCTCGGCTTTTTCCAAGAGAATTTGTAAAATTTTCTGCCACATTTTGCCGTGCTTGATGATAAAATATTCCAGCAAAATAAATTTTTCCGCACCTTTAAGCGCCGTAAGCATATGCGGAAAAGCCCCCTCGCCGCTCTCGTAATACTCCACTTCCCCATCGTGAAAAAGGGGATAGCCCGCATATTTTTCGAGAAAGTAAGAAACGCCCTCGTCGCGCGTTTGCGGCGCGGCGATTTCCCTCTCCCCGTAAAATTCCGTTACCGATTGACAAACTTCCGCTTTTGCGCGCGCTATTTTTTTGCGCATTTTTTTGGTCGGGCGCGCTTCGCCGTGCAAAAGATAGAAGGGCACGCCAAGCACGGGCGCAATCAAGAGAATGATTATCCAGTTGATTTTTAAGGACGGACGCTCGTTTTTGTTGATAATATGCAGCACAAAAATTAGGGAAAGTACCCAAAGCAGAAGTTGTAAGATAGAACCGACGGGAGATTTATATACGACGGAAATCCAAATGCCGATCTGCACTGTCGTCTGCAATAAGACCAACAGCAAAAAGAGAATAAAGCGATTGTACAAAATCACCTTATAGCTTCTGTCGTTCGCCACCGTACGTTCGATTTTTCTTTTTTTACGCTCGCTTAATTTTTTCTTGCCCATATACATTATATATTATGCGCGAACGTTACGGGATTATTGTAGCAGATTTTTTCCCCTTTGTCAACCTCGTAGACGGGCGCATACCCCTTTCCTTTTTATTACGTTATTTATATCGTAGCACCTCTTTGTTAAAAAGCGGATAACACTTTGTTAAAACTTTATGAAAGTTTTGTTATTTAAGGAAAAAATTCGTTAAAAAATATTCTTGAAAATTTTTTCAAATTTTTTTCAAAAATCTATTGACAAATAAAAGAAAATATATTATACTATAATCACTTAATAAAACTAAGTCCTAATAAGGATAATAAATGAGGTATTATGATGAAATTTGTATGTAAAGTTTGTAAGCACGTAGTTGAAGCGGACAAAGCGCCCGAAGTTTGCCCCGTATGCCATCAAGCAAATCAGTTTGAAGCTACCCCCGTATTGAAGGGTTCGAAGACGGAAGCGAATTTGCAGACGGCATTCGCAGGCGAATCGCAGGCAAGAAATAAATACACCTACTATGCAAGCAAGGCAAAGAAGGAAGGCTACGTGCAAATCGCGGCTATTTTTGAAGAAACGGCGAAGAACGAACAAGAACACGCTAAAATCTGGTTCAAGCTCCTCCACGACGGCGCAGTTCCCTCCACGGAAGAAAATCTTTTGGACGCTGCGCTTGGCGAAAACTATGAATGGACGGATATGTACGCAGAATTTGCGAAAGTTGCGCGCGAAGAAGGCTTCGACGACATCGCAAAATTGTTTGACGGCGTAGCGGCTATCGAAAAAGAACACGAGGACAGATACAGAAAGCTCCTTGCAAACGTAAAGGGCAAGCTCGTATTCTCTAAGGATGGCGACGCTGTATGGCAGTGTTCCAACTGCGGACACATCGTGGTTGGCAAGGACGCTCCCGACGTATGCCCCATCTGCGCACACCCTCAGGCTTACTTCCAAGTAAGAGCGGAAAACTATTAATTTGCTTACTCCAAAACCTTTAATCCTTTATAAAAACGCCCCTGCGTCGCTTCGACGCAGGGGCGTTCCCATTATTTATATTCCTTTTTTAAAGACGGGAATCAAAGATTCTTTTCGATAAATTCCGTCAAAACCGCCTCGGGCGCAAAGCCCAAGTGATTATCTACGGGCGCGCCGTTTTTGAACGCGATTACGTTAGGGATAGACGAAATGCCGTATTTTCTTGCCGCCTCCTCGCAACCGTCGCCGTCTACGTCAAGCTTCACGAAAACCGCTTTTCCCTCGTATTTGTTGGAAAGCTCCTCAAAAACAGGGCCAAGCATTCTGCAAGGACCGCACCAAGTCGCCCAAAAATCGCAAAATACGGGCGTTGCGCTCTTTGCAATAATTTTTTCTAACTGCTCTGCGTTTACGTGTTGTATCATACTATTTTTCCTCCTTGTAATAAGTATTTACATATATAATCTGCATACGTCAATTATTTCATTTTTAGACATATCAGGTCTAATAATATCCTTTTTACAAAGGTCAAATATTAAATTATCACAACCCTTTAATTTATTTAAAATTTCAACTAATTGCGCATAGGTAAAATCCATATCTCCTTTATGCGGTAAAATAGTGCGTCCATTTTCATCAATATACTTTGCACAACGAACTCTATTTTCAATTGATGCTTTTTTAATTTTATATTTTCTTTCAGCCCAAATGTTAAAATCCGCAACAGATTTAAAATTTCTTTTCATTTTCTCAAGTTCTTTGCAGTCAAGAAAAAGTTTAGCGTCTTTACTCCTATATTTTCTTTCCTCAATAACTTGAACAAATTTTTTTGTTATATCCTCTTTTTTAAAGTATTCCGTCGCCACGCAAAACGGAACGGGCTCGCTCGTGCCGTCGGACATATTTTTTACGTTCATAACGCCGTTTTCCAGCTCGTTGCCGCCGATGACCGCCACGTACTTCGCGCCCAGCTTGTCCGCATACTTAAATTGCGCCTTGACCGAGCGTTCCATGTGGTCGATTTCCACAAGCACGCCGTTTTTACGGAGCGCAATAGCCAGCTCAAACGCCTTTTTACGGCATACCGCGTCCATGCCCGCGATATACACGGTGGGTTTTTGGGGTTCGGGAATGGCTACGCCGCTCTGTTCCATTACCATAAGTAAACGCTCGATACCTGCACCAAACCCAACTGCGGGCATAGGATTTCCGCCAAGCCCTTGAATCAAGCCGTCGTATCTGCCGCCGCCGCAAACCGTTCCCTGCGCGCCGATAGAAGTGGAAACGAACTCAAACACGCTACGGGTATAATAGTCCAAGCCGCGCACGATACGGGGATTGATTTCGTAGTCCACGCCCGCCAAGGAAAGGCAGGCTTTAAACTCGTCAAAGTGCGTTTTGCACTCGTCGCAAAGATAATCTAAAATAGACGGCGCGTTTGCGTTGATTTTTTTACAGTTTTCTTCCTTGCAGTCCAAAAGGCGCAAGGGATTTTTTTCGTAACGGTTTTTGCAATCGTAGCAAAGCTCGCCAAGGTGCGCCGCGAAATATTCCTTGAGCGCCTTGTTGTACGAAGCGCGGCAGGTGGGACAGCCGATAGAGTTGATATACAACTTTACGTTCAAGCCCAGCTTTTTAAGCAGCGTATCCGCCAAAACCACCGCTTCCGCGTCCGTCTGCGCGCCCTTCGCCCCGAAAATTTCCACACCGAATTGGTGGAATTCGCGCAGTCTGCCCGCTTGAGGGCGTTCGTAACGGAACGCAGGCGTAATATAGTACATCTTCGCAGGGAGTACGCCGTTCGCAAGTCCGTTTTCGATAAACGCGCGCACCGCGCCCGCCGTCCCCTCGGGTTTGAGGGTGATAGACCTATCGCCCTTGTCCTTGAAAGTGTACATTTCTTTGGTTACGATGTCCGTCGTATCGCCTACGCCGCGCTGGAAAAGCTCGGTGTGTTCAAAGGTAGGCGTACGGATTTCCTTGAGCTGGAAAAGCCCTGCGATTTCGCGCGCGGTACTTTCTACAAATTGCCATTTATAGCTGTCTTGGGGCAGAACGTCCTTCGTGCCCTTGGGAATGTTGATCATAGTGAGTTTCCTTTTCAATAAAAAATTATTAAATGCGAAATGCTGAGTGCTGAATGCTGAATTTCGGCTGAGGCATATATTTAAGCCTTAACGCCGACAAAGTCGGCATTTCACGCGCCGTAAGGCGCATTTCACGACGGCGTAGCCGTCATTTCGTGATTTGCAAAGCAAATCATTTCACTGAAATTTAAAGAATATACTTCTTTAAATTTCTATCCCCCGTCAACTTCTGTAAATGCTCGTCCACGTACTTTCTGTCGATATTCAAGGTGAACATAGGATAGTCGCCGCCTGCATTGAAAGAGATGTCCTCTAAGAGATATTCCATCACCGTATGCAACCGCCTTGCGCCGATATCCTCGGACGTAAGATTGAGCTCTACCGAAACCTCGGCAATCCGCTCGATGGCGCCCTCGTCGAAACGCAAGTCGATGTTATCCACGCTCAACAGCTTGCCGTATTGGAAGGTGAGCGAGTTTTCCGTCTCCGTCAAAATTCGCACGAAATCCTCTTTGGTAAGGCTGTTTAACTCTACGGAAACGGGGAAACGCCCCTGCAATTCGGGAATCAAATCCTCCACCGACGCAACGTGGAACGCGCCCGCCGCAATGAATAAGATAAAGTCCGTTTTCAAAGGGCCGTACTTGGTAACGACAGTCGAGCCCTCGACGATGGGCAAAATATCTCTTTGTACGCCCTCACGCGAAACGTCCGCGCCGTGGTTGTTGCCCTTGCCTGCGATTTTATCGATTTCGTCAATGAACACGATGCCGTCGTTTTCCGCGCGGAAAATCGCCTCGGACTTGATGGCGTCCTCGTCGACGAGCTTATCCGATTCCTCGCTGAGTGCGATTTGGAAAGCCTCGCGGACGGTAAAACGGCGTTTTTTCTTTCTGCCTTGGAACATATCCCCAAAGATACTGCCGATGGAAATTGCCGCGCCGCCGGGCACGAGCTCCATCGATTGCGGGGCGTCCAAAACCTCCATTTCAATAACAAAGTTATCAAACTCGCCCTTACGCAAGCCGTCTAAAAGGTTGCTTTCAAACACTTCTTGGGCAAGGTTGCCCTTTTCGTCCTTCTTTGCTTCGGCAAGCACCTGCACCAAGCGCTTTTCCGCAATCGAGGTCGCCTTCGCCTTCACCTCTTCTTCCTTTTCCGCTTTGACAAGACGGTAAGCGCATTCCGCAAGGTCGCGGATCATACCCTCTACGTCCTTGCCGACATAGCCGACCTCGGTGTATTTGGTCGCTTCCACCTTGACGAAAGGCGCTTTGACAAGTTTGGCAAGTCTGCGCGCGATTTCCGTTTTACCTACCCCCGTAGGTCCTTTCATGATAATATTTTTGGGGGTGATTTCCTCACGGATCTCCGCGGGGAGCTGAGCGCGGCGGTAACGGTTGCGAAGGGCGATTGCCACCGCCTTTTTCGCCTCGTCTTGACCGATAATATATTTGTCTAATCTATGCACGATCTGCTTGGGGGATAAATCCATTTATTTGTCCTCCTTTTCCGCTTTCGCCTTCGATTTTTTAGGCGTTTTTTTCACTTTTGCGGGGGGCATGTCCGCATTCAGTTCTGTTTTGCCCACGATTTCACAACGAATATTGTCGTTGGTGAACACGCAAATTTCCGAAGCGATTTTCAGCGCCTTTTGCGCGATTTCCTCAGCGGGATAATCCGTTTCCTGATACAGAGCGCGCGCCGCTGCCAAAGCGTAATTGCCGCCGCTGCCGATGGCGCAAACCCCCTCGTCAGGCTCGATAACTTCGCCCGTACCCGACAAGACGAGCAGCGTACTTTCGTCTGCCGTGATCATCATAGCGTCCAGCTTTCTGCCGATTTTATCGCTGCGCCAAAGCTCTGCAAGCTCCACCGCCGAGCGCATTAAGTTGCCGCCGAATTTGTTGAGCATACCCTCGAAGCGTTCGGTAAGCGCAAAAGCGTCCGTAACCGAACCCGCAAACCCTAAAATGACCTTGCCGCCGAAAATGCGGCGTACCTTTACTGCCGTATTCTTAAAAATGACCGATTCGCCCATCGTAACTTGACCGTCGCCCGCGATGGCGGTAACGCCGTTTCTTTTCACTGCGCAAATGGTCGTACCTCTAAATTCCATAATTCTTTCTCCCAATTTTCTTGTTTTAACGGTTTTGCAGTTGGGCTTTGACGCTTTCAAGCGCCCTTTCCGCCAGCGCGCGATAGCGTTCCTTTTTGTCGCGAATGCGCACGGGCATGGGCGAGAGTATCCCGAAGTTGGCGTTCATCGGCTGAAAATCCTTGTTCGGGGTGGAAATATGCGTTTCCAAAGCGCCGCAAATTGTAGTTTCATCAAAGACATGGGTGGGTCTTTCAAGGATTTCGTCCGCGATATGTATCGCCGCGAGCAAGCCGCTTGCCGCGCTTTCGACGTACCCTTCCACACCCGTGATCTGCCCAGCGAAAAATATCCGTCTATTATTCTTAAACGAAAAATCGCGATTTAAAACGTCTGGGGACTGAATATAGGTATTTCTGTGCATAACGCCGTAACGCAAAAACTCCGCATTTTTTAAGGCGGGTATCATCGAAAACACCCGTTTTTGTTCGGGGAATTTTAAATTCGTTTGAAACCCGACCAAATTATACGCCGTGCCGTTCTCGTTTTCCTTACGAAGCTGTAACACGGCATAGGGGCGTTTTCCATCCTCCCCCAAAAGCCCTACGGGCTTGAGCGTACCGAAGCGCAGGGTGTCCCGTCCGCGCGAAGCCATCACCTCTATGGGCATACACCCCTCGAAAATTTCCCGTTTTTCAAAGGCGTGCAGCTCGGCTTTTTCCGCCGCCAACAGCTCGTCCACAAAGGTGTAATATTCCTCTTTATTCATCGGGCAGTTGATATAATCTCCCGTGCCCTTTCCGTATCTGTCCCCCATGAACGCGCAGGACGTATCGACGCTCTCCGCCGAAACGATAGGCGCAGACGCGTCGTAAAAGTGCAAGCCGCCGCCCGTTATGCGCACAATATCTTCGCTGAGCGCCTCTGCCGTAAGAGGCCCCGTGGCAATGATCGCATACCTGCCCCCGTCCTTTTCGATTTCGGGTATACTTTTCACCTCGTCGCTAACCAAGGTGAGATTGGGGCAAGTTTTCAATTTTTCGGTGATATACGCCGAAAATTTATCTCTATCCACCGCCAAAGCCGCACCCGCAGGCACTTTGGTGTTATCCGCCGCCTCGATAATCATCGAGCCTAAAAGCCGCATTTCTTCCTTTAAAAGTCCGCAAGCGTTGGCATAGACGTCGTTGCTCTTTAAGGAGTTGGAGCAGACGAGCTCGCCGTAATTTTCACTCTCGTGCGCGAGCGTAAATTTTTTCGGCTTCATCTCGACGAGGGTAGTTTTTATACCGTGGCTGGCGAGGTAATACGCCGCCTCGCTGCCGGCAAGTCCGCCGCCGATAACGAGTACTTCTTTATCAATTTTCATGGTAGTCGCTTTCAAAATGCACAAAAACGGGTTCTTCTTCCAAGGGAGGCGGAACGAAATCGTCGTCAAACTGCACCGTCTTGGTCTTTTTTTCCGTTTTTATCTTATAAGAACAATCCTTATTGCCGCAACGCTCGTTACCGCGCGCCGTCTTGACCATCGCGCCCCCGCACTTGGGACACTTCTCGCCCGTGGGGATATCCCAGCTCATAAACTTACAGTCGGGATAACCCAAACAGCTGTAATAGGTTTTGCCGCGCTTGGATTTGCGGACGGTCATCGCCGAGCCGCATTCGGGACATTTACCTACAAGTTTGGGCATTTCGTCCGTGGGTATGGACATCGTGGAACGGCAATCGGGATAGTTGGGGCAAGCGAGAAATTTCCCCGACTTACCGCTCTTTACCACCATATTTTCACCGCATTTCGGGCAACGTAAAGCGGAAACCTCTTCCTTGCCCTCGCTTAAAATATTTTGACATTCGGGATAGTTGGAGCAAGCGAGATATCTGCCGAATTTACCCATTCTGCGAATCATAAAATGTCCGCACTTGCCGCACACCTCGTCCGTGAGCTGATCGCCGTAAGAGGACGCCGCGCGGAGCTTTTTCTCAAAGCCGGGATAAAAATCGCCGATGACGGCGCGCCAATCGACGCCGCCCTCTTCTATGTCGTCGAGCTTGGTTTCCATGTCCGCCGTAAAACCGACGTCCATGACGTCCTCAAAGCATTTTACAAGCATATCCACAACGTCGTAGGCAATCGGCGAGGGAATCATATATTTTCCGTCTTTTTTGACGTATTTTTGCATGAGCTTGGAAATGATCGTCGCGTAGGTGGACGGTCTGCCGATCCCCTTTTCTTCCATTGCCTTAACGATGGACGCGTCGGTGTAGCGCTGAGGAGGCTTGGTGAATTTCTGTTCCTTTTTCATGGAAATAAGGTCGAGGATATCCCCTTCTTTTAAGTCGGGAAGGAGCTTTTCCGCGCTGATTTCGTCCTCGTCGTCCTTCTTTGCGCTGATGTCTTGATACACCGCCGTAAAGCCGGGGAAGGTCATCACTTTACCGCTCGATTTGAAGATATACCCGCTGTTGTTGATTTCCATTTGCATACTGTTATACTTCGCCTCCGCCATCTGCGACGCAAGAAAACGTTCGTAAATCAGCTTGTAAAGGGAATAATGCTTTTTATCAAGCAATTTTTTCGCCTTGTCGGGAGTCATATTCAAATCGATGGGACGGATCGCTTCGTGCGCGTCCTGCGCCCCTTTTTTGGACGCGTAATAATTGGGTTTTTCGGGCGCGTATTCTTCGCCGTAAACCTCACGGATACGCGCAAGCGCCCTATCCTGCGCCGCCTTGGAAACGCGGGTAGAGTCCGTTCTCATATAGGTGATAAACGCGATATGGTCGCCGTTTTCCGTGTCGATACCTTCGTAGAGGTGTTGCGCAAGCGCCATGGTGTCGGGCGCGGTAAAACCGAGCTTTATCGACGCGTCCTGTTGCAGAGAGCTCGTCGTGAAAGGCGCGGGCGCGTGGGATTTTACTTCCGATTTCTTTACCTTAGAAACGACGAATTTACCCGCGTTTAACGCGTCCAAAACCGCCGCCGTTTCTTCCGCGGACGAGGGCTTGTACTTTCTCGTTCCCTTCTTTTCAAGCAACGCTTTAAAGGGGGACTTTGCCTTGGCGGTATCCTGCAATTCCGCCGTTAAATTCCAATATTCCTGCGGAACGAACGCCAAAATTTCGCGTTCTCTTTCCACGATAAGGCGGAGGGCAACCGACTGTACTCTGCCCCCCGAAAGGGTGCGTTTTCCGTTCCCGTTTTTATCCTCGATTTTGTGGTTGAGTAAGGTGGAAAGTTTATAGCCCACCAATCTATCGAGCACACGGCGCGCCTGCTGTGCGTCTACGAGGCTGTAATTGATTTGACGGGGACTTTTTAACGCGTCCTCAATCGCGCGTTGCGAAACCTCGTTAAATTCAATTCGGTTAAGCCCGTTTTCGTCCAAGCCCAAAACCGTTTGCAAGTGCCAAGCAATTGCCTCGCCTTCGCGGTCAGGGTCGGTTGCGAGATATACGCGGTCTGCGTTTTTGGTCGCATAAGTAAGACGGCGAATGACGTCCTCTTTACTTTCCGAATTGACGTACTTGGGCTCGAAATTATTTTTGATATCCACGCCGAGCGTATGCACGGGCAAATCACGAATATGCCCCGCCGACGCGTCTACCTTGTACTTGCCTTTGAGATACTTGTTGATGGTTTTCGCCTTGGAAGGCGACTCTACGATAATTAAATCCATTCTATCTTCCTTAAAATCCGTTGATTTTTTTGCCAAATTTACGTTTGCGCGCCATTTACTTATACGCGCTTTTTGCATAATTTATACGGTGCGTTTCCCTTAAACGAGTCCGTAACGGTTTCCGCCGACGGATACCGCAAGCCCTTTGATTTCAAGAGCGGAAAGCACCGCCCTCGCCTTGAATACGGGTACGCCCGATTTTGCGGACAGTTCGGAGATATGCCCCTCACACAATTCCTTTAACGCCTCGTACAACTTATTTTCCTCTGCCGTCAGTTCAAGCGCGGCTTTGGGTTTGCTTGTATCTATGCCGAATTTGCTTAAAACGTCCGCGCTTTCTTCCACGAGGCACGCGCCCCGCTTGATTAACGCGTTACACCCCTCGCCCGCCGCCGAATTGGGGGGATAAGGGAACGCGAATATTTTCTTTTGATATTTTTCGGCGTACTTTGCCGTGATGAGCGCGCCGCTTTTTGCGCCGGCACCGAGTACGAACGCGCCCTCGCCAAGCGCCGCCAACAGCTTGTTTCTGTATTCGTAGGAAAAGCTCCTTACCGGCGTATCAAATTCATACGGGGAAAGGAGCAAACCGTGTTTTGCTATCTTTTCCAATAAGGGCAGATTGCCTTGCGGCAACGCGGAAAATCCGCCAGCAAGAAGCGCAATGACCCGCCCGCTTTGAAGCGCGCCCTCTGCCGCCGCGCTGTCCCCGCCGTCCGCCGTGCCCGTAACGATGACGAAATGGGCCGTCAGCTCCGCCACGATTTTTTCGCCGAGCTTTAAGGCGTTTGCAGTGGTAGTACGCGAGCCGACGACGGTGAGTTTGCGTTCTTTTAAAAGGGCAATATTGCCAAGCGCATATACCGTTTGCGGCGCGTCGGGCATATACCGCCATTCCTGCGGATAGTCCCCGTCCGTTTTTGACAGCGCGATAAGCTGTGTTTGTAACCTTTTAACGTCGGTAAACAAGTCCGCTCCTTACCGCCACGGAGTTTTCCGTGGCTAATTTAAAATTGGATTGCGAGAAAAACAACCAACCCGACTTGCCATATCAAGCCGAGAATATTGAAAAAATGAAAATACCAATGCTTGGTTTTGTGTCTTGCGATAAGCATCGCCAAATAACCGCCCGCCGCGCCGCCTACCATAGAAAAACCGATAAGCGTCGCTTCGGGGATACGCCACTTTTTTTGTATGGCGCGGCGTTTATCCACCGCGTACAAAATAAAGGCGATCAGGGATATTGCGCCGAATATACACGCACAAATGATTGCAGGGGTCATAATTCTTCCTTTTTACCGCTCACCTTGCAGGCGAACGCGAAATTGCTTTTAATCCAGCTCGTTGACTTCCGCGCCGTAGGTACGGTAGGAAATCGCTTCGTATAAGTGGTCGGGCGTGATGTCCTCGCACAGCTCTAAATCGGCTATCGTACGCGCTACCTTTAAAATTCTCGAACGGGCACGCGCTGAAAGGCGCAGGCTTTCAAACGCCTCTCTTAAGACGCTTTCGCATTCGGGGGTCAAACGGCAATATTCGCGCGTTTCCTTTTCCCCCATTTCCGCGTTGGATTGTACTTGGCTGTTTTCAAAACGGGCGCGTTGGATCTTCCTCGCCGCGTCCGCGCGCGCTTTGACCGACGCACTGTTTTCCTCTTTCGTTTCGGAAACGAGGTCGTCGTAGTCCACGCCGTCCACCTCGACTTGAATATCGATTCTGTCAAGCAACGGCCCGGAAATGCGCGCCTTGTACTTGCGAATGTCGTTGGGGGTGCAGATACAGCGGCGTTTACGGCTGCCGTAATTTCCGCACGGGCAGGGGTTCATGCTCGCGCAGAGCATAAACGAAGCGGGATAAGTAACCGTGCCGCCCGCGCGCGAAATGGTGATAACGCCGTCCTCCAAGGGCTGACGGAGCGCCTCCAACGCCGAGCGCTTATATTCGGGCAGTTCGTCTAAGAAAAGCACGCCGCCGTGCGCAAGACTGATTTCGCCCGGGTGTACCGATTTATTTCCGCCCCCGCAAAGGGAAACGGTGGTTGCCGTGTGGTGCGGACTACGGAAAGGGCGTTCCGTAACGATCCCTTCCTCACCGAGCGTGCCCGCCACCGAGTGGATTTTGGTGATTTCCAACGCCTCGTTGAAAGCCATATCGGGAAGAACGGAAGGCAAAGCGCGCGCCAGCATAGTTTTCCCGCTGCCCGGAGGGCCTACGAACAGAATATTGTGTCCGCCCGCCACCGCCACCTCTAAAGCGCGCTTGGCAATCGCCTGCCCTTTGACGAAGGCAAGATCGTAAGGGCGTTCCTTTTCGGCAGTTGCCGCCGTAAAGGACGAGGTAGGTACGCTTTGCATAGGCTTTTCGCCCGTCAAGTGGTCGACGACCTCGCGTAAGGAATTCGCCGCAAACACCTCTACGCCGTGGATATAGCCCGCCTCCTTTTCGTTCCCTTTCGGTACGACGAATTTGGTAAAGCCTTTATCACGCGCGGAAATAATCGAGGGCAGAACGCCCGAAACGGGGCGCAAATCGCCGTTGAGCGCCAGCTCGCCGAGGAAGATAATACCGTCCACCGTCCCTTCTATCGAGCCGTAGGCAAGCAATAGAGCGATGGCAACGGGCAAATCGAAAGACGAGCCCTCTTTTTTGACGTAAGCAGGGGCGAGGTTGACGGTAATTTTATGCGCGGGAAATTCCAACGCGCTGTTTTTGACGGCGCTTCTTACCCGCTCCTTCGATTCCTTCACCGCCGCGTCGGGCAAGCCGACCATCTCGTAAGAGGGAAGCCCCTTGGAAATGTCCGCTTCCACCGTTACGCATACGCCCTCTAAGCCCGAAAGCGCATAGCTTTGTACCTTTGCTAACATAGTTTACTCCTTTCGCTAAATTGCAAGCGAAAAACGGAAAATCCGCAAGCTCGTTGCGGATTTAAAATAGATTATCTTAAACTTCTTAAATGTCCGTTGTTGATAAGGCAGAGGAAACGCATAATTCTTGCATAGCCGTCCGCAACGACGATCCCCCACGTGCTAGGCAGGGTAATGAAGAAGAACGCCGCACTCCCGCCGACGATGACCCAAATGAGAACCTCGAGGAGCTTGCCCTTCGTCTTACAAAGCCCTTCCTCGGGGATCAGCGTTGCCGCAAGAGGCAAGAACGCCGTGTAGATCACGTGGAAGAAGAAAGAATAGATGGGGCTGACGTAAAGTTTCAAGCAACCGCCGAGCATTGCCGCCGCAAGTCCGCCGAGCAAAATAAAATATCTTCTGCGCAAACGAAGGGCTTTTTTGTCCTTGTTGCCCTTTGCAACGTCGATGGCTACTTTTACGGTTACGCCAAGCAACGCCAAGAAAGAAAGTCCGTTGATTACAAGGTTGGGCATAACGTTCCATACGAGGTGGTTATTTGCCGCTACGCCGTTTACGCCCGTGTAGATGGTCGCCGACTTAATAGGCAACAGCCAAGCCCAAACGTTGCTTGCATTCGCTTCGCCGAAAGGTACGGCAGCGCCGCCGCGTAAAGCGTGCCAACCGCCCTTTAATACGTGTTTGATAAACCCAACGTCTACATTGCCGTTCGCGCGGATCGCCGCAGGGTAGCAAAGAATTGCCGCAAACAAAATAAGTACGACGCTCGTGAGCACGAAGGAAAGCACTGCATAGCACCAAGCCACGCGCTGTTTTTCCAAATATTTTCCCTTAACCGCCCTTTCCGCTTTGTTGACGGTTACTTTTTCGCCTTGCTCGTTCTTGACGGTTTCTTCCTTGCCCTCCGTCTTCTTCAACGCAAGCTGATAATCCAGCTTCTGTCTGCGAAGACCGAACCCAAAGAGTACGAGAATACCCAAAACGGGGAAAGCCGCCGCCGTATCCATCGCCATAGCAAACGCCGCAAAGATACCCGAAAGAAGAATATTCAAGCCGTCCCTGTAAACGCGCTTGGAGGAAATACCTTTCGCAAAGAAGCGATACATAAAATATCCGCTCGCCACAAGCGCGCTGGCTACAAGCGCGTAGGGCGCAGCCATTCTGCCCACCGACGTAACCATACCGCCAACGCAAAGCAATACCGCAAAAATGAAAGAATGCTTTTCATTCTTAAAAAATGCGCGTGCGAACATATACGCGAAGATAATGGTTGCACAGGTCGCGAGGAATGCAGGCAAACGGAGCGCAAACACGCTGTCGCCAAACATGGCTACGGAGGGTACTAAAAGTACGGTTGCAAGATAGTTAAAGTTTTCGCCAACGACGTATTTGCCGCCCGAAACGTACTTATTGCCCGCCATAAGATTTTTTACGGAATTGAGGTAATACGCTTCCTCCGCCGTGAAATTATAGTAGGAATTTTCGCTTGCCGTAAAGCTCTTTTGCGCGTCGTATGCGGGCGTAAGTTCGGACGCCGCAATCAAGTTACTGCCCGAAGAAGGTCTGTAACCCTTGATCGCGATGCGTTCGCCTTGTTCGTTTAAGCAAACGATTTCTTTGATTTCAACGCTTGCGCTTGCCGTAATCGAAATGGATTTTGCCGTACGGGCAAGGTCTGTGCCGAGCGCGATCCAATTTTGCGTTTTTGCATACTTTATATCCGCGCCGCCGTCCGCGCCGACGATAACCGTGCTGAGCGCGTTGCTCGAGTTCCAGCTCGAAGTCGTAGGGCTCGACGTCGTAGAGGTGTTAACGGTAACCGTTACGTCCCCTTCTGCCGCATAGAAATTGTCCACCTTAGCGTATACGCCGTCCAATTTCTCACCGCTTTCCACCGTCAAAGTGAAGTACGCCGTTTTTCTTGCTTGAAGGATAAACGAATCTCCCGTGGTACGCGCGCAACCGAGCGTGCTGACGCCCACGATGAAGAAAACGGCAAACAGGGCGATGAACGCCCAAGTAAGCTTAGAAATTTTTTTAAAAAATTTTTTCATAAGTCCCCTTCCTCGTCCCTCTTTTCCTATGGAAAAACAGGAATAAAAAGAACGATTTTTCTTCCTTATATATTCTTGACCTCTATTATATAGCAAAACGCCGAAAAAGTAAACCGAATTACAATAAATTTTTTCCGCTTTTGCGTAAATTTTTACACTGCCCGGCGTTTTTTGTTTTTTGGTATAAAAAAATAAGTCCGCCGTTGACTTTGGGCGAACTTACTCTTTTCGGTATTCCATTTTCCGAGATTAGATTTTTTCCTTAACTTTCGCTGCTTTACCGGTGCGGCCACGCAAGTAGTACAACTTCGCTCTTCTAACCTTACCCTTTCTTACCACGATGATGTGCGCAATTTTAGGGGAATGAAGAGGATAGGTTTTTTCTACGCCTACGCCGTAGGAAATGTGGCGTACGGTGAAAGTTTCGGAAATGCCGCCGTTCTTCTTTGCGATAACGACGCCCTCGAAGTTCTGAACTCTTTCTTTGTTGCCTTCGATAATTTTATAGCCGACCTTAATCGTGTCGCCTACTTCGAATGCGGGAACTTCGGATTTCATGCTTTCAGCGTTGATAGCTTCGATGATTCCTTTCATTTTAAGACTTTACCTCCGTTATTTACGAAACGTTCATAACCCGCTGCGTGATTCCTCATCACGCCCAAAAAAAGGCAGCGGAACGCTCGAAGTCAGCAATTATTATATAGAATTTCTTCCTCTTTGGCAAGCGTTTTTACACGCTTTTTACAAAATTTTTATTTTTTGCAACGGAATTATACGCCGCCCGACAAAAAACGGTAAAGCAGAGCAAGGCGCAAGCCGTTCGAGGCGTTGCGGGCCCCCTCAAAGAAACGTACTGAGCGTACGTGCGCAAAGGCACGGGCAAAAACGAGAAAATGCGACGCAGATTCTCTGTTTTTACAAAGTAAAAGCAAACAAGTACACGTAATACGCCGCAAAACAACAGAGCATTACGATACCCGCCCAACGACGCACTTTATGCCCCTTGATATAACCGAAGACCGCAAGCATGATCGCCGCCGCAAGCGCGATGATACCGTCCACCCAGAACGAGGACGCAAAAGGCAAAGGGATAATGATTGCGCAGAGCCCTAAGGTACGAATGACGTTAAAAATATTACTACCGACAATGTCGCCAACCGCAATATCCGTTTCCCCTTTCTTCGCCGCAATGACGCAGGTTACAAGCTCGGGGAGGGAAGTACCGATTGCCACAACGGTCAAGCCGATAATTTTTTCGGGAATTCCGATTTTGGTCGCCACGACGGTTGCGCCGGGGATAACGCCGAAAAGCGCGCCCGCCACAACGAGCGCCAAGCCTACCACCGTTACGAGTATCAAAAACCAGGTGTGCTTGCACATTTTTTTATACCAAGAGCTTTCTTTTTGTCCCGCAAAACCCTTTTCGTCTTCCAAGCTCGTCTGCTCCACCGCGTGGTCGTTCAACGCGGACACGGTAGGCTGTTTTTTGCTTTCACGTACGCCGTACACCACCAAAAACGCCATGTACGCCAAGGAAAGCACGAACATGATCGCCCCGTCGATGCGTCCGATTTGCCCGTCAAATCCGCCAAGCAAAAGAATGAGGACGCTCGCGCCTAAAAGCACGGGGAAATCTATGCGCAACGCATTTTTTTGCACCACGAGCGGACAAATGACCGCCGCAACGCCCAAGATGAGCAAAATATTCGTGATATTACTGCCGATGACGTTGCCGATGGCAAGGTCTGCGCTGCCCTGCGCCGCGGAAATAATCGACGTAGCAAGCTCGGGGGCGCTCGTGCCGAACGAAACGACGGTCAAACCGATGATAAGGGTGGGCACGCGCAATTTTTCCGCAATGCCCGCCGCGCCGTCTACAAACCAGTCCGCGCCTTTTATCAAGCACACGAACCCTACGCCGAGAAGAGCGATGGAAATGACGATAATAAGCCAGCCGTCTAAGCCGCTGTTCAATAATATGGACGCTAAATCCATTGTTTGAAAATTCCTCCTAATAAAAAAAGAAATTTTTATATGCAATTTCTATGTATTCGCGTCAAAGGATACTTCCGCGCTTGTTTCGCCACCCATCCAAACCGCAAAAACGGCGAAGACGCGCCCTTATACGTAGCGACTTATGCGGAAACGCGACGTACGTACGTCGTGTTTTTATAATACGACCACCAACACGCAATATACGTAGTAAGCCACCGCGCCAAGCAGGAGCAAAATACCCTGCCAACGACGGAGTTTATGTCCGGGCAAATACAGGAAAAGCGAAAGTAAACCCGCCGTGCCTAACGCAATAATACTGTCGATCAAGAACGAGGTCTGCACGCCCGTTACGGGGTCGATAGGCGCGAACGGCAACGGGAAAATGACAGCGGAAAGACCTGCAACGAATAAAATATTGAAAATATTACTGCCGACGATGTTGCCGACTGCGATGTCCGTTTCTCCTTTCTTCGCCGCAACCACCGAGGTGATCAATTCAGGCAAGGAAGTGCCGATGGCAACCACGGTAAGACCGACGATATTTTCGGGAATACCAATTTGGTACGAAACCATTTTCGCCCCTTCTACGGCAAGCACGGAGCCGCCCACGACGATACCCAATCCCACGACGGTGAGAATAATCAAAAACCAAAGTTTGGCTTTCATATTTTCGTACCAAACGTTGAATTTACTTTGCTTTTTTTCCGTTTCCGTTGAAACCACTTCATGGTCGTTCAACGCGGACACGCCCCTTTCTTTTTTGCGCTGACGAAACGCATTCCAAATCAAAAACGCGGTATACGCTACCAGTAAAAACGCCATGATTCCGCCTTCCCAGCGCGCAATCTCTCCGCCCGTCAAGCCGAAGAGAATAATCAACCCCGAAGCGCCCAAAAGCACGGGTAAATCGATAACGAGCAGCTCCTTATTGGCGGGCAACGGCGCGATGATCGCCGATAAACCCAAAATAAGCAAAATATTACAAATGTTACTGCCGACTACGTTCCCGATTGCGATACCGACGCTTTTTTGCGCCGCAGAAGAAACGGACGTAGCAAGCTCGGGCATACTCGTACCGAACGCCACGACGGTAAGACCGATAACGAGAGCGGGAATTTTTATCTTCGCCGCAACGCCCGCCGCGCCGTCAACGAACCAATCCGCCCCTTTTACCAAAAGGAACAACCCAACCGCAAGAAGCAACGCGCCTACGACGATGGTTGCCCAAGGGGGCATAGAAACAGCCAAAAGAGCGAAAGAAAAGGACATAATACAACCTCCGTAAATAAAAAGACTTTTGCGAAAATCGCCTCGCATAAGTCTTGTCGTTTACGATTATACCTGAGCTTTCGCTACGTGTTGTAGACATAATCCCTTTCTGCGCAGAAAGCCGACTACTCCCTTATGTGCAAGGGATATTTTACCATATCCGCATTTTATTTGTCAAGTTTTCTCTATGCCATTATACTCTTTTTCCTTTTTCGGTTGACAAAATTTGGCGAAAGGCATATAATAAATGCGGAACGTTGAGTGCGGAGTGCGGAATTACGGCAAAAATTAAAACAGAACTCAACGGAGTTGGTTATGGTAAAACAAAACGATAAAAAAGTGATAAAAGACCAAAAGGTGAGGGGCAGGTACGCGTCTATTGCAAGTTTTACGGGTATTTTGCTAAACGTTTTACTCTTTGCAGGCAAGCTGACGATGGGTATTTTAGCGGGCTCAGTCGCCATCATCGCCGACGCGTTTAACAATATTTCCGACGCGGGCTCGTCCGTCGTAACCTTGATTGGATTCCGCCTCGCCAATAAGCCCGTGGATAAGGAACACCCGTTGGGACACGGCAGGTTGGAATACGTTACCGGTTTTATCGTCGATATGCTGATCATCCTCGTCGGATTTGAACTGCTTACCTCGTCCATCGAAAAAATCGGAAACAAATCCTTGCCCGTCGTAGGCATTGCGACCTATATCATTCTCGGCGCGGCGATCCTCGTCAAGCTCGGCTTGTTTATCTTCTATCGGAATATCGGCAAAAAAATCAACTCCTCCGCCCTCAAGGCTTCGGCGTTTGACAGCCTTTGCGATTGCGTAGCGACGGCGCTCGTCCTCGTTTCGGCAATCGTAGCAAAGATTTGGGCGCTCCCCATCGACGGTTGGGCGGGCATTCTCGTGGCGGCGTTTATTATGTTCACGGGCGTAAAGGCGGCAAAGGAAACCATCGATTTACTCCTCGGCTCGCCGCCCGATAAGCAATTTATCGACGATATTTACGCTTTTACCAAAAATTATAAGCGGGTCGTGGGCATTCACGACGTTATGGTGCACGACTACGGCCCGGGCAGACAAATCGTTTCTTTCCACGCCGAGGTCCCCTCGGACGAAGATATCAACGTCGCGCACGAGGAAGTGGATAAAATGGAACGGGATATGCACGAAAAATTCGGCTGTATCGTTACCGTACACCTCGACCCCATCGTTTTAAACGATCCGCTCGTCAACGAAATGCACGACGTTGCCAAGCGCGCGGCGCAGTCCGTGGACGAAAGTTTTAGTATCCACGATTTCCGTATGACAATGGGCGAAGAAAGCGTAAACGTCATTTTCGATCTGCTCGTCCCCGCCGACTGTAAAATAAGCGCGGAAGACGCGGAAAAAGCGGTTACGGACAATATCCGCGCGGAAAAGCCCAATACTTTCTGCGTTATCCGCGTAGAGCACCCCTTTGTTTAAATGCTGACGTGGAATTATAGCTACAATAAAAATAGCGCCCTGCGGCAAATTTGCCGCAGGGCGCATTACGTTTTTTACGACGTTATTTTTCACCTTTTTTAAAACTGAATTTTTATTAACGTTACACTAATAAAAGACAAGATTTTCTTCATAAATACTATCCTCCTATAATCGCGATATTGTTTTCTAACAGCAATACTACGTCTTCTATATCCTTAGAGCTATACCCCTCTTCCATGTTTATCTCAATTTTCATAACACGCTCGTCGTTTAGTAATAAATCATAAATAAACGTCGTATCTTCTTGATTTACTAATTCAAAAACAAAATCATCTCCCGCCATATTCTTCATTGGTAAAATACTAGCGCATTTTATACTGTATGATATGTTATCTATGCCGCTTCCTATAAGATCATGTACTGAATAAAATTTATATGTAAAAGCGTTGGAATAATTTTCAGGGTCAAAAAAGGAGCTATTGCGCGGTTGATTTGTCTCATACTCATAGTACGTTTTCTCAATACTTCGAACATTATCTAAATCAAAAGATACCAAGGAATAATTATTCATATTTATATCTTTGAAATAATCATGAAATGATGCAAAATCCCAACAACTCCTTCCATGTATTGGTACAGGTCCGGTTCTATGGTCTGAATCATCATCTAAACTATTTGAATTTTTTATTGATTCTTGAGTATTTGGTTTTTCATCATTAGAGCACCCAAAAATTCCAACGAGGCTGAAGAGAAGTACACCCAACGTTAAAAACACTTTAATTGTTTTTCCTTTTACCATATTACAAATCCCTCCTTATATTTTTACTGTTATGCCAAAAAGTTGCGACTTTTAAAGCCTCTTCTATATTCATTGCCAATTTTTTTCTTGAAATCGTCCACCTTTAAAAAACGGAATTTTGTAAGAAAAAATTATTATCTCAACAAACTTCCCAACTTTATTAACGTTCTCCTCGTATCACTTATATAACGGTCAAAAAGCCTGTTTTTCTCACTAAATTTGAAAAAAAGTTGTAAAATTATCGATGCAACAAGCAAAATACCCGTTTCCTCGTCATAATACCCTCAAAATAAAAAACTGTGCGTTTATTATAACGCACAGTTTTGATGTTCTATATTCTAAATGGAATTATAATCCGTACATGATACGTTGCTTTTCCGCCTCGTATTCCTCTTCGGTGTACGCGCCAAGCTCGTAAAGTTCTTTTACGTTTGCAAGCTCTTCCTTTTGCGCGTCCGTAAGCTGAGGCTCGGGTGCAGCCGTTGCCGCCGTTACGCTTTCTACGGAATTCAAGTCAACTTCCTCGTTCGCTTCCGTATCTTCTACAAGTTCCGCAACCGCTTCCTGCGCCTGCGCGTTTACCGCGAAGAAAAGACAGAAGAACATAATCGCCAAAGTAAACAATACGCCGAAAATAATGCTCGTTACGTAATCGCATTGATTTATGCGGGAAACATATTCCGAATTTACTAATACAAGGTTACCGATTGCAAGGAAAAGAACGCCCAGTACGTGTACGATTGCAGGCGCATACCAAAACCTTGCAAATTTCTTTTTATTGAGCATCACCGCAACCACACTAGCAAACGCAAGCGTATTCACAATACTGGAAATTATACTCATCGTGTAATGGGTCGTTATAAAGCTAGGCGCATATTGCCACTGATCGGCGGGAATGAAGGAAATCTCTGCAAGCACGTTGATAAAATCCACCAAGGAAAACAAAGCAATCGCGCCGAACGCAAGCGTATAAACGTATTCAGGGATTTTTACAGACGGCTTAAATTTGCGAAGAAAAAGCAAAACGCCAACTCCAAGACAAATAAGGCTGACAACCCAGTGTGCGCCAGTAACGTAAGACCAAGGCGTACCTCCGTATTCCTTAAAATAATCCGCGCCGACTATGCCAAGTCTAATTATCGGATTTATCAAAATCCAAGTGATGCCGAGCAAAATAAAGAGCAAGCCAAGCCCCCATTTTTTGAAAGCGGCAACGATAAGTGCGATAACGTTATTCATGAAAACAACCTCCAAATAACAAAAAACTGTACGTTTATTATAACATACAGTTTTTATTTTGTCTAATGAATTTCGTCAGTTTCTGCCATTTTTCGCTTCTTCGATACGAGCGTTTGCCGCCGCCGTGCGCGCTTTTGCTTCCGCAATCTGTTCCTCGCGCTCTCTTTGCATTTTTGCCTGTCTTTGCGCGGGGGTCATTTTCGCTTCTTCCCAAGTCGCCTTACTTTCCGCCCTTACCGCTTCGAAGTTCGCTCTATCCACTTCGTGTTGCACTCTTGCGTTTGCCTTCATGTCCTGAAATGCTTTTTTGAAAAATCCCATTATTTTGTTCCTCCTATTATTCTTATTTTATTATTCGCCTAAAATTTCGTTAGAAAGGCGCAAAATTTCTTCGCCGTGTTTTTTCTTGCCGCGCTTTAAAATGGCTTTGTATATGAAGTAGTTTACCGAAACCATAGCGATACCCACTAAGCCCACGCCGATACCGATAAGCATACCGTAAGGGATGGTAAGTACCTTCATTGCAAGGCACATACCCGTACCGAGCACGAGCGCGCCGACAGTTCCGAAAACGTATGCAAAGATATTTGCAGGACGTTTTACTTTTTCGTCTAAAGCGACCAACGCTTCCACCTTACCAATTTTTCTTTCCGTATACTGATTGCGGATATTTGCCACGATTGTATTTTGATTTTGCATTTTTATTTCCTCCGTTTCTTCATTTTACGTTTAGAGTATACCAAGCGGTTATTGCCAAAATACGAATTTACGGTAAAGGTTTTGCAAAGGTTTTGTTAAAGTTTTGTAAATCGGCAAGTTTTACACCAAGCTCGTCTTTTTTAAGATAAGATTGCTGACCGCGCCAAGTCCCAAGCTGAACAATCCGCCGCCCGCAAGGCTGAGAATAACGTGCAAGAACGTTGAATTAAGCGGTGAAATCATCGGGATCATGGTAAAGAGCAACATTCCCGCGCAAAGCGAACCCAAAACGGACAGCCAAGCCCTCTGCTTTGCCGCAACGGCAACGGCGAGGTCGATTGCAACGAATACCAGAACCAAGAAGATTTTCGCAAACATACAAGCGATTATCCCGCCGACGCTTGCGCCGACCTCCGCCAAATCAAAGGACAGCTTTGCAATACCGCCGCCGAGCATTGCGCCGATAAAAAAGGCAAGGAGCATACATGCGCCGCCAACGAACCCGACGAGCGTTTTGGAAATTACGTAATCCGTTTTCTTTTCGCGGACGGTGAACAGATTTTTCGCATAGCCGCTTCTGAAATCCTCCGCGACGAACAGCCCTACCCACACCGCAATAAAGAAATACAGCATATTGATATTGCACGTTTCCGTAATCGAACCGAAGCCCCCCGTCGAGCCCGAACCGCTCGCCGCACCCATAGCTTGCCAAACGTTGGTGAAGGTTTCCGCCGCCACCTCCTCCTGCGTAACGGGGTCAACCGTCGTCGCCCCCATCATGGACGTCATGACGAGGATAAGGATAGGAAGCACGAAACACGCGCCGACCATGATATAGAGAAGGGGCATAGTAAATGCTCTGCGAAAGTCCACCTTCAGCATACTTTTTAAGCGTTTTGCAAAAGAGTTGCGTTCAAATTGTCTTTCCACTTTATCTGCCCTCCCTTTCCTTCATAAGGTCGATATAATATTCTTCAAGCCCGATTTTCTCGGTGCTGATTTCACTGACCAAAACGCCGTTTTCGTACAAATAGGTAACGACTTCCTCTGGCGAATTTGCGTCGTAAACGCGAAGATAATCCTTTTCGTCCCTTTCCACACGGGCGTATTTTCTACCAAGCAAGCCCTTGGCGACATCCATATCCTTTGCCTTCAACGCAACGTAAGTGCGGCAGCTTGTTTCCAGCTCCTCCGCGGTCATTTCTTTTAGCATTTTTCCGCCGCGGATAATGCCGTAGTGGGTAGCCACCTTTTCCAGCTCGCCCAAAATATGCGAGGAAACGACGACGCTGCAACCGTGATTTCGCGTAATATCCACAAGCACCTCGCGCATGATACGCATACCGTCCGCGTCCAAGCCGTTGATAGGTTCGTCTAAAACGAGCAGGGCAGGGTCGCCAAGAAGCGCCATCGCAATGCCGATCCTCTGTTTCATACCCAGCGAACAATTTTTGTATTTATTGGAAGCCGCGCCCTCCATACGTACCGTTTTCAACACCTTTTGTATCGCTTGTTTGGGGTTGGAGATATTTAAGTTTGCAGCTTGGAGCATTAAGTTATTCCAAACGCTGTAATTTGGGAAACAGCCGGGCGCTTCTATCAAAACGCCTACCTTTGCCCGCACGTCCGCGTCCGTATAATCCTTACCGAAGAGCTTGACCGTGCCGCCGCTTGGATGGATAAGTCCGCAAATGATTTTTTCCGTTGTGGATTTACCGCTCCCGTTTTCCCCGATAAAGCCGTAAATCGCGCCGACGGGTACGGTCATATTTAAGCCGCTTACCGCCTGCTTCACGCCGAAATTTTTGGTTAAATTTCTAATTTCTATTGCGTTCATAATTCCCCTCCTTAATATACGTCGCTTCTATAAAGTATCCACGTGCCGAGTACGTTATAAACCGCCGTCCACGCCACGGACGTCGCAAGACAGATAAGCAAGGTCAAGGGCGTACTGCTTAAACACGCATATACGGACGAGCCGTATAAAAAGACGTTGAGCGCAACGGGCGTAACGGAGCTTCCTACAAGCATACCGATACCGATGACGAGAATACCCGTACCGAAAAAGAAGGACGAAGCAATGGAAATACCGAAATACCTTCTGAAAATGATATTGAGGAAGGTGTACAAGCTCGCCCAACCGAGGCTCATCACCATTTTACCCAACACCGCAAATATCAACGAGCCGACGTTGACCTCAAAAGAGGTTTTGGTAAGCGCGCCCGCAACCACGCCGCCAAGCAGGTAAGTGATGCACATACACGCCATCGAAAAGGCGCACACAACCGTTTTCGACAGCATATAATCCTGCTTTTTGGCATGTGTGGTAAATATCTGCTTTACGTAGCCGCTCTTATAATCGTGCCCGATAAAGATGGATACCATAATACCGCCGAAAATGAAAACCATATTCATATTTGCGTATTTTTCGATCCCCTCGAAGCCGTAAACGGGTTTGTCCGCCGCGATAATTTGCCAAGTATTCGTGTACATGCGCTCGACGACGCCCTCTGCGTTTTCCATGCCCGTCATACCCAAAATCATCGCAGGGATAATGGCGGCGATCACAAGGAAAATATAAAATAACGGCGTATGGAAAAGCCGGTAAAAATCTACGCCCAGCATACCCTTTAATCTTTGCAAAAAGGTGGGCGATTCAAATTTCAACTCGCGTGCGTTCGACATATTATTTCCCCTCCTTTTTCGACATAAGTTCGATATAGTATTCTTCCAAGCCTATCTTGTTCTTTTTGATTTCGCTGACCACGTGCCCGTTTTGGTAGAGATATTCCACGATCCCCTCCGTATCGTCCACGTCGTATACGCGCAAATAACCGTCCTCTTCCTGCACGTTATCGTACTTTGCCTCCAAAACGAGCTTTGCGCTCTTGGGCGCTTTCGTTTTTATGGAAGTAAAGACGCGCGCTCTGCTCTCCATATCCTTAGCGGAAAGCTCTTGCACCATTCTGCCTTGACGGATAATGCCGTAGTGGGTGGCGATTTTTTCCAGTTCGCCTAAAATGTGCGAGGAAATGAGCACCGTACAACCGTAGGTCTGCGTGATATCCACAAGTATCTCGCGCATGATTCGCATACCGTCCGTATCCAAGCCGTTGATGGGCTCGTCCAAGATAAGTAAGGCGGGCTCGCCAAGAAGCGCCATCGCAATGCCGACGCGCTGTTTCATACCCAACGAACAGCTTTTAAATTTGATACGCGCGGAATCTTCCATTCGCACGATTTTTAACACCCGTTCGATTTCTTCGGCGCGGTTTTTCAACCCCAAATTGATGGCTTGCATCATCAGGTTGTCCCACACGCTGGAATTGGGGAAACAGCCTGCGTTTTCGATCAACGCGCCGACCCTAACCCGTACGCCTGCGTCCGTATAATCTTTGCCGAAAAGTTTTATCTCCCCCTCGTCGGGGACGAGATGTCCGCAAATCAGCTTTTCCGTCGTAGATTTACCGCTTCCGTTTTCGCCGATAAAGCCGTATATTGCGCCGACAGGGACGGTCATATTCAAATGATCGAGCGCGTACATACCGCGAAAACTTTTGGATAGATTTCTGATTTCTATTGCATTCATTTTTACGCTCCTTTTTCCTTTTTAGGGTTTTAACGGATATATTTTACCTGAAAAAAATTAGCGTTCTATTAAGAAAATGTTTCTATTTTGTAAATAAAAAAGGGCTTTCGACTTTTTTCGAAAACCCTTGGCGTTTTATTCTTCTTTTAATATCTCGTCGGATAAGCGCAAAATCTCCTCTCTGTATTTGGCTTTTTGCTTCTTGGATATCGCGCGGTAGACGGGATAAGCGAGCGCGACGGGGATGAGTCCGAACGCCGCCAAAATGCACCCCCATAAAAATTTATCCGTTTCGAGCGCCATCGCCAAGCCGCCGCCGAAAATAAGCGTGCCGAGCACGCCCAGCGTCCAACCGATAATCATAGGCGGAAGCTTCGCTTTTTTATCCAATGCCTGCAAACGCGCCACCTTGTCCGAAGCGGTGTTTCCGCTCGCCTGTTGATAGCGTTCGCGTATCGATTGCGTCTTTTTCCGCTCCTCTTCCGTCGGCGCGGTGTAGGTATATTCAAATGCGTTATTATTTTGCATAATTCTCTCCGTTTTTCTTCCGTTTTTTCATTGCGCGACTGCCGCGGATAATCATATATATTCCCAACCCGAACACCAATGCGCACACGCCGCCGCCCGTAATGGCGTTGACGTAGTCCAGCCCGCCCTCCGAAAAGGATTTGAGCATAGAGGTCTGCAAAGCGAGCAAAGAAACCGCCGCGTCCGCTACGTTGACGTTACGCAAAGCCTCCACCGTGAAATCGTCCTGCCTTTTTGCTTTGACGAAATGGACGATAGACATAGTAACCTTATAAAAGGTGTAAGCTGCGACGACGTAAATCATCAGACCCGGTCTTTCAAACGCCGCGCCCGTCGCCACCATTTGCGCCACCGCCACCGAAAGGACGAGTATGGTCGTAGACATCGCTATGCCGCAATTTCGGTATTTGCGGGTTTCAAGCTGTCCGTCGCGTTCCTTCCCCCTTTTTCTGCCGTGATAAAACACGATCCCGCCCCGCATACCAATGAGCAGTACGTAATAGGCGGCAAGCGCGCCGTACCAAACGGAACGGACGAGAATTGCCGTTACGCCGTGATAGATAGCAAAAGCTAAGGTCAACGCGGTGGAAACGCCCGCAAAAACGACGGTACGCAGTCCGTAATCGTCAATCAGCCGCCCAAACCATTTATGCGCGCGGAGTTTTTCCTTCCCGCTCCTATACAGCTTGGGCAATATGCGTACGCAAATATATACGGCATATGCTAAAAAAACCGCCGCAAAGCCGTAGCATATATAGCTGAGAATATCAAACCAAGCTCGTTCTATATCCAAAAAGAGGCTGATAACGGAAAAACCGCCGAACACCGCCGTACCGACAAAGGCAAGGACGATCAGCCAAGGCTTGGGATTTTTAATTTTTTGCCACAGTTCTTTCCACATGTTTTTATCCAATTTCCGAGGGTGCCACTTCTTTTAATTTTACGGTGAACGTACTGCCCTCGCCCAGCTTGCTCTGGACGGAAATCTCACCGCCGAGCACGTCGATGGCGCGTTTGACGAGCGCAAGCCCAAGTCCGTTCCCCTCTTTTGCGTGCGAGGCGTCGCCTTGGTAAAATTTATCGAAGATACGCGCGCCTACCTCGGGGGAGATGCCCACGCCCGTATCCTTGACGGTAACGACGACGTTTTCGTCCTCTTTTTTGAGCTTCACTTCGACTCTGCCCCCTTCGTTTGTAAATTTTACGGCGTTGGAAACGAGGTTATTGAAGATAATCTCTAAATAACTTTCCACCGTAAAAACGCGGATATTTTCCTGCAAGTCGCAAATAAACTCCACCTTCTTCCGTTCTATTCTTTCCTCGAAGGTCAAAATAACCTCCGCAAGTTTTTCGTCCAATTTTACAACGGTCTTTTCGGGTAATACGCTCTGGTTTTCCAGCTTATTCAGTTGCAGGATATTCCCTATCAATACGGAGAGGCGACTTGCCGCTTCCGCTACCGCAACCGTATATTTTTCCCTCTTTTGCTCGTCCTTTTCTTCACGTAACAGCGTGGCGTAACTGTGAATAACCGTCAACGGAGTTTTCAATTCGTGCGAAACGTCGGATATGAAGTCCGTTTTGAGGACTTCCGATTTCCGCAGGGCTTCCGCCATCGTGTTGAGATTGTCCATAATGCAATCGTATTGATTGTATTTTCCGTATTCGCGCATAATGGGCAAACGGACGGAAAAATCGCCCGCCGCGATCCGCTCGGTGGCGTCCAAAATCTGCTCGACGGGCTTATCCACCGTTTTTCTGCGACGAATCAGGTCGCCTATCGTACAGAGTAAAGACAAAAACACGATTACCAGCAACATAACGACGGCTATCACCGTGCGGTCCCCGTCGGTTTTTTTATTCACGTAACCGAAAATAAACATGGCGACGGTTACCACGATGGCAATCAAAGCAAAAAAGAGGAAAGATCCGAATATGGAAAGATTTGCGCCCCTACGTTTCATTTGAGCACCGCCTTATACCCCAAGCCGTGGACGGTAACGATGTCGAATCCGTCGCAATCGGCGGTCTTTTCGCGCAATTTCGCCATATATACGTCCACCGTACGCGAGGTCGCGGAAGAATCGTAATCCCAAAATTCCGACATCAATGCGGAGCGTGTAAACGTCTTTTTCGGGTAGGAAAGGAGCTTGAACAAGAGGTTGAATTCCCGCACCGTCAAGGGCAATTCCTCGCCGTTTATATACGCCGTGTGTTCTTCGGCGTTCATCGTCAAGTTGCCCACCTCGAGCGCCTTTTTTTCGGCAATCCCCGCACGGCGCAGCACCGCCGAAATCTTCAAAGCAAACACGTCCAAATCGAAGGGCTTTACCACGTAATCGTCCACGCCGAGCGTGTACGCAAACAGCTTGGAGGGCTTATCGTCCTTTGCCGTCATAAATAGGATAGGAATCGTTTTATCCGTCGCACGGATTTCTTCCGCCAAGGCAAAGCCGTCCTTTTTGGGCATCATAATATCGCTGATAATCATCGAAAACGCGCCGACCTCGTATGCGGAAAGCGCTTCCTCGCCGTCGTAGCAAGAAACCACCTCAAAGCCCTTATCCCGAAGATACGCGCAAACGAGCCCGTTTATCGCTCTGTCGTCCTCTACCACCATAATTTTTATCATAAACTCGTACCTGCCTGCCCCATTTTTCCTTTTACGGCATTATCTTAACATTTCGCTATTATTGAAAGGTTAAAAAATTGTTAAAGTTTTGTAAAAATCAACCGCCTTAACAAAGTAAGGCGGTTTTTTCGTACGTACAATTAACGGATAAAATTCGTCCAAACCTTACGTTCGGTAACGGGCTGTACGCCTTGTTCTTTGCCGAGCTGAATACACTTTAAAAGCCAAGCCATGTTGTTGCCCAAAACGCGCATCGTCTGTAAGCCCTCTTCGTCCTTTTCCGCTTCCTCTGCGGTGTTTCCGTGGATTTCGTTCCAATAATTGGAAGAAACGATGGGCATATTGTTGATGGTGAAATACTTATTGATGACGTCAAACGTCGTGCTTGCGCCCGCGCGTCTGCAACTTACCACCGCCGCCGCGGGCTTATAAGCAAGCATTTTTGCGCCGCAGTAAAATACTCTGTCCATAAAGCTGACGAGCGCACCCGACGCCGACGCGTAATAGACGGGCGAACCGAACACGAAGCCGTCGAATTCCGCCGCTTTCGCCACGAAATCGTTGACCGTGCCGTCGTCAAAAACGCACTTTTTTACCTTTTTGCAAGCCCAACAGCCTCTGCACCCCTCGATTTGTTTGCCCGAGAGCTGATAAATTTCCGTTTCGATGCCGTTTGCGTTGAGCGCCTTTGCAACCTCTGCCAATGCGGTGTATGTGCAGCCTTTTTCGTGATGACTGCCGTTTACAAGCAATACTTTCATTTTATTGTCCTCGCTTTTTGCTTTTTTATTTTAATTGATGCCGAATTTACCTTTCAGCCAGGTAATATCCGTAACCCAGCCCTCGATTTTGTTGCGGGCTGCATATTCCTCGTTCATTTTTTCAAGGGCGGCGTGAAATTCCGCCTGCGAACAGCCGTTTACGCGCATAAAATGCTCGGCGGCGTCCGTCCCTCTGCCTACGAGATAGGCGCGGCTGATATGCTTGACCTCGTGGCAATTATGGCAAAGCGCCAAAACGTCCTCTAATTTTTGCAAGCGTTCTTTTTCGTCGTAGCTCCATTTTTCGTGCGCTTCCAGCCTGCCCTTTGCGCCGCAGATACGGCATTTATAGCCCGCGCGGCGATAGGCGTCCTTGCGGACTTTATCCCAATCCGCAGGGGATAAAATATGGTATAAGCTGTACCCCCAACACTCCTCGGGGACGGCCTCAAAGGTCAATTTATATTCTTTCATCGATTATCCCCAAGCATTGTTTAAAGGCGGTGGGTAGAGAAATGCTCTCCTCAATTTCCTCCAAAGTATACGTATCGAACGGCGCGTACTCCGTCCGCACCCACACGCAAGTAATGTCCCAACGGATATGGGTGAAAATATGCACGTAATTTTTCCGCTTTATTTCCGTAAACTCGTACATGCCCCACTCGTTTAGAATGTTTTCGGGCGTTTCTCCGTCCAAAATCACGGCGGAAGGGAATTCGTTCATTCCCTTTAAAACGCCCTCTTCCCGTCTGCGGATACAAAAGCCCTGTGGGGTCTGTATCAAAAAAACGAGCACCTTTTCCTGCCGTTTTGCCTTCTTTTCGGGCAGGACGGGAAATCTCTCTTGCGTGCCGTTTTGGTAGGCTCTGCACAGCGAATTTAGAGGGCAGAGCGCGCAATCGGGGTTGCGCGGTTTGCATACGAGCGCGCCGAGTTCAAACAGGCTTTGCGTAAAATCCGAACAGCCTTTTTCGTCCGTTGGATAGACCGCAGAAAGGGTTTCTTCTAAATATCTGCGATATTTTGGTTCGGAAATGGGGGTGGGATTTTCTTCCAAGCGCGACGCTACGCGAAAAACGTTTCCGTCCACCGCCGCCGCGGGCAAGCCGTAGGCAATGGAAGCGATTGCGCCCGCCGTATAGCTCCCCACACCCGCAAGATTTAAAAGCTCCTCTTTCGTCCGCGGAAAAACGCCGCCGTAATCGTTTACGATTTGCTTTGCCGCTTTTTGCAGGTTTCGGGCGCGGCTGTAATAGCCTAAGCCCTCCCAAAGTTTTAAAAGTTTTTCCTCTTCGCAAAACGCCAAATCTTCTACCGTCGGCAGGGCGTTCATAAAGCGAACGTAATATTCCTTAACCGCCTCCACGCGCGTTTGTTGGAGCATAATTTCGGATACCCACACCTGATACGGAGTGGGGTTTTTGCGCCAAGGCAGGTCGCGTTTGTGCGCTTTATACCATAAAAGCAATGGGGCAGGTATGCGTTGAAATTCAAATTGTTCGTTATTTTGCATATGTACGCGCTTTTTACAATTCAGGCAAGGCATTGAGGTAGATAATCGTTTCCATCACCAAAGGCGCGCTTGGATAATGGATGGGGATAGGCAAAGACATCGAAGCGTCGTCGTTGACGTAGGTAACGTCCGCTCTCCCTTCCTCACGTAAGGAAACGAGGCAATTTCCCACACCCACGAAAGCGCCGGGGAAACCGCTGAAAATACTCCGCATGAGTTCCGTACCGCAAATCATATCCACGTCCTCGCGGCGGGTGAACAATTCGAATATATTTCTATATTCCTCCAAATCGCCGTTACGGTTACAGCCGTCCAGTTCCTCCAACCCGTCAAGCACGATAAAAAGGTGGGGATAACCCTTCCCCTCCTCGCGCTGAGCAAGGAGTTCTTTAATCGTCAAAACCGCCATATCCAAATCGGATTTCGCACGGATATAAGGGACGGTTACGTCCATCGATTTTAAGCGCAAAAGCTCGCCGTATTCCGTCTTGGGGGAGATGATAAAAAAGCACGCCTCCGCCCTATCGTAAAGACAGGAAACGGTGATTAAAAAACGGCGGATAAAATTGCTTCTTCCCACGCCCGTAACGCAGGTATTGCGCAGGGTGTACGGGCGTTTGCGCTTTTGCGCAAGCACGATGCCGTCCGTAGAGTCCAACCCCAAGGGCAAACCGTTTTTCAGTTCTTCAAACCCCTCGTCCTCGCGCGACAGTCCCGAAACCTTCGAAATCAATTCTTCCGCTCTCATATTCGCTTCTCCTCCCGTGTGGAAATCCTTTCTTTTATAGTATACTATAAACCGCCCTCCTTGTCAAGCCTTGAAAAAATAAAAGTACGGAAAAAGATAGGAAAAGGCACGCCCTTATTTTTAGGCGTGCCTTGGTTTTATTATCCTATTCTCTGATTTATTTCGCCCTCGAAAGAGGTCGTATTTTTTACTTATACACAACGAAGGCGTTGGGGGAATTAAATACAAGCTCCACCGTTGCTTCGCTCGCAACGCCGTTTACCGTGCGGAAAACACCCAGTTTCAAGGTGTCCCCTTCGCGGAGATTTAACAGCAGGTTGTTCAGCTGATACTGACGGTCAAAATACAGTTTTTCGCCAACCGTTCCCGTTTTGGAAACGATCTGTCCCCAAACGAAAACGTCGCCCATCTGCAATTTACCGTAAGAGAACGCCGTTTCATCCACCTCTTGCGCGACGGCAAATTTTTGCACGATATTCAGCGTGCCGTCCTCGTTCTTTTCCGCAACGCCGCTCGTCGCGCCGACCATAACGCCAAGCATCGCGCGCATTACGTATCCGTTTCCGTTGTCGATGATATTGTTGCAAACCGCCATAACGTCATAGATAGGCAACGCATAACCCATGTCGTCCTTGTCCGTGCCTACGCTCTTGGCGTTGGTGATGCCGATAAGCTCGCCGTTGACGTTGAAAAGCGCACCGCCCGAGTTACCGCCGTTGATCGCGGCGTCCGTACGCATAACGCGATAGCTGACTGTGTCCGTGCCGATTTTGCCGTCCACGTCCCGTTCGTCAATCGCTTCGATTTCAATATATTCCGATTTGACGGAAAGAATACCGCTCGTAACGGAAATCCCCGCGCCGTCGGGATTGCCGATGGCAAACACTTTTTCGCCCTCCATCGCCGTTTCGGAGTCCCCTATTTTTGCCTCCGTTGCGTTGCTGTTTTTGAGATATTCGCTCCGCTCGATTTTTAAAAGCGCCACGTCGTAGTCCATCGAACCGCCGACGTAAGTAGCCCTCATCGCGTCCGCGCCGCCGTCGTTAAAGCCCGTCGTGCTATCTGCGTAGAAATTTATCGCCGCGCCGTGCAGGTATAAGCGCATGTCCTCGTTTCTGCAAATACCCGCCGCGTCGCTATCTTTATTGTAGAGCACGTGGTAGTTGGTTACGATAAGCGCGTTGCCGTTTTTCTTGTCGAGGTCGATGATGACGCCGCTGCCCGTGGACATACTGTATTCCACCTCTTCACGGGAAAGCAAACCGCCCTTTACCGTCGTTTTCGTCCAACCGCAATAGATTTCAACGACGGACATCATATTGTCCGCAATCTGCGTAACGTCGTTGTTCTCCAAGGCGTCTATGCCAAGCTGTTTGCAGAATTCCAAATAGGTGAGGTCGGGATTTTCCAACTTCGCCTGCTCGTATAAATCCTGTATCGTGATAGGAGGCGCGTCCTTGCCGTCCTCACCGTCGTCGCCGTCCTTACCTTGCAAACTTGCAAGCCATTCTTGCTCCGTGCCGACAAAACCGTTTTTCACCGCGATGTCGTACGCGCTGACGACCTCTTTGCATGCCGCAGCGCTGATTGCAAGCGTGCCTACGCAAAATATAGATGCTATTACTTTTAAAAATCCTTTCATAATCCTTCCTAACGGTTGTCCGTCAGCCTCTTTTTTCTCTTTACCGTATAGTATATACGGTTTTTTCGTTAAATTGCTAAAAATTACTTGAAATTTATGTGATATTTCCGCTCTTTAGCGTCCGTAACGGAACGCTACGGCTTAAAAAGCCTCCAAATCGTCCAAGGTAAGTGAAAAAGAATCGATGAAATGCTCGAAGAAATATTCTACCTCAGGCATTTTACGCTTGCGCAAATCGCTTTCGATACTCTTTTTCGCCTTGGCAAATTCTTTATTGCCCGAGCGAAGCTCTTCCAAACATTTGATATAGGCGGAAAGTCTGTCCGCCGCCTTGACGAGGCGGTATTCCGTGCTGTCCTCGTCGGCAAGTACGAAGGGAGAAATTTCGCCTTGCAATTCTTCGGGGAGCATAGAAACGAGCTTACTGCACGCGCTGTTTTCCAATTCCTTGTACGCGCCGTGGATTTCGCTGTTATAATACTTGATGGGGGTAGGCAAATCGCCCGTCATAACCTCGCCCGTTTCGTGATAGAGGGCGTAAAGCACCGTCTTCGTTACGTCTGCGTTGCCGCCGAATACCTTATTATGAATGGTAACGAGGGCATGAGCGATCAAGGTTACTTCTTGCGAGTGCTCCATAATATTTTCTTCCCGCGTGGAGCGCATGAGCTGCCAACGCTTGATATATTTCATTCGGTCCATATACGCGTAAAAATCATAGCGCATAAAAATTCCTCCGTAAATTTTTTGGAAAGACTTGACAAACGGATCTTTGTCCGTTATAATAAAAGCACAAATAGCAATATCACTAAGTGATTGCGCGTAAAACAAAATATCCGTCGTGGGTGCCCTACAAAGGCTGAGATTATACCATTTGAATCGGCAAGGTAATACTTGAGCGAGAGATTGATGACCGTTTTTTTAGCGCGGCGTCGTTTTTAACGAACGCTGCGGAAGAAAAATACTTATTTGCGACCCACGCACTTGTTGCGATGGGCGTTTTTTCTTTTAAAAAAGCGCATACGGCGGAAAAAAAGGAGGTTTTTATGTTTCTTTCTTCCCTGCTTTCAGTCTATGCGATTGATATTTTCGAGCCGATTGCCAAATGGCTGACAATCGGTATCCTCGCCGCCGCGTTACTATTGGGGACGCTTATCTTTTTCCTCAAACGCAAAGCTTTTTCGGCTTTTATAAAATACGCGTTTTTCAGCCTCGCCTCATACCTGCTTATCGTGGCTATCCTCTTTTTTGCTTTTGATATCGCTTATCATTACAGCGACGGATACGCGCAAGAGAATTGGTTAGATAAACAAACGCTTATTCGCTTCGTTCTCGTTCCGCTTTTGGCGATGGCTTGCGTGTGCCTTATCGGGCTTATCGCTTTCTTGCTCGTTTTGAAATATAAACCCAACCGCAAAAGGGTATTCGGGTTTGTTTTTCTTGCCGCATTTATCGCCGCCCTGATTGCCGCACTCGTTTGTATTTCTCTTTATTACTACAAAAAAATCGACGGCGACGGATATTATAACTCCGACACGGCAAGCGTCAAACAAATCGCGCTGTACGCTTCTGCTGCGTTAGCCGTTCTTTTGACCATCGGCTTGACCTTGTTTGATAAAAACAGCTTTTTTCTCGACGCTCGCTCCCTTGCGTATGCGGGGATATGCGTTGCGATGAGCTTTGCTCTTTCCTACGTAAAACTTTGGGATATGCCCAACGGCGGCTCGATCACCCTCGTCAGCTTATTGCCCTTAATGCTTTATTCGTATATATTCGGGACGAAAAAAGGGGTCTTCGTCGGGTTCGTTTACGGTGTATTACAAGCAGTACAAGACCCTTGGCTGATACATCCCGCACAGTTTTTGCTCGATTATCCCATCGCCTTTGCTACGGCAGGACTTGCCGGAACTTTCCGCAACGGAAAAGGGTTGCAAAAAATCCCTCAACTGAAATTCGCCTTTGGTGCGGCGATAGCGGGAACGTTGCGCTTCGTTTGCCACGTTTTATCGGGCGTATTCGCCTTTGAAGCCTACGCAAAAGGGCAAAACGCTTGGGCATACAGCCTTATTTATAATTTATACGTATTTATAGATATGGCGTTAGTCGTCGTTGCAGGCGCGTTCGTGTTGACCTCGAAAGCGTTTGTAAAAACCCTTCTTTCCACAAATAAAGAAAAATAAATAGGGCTGTTTCGCTCAATCAATACACTGCGATTTCATCGAAAACTGACTTCTTCACAACGAGCTTACCGCCCTCGACGTCCGTCTTTACGATAACGCCTTTTACGGCAGGGAACAAAATTTGTTTCCCTGCTTTTTCTATGGTGTAAACGTCGGAAGAAAGGTTTTTGATGTCCGTAACGACGCCAAGTACCTCCCCTTCTTCCGTTTCGCAAGAAAGCCCGATAACGTCTACGATATAATAACGGCCCTCCTCCAATTCAGGCGCGTCCTCGCGCGCTCCTTCCAACTTTTTGCCGCGGAAAAGCTCCGCCGCGTTCCTATCCGGAATGCCGCGCAGTCCCACGTACGCCGCCCCGTCAGGCCCGACGCGGAAAGAGAGGATTTTATAGGGCGTATCGTCGATATACACCGTGCCAAAAGCCTTTACGTCCGTCGGTTCGTCCGTAAAGGTTTTAATTTTGAGTTCGCCGCGGATACCCTGCGGTTTTAACACTTCGCCAATGATAAGACGGTTCACGTTATACTCCTATTTTTTAAGGGCAGAAAGGCGTTCAACGCATACCTGCCCCTATCCTTTTAATGAAAAGGCAAAAAAAGGCTTTGTTCAAAAAAGCCTTTTTGCACTGCGCCCAACAAAGGGTTTTGTCTTATTCTGCGTCGCTGTAGACGGTTTCGCCGCCGCGCTCGCGGATTTCAATTGCGTATCTCTTACTGTTTACAGGCGTCGCCGCGCGAACGATGGTACGCATTGCTTTTGCAATTTTGCCCTGCTTGCCGATCACTTTACCCATATCCGAGGGGGAAAGCACAACGGTTACTTCGATTACGCGGTCTTTTTCGTTTACAACGTATTCGACGTTTTCCTTGTCTTCGGCAAATTGTTCAACGATGTATTTGATTAAATCAAGCATAATTAGCCTCCTTTTAACACCCCAACACGTTTTACGCAGAGGTAAAACGGCGGAGCTGCGAGCAGTTCAAGGCGCGGGGGATTTCCGCAGGGCGCGTACTTATTTGTACGCAACCGAGGAAACACGCACCGCAACGCTGAAATGCGCCGCGATACGTCGTTTTTTATTTAGACTTCTTCGTCTTGGTCTTAGAAGGGCTGAGCTTCGCGCTCTTTTCGATAGCGCCCGTCTTTACAAGCAAGTTCTTAACCGTTTCGGTGGGTTGAACTCCTTTTGCGATCCATGCTTTTGCTTTGTCGTTGTCGATGGTGAGTTCAACGGGGCTGGTATGGGGGTTGTAGTGCCCAACGCAATCGATGTATTCGCCCGTTGCAGCCTTTCTGCTGTCAACAACTACGACACGGTAGATGGGGTTCTTCTTGTCGCCCATTCTGAAAAGTCTCATTTTTACCATAATAAATACCTCCAAAGTATCTTAAAAATTTTTTTCTTATTTTTACGGCTTACGCCGTTGTTAACTGAATTAAATGATTTCTTTACCGTTAAGATAGGTAAAACGGAGCAAGATGCAAGCAGTTCAAGGCTCGGGACAGCCCGAAGGCGCATACTAATGCGTATATAACCGAGGTTTACCGCATTGCACCGCTGAAATGCGCCGCAGATTCTCCGTTTTAGAAGGGTAAGCGGAATTTACCGCCTTTACGCCCCAACCCGCCGCCTTTCAACTGTTTCATCAGCATCTTCGTCTGTTCAAACTGTTTTAAAAGCTGGTTGATTTCTTGCACGCTCGTGCCGGATCCCGCCGCGATACGACGCTTTCTCTTACTGTCGATAATAGACGGATTGTCGCGCTCCTGCTTGGTCATGGAAAGAATGATCGCTTTCGTGCGTTCGATTTTTTTCTCGTCCACTTCTCCGACCTGCATATTGCTTGCGCCGGGGAGCATAGAAAGCATTGCCTGTGCGCCGCCCATCTTTTTCATCATTGCAAACTGTTCCAAATAATCGGTGAGGGTGAAAGAATTGGCAAGCATTTTTTGCTGCATCTTCTTCGCGTCCTCTTCCGTGATGGCTTGTTGCGCTTTTTCAATGAGGGACAAAACGTCGCCCATGCCCAAAATTCTCGACGCCATTCTGTCGGGATAAAACGGCTCTAAATCGGTGAGTTTTTCGCCCACGCCGATAAACTTTATGGGCTTACCCGTAACCGCCTTGATAGACAAGCACGCGCCGCCGCGCGTATCGCCGTCCAGCTTGGTGAGGATAACGCCCGTTACGTCCAAACGGGAATTAAAGGTTTCCGCTACGTTCACCGCCTCTTGACCGGTCATTGCGTCCACGACCAAAAGGGTTTCCGTTACTTCCACCTCTTTTTTGATATTTTCAAGCTCTTGCATGAGGGTATCGTCGATTTGCAAACGGCCCGCCGTATCCAAAACCACGGTATCGTAACCCATCGAGCGCGCGTACTCGATTGCTTGCTTCGCCGTCTTTACGGGGTTTTGCGTACCCCTTTCAAAGACCTCGACCTGCGCGTTTTTGCCTACGACCTGCAACTGCGTGATCGCGGCGGGACGATAGACGTCGCCTGCGACGAGCAAGGGCTTTTTACCTTGTTTTTTAAGCTGAATGGCAAGTTTACCGCAAAGGGTGGTTTTGCCCGCGCCCTGCAAACCGCACATCATAATGACGGTGGGGAGCTTGGGTGAAACTTCAAGTTTGGCATTCTTCGAGCCCATGAGCGCAATCAGCTCTTCATTGACGATTTTGATGACCTGCTGCGCGGGGTTTAAGGATTTTAAAATCTCTTGCCCAACCGCTTTTTCGGAAACGTCGGCAATAAATTGCTTGGCAACGCGAAGGTTAACGTCCGCCTCCAAAAGCGCCACGCGCACCTCGCGCATTGCGGTACGGATTTCCAGCTCCGTCAGCCTGCCGCGCTTGGTCAGCTTGGAAAATATATGATTTAATCTTTCGGATAATCCACCAAATAAAGCCATGCTTTCTCCTAATTTTCAATCACTTCTACGCCGTTTTCTTTGAGTACGGCGGATAAAGACTGCTCTAAAGCGCAAACGCTTTCCTCGTTATCGCCCTTTTCTTTTTGCGCAGCAATCCAGCGTGTAACCGTCGTCATATACGCCGAAAACGCCCTATCGCCATCCGCCAACAGCTTTGTAAAGCGCAACTTCTCGTCATATTTTTCAAGTTGTTTTCTGCATTTATGCAGACAATCGGAAACGGATTGACGGGAAACTCCTTTCTGCTCGGCGATCTCGCCCAAAGAAAGGTCGTAATTGAAATATAAATCGGAAATCTCTCTCTGCGTCGCCGTCAGCAAGGGGGAATATAAATCCCAGAGCCGCAGAAAATGCAAGTCGTCTTTCATTTTTCTGCCTCCTCTTCATAATCCTCAACCATTATACGCAATAAAAACACGGCTGTCAAGCATTTTTACTTGACAGCCGCAACTTTTTTACAATTTTTTTCGTTTTTATAAAATAAAATGCAACAAATCTATCAAAACGGCAAATCCGAGCAAGAATATGATCCCCACAAGGTTGATAATCGTTTCCACTTTGCGGTTGATGGGCTTTTTGCGTATCCATTCGATGATACAGAAAATCACCTTACAGCCGTCGAGCGCAGGAACGGGCAACAGATTGAACACGGCGAGGTTGACGCCGATAAGCGCAGCGATATTAAGGAAGGAAGCAAAACCGCTTACCGCCGCCTCCGCCGTAACGGAAATGGTCGTTACGGGTCCGCCCATCGCTTGAATACCGAGCTTGCCCGTGATCAACTCGCCCAAGGAACGGAGCACGCTGCCGCCAAGTTTAAAGGAATACATAAACGAGTGGCCTATCGTTTGGAAAAATCCGTCGCGGACGGTTTGCGAATGCAATTCCAAATACCGTACGAGTTGCATTTCCCCATTCACTTCTTCGTATACGACCAAGCCCAAGGAGTAAAAAATAACGTTGCTATCCGACATATTTTTCACCGACGCGTCTTGATATAAACTTACGGGCACGGTCTGTTTCTTTCCGTCGCGGATCACCAACACGTCGACGACGTCGCCCTTCTTTTTGCCGTTCAGCGCGTCCTGCCAATCGGTGAGCATATACAACGTTTTTCCGTTGATTTCCAATATCGTATCGCCCGCTTGCAAGCCCTCGAAGGTTTGCCCCGCCGCAGATTGAAATCTGTCGCTTTCCGTTACCGTATACACGGGTCTGCCCACGCACGCAAACATCAATATGATCAAAAAAAGCGCAAGCAGATAATTCATCGTCGCGCCCGCGATCAGCACGATGATACGTTTCCAAGGCGGTTGGTCGTTAAACCTTGCCCCCTGCGGCTCGGGATATTCGTCCTCTTTTTTATTTTCTTCTTGCGGATCATCTTCCGCATTTTCGCTTTGCGTTACGGACGGATTTTCGTTCGTCGCGGACATGCCCCCCTCGTTTTTTAGGTTTTCCCCATCATCGGCGGTCATTTCCTCAAAAGGTTCGTTCGTTTTATCCCCTTTTTCCTCTTTTTTGGAAAGGTCTTCATCCTCGCCGTCAAAAGCGCAATACCCACCCAAGGGCACGAGGCGAAGCGCAAACAAAACGCCCGTCTTTTTGCTCCGCTTTTTTAATAAAGCAGGGCCGAAGCCGACGGAAAATTCGGTAATTTTAAAGCCGAGCAATCTGCCCGCGATATAGTGCCCGAATTCGTGTATCGTTACCATTGCAAGCAAAATCACGACGGCCAATAATACACCGCCAATCGTTTTCATTACACCTGCAACAGACAACAAATTTACTAACACGTTTTTTCTCCCAACACTATATGTACGTTTTATTTTCCGTATTTATGCACGAACGCTTGCGCATACTTGCGCGCTTGCGCGTCCGTGTGTTTTAAAATATCGTAGCTTTCCGCTTTTACGCGCTCGGTCTTTTCCAAGGCGTCCGCAATAGTTTTTGCAATTTCCGTGAAGGCTATCCGCCCGTCCAAAAAGGCGCGCACCGCCACCTCGCCCGCGCCGTTCAAAGCGCAAGGATAGTTGTCCCCAAGCTCTGCCGCCGTCAGCGCTAAGTCGTAGCAAGCAAACCGCTTCCTTTCCAAAGGCAAAAAACGAATTGCGCCAAGCGCCTCAAAATCGAGAGGCTTCAACCCACAATCCAATCTGTCGGGATACGTGAGCGCAAGCTGAATCGGCAATTCCATCGTCGGGTAGCTCATTTGCGCCATGATACCGCCGTCGTCAAATTCGACCATAGAGTGGATAATACTTTCGGGTTGAACGACGGTATGAATTTTATTTAAAGGCGCGTCGTACAGCCACATTGCCTCGATGACCTCAAACCCCTTATTGAGCAAGGTTGCGCTATCAATCGTGATTTTCGCGCCCATCTGCCAAGTGGGGTGCTTAAGCGCAGAAGCGGGCGTAACGGCTTGTAACTGCTCCTCCGTATAGCCGTAGAACGGACCGCCGCTCGCCGTGATAATCAATCTGCTAAACGGAGAATTCGCCTTAAAATTTAACGCCTGCCACAAGGCGGAATGTTCGCTGTCTACGGGCATTAAATCGATACCTGCCCCCTTGATTTTGCCCATAACAAGCTCGCCGCCGCACACCAAGGTTTCCTTGTTGGCAAGCGCGATGGGCTTTTTAAGTTCGGTTGCTTTTAAACTGTATTTCAAGCCTGCAAAGCCCGTTGCCGCCACGAACGCCACGTCGCCGTAAGAGATCGCCTCCTCCGCCGCCTTTTCGCCGTAACCGAATTTCACGCCCGCGGGGATTTGGTCGGCTATCCGCTTACCCGCCTCCTCGTCCGCAAGCGCGGCATAATCGGGCATGAACTCGCGGACCTGTTCTAAGAACAAGTCCGCCGATGCGTTCGCCACGATGCTTTTGATTTTAAATTTATCGGAATGACGGCGCACAACCGAGCAGACCTGCCTGCCAATCGAACCCGTCGAGCCGATTAAAGAAATGCTTTTCACTACGAATTTTCTCCGTTATACGATAAGACGAATAATAAGGAAGCACACGTAAATGGCAACCGTTGCAAACAGCGCGCTGTCAATTCTGTCCAAAATACCGCCGTGGCCGGGGATAAGATTGCCCATATCCTTAATGCCTGCCTTGCGCTTAATACAGCTTTCTACGAGATCGCCCAAAATAACCGCTACGGTAACGATCAAACCGATGACCATATATACGGGCAACCAAATATACATTTGAGCGTAAGAGCCCGCCAAAACGGGCATATTGTACAGGAAATACAGGCTCGCCGCGCCTACCGCGCCGCCAACGAAGCTGCCTACGCAACCGATAACCGTCTTATTGGGGCTGAGCTTGGGCGCCATCTTCTTGGGAAAATATTTTTTGAAGCAGAACCCGAATACGTAAGCAATCGAATCCACCCAAGGGGAAAGATAAAACACGAGCAAAATGGCAAGACGGGAATCGAGCGCAAAATCCTTTACCGCCGCGCCATTGATATCCACGTGGTTGATAAGCACCATCGCGCAAAGCAATACGGTAGGATAGATAGCGGAAACGAGCGAAACGCCAAAACTTTCCAAGCTCATCTTTTCATGGTTGGCGATAAACGCGATAAACAGCGCCATTACAAACGCCATAAACACCGCCGCCGTAGCGGTGATACCGCCGCCGTATTTTTGCAGATATACTTCACTGATTGCGCAAACGGGGATCGCCGCGATAGCAAACGCCCACACAAGCCCCTTTTCTACCTTCGTGATTTTATCCTTGACCGCGCGTAACATTTCAAACGTGCCGATAATGGCAAACGCATAGATCAGCGCGTCAAAACAAAAATCGCCGTAGGGTTGCGGAACGAAAATTTTTAAGCAGTAACATACCGCCAACACCAAAATATAGCAAGTGCCCGTAAGCAAGCGTTTTAACATACCTCTTTTGCCTCCGTAAAAGATAGTTGGTTTGGCGCGTTTTTAATTTCATCGCGTACCTGCCCCCATCTTCTTACTTTTTCACTTTTGCTTTTCACTTTTACTTACCGTAAAAACGAAAAAAATTATTCTTGTAACTGCTCGTCCGTCTTCCCGAAACGGCGGGTACGGCGAGAAAATTCCACAATCGCCTTATCTAAATCCTTGTCCGAAAATTCGGGGAACATCTTCTCCGAAAAATACAACTCGGAATACGCCGCTTGGTATAAAAGAAAATTAGAAAGCCGAACCTCTTTGCCCGTGCGGATAATCAAATCCGGGTCGGGCGAGTCTGCGGTGTATAAAAGGCGGGCAAAACTTTCTTCCGTTACCTTTTCGCCCAGCGCTATCGCCTTATTGACAGCGTTTACGATTTCGTCGCGCGCACCGTAAGCCAAGGCAACGTTAATACCCTTTCCCTCAAAATGCGCCGTTTCCGCCTCCGATTCGTGCAAAATTCTCTGTATATCCTCGGGAAGCAAGGGTAAATTCCCCACCACGCGCAACCGAACGCCCCTTTCGCAGACGCGTTTCATGTATTCCTTGAAATGATTGCGAATCAAGCCGAACAAACCGTCCAACTCCTCTTTCGGGCGCTTTAAATTCTCGGTGGAGAGCGCGTAGACCGTGATATAGCTCACGCCCAAGTCAAAAGCGTGCTCCATCAAGCCTATCATGCGCTCCATACCGTTTTTATGCCCAACGGAACGGGGCAACAGACGCTTCTTTGCCCAACGCCCGTTTCCGTCCATAATAATGGCGATATGGCGAGGAATACGCGTCTCCTCGGTGATGATATTTTTCTCCATAGCCACAGTGGAAACCTCTAAAAAATTAAACGGTGAGAAGCTCTTTTTCTTTTGCGGAAATCACCGCTTCTAACTTGGTCATATAACCGGAAATCATCTTTTCAACGTCCGCTTCACAGCCTGCCGCTTCATCCTCGGAAAGCTCCTTCGCCGTCTTCATCTTCTTGATGACGTCCATTGCATCACGGCGGTGGTTACGAACGGCTACCTTACTTTCTTCACCCATTTTCTTCGCCTGCTTTACAAGCTCGCGGCGGCGTTCTTCCGTCATATCGGGGAACACCAAACGGATCACGTTGCCGTCGTTGGAAGGATTCAGACCGATATTCGATTGCAAAATCGCCTTTTCAACCGCTTTCAAAAGGGATTTATCCCAAAGACTGATTTGCAAACATTTCGCGTCGAGCGCGGAAACGTTGCCAAGCTCGATGAGTTTGCTCATACCGCCGTAAGCCTCTACTTCCAATCTGTCGAGGATGCGGGGGTTTGCTCTGCCCGTACGGATCGCGCCGTAATCTCTTTCCAAAGCCGCAATGGTATTTTCACACTTTTCTTCAAGCTCCATCATCATCTCTTCAATCTTTTCGTTTTCAATCATAATATTTCTCCTTTCGCTGTCTTTTTTATTCTCAATTTCAACGCCGAATTTTTCGACGGATTTTACACTTTGATAATCGTACCGAGCTGTTCGCCGCACACCGCGCGCACGAGCGAATTTTCCTCGTTCAAGCCAAACGCTAAAGTAGGCACGCCGTTTTCCATACACATCGTCGCCGCCGTGAAGTCTATCACCTTCAAATCGCGGTTGATGATGTCGGCATAACGGAGTTCGTCGTACTTCTTCGCGTTGGGGTTGGTTTTGGGGTCGGAATCGTAAATGCCGTCTACGTTCTTCGCCATCAGCAATACGTCCGCGTTAATCTCGCAAGCGCGAAGCGCCGCCGCCGTGTCTGTGGAGCAATAAGGATGTCCCGTACCGCACGCAAAGATGACCACTCTGCCCATTTCGAAATGACGGAGCGCCTTGCGCATAATGAGGGGTTCTGCAAGCGAAATCATATTCAGCGCCGTCTGCACGCGTACGGGCACGCCGTGCTGTTCGATGGCGTCCATCATCGCAAGCGAATTCATAACGGTAGCCAACATACCCATTTGGTCTGCCGTGGAACGGTCCATTTTCGTGCCTTGACGTCCGCGCCAGAAGTTGCCGCCGCCGATGACCAAGCCCACTTGTACGCCCATCTTATGAATTTCTACGATCTGCTTTACGACGGGCTCGATAACCTCGTGATTTAAACCGAATTTTTGGTCGCCCGCCAAGGCCTCGCCCGAAAGCTTTAACAATACTCTTTTGTATTTAGGTTGCATGTTGCGCCGCCCTCCAAAAAATTTATTTTTTGTATCCTTAAAAATGCCCACAGTAAGTCATTTTACCTATTATAGCACATTATTCCAAATAAATCTATACTATTTAAGAAAAAAGTTGACGTATTTTGAAACTTTTTTAAGTAAAACCCCGTACAAACCGCGCCGAATATAAAATCCCGCGCGGTTGGTTTTTTTATCTCTTATTTTTTTGTAAAAGTAATCGTTACGGCGTCGTCCGTAACGCTATCTACAACGAAGTTGTACGCAAGCGAGTTGCCGTTATCGTCCGTCAAGTCGGTAGGCAACGTATCCCCCTCTACGTACGTAAACGTATCGTTTGCCGATTTTACGTATTCAATGAGGTTGTCGTAAGTGCCGTTCTCGTCCGAAGCGTCGGTGTTGTTGTTATATACGTCGTAATAGGTCGTGCCGTCGTAGTCCTCGCTGTACAGCGAAGCGTTTACGTGATATACCACCACGCCGCCGCGCGCAAAGTAATGCGCGTCGAGCGCCTCGTCGTTTAAGCCTACGCTCTTATAATAGACGAGGACGTAATATTCTTGGTACGCGCCAAGCGTATCGTCCCAGTTGTTGGCAATGATGATCGTGTCGCCGTTCTTATGGAAGGCTTCCAGCGTAAGCGTAACGCTCTCCTCTGCAACGACAAGACGGGAGGAAGTCAACCACCCGTAATTAAATTTGGTGTAGGCGTTGTGGTCGCCCGACATGCCGTCCATAATATCGCACCCTTGCATAGGGCCGTAATCGCTGGAATACGAGGTGTCGTAATAGTCGTCCGCGCCGAGCACGTGCCCGAATTCGTGGATAAAGGTGTAGGTATTCATCACGTTTTCGTCGTATACCGTATACCCTTGCTCGTCGTAGGTTTCATATAAGAATTGGTAAGGCGCCCACAGATAATCGTTTGCGGAAACGCCGTCGTATTCGTAATAATACCCGTCGCCGTCCGTATAGATATTCCAATATCTGTACGCCCAATAATAGGTAACTTCACTGTTGATTTCCAACGTGGTAACTAAAACAACCGCGTCGATAACGCCATTGCCGTCCGAATCGAACTCCGACAAATCCCAGCCCTGTCCGTCAAGGTACGCAAGCGCCTCGTCCATAACCATTTGGTCGCCTGCTTCCGTTTGCTCTCCGTAATAATCAATCGTTGCCGTTTCGTAATACGTACTCGTATTGCTCGGCATAAACCAGTTGTCAAGCACCGTGATATCCAAATCCAGCGCGCCGTAGCTCGATTGATAATAATAATCGTAAACGGAGAAATAATCCGTCTTGCCGCCCTTTTCAAACGCCGCTTTGATTTTGTCGATAGAATATCCCTTGCTCGCCGCCGTGCAATCGCTGAATTCTACGGGAATTACAAGCACCTTCGGGCTGCCCACCGTGGGACAACCGTCGATATAATAGCCTTGCTCCGTTACGTTCTTAACGTAGGTCGCTTTGGTAAAATCCACGTCGTACACGCCGTCCGCGTCCGTGGGCAAGCCCTTGCCTGCGTTCGTAATAAGGTTTACGTCCGTCGTGCCGCCTTGGTTTCCGCCGCTACTTGAACCGCCCGTCAAATCGCCGTCGTAAAGGTCGTATACGTACAAATCCATCACGTATTCGCCGTCGTAGTAATAATAGGTCATGTCTACGTAATGGCCGTCTTTGCTGTAATAATACCAAGAATCGCCGTAATCGTCCTTTTCCGTGCCGTCGTAAGTATAGCCGTTTGCCGTGCTGAACAACGCCTTATAAGCGTCGAATTCCACTTGCGTGTTGCCAAAGGTATAGTAATTGACGCCCGTTTCCGTTTCGTCCGTGTCCGCGTAATATTCGCTGTATTCTTCTACGTAATATTCTTCACTTGTAAGGAAAGGAATGACGAAGCCGAATTTCTGGGTAAAGAGCGCCTTTTCCGCCGCGGTGAAATCCGTGCCAGAATTACCGCCCGAACCCGTTGCTTCTATGTAAACATAAACGTCAATCCAGTTATCCCCTTCGTATGCGTAGTAAGACATATCCACGTACACGTCGCCCTTGCCGTATACGTAGCAGGTATCGCCGTAGTCGTCCTCGTATTCCTCGACGAAGGTATATCCGTTTGCCGCGCTGAACAACGCTTTATAAGCGTTGAACTCCGCTTGCGTATTGCCGACGGTGTAAAAATTCACGTACGCGTCGTAATAATGGGAATACTCCGCCGTGCAATCTTCTACGTAATATTCGTTATTCGCTACGAACGGAATAACGAAACCGAACCTATCGTTAAAGGTTTTCTTTTCCGTCGCGGTAAAGGCGGTGTATAAATACTCGTCCGTTTCCCCGCCCGAGGCGTCCGAGCCGTCCGTCCCGCTATTCGTATCCTCAACGGACGTATCGCCCGTATTCGAGCCGAAAATATCCAGTCCGCCGAAGCTGCAAGCCGACAACGACAGCGAAAGGGCTAAAACGGATAATAAAGCTATCAATTTTTTCTTCATATATTTCTCCTTTTTCGTATTGCGTTTTCTTTCGAGCGGAAAGGCAATACGCCGTCTGCAAGGTTACCATATTGTAGCACACTTTTTTTACGATTGCAATACTTTCCTTTAAAATTTCAACCCGTTTTAACAAACTTTTTTTCTTAAAAGAAAAAACGGAGCGATTTTGATATGCACCCCAAAAGTTTGTCTAAACTTTGGGGTTCACTTCATTTCACGCTCCGTTTTTGTATCGTTTATCCAAGCTTTATCCCGAAAAAATCGGGCTTTTGCAGTTCGTTTAAAAGCAAGTCTGCCACAAACGCTCTGCGCTCGGCAACCGTCGCCTTTTTGAATAAGTGCTTAAGCCAAAAGGCACGGTGCTCTTTTTTATACAGATATTTTAAGGACGGGAAAACGTATCCGCTGTTTACGTAAGCAACGATATTGATTTCGTTCCCACCGGAAACCTCGCGCCAATCCCAAAAATCTCTGCCCTTTCTAAAACGGCAAATATACACGCAGCTACTATCTCCGCCTTTCTCGTAAAAGTATTCAAACGAAAACCCTTTTTCGATTATCGGCGCGGTTAATTTTTTTATCTCTTCCGCGCTGGAAAGCTCGTTCATCGCGTACCTGCCCCTTTCATTTTATTGCAAAACCGCTTTAATACGGCGGATACCGCTGCCGCAGCTCTGTTCTTTTTGAATTTTGAATTTACCGAGCTTACCCGTGCTTTCCACGTGCGGGCCGCCGCAGATTTCCTTGGAAAAATCACCGATGGTGTAGGTTTTTACCACCTCGCCGTACTTGCTTTCAAACAAGCCCGTAAAGCCTTCCGCTTTCGCTTCCTCCAACGTCAACTCCTTCATCACGACGGGAATATCCTTTGCGATGACCTCGTTCACCAAATCCTCTACCGCTTTGATTTGTTCGGGCGTCATAGGCTGGGGAAGATTGAAGTCGAAACGCAATCTTTCTTCGGTGATGTTCGAGCCTTTTTGGTTGACGTCGGGCGAGCAAACCTTCTTCAAAGCCGCGTGCAAAAGGTGGGTCGCTGTGTGGAGCGCCGTCGTCGCTTCCTTGTGGTCGGCAAGACCGCACGCAAATTTCTGCTCGCTGCCTGCCTTACTCTTGCTTTGGTGTTCTTCAAACGCCGCTTTATAGCCGTCCAAATCCACGCCGTAACCGCGTTCTTTCGCCATTTCGTCCGTGATTTCCACGGGGAAGCCGTAGGTGTCGTACAAATGGAACGCCTGCTTACCGTTAATTACCTTTTCGGGTACGTAGTTGGGGTCTTTCTGCGACATAAACGCGTTTTTGCGCTCGATGCCGTTGATGCATTTTTCAAATTCCTTCAAGCCCTGCTGTAAGGTCTTGTTGAATTTGGTTTCTTCCTTAATAAGCTCGTCCGCAATCTTTTCGCGGTTGATATTCAGTTCGGGATATACGTTCTTGTAATATTCGATGAACGCTTCGGAAATCTTGGCAAGACTGCCCTCAGGCAAATCGATTTTTCTTCCGTAACGAACGGCGCGGCGGATAATACGGCGCAAAATATAACCTTGGTCGGTGTTGGAAGGCACGATACCCTTTTCGTCGCCGAGCATAAAGGTCGCCGTGCGCGTATGGTCAAGGAGTACGCGGAAAGACTTGGTTACTTCCTCGCTTTCGCCGTAGGTCTTGCCCGTAAGCTGAGAAATCTTTTCAATCGCACCCTCAAAAATGTCCGTTTCGTATACGCTGGACTTGCCGTTCAAAACGCAAAGCGCGCGCTCTAAGCCCATACCCGTGTCCACGTTCTTTTGCGAAAGCTCGGTGTAAGTGCCGTCCGCTTGCTTGTTAAAGCGCATGAATACGTCGTTCCAAATTTCGAGGAACGCGCCGCAGTTGCAATCAGGGTTGCAGGTAGGCGAGCATTTCGGCTTACGGATAACGAACATTTCCGTGTCCGTACCGCAAGGGCCGGTCAAGCCCGCAGGTCCCCACCAGTTATTTTCACGGGGCATGAAATAGATATTTTCCTTTTTGATGCCCGCTTTTTCCCAAAGCTCCGCCGCCTCGTTGTCGCAAGGCAGGGTTTCGTCGCCGCCAAAGACGGTAACGGCAATTTTGTCGGACGGAATACCGAGGTAGTCCTCGCCCGTCAAAAATTCATAGCTCCAAGGAATCATTTCTTCCTTGAAATAATCGCCGAGCGACCAGTTGCCGAGCATTTCAAAAAACGTACAATGGCGTTCGTCGCCAACGTCGTCGATATCGCCCGTACGCACGCACTTCTGCACGTCGGTAAGGCGCGTGCCCGCAGGGTGTTTTTCACCGAGCAGGTAAGGCACGAGGGGGTGCATACCCGCCGTCGTAAAGAGGACGGTGGGGTCGTTTTCGGGGATAAGAGAAGCGGAAGGGATAACCTTGTGTCCGCGTTCCTTAAAGAAGTTCAAATACATTTCGCGCAGGGATTGACCCGTATAAGTTTTCATGAGTTTACCTCTATGTTTAATTTCTTTTTTGCGTGGGCTCTGCCCACGGCACGGAATTGCTCCGCGTATGTTCGGGGCTTTCTGTCCCGAACATTACGCCTTTATGCGTATTCCGCAATACCGAGGCGTCCAAAAATAGGGACACGTCATTTTACATTATAAATGTAAATCCCCCCGCTTGTCAAGCAATAGCAGGGGGATTTCTTCTTTAATTTATCGTTAATTTTTCGTCAACTCGTAGCCCGTTTTGCTGTCCTTGACCGCATAACCCATTTCCGCGAGCTTAGTTCTAAGCTCGTCGCTCTTTGCCCAATCGCGGTTTTGTCTTGCCGCCCAGCGTTCTTCCGCCACCGCTTTCACTTCGGCGGGGATATCCTCGTCCGTCGCGTTCCGCTCCTCATACCACGCCTTGTATTCCTTGGCGTTTTTGGTGAACAAGCCAAGCAAAGCATAGGTTTTGCGTATCTGCACGCTTGCGCTTAAAGCCGCAAACATACCGCCCGTATTCTTTTCGTTCAGCCACTTTTTAATATCCTTGAAATACCCGAACAGGTTGGAAAGGGCAAGCGCGGTGTTGAAATCGTCGCTCATGCAAGCGTTGAATTCGTCCTCGATTTTTTGCACGTATTCCGCCGCGCGAAGCGCCTCGTCCGTATCGATGGCAATCTCCATACCTTTAAATTTATAGGTTACCTCGTCCACCACCGCAAGTAGGCTGTAAAAATCGTAGAGGTGCTTTTCCGCGTCGGGGAAAAGTTCGTCGGTGATGTTGATATCGTTGCGGTAGTTGGTTTGCAAAAGGGCAAACTTGATTGCTTCGTCCGAATATTTTTCCAAAAGGTCGGCAAGGAGCAAGCTGTTGCCCAAGGATTTGCTCATTTTTTGACCGTTGACCTTGATGAGCCCGTTGTGCGTCCAATACCGAACGAACGGCTTGCCCGTCAACGCTTCTGTCTGCGCGATTTCGTTTTCGTGGTGGGGGAAAATAAGGTCGCGCCCACCGCCGTGGATATCGATTTGTTCACCGAACGCTTCGCGGTTCATTGCCGAACACTCGATATGCCAGCCCGGTCTGCCCTTACCCCAAGGGGAATCCCAACAAATTTCACCCTCTTTCGCGCTCTTCCAAAGCGCAAAGTCGTAGGCGTTCTTCTTTTCGTCGTCGTTATCCACGCGCACGCCGTCCAACATATCGTCAATGTTGCGGTTGGAAAGTTTACCGTAGCCGGGGAAAGACGCCACGTCAAAATACACATCCCCCTTTTTGGTGGAGTACGCGTGCCCTTTTTCGATAAGTGCGGAAACAAAGCCGATGATATTTTCAATATTTTCCGTCGCTTTCAACCAAACGTCGGGGTCGTCCACGTGGAATTTTTCCATAATGGCGTTGATATTTTCAATCATTTTCGCCGCGTATTCGTCGGCGGGAATCCCCGTTTCGTGCGATTTTGCAATAATCTTATCGTCCACGTCCGTATAATTGCGCGCGTAGGTAACGTCGTAACCCATCTTCTTCAAATATTTACGCATAATATCGTAAATGAGCGCTTGATAGCCGTGCCCAATGTGCGCCTCACCCGACACCGTAATACCGCAGGCGTACATTTTCACCTTATTGCCGTCAATGGGTACGAATTCCTCCTTTCTTTTCGTCAGCGAGTTGTAAATTTTCATAGTTGTTTGCTCCTGTTCTTGCTCTTTATATGTGTTCAACGCATACACGGTACGCTCTTTTTATTATTTTTCTTCTTCAGGGACACGGATTTTGACGATACGCGCAGGCACGCCCACAACGGTGGCGTAAGGCGGAACTTCCTTTAAAACGACTGCGCCCGCGCCGATCTTTGCGCCCTTGCCGACGGTGAAACCGCCAAGCACCTTCGCTCCTGCGGAAACGGTTACGTTTTCCATCACCGTAGGGTGGCGTTTTCCCTTTTCCTTGCCCGTGCCGCCAAGAGTTACGCCCTGATAAATCACCGTACCCCTGCGTACCTCGGCAGTTTCGCCGATCACCACGCCCATACCGTGGTCGATAAACACGCCGCCCTCGATTTTTGCGGCAGGGTGGATTTCCACACCCGTGAAAAACCGACCAAGCTGACTTATGCACCGCGCCAAGGTTTTGCATTTGATTTTGTGGAAAAAATGCGCAACTCTGTGCCAAGATAAGGCGTGCACGCCTGCGTAGGTAAGCCAAATTTCAAAGGAATTGCGCGCCGCGGGGTCGTTGTTTTTCGCCGCTTGAATATCCTCGCGTAAAGCCTTAAACCACATACGAAAGCCTCCCTTTTTTATTTTTCGCTTTCGTGTGAGGGACTGATAGGAAACGAAAAAGCAAACCGCTCTTTCTCTCCGTTCCGTAAAAAATTACGCGCCCTTATACTATTGTATAAAGGCGCGCGCTGTCGCTGTTCCACTTTACTTCAAAAAACCGCTAAAAAGCAGGTTTTTCCTCATTTGCCCGATAACGGAGGCCGCCGCAGAGGATTAGTCTGTCCTAATAACGCAAAAACGCACTTTCACCGCCCATACGCGCCGCGCTCCCAGCCCAGGCGCAGCTCTCTTTGCCGTATCAAACGGGTACTCTTTTTCTGCTTGGATATTCAGTTGTTGTTATCAGTATAGCACGTTGCTTTCAAAAAAGCAAACGTTTTATTGTTTAAAGAACAAATTTGCAACCTTGTATTCGTCAAGCGCCGCCTGCACCATAGCAGGGTTGTAAATTTTGCGCGAGAGCAGGTAGGCGATAACGACGTCCTTCACGATGGTATAATCAAAGAAATAATCGCAGAGATTCAGCAAAGCGTTGGTATCTTCGTAGGACATCTGCGCCGTAAGACCGAGCGTGAAAATCAAGTTTTTCGTGGGCAAGAACGCACCCTTCTTGATCCCTTTCCAAATTTCGGGCGCGACGTCGATTTGCGCAAGCACGTCCTCGTCCCTCAAACCATATTTCGCCATCATTTTTTTGAGATTTTTCGCAAATCCGTACTTAGAAAAAAACTGCTTTACGCGCCCGAAAAAGGACAAAATGCTGAACGAAAAGGAAAAGGTTTTATCCACCATCCTCTCTTTGAGCGCCGCCAATAATTGCGCTTTGTTTTCCTGCTTGGAAAGCGCCATCGTGTCGGGGGGCAAGGTATAGGAAACGGTTCTGCCAAACTCGTCCGTTTTCGTCGCCTGCATCATGGGCATTTTATAGCCGGGCAATACGCTTAATTTATCATAGCCTGCGTATTCCTTGCCAAAATATTCGTCTAAATCGGTAATAAAATCAAACATGCGTCTTTTTCTCCGTCCTTTTTATTATAGCATATCAAAACGGAAAACCGCAAGCAAAAACGGGGCGTTTTACGTGGTTGCAGGTGATATTTGCGTGAATTTTTACAATAAAGTTCACAACTTCAAAATGAAAATTTTGTTCTGTTTTTTTGTGAAAATGTGATTTTGGAATGTGAATTTCACTTTTTAACACCCTATTTACTTGCTTTTTTGTGAATTTTATGTTAAATTGTGAATATACAACATTTGAAAGAGGTCTTACAAATGAAAAGAGAACGGATTTTAGAAATTGCAGAACTTTTAGATAAACGCGGCAAATTGACGCTTGAACAGTTGGAAGAACACTTCCCCAACGTTTCGCAAATGACCTTGCGCAGGGACTTGTTCCAATTAGAAGAGGAAGGGAAAATTATTCGCGTACGCGGCGGCGCGATGTCCGTGCGCGAAGTGCAAAAAACCTCGGGCGAGCCTTACGTAAAGAAAACGACCATTCACACGGACGAAAAAATCGTTATCGCACAAAAAGCGGCGGGGCTCATCGACGAGGGCGCGTCCATTTTTATCGACGGCGGCACGACGGCGCTTTACCTCGCCAAGGAAATGCCCGACAGACCTTGCAACGTGTTCACGAACGGGCTTGCCGTCGCCACCGAGCTTGCCAAAAAGAAGAAGGTCGTCGTCAACTTGTTGGGCGGTCAGCTTATCAAAGATAATTTGTCCACCGCCTCGGCGTTCTCTTCCCTTTATTTCACGGATACGAACTTTGAGCTCGGCATTATTTCCGCGGCAGCGTTCACGCCCGAAAACGGATTTTCGTGTAGCTCGCAGGTGGAAGCGGAACTTTTGCGCGTTATCTGCAAAAAGGCGAAATTTTTGTATATGATGCTCGACAGCTCTAAAATCGGTAAAATCAAGCCGTACACGTTCGCGCGCGTAGAAGATATCAACGTGCTTATCACGGACAACGATTTCCCCGACGCGCTTAAAGAAGAATTTAAAGCATTAGATATCGTCGTAATTTAATTTCAACGCATACATGGTAGGTACAAACCGCCTCGAAAGCACACTTTCGGGGCGGTTTATTAAATGCAAAATTATGGCTGAAGTTTTTATGCCGCCCCGTTAAAGAACGGGAAAACGGAGCAAGACACAAGTAAGACGCGAAGGACGAGGAAAACTTGAAGGAGCGTACAAGTAGTACGTAACCGAGGGTTACCACAGCGCAACGAAGTATTGCGCAGGTATTCCCCCACGCCCGTTAAAGAACGGAAAAACAGTGCAAGACGCAAGCAAGACAAGGCGCGCGAGGACAGCCCGAGGGCGCGTACTTTAAACGTACGTAACCGAGGGTTACCACAGCGCAACGAAGTATTGCGCCGCGAATTCTCTGTTTTTCTACCAGTCTTGCTTTTTGAGGGACTTATCCTTCACGTCGTCATAATATTCGAAATATTTTTCTTTAAAAGCGGCAGGAGTCAAGGGTACTTCGCTCCCCTCCGCTTGCATACGCTCTAAAAGCTCTTGCAGCTCGTCGGGCGTGAAATCGGATAAGTCCGTTTCTTCGCCGTAGGTCTGCAACAGCTTCAATAAATCCAGTTCCGACATAATAATCCCCCGTTAAATTTCAATTTGAATTTCTTCGCCGCGGAAAGGCAGGGTGAGGTAAGTAAACCCGATTTCTTTCAACGCCGCAATCGTTTCTTCCCACTTATCCGCGATCCGCTCGGGAAAATGTGCGTCCGAGCCAAAGCAAATTTTTCTGCCGCCAAGCTCGTAATATCTTTTTAAAAGCGGCTTGTCGGGAATACTCCGTTGCTTTAATTGCTTGCTTGCCGTGTTAACTTCTAAAATTTTGCCCTTGGCAATAACGGTGCGGAAAATATCGTCAAGCTGCTCGCCAAATTCGTCTAAATCAAAATCTACGTTTTCAAAGGACACGTACCGCGCCGCGTAGCCGATATGTCCCACGATATCGTAGGGATATGGAGCGTCTAAACTCCGTCTTATCAGTGATAAATACGCGGAATACACCGTCTTTTTATCGCCGTCGAATTGAAAATACGCGAAATCCTTTCCGTCCATCGTATGCACGCTGTTGATAACGTAATCAGGACGGAATTTTTCATACTCCGCCAAGTAGCGCGCCTTCACGCTTTCATCGTCCGAAAAGCCGAACTCCGCGCCGACGGCGACGTTCATCACCCCTTCGTAATCCTCTTGCAAATGCCGAGCGGTATGGAAATACGCCTCGCCTGCTTGTGCCTGTAATCGCGCGCGTAAATCTTCGTTTACAATCAAATCAAGTTGAACGTCAAAATCGTGGTGCTCGCTCACGCCGTAAAAAGCAACGCCCATTTTCTGCGCAGTCGCAAGCATATCTTTAAGCTCCGCACGTCCATCGTGAGAAAAAGCCGAGTGCGTATGCATATCCACGATAAACTTTTTCATTTCTTTCCGTCCTTTTGCCTTTTCGTTCTTTATTTCCCGTTTATTATACTATAAAATGATAAATCGAGTCCAAATTATTCCTTTATAGTATAGCACGGACCGCCGCATTTTTCAAGCAGAGCGCACGGGGATTTATGGAAAATTTGTCTGACTTATCCAATCCCGACCTTTCCCTCGCCGTTTTTTTACCAAATTTTTTATTTTTCCGTAAAATCTCCCTCGTCTGCCATTTTCCTCCTATTGACCTTACCCCCCAAAGCCTTTACAATGGGTACAGCAAACTTTACGAAAATGAGGAGAAATTATGAAAAAAAGCAAATCTTTACTCGCGCTTTTGTGCGCCCTGCTCTGCCTTTCCCCCACCGCCACCCTATTCGCATGCGATAAAAACAACGAAGCGAACCTGCCGACGGATATTCCCTCTATCGAAATAGAAAGCGGAACGGACGAAGACCTCGACGCGTCGTCAAATTCCGTGGTCGATAGCGAAAGCCAAACTCCGCCGGAAAAAGACGAAACGTCAAGCAATACGCCCGCACCTGAACCCGAACCCGTCGTCCAAACCAGCTCTTACATACGTTGCACGGGCGACAACGTGAATATCCGCTCCGGCGCGGGTACGGATTTTGCCGTACTTGGACAAGCGGAGAAGGGCACCATGTACGCGGTTATCGGAAAAACGGGGAACTGGTACAAAACCTATTACCGTAATAAGGTGGCGTATATCTACGCTTCGTACGCGTCCGTTTTTACCTTGGAAAAAACGCAAGACGAACGGGTGGAAAAGGTGATTGAGGAGGGGTATAAGCTGATCGGCGTACCCTACGTTTACGGCGCAGTCCGCCTGCACGACGGAAACGGCAAGCTCTTGGCGGGCTTTACCGCGCAGAAATTCGATTGCTCCTCCCTTGTACAATACGTCTTTTATAAAGGAGCTAATAAGCTGTTGCAGGTGAATACGCGCACGCAGTTTAAGCAGGGGCAATACGTCAGCCCAAGCGAGTTACAACGCGGGGATTGTATCTATTTCACCAACGAAGAACGGCAATATAACACGGGCGTAGAACGGATTGGGCACGTCGCCATCTACCTTGGCAACAACTATATTCTGCATACTGCGTCCGATTACGCGCGCATTGAAAAAATGTCTACTTATCGGTGGAATTTCTACGTCGAAGCGCGCAGATTTTTAACCTGATTCACAAAAAAGAAACGCATAAAACACGAGCGTCCCCCCTGCTGTTACAATTAAATTCCTGTTTTAACGCACACCTGCCCCTATCTGCGTTCTAAAAGCGCGGCTGCAACGAGGAAATACACCTCTTTTGCGCCCGCGCCAAACAACCTTGCGGCACACTCGCTTGACGTCGCGCCCGTCGTTAAAACGTCGTCGATTAAGAGGATTGTCTTTCCCTTACATTCCTTACGTTTATGCACGTGATACGCGCCCGCAACGTTTTCCATACGCTCTCTATAAGTCATTTGCTTTTGCGGTGCGGTCTCTTTGCGTTTTTGCAGGAGGTCGGTTTCCACGCGCGCGGAATACCCCAACGCCTGCAACCGTTCGCAAATGCTCTCGGCAAGCCGCTCCGATTGGTTGTAGCCGCGTTCGATACGCTTGCTTTTGTGTAACGGTACGGGAACGAGAATAAGCTCTTCGCTATCTGCGCAGTTTTTGAGATACTTTTCCGCAAAATATTCCGCCATTTGCTCGCCAAAATAGAGGGCAAGGTGGGGATTTCCGTTCTTCATGCGATTGACCATCGCCGCAACCTGCTCGCGATAAACAAAAGGCGAAAAACCGCGCGTAAATTTGGGCAAATTGCCCTTGCAGTCCGTACAGACCCCGTCCGCGACCTTTTTTCGCCCACATTTTGGACAAAAGTTTTCGCCCGTGCGCTCCATCTTTTGCTCACAGTCCGCGCAAAGCCGACGGTGCGGATAATCAAAAATTTCCGCTTCGCATCCATCGCAGGTATATCCGTGGCGAGAGAAAAAGCCGCGTATCCCCTTTTCAATTTTCGCCCAAAAATTGTTTTCCACTTTCCTTTGTCCTTATACATAATAGGCGCACAGAATGCATTTCAACGCATACCTGTACGCCTCATTTTTATGAAAATTCTGTTATTCCGCGCTTTCCTGCGGCGCCGTTTCGTCTGTGTTTTGCGCCGATTTGGCGGTCTTTTTCCGTTCGTAACGCACCAGAAGATAGGAAACGACGAAGCCTACGGCAAAAAGCACGACGCCGAGCGAGAGGGAAAGGGCAAGTTTGCCGCCCGAAACCGCGCCCGTCGCCCACGATACGTAGACCTCCATAATATCGCCGTTGCAGAACATGGAAACGATAGAACCCAAGGACAAGCCCACGATCATTGCGTACGACGTCTGTCTTGCCTTTTTAAAGGCGAAGGTGAGCAGTTTAGAGAAGGCGAAGATACCCAATAAGAAGCCCACGCCTAAGCACGCGTATATGACGAAAATCAAGGGGTTTTGCTTCCAATAGTGCATGCTAACGCTCGTCATCAAGCTGTTGTACCAACCCACCGTCATCAAAAGCGCGCTTGCGCTTAAACCGGGCACGATTTGCGTAATGCCCACGGCAAAGCCAAGCACGAGCGCAAGGACGATATGCCACCACTCTATCTTATCAAACATCGTCGAAACGATTTCCACCGCCTGTTCTCCCGCTTCTTGGGGTGCGTTGACGGACAGCATTGCCGATACGCAACCGAGCGCGACGGGAATCGCCAAGCCGAGCATAAAAAGCATCGTCCGCTTTAACGACCACTCCATTCCCTTAATTTCGTCCTTTACGGCAGGGAACGCGCCGCTCATTAGCCCAGCAAATAAGCATACGACGACGAACAGATTAATTTTAATAAGTTCTCTTACGCCGATAAAACCAAGCGCAAACCCAAGCACGAGCCCCAACCCGATGGGCAACAAGAACAAAAAGCAGAGCTTGAATTTTTTAAACAGATTGCCAATGGCGTACAAAAAGCTGTCGTACAGCTTAAAAATAATTGCCACCGTCGAGCCGCTTATCCCCGGCACAATGACCGCAAGCCCGATCAAAAAGCCGAGCAACGCGCTTTTAAACCAGCTCTTTTTATTTTTATAGCGTAACAGCGCAAGCTGTAAATCTTCGCTCATATTTATCCCCTTTCCGCCTAAAATCAAGCGTTTATTCCTTTATTCAACCGCTTTTTGCGCGTTTTCTGCTTTTTGCTTGCGTTTACGGTAAATATGTATACCGAGCGTGAGCGCACAAAGCGCAACACATCCGCCGCATAAACCGCCTACTGTATCCACTGCCACGTCTAACCACTCTGCAGCTCTGCCCGACGAAAGTATTTGCAAAAATTCGTCTATCATCGGCGTCAAAATCGTACCTACGGCAGGCGCAATCAGCCAAATTTTTTTGTCGGTGTAAGAGTACCAACAGAAAAAAAACAGCGCGCCCAACAGCATAAACTCTGAAAAATGTGCAAGCATACGCACGTCTGCGTGTAATTTATCGTAAGCCTCCCCCGTCGCGGTTGCAATGGGAGATTCAGGCGCGATAACCGAAACGACGTCTTGAATGGTATCTACCACCGCCGAGCTCTGCACCGAAGATTCTTCCGCTGTCCGTAGGGAATTGGAAAAAATAAATATCAGCATCAGCGCACACGCAAGCGTGGTGAAAACGCGCCAAAATATGCGAATTTTATCCGTCTTTTTCTTCATTTCATTTTGCATAATTCTATTATACGATAAAACCCCCTCCAAGGTCAACGTTTTCGGGGATTTTGCCACAAAAATTTTCCGCTTTTTTCGTGAAAATACGCAAAACCCCGTCATTTTTCTACTTCGGAATGATTATATAATATATATAATGAAACGGAAGGTGTTTTATGAATTACGTTAAAAAAATGTGTATACTCCGTCAAATAAAGCAGGGGTTTTCGGCAGACGGAAAACCTTTGACGGGCCTTATCAAAGCCGAACAATACGGAAAAAACCTCGCCGCCGAGGTTTCCATCATCAATTTTGCGCCCCTGACGAGCGGAGAATATTTTTGCCTCTTATCCGACGGAAAAGGCAAAACGGAAATGCTTGCCTTGCGCGGTAAAAGCCTTTTTAATTTGCTTACGGATATGGATATTTCCGAAGGCTTTTGCGCCGTGATTTGCCTCGTAAAAAATGAGGTCGTTCCTATCGCTTACGGCGTGGCGGGAAATAAGGTTTACGACTGGCGCGCGATACTCAACGCGACCCTGCCCCCCGTCTTTCCGCAAAATAACGGAGGTTCGCCCACCGACTCGCAGCCGATTACGCCGTCAAAATCCGCACCCACTCCCGCGCAAGAAACGCCTTTATTTGTTCCGCAGGAAATAGAGAATAAACCGTCCGCACCCAACGCAAAAAGCTACAACGACGAACGGGTGGCGGAAGAAAATTATTACGAGGAAAAGGAAGATGAACGCCAGCAGTTTGAAGAAACTCTCGAAAATGCATATACTACGCGCACAAGTCAAGAGCAGAGCCCGCAAAAAGGGGCAGACGCTGCGGAAAATGTCCATGCTCCGCGCGTACTCCACCCGTTCGCGGTCAACCCAGACGGATATTATCTGTCCGTAAAGGGTGAAATTGACGAGCTTTTCCGCACCTATCCGCGCGATTATACCCTCTCTTCTGCCTTTCACGCCAGCGAGTGGGTACGCATACGCGGCGAAGCGAGCTCGCCGCGATACCTCGTCGGCGTGCTCTATGAAGACGGAAAAGCCACGTATATTTGTTACGCGCTTTGGGCGCAAGACAAAAACAATCCGCCCGACGAAATTAAAGGGGTTTGTACCTTTGTGCCCAGCTCCGTTTTTAACGACGAGCAAGGTTTTTTCGTCATTTTCCAAAGCGCGACCAACGGCGAATGCGTCAAACCCTCGCAAATTTAAGAGTAGATGAAAAGATAAAGCCCTGCGTCATACAACGCAGGGCTTTACTTTATATCTTTTTACTTTTAGAACTTGTTATTGTTGCTTGAACCATCTTATGGCAAAATCTGCATTTACCAATATAATAATCTCGTGTAGTGGTAACCTCATATGTAGTCGAACGGGTTACATCTGCATAGATACCCACCTTACGTCCACTGTTCGTTCTAATTTCCCCCAACCTTTCTTCCGAAGTATTCGTATACGTTTGATATCCCGTAGAAGAACGAGAGTTTTGATAGCTATAATCCACGCAACCAACCCCTTTGCAGTGAGGGCAAGTCATTTTCGCATATCTGTTCGCCAACACAAAAAAATATCCAACGTATAAAATAATTGCACTAATAGACATGCACAGTAAACAAGCTACAGTTATCTGCGCCTCATTAATTTGTCCAGCAGTAGTCAAGTCTTTAAATTCATTTAAATAGCTTATCGCTTTCTCATACCCGAAAATGATGCTTGCAATCAATCCTGCGGCAATCAGCAAACAAAATATAAGTGCCAAAACAATTTGCACATACTTAATGGGTTTTTCTCTATTGACCCACTCGTATCCCCCATGAATACTCAAAACATCGCGGAGCTTCGCCTCCCTTTTCCATATAAAAATGGAAAGCAAAATCACCCCTATAATCGTTCCTGTAACGAAATAAGTCCAAAAAAGAGCCTTTGAAGGCATAATGTAGCGCGCAAAACTTCCCAAAAATATTGTATTTACTATGCCGAAAACAATACACGCAGCAAACATAGAAATTACTACCCCTAACGCGACAACTATTAGCGACATTATAAAGTGTAAAAAAAATCTTTTTACCATCACCAAACACCAAAATAATCTACTAAATTTTAGTACCATTATTGTACTACGAAAATTTAGTATTGTCAACTAATTTTTAGTAGTTATGTGTAAAATATAATTATGGAATACAAAATTGGAAAACGAATAAAAGAGTTAAGAAACGAAGCAGGGCTTACGCAAAAACAAGTAGCCAAACTCCTAAATAAATCGGAAACCGGTTTTGCAAGCTGGGAACAAGGCCTTTCCGAACCGTGTGTAAATGACTTACGTCTTTTGTGTGTGATTTTTAACGTATCAGCTGACGAGTTTTTATGCCTTGACAATCCTACAACCAAAGCACAACTTCAAGAACGATTAAAAAATTAAGACCTTACGGGAAATCCGTAAGGTCTTTTTGTATGTAATTAAAGTCCAGATTCGGGGTCGTAGCCGTTTTCGATAAGATCTTGTCTGTGCTTTTCGTCAACCTTGAAGATCTTTCTGAAGCCCCAGCCGAGCAAGCAGAAGATTGCGGAAGGAAGATAAGCAATAAGAAGGGTAAGAATACCAGCAAACAAGCAAGGGTCCATACCGATAATCTTGTCGCCGCCGCTTGCGCCCATGATACCTGCAACAATCAAGATGATCGCGCCAATCCAAATAGGAATAATGAGGAATCTTCTGATCCAAGACATGATACTCATCAAAACTTCCATCAAACCGAAGAAGAAATTGCGGCTGTAGGGTTTATCACGTCTAAATTCCAAAAACGTATAGAAACGTCTTCTTGCCGTCGCCGTACCGCTGTCAACGTTCACCGTAACGTCCCAACCGCCAGCTTGCGTGTGTTGACCTTTATATCTCCAACCAAACGCACGCATTTCCAAAACAGTCATCCACTTGTCCAATGCGAAGAAACTCTTTGTCTTCGTACGAACAGTATATTTTCTTGCCATAACCTTTTTTCTCCTTTGCAAAGTTATTTAATTAAGTAATTTAATTATACACCCATTTTTCACCGTTGTCAACGGAATAATTCGACTTTTTTCACGTTTTTATCACAAAAAAAACATATTACGCTATTTTTTTCGTTAGTATTTTCGTCCACGTACGCCCTAATCACAGAAAAACCCCACGGCTTGCTTGCCGTGGGGTAAAATTCCGTTTTTAACAAAGATTAGTTCTTCATTGCCGCAACTTGCTTAGCAACTTCTTCGCTCAAATCTTCGCTCTTCTTTTCAAGACCTTCGCCCATTACGAAGAAAGCGAACTTCGCGATGGAAGCGTTTGCGCCCTTCAACAATTCGCAAATCTTCTTGGAATCGTCTTTAATGAACGCCTGTTCAAGAAGGCAGTTTTCTTCGTAGAATTTCTTAATTCTACCCATAACCATCTTTTCTGCGATAGCTTGGGGCTTACCTTCGTTAAGCGCTTGGTTCAAAAGAACGTTCTTTTCGTTTTCGATAACGTCAGCGGGAACTTCGTCCTTGGTGAGGTATGCGGGCTTCGTGAACGCGATTTGAAGGGTTACGTCGTGCGCAACTTCTTTAGCCGCGTCGGTAGCTTCGCCAGCCATGTCAAGCATAACGCCGAGCTTGCCGCCAAGGTGGATATAGCTTGCAAGGAAGCTAGCGCTTTCGTAACGAACGAATCTTCTAACCGCGATTTTTTCGCCGATAACTGCGATTTTGCTCTTCAAATATTCTTCAACAGAACCGTTTTCAGCCGTGTTGCAAGCAAGCAAAGCTTCTACGTCTGCAGGATTGCAAGCAACGACGACCTTTGCGCATTCGTTTGCGATTTCAAGGAATTGAGGGTTCTTTGCAACGAAGTCGGATTCGCAGTTGAGTTCGATAAGAACGCCTACGTTACCGTCGATATAGCAAGCAACGATACCTTCCGCCGCGATACGGGAAGCCTTTTTGTCAGCCTTTGCGATGCCTCTTTCTCTCAAAAGATCAGCCGCTTTGTTCATATCGCCGTCAGCGTCGGTCAATGCTTTTTTACAGTCCATAACGCCTGCGCCCGTCTTTTCACGGAGTGCCATTACGTCTTTTGCCGAAATTGCCATAATTATAATCTCCTTATTTATATATTTTATTAGGAAACGGAAAACTCCGTTTGGGTGTTACGCGTTTTCTTCGGAAGCCGCAACCACTTCTTCGATGGATTCGGGCGCTGCCGTTTCTTCAACAACGGGAGCAACAACCGCTTCTTCGCCTTGGTTTGCTTCGATAACTGCGTTTGCGATAACGGACGAAATAAGTTTGATTGCACGGATAGCGTCGTCGTTACCGGGGATTACGTAGTCGATTTCGTCGGGATCGCAGTTCGTGTCGGTGATCGCTACGATTTTGATGCCGAGCTTCTTCGCTTCTTTGATTGCGATATCTTCGTTGTGGGGGTCAACTACGAACATAACGCCGGGCATAGACTTCATCGCCTTGATACCGCCAAGGTTCGCCTGCAACTTGCCCATTTCCTTCTTCAAAAGCATAACTTCCTTCTTGGGAAGCGCTTCGAAGTCGCCGTTTGCTTCCATAGCTTCCAACTTTTCCAATCTTTCAACACGGCTTCTCATCGTCTTGAAGTTGGTCAAGCAGCCGCCAAGCCAACGGTAGTTCACGTAGTACTGACCGCAACGTTCTGCTTCTTCTCTGATTGCGTCCTGCGCCTGTTTCTTCGTACCTACGAAAAGGACGGACTTGCCTTCCTTAACGGATTCGCAAACAAACGCATACGCTTCTTCGATAAGGTTAGCCGTAAGCTGCAAATCGATGATGTGAATGTCGTTTCTTGCCGCGAAGATGTACTTCTTCATTTTGGGATTCCACTTTCTCGTCTGATGACCGAAGTGTACGCCTGCTTCTAAGAGCTGCTTCATAGTAATAACTGCCATAATTCAAACCTCCGTTTTTCCTCCCCGCTTTGTGTTGGCTCGTGATGACGTCCGCATTGAAAGATTTTACGGACACGGATCACGCACAGTGAGCGAGTGTGAATTTTCAGCCTTTCTATTTTACCATAACCGAAAAACGAACGCAACTCATTTTACACGCTTTTTTGCATATTTTTTCCTCCCTTTTATTCTTTTTTAAAGAATACGGGGATTTCGCGCAATATTTCCGTATTAAAGCCTTATAAGAAAACGCCAAGCCGCACAAGCCGTAAGCCCGTAAAAGAACGGGAAGTCAAAGGTTTTTGCCAACGGTTTTAAGCACTTCCATCTGCTCTTCGTCAAATTTTCCGTCGCGGTAAACCCCTACGTCTATGGTCAAAACCCCTCCTGCTTGATTTACTTTTTTGATGTAATCGGTAAGATATTCGGCGTCTCTTTTTACCCCGAATATCCCCCAACCGCCGATTTCGCATTCCCCCACGCCAAGGGGAGCGAGGATATGCGCTTGCGCGGCGTTGTAAAATCTTTGCGTAGGCAGTACGGTAAAATCGTTTTGCTCGCCGCAAAGGAAATCTTCAAACGAAAAGCCCAAGCCTATCGCTTCCCCCACGCCGTTATTTAACGAAACCAACGCATTGGGGTTGCCTTTTTTACACGCCTTGTAATAAATACCGAGCAATTCGTCGGTGTATTTGAAATATTCCTTGTAACAGCCGTCAATCCACCAACCCTTGATTTTATTGCCGTATCTAAGAGCGTATTCTTCCAAAACGCTCGCCCATTTTTCCACAAAGGGCTTGGTTACGCCGACCTCTCTGGGCTCGGTAAAACCGAATTTTTTTCCCTCCTCGACGCTTTTATACGGTCCGTCGCCCGTGAAATACAAAAATAAATCGATGTCGTATTTAGATAAGGATTGATATAAATCTTCTATCAAATCCCTTGTGCTGCACGCCTCGCCCGGCTTCGTACCCGCGATTTTGTCAAACGCATTGTTGGGTGCAAGCATATACTTCGTCCCCTGCATAACGGTGATAACGTAATATCCCGCCCCCATTTCGTGTAAATTCTTCGCCAAGGTTTCCGTGTCAAATTCGTTGACGAGGGTATTCCAATCCGTTTGCTTGCCGTAGCTGTTTGGGTATTTTGGATTGTTTTGAATAACGTATAAAAAATGGTTGAAAACACCCCATTTTTTACTGTAAAACCTGTCCTGCGCGGCTCTTACGTCGTGTATTTGCATATTCTCTTTGCCGTCCTTTTTATACATAGTATAATTATTATACTCCCCTTTGCCTTGGTTGTCAATAATTTGACGAAAAAAACGGCTTGTCCGCGATGGACAACGCTTTCAAATCCTGCCCCTAATAATTCTCTTGCAATCTCTAATGCATTTTGTCCACATACTCTCCACTTGAACGAGTGGGTTTTATAAACGCTATCCGGTTTTTTATAACGGTATCTTCCCTTTTTACTCTATTATTTTACGCAGCCGTTATAGCATCAGCCGTTACCGAAATCACATGAGCCAAAGCCTCGCCGACAGCACGAATAGTAGAGTTTCTCACCGAAGCCGTAACCGCTTTTGTAATAAGTTTACCAATTAACCCCATATTTTCTTGTTTCCTTAAAAAATTATTTAGACAATATAACTTTTTTGTTTTATTATACCTTATTTTCACATATCTGTCAATAGTTTATACAATCAATAACGGCTTACCCTTACGGATAAGCCGTTCTGTCGTTTAATTCACTCGCAAATTAGTTGCGGGGATTTTTAATGTTCGCTTGTGCTGTATATTTTATCGTGCTAGCGATATATTGAGCGTCTTATTCACGGGGTCACTAACTATACTACTAACACGCTATTTTCTATTTTAATTTTTTGCTCTTTATGGAGTATTTTTGCACTTTTTACATAAATACTCTTACTGTTAAATCATGCCATTGGTTAGGTCTAAGCATACCTTCTTTTTCCTTTCGGTACGACCTTGCTTGTTTAAAATCAATCGTAAATTCCCATACCAACTTTTTCATATCGTTGGGCTTTTCAATCAAGTCGAAATTCATATACCAATTAAAACAAGTCTCCGTTGTTGGAACAATCGTGTGAACGAACTTCTTAATAACTTCTCTATCAACGTAATGTTCAGTAAAATCCATTTTTGATAATAAAAAGTCCTCCACCTTTTTCGCAGGTTCTTCCTGCCCCTCATCATTCGGCATCATTCCCGCGTCAAGAATACGCCTTTTGTTTAAAAGTTCTATTTTCTCTTGGTCGATTTCCTTTTTGAGTTCTAAATACGAATCTTTTGGAATTTCGTCTTCGAGTCTCAACCGCATTAGACGTTTTAGTTTTTCGTCTAGCTTAGCAATATCCTTATCAACCGTTGCTTTCACTTCCGCCGCTTTTCGATATTCTTCAAATACACCGATTTGATATAAAGACGACACGTTATTTAAGATATCTTTCTTGCTACCCCATAATCCCGCAAAGATAAACCTTGCCATCATCTCTAACTTCCAATCGCATATTTCCTTTAAGTCGCACGCTTTTGACGCATCAATGCCTGCCTCAACACGAAGAGCCTTTGAGCCGTTGTTTAATTGGTTATAACATTTATAGCCGAAAATAACTTCGCCGTTTTTATTCTTGCGCCATTTGTTCTTACGCATTTTATAGCCACATCTACACTTTAACTTCTTCGTCCAAACGTCGCCACTTTCGTGAATACCCGTTTTGTGAAGAACTTCTCCGTTCTCCGTGCGGAATTTGCTATACCTTGTGCGTTGAAGCCTTATCTGCTTACAGCGCTCCCACTGCTCTTCGGAAATAATCGGTTCAAAGTTGCCTTTTACGTACAAATACGTATCTTCGTCGTGATTAAGAATAATCTTTTGGTCTAAATAATTATTTCTTCTTGTTTTCAAATACGCAATATATCCTTTATACACCGAATTATGTAGCGCACGAGCCACCTTTGCATTTTCCCATCGAACTAACCCTGAACTGTCTTTTCGTTTTCGACGTATCATCTCGTCACGAATTTGCGAGATTCCTTTGCCTGCGGAGTACAAATCATAAATCATTCGCACCGTTTCGGCTTGTTCTTCGTTTATTACGTAATTCCCCGTCGCTTTATCACGATCATATCCAAGAATATTACCATTGCCGTAAATAACGCCTTTGTCCCTACTGATTTTTTGTCCTGCTCGAACACGCTCGGAAATCTTTCTACTTTCTTCTTGCGCAAGCGTTGCCATAATCGTAAGTCTAAGTTCGCCGTCTCCGTCCATCGTCCAAATATTATCTTCCACGAAATAAACTTCAATTCCGTACTCTTTTAATTCTCTCGTAACCACAAGTGTATCCACCGTGTTTCTTGCGAAACGACACACTTCTCTCGTTACGATTAAATCAAACTTCTTTTCCTTTGCGTCCTGCAACATTCTTAAAAATGCAGGTCGCTTTTTCGCTTGCGTTCCCGTAATCCCTTCATCGATATATCTTTTAATGACACACCAATTAGGATTTCTTTCCGCTATGTCCTCATACCATTGCATTTGATTTTCTAAAGCCGAAAGTTGCGCTTCGTGCTCGGTACTTACTCGTCCATAGAAAACCACTCTTCTTTGCCTTGCCCTGTTATAATTAACGTTAGTGGGCATTACCATTCCGTTTTCAATCAAGTTAAATTGCCTCCTTTAAATAATTTATTTTGCTTTATTACACTTTCCCCAAATTGGTTTCGCTTCTTTTCGATTTTGGCATAATCATACTCGGTAATCATATCGTTGTCTCGCATAATCTCCAACATCTTAAAAGCGATGATTTTATTTAACACCTCCATATTTATTTTTGATTTATCGACTTTTTCAACCTCTTTGGAAGAAGTATAAACTTGATTTTCTACTTCATTATTCAATTTTTCTTCTCTTAATTTTAATTCCTTATAATTCAATTCTCCTTATTTTTTATTTATAGGGTTTTTTATCCGCACTTTTAACGGAAAGATAAGTACGGATTCCCCTTTCAATATTTTCTCCTTATCAATTCCCGGCATTACGGGTGTGTTAAGCACATAATGTGTTCCGCTGTTATTCGCTTTCCTTAAATTCTTTTCGTAGGGTTTGATATCCTATTCTAATCAAATCTACCTTTGAAATTCTTTTTCTCTTTAAGAAAGCCATTATTTCATCGTGCTCTTTAACGGGAAGCCTCGTGTTAAATTGCCTTGTCGCTTGTTCACGCTCTTCCTTATGCACGATTTCATACTTTTGTCTTGCCTTTTGTTTTGGCGTTAATTGTTTTTCCATTGTATTTTCTCCTTAAATATAAACGATTTCGCTTAAAATCTCTTCTTCTATCACTTGCTTCATAGCGTTTATTCTTTTAACGTCTTCTAAGTAATCCCCCGTTCTTCGATAGGTTTCACTTTTTGAAAGCTTGTCCCATAAAACGTCGTAAAGCTCTTCAGCGGCTTTATCTACACCGTGTAAGTATTCAGGTAAATGCCCTGCTAAACTTAACAATTTACCGAAGTTATGCTCCTCAATATATTGTTTCGCAAGCGTTCCATACTTGCCGTAAGCGTGCTTTATAGGTTTAACTGCTTGTTGATAGATTTTCACTTCTTCCACGGTCAATATTTCGTTTGCTTCCGCTTTTCTAATGATTTCTTCTACGTTCATAATACCCTCCCTTAAATTTATTGTAGCTACATTATACCGTGATATCACGAGATAGTCAAGCTATTTCATATCTGTATGAGAAAATTTTTTTTAACCAAATATCACTATTGCAAGTGCGATGGTTTGCGCAATCGCTAACACGGGCGAAAGCCAAAACATAAACTTTCTAAATCCGCTTTCAAAATGAATTTCGTCTTTTACCTTTTCAATTTCTTTCTTCGCTTTATTAACCTCGCTCATCATCTTACCGGCACTTTCATTTACAGCGATTACGGCGTTATCCGCCATTTTAGTGATACTTTGCTTCATAACTCTTACCGCTTCGTCAGTCGCCTTTGCCGTAGCTGTACTTACTTGGTGCTCGATGTCCGTTACTGTTTCCGATATCTTGCTCAGCGTTTGGTTGAGGCTCTTCGACAATTGGTTGTTGCTCTCTTTGACTTCTTTCGATAGCAGCCAAACGTCTCCTCTCAGCTTGCTCACGAGCCTTTCGTTGGTTCTCTCTAAGTTCTTCACTTGCTGCGTCTGTTCCGCGATTCGCACATTTTGCGTCAAAATCAAGTCGTTGCATTGCTCTCTCGATGTCGCCAATGCTTGCAAAAACATTGCCTCGCGCGCTTCCGCTGTTAATCTCTTTGCTTCTTCTTGTAAATCCAATATCGCCGGATTTCTTGAAATATCCACCGGTTGGTCCTCGTTTATGGGCTGAGGATGTTCGCCCGTTATTTTGTTTAACAATTTGTTTTATTACCTCCGTTTTACTATAATTTGTTCCGAGCTTTTCCCCTCGGATAGGTTTTTGTTTTTCGGGATGCAAATAAGAATAATCCTTTCCATCCCTCGTGATTTTTACGCCGTAACACTTTTCAAGATATTCCTTGAACTTGTAGGGCGTAGCCACGTTTTTAATCGCTTACGCAATTACTTCTCTTAGTTCTTCTTTCCAACTCGTACCGCCTTTGAGCATAATCTTTTTCTCAACTGCCGTTCTACTGTTCTTACCACGCTTTCTAAAATCCGTTTCGGTAAACCCGTATTTCTTCCCTATTCTATTCGCCTCGTCTTTCATCTTCACGTAATCTTGTTTATTGAACTGCAATTTCTTTCCCGTTATCGGGCCAACGGCGTTTACGATGATATGACTATGCACCGTTTGCGTGTCCGTGTGAGTAGCAATCACGCACTCGTAGTCTTTGAATAATTTTGCCGTTAGTTCTTCCGCGTAAGCGTGTGCCTTTTCGGGCGTTACTTTGTCTTGCCTTGCACACGATAATTTACAATGATAATATTTACGCTCGTCAAACTTATCCCCTTTACCAAACCTGCTTGCCGTTTCATCAAACTGCTTAGAGTAGTCCTCGTCTTCAAAAAGATTTCTTACCGACACTATCTTTACTTTCTTTTCATCGGTGATATACGCAATACCATTTTTCGGTTTTGCTTTGCTTGCGCTACACTTAAAAAGCGGCATTATTCACCTCCGATTGCAATAGATATTTTGCGGTATAATTCTTTCAAACTTTTGATACACGCTTTGATTTCTTCTTCCGTAGCCAAGCCGTTATAACTGTTTCTAACCACTTGATTCAGGTTGTTGCCTTGCCGTTTTAGTTCAGCTAAAATCTCGTTGCCGTTTTCTATTACGGTAATCGGCTTGTCGGTAATTGAACGAATTACAAAGTCCGTTATCGTCAGTCCGCTTTTTGCTATTGCACTATCTATTAAATTTTTCTCTTGCTCGCTTGCCCTAAAATTGTAGGCAAAAGGTCTTCTTCTTCCTATAATTTCTCCTCCTTTTTTATTTTTGTCGTTTGGGGTATTAGGGGTTTCCCCTAACGAGGCGATTTGAAAAATCGGTATTTGGCAAGACAAATACGTTCCTCGCTATATCGACGAAACCGACCAATATCCCCTTATATTCAGTTGTGTTTTGGGCATAGAAAAAGCCCGACAGTTTATTACTGTCGAGCTTTCATTTCCACGCTTTGGGAAAACGGGTTCTATTACGCCGATTACTCATTTTTAATTTTTGGCAAGACATTCCCTTTCATAGAAAGGGAAAAAACTAATTTGAAAGTAGTATCTTATAAATAGGCTCTTTCACTTTTTACCATATTCTTGCGAATTGCTTGCCATAAACGATGAACTCTCCACCTTCTTTTTCCGCAACACACCCTATTGGAAGAGCTCGTTCGCGCGAAAACTTCTTAAACGCGGGAGAAATAACAATAGGCGCATATATTCTCCAATCGGAAGGGCTATTCTTTTCGTAATGCCTTACTACAAAGATAAGGACGTTTTCGCTTGTCAACCACTTGGAGACTTGTCTATCTCTCTCGGCTTTTTCTTCCATTATCTTATCATAAATAAGTTCTTTTTCTTGGTCGTCCGCCACGCGGAGCTCCATATACAATCGACTAATCCTCTTTTTAGATTCATCACATATCTCAATAATTTTATCCCTATGCCGATAGTCGGTTGCATTGTCGGAAGTCGTCTTATATCCAATTACCCAAGATATAGGCGTATAATCAACCTTTTTCTTTTTGCCCTTTTGGAAGTTAAACTTTTTAACCGCTTGATAGATATAATCCATCGCCGTATCGTAAAACTCGTATTCGTTTTCCTTTCCCTTTTCGTCTATCTCCTTAAAGAAAGTTGGCGCAGGGAGATTATACTTTTTGCGCAATGCGGAAAGTTCTTTCCCAACGTTAACGTTGTCGTAAGCGCGCTTTGCCTTATCTATTTCCAATCCCGACAAAACGGCAAGTTTGCAAACGTCGTTATAAATCTCCAAGATTTTCTCTACAGGCGCGTCGTGATGGATTTCTTTCCATATAATACTATTTAACTTTTGCGAAAGGTTTACAATCTCGCCAATTTTATTCTCACTTGTATCGTGGTCAAGCTCGGCAAGAGTTTGACCGTTTTTACTCATAGACGGAATACCGCAAACGGGAACTTTGAAAATTTTATTATACTTCTCGGCGGTTTCCGCCAATAACTTGTCATCGGTTATGAGCATAGCGTCCGAATCGTAATCACAACCGTTTAAACGCTGTTGAATATTCTCTCCAATGGCGTTTACGCACACGATATTTTTACCCAAATCAAAATAGTTCCAAATATCGCCGTTAAGATTATTTTCCACGCAGTAAAGATTGCCCATCGTGATATGCGGTGAGCGCGCGCAAAGAAGTTTTGCACCATTCACAAAACGCTTAAAATATATTTGCCCTTTCTTTAATTCGCTTGTTACCTTTTCGCCGGCTATGTATTTTAAAAGCTCAGGACCATTACCAAACAACGTTGCGTTCGTGCCGTTTAGAAGAATATGCCCACGGCGCAAATTACTTTTAAGTCCGCTTACTACGTCATCTCTAAAATTCGCATACAAGGCAGTATAATCAAAAGTTGTACAATAAAGAAGCAATCTAAAAATGACTTCCGCGCGTTCCGCAATTCCGTCAGGAGTTTTCTTTTCTTCCCCGTCCTTTTCTCTTGCATAAGCATCGCTAAAGTGATAGCGCATAAACTCCACGTCGTTACGAACGAGTGAAATATAATCAAAGCTCGGCTTTAATAATTCTTCCGCTTGCGTTTTATCAAGTCCCAACGTATTGAGAAGTTGATAACTGCTTTGCACCATATCGCCGTGAAAAAATCTTGTACCTTTATCCCATTTTACCACGCCGAAAGTATTATCCACGCTTTCTATCCACTTGCGGATATTCTTTTCACTAAGCCCACCTGCAAATTTAAGATATTTCAAACTGTTAGGCGTCGTTACCATTACAATTTGACTAACGTCGGTTGCAAGTGTAAATCCCCTTGTTTTCAAATCGTCAAGGGTAATATTTTTATCTTTTATCCATTTTTGAAGTTTGGTTCTGAACGCGCAAGACTTAAAGAACTTGTTGCGAAGAAGTAGCATATGCTTGTCCGCATAGCCGTTTTCAAACACGCTCTCGTCCAACAGGCTTTCGCCGTCCCAAATATCATTAGTGATTTCCGTTTGCTTTTGCTCGGCTACAAGTTTGCCGTCTTTGAGTTCTACGGAAATTACTTCTTCAGTAAACGTGCTTTTATAATCGGGAACGAAAAGTATTCCGTCAAGTGGAATATCCACAGTTCCTTTGATACTACTAAGTGATAACGCCTTATACGATTCCCACGAAGCAAGGTCAGTTTGCGCTTTCAAGCCGCAACTGCTCCATTTATCCATTGCTTTATACAATCTTTCGTCAATAAAAAGACATTTACCTTCTCTTGAACTGCCCGCGCTACGCTTATATCTTACGTAGTGAATATCATCTAAATCGAAACCGTTTTCATAGAAATGTGAGCGCAAGTCTTTGATTTTTACGGGTTTTCCCTCTTGGGGCTTATACGTATAGTTAAACTTTAAGTTAATTACGGCAAGAGTGTATTCATTTTCGCTCTTATCTTGAAAAGAAAACTTTTTACGGCAAATGCGCTTATACGCCTTTTCAAGTTCTATGAGGTCTAGCGAATTATCCAAATAGATTTTGAACAAACGAAAATAGGCGTCGCTTTTATTTTCGGGCATTTTATACCCAACGCTAACGCCGTTTTCTTGCTCGTGCCGATAAATATCCGCCGCTTCAATTGAAATAATTCTATACCCCTTTTTCATTTTAACTTAGTCCTTCTATGGTCTTTTTGAACTGAAAATTTCGTATTTCTGCTCCCGCTGAGAATCAATCTCGTATTAAACCACCCTCTATTCCACATATTTAATAGAATAAGGAAAAGTAGAATAAGGTTTATTAAAAATTTTTCAAAAATTCATATATATCATTACATTATTTTTGCTTTTACTTTTTGTGCCCCACATTCACAAACAAAAACCAAACCTTCATCATTCAAAGCTAATTGCATCGGATGATTGCAATTACTACAAACTGGCACCGCCTGAAATTTCCTATGCGGTAAATACGCTTCTGGCTTTAATCTCATCCCATACTTACATAAAGTACTATTTATAACACCTACTACATCTACCTCTTCAGGTTTTATATCTAAACCAACAGCTTTAATGATTCTTATCAATTCATTAGCCATATCTTTTTTGTCATCTTCTGATATAGCAAATAATTTTGCTCCTTTTTGGTTTCTATTTATAGGGTCTGCTATATCGCTAAAAGATAGGTCTATAACAAAATTTGCATACTCTCTGTTTGTACCCCACGCGGCTCCAGCTTCAGCTAAACAAATATTTGAATCATAATATGATTTACTAAATAAAAAGATTACGAATATATCTTCTCTAAAGCAATCCTTTAAATACTCACATATATCCCTTCCTTGCGGGATTCCAAAATCCGCATTAGAAGTAAAAATAATACTATTCTTTAATTCTGGCGCAACTGATAGTAACACATCTATCACGAAATTACCAAATTCAACACAATCACCCTTATGACTAATTAATATTTTTTTTGTTGGTTGTGACAAGTTGGCCGCTCTGGAAAATTGCACAAAATCATCTTCAACGGCTTCTTGATGGCTCTTTGGCATATGTTCAAAAATTGGCTTCGATTTGATTTGTCCGGTCCTAAACCGTTCTTTAATTTTTTCTCTTTCCTCTTCTTCTTTTTTCTTCGCTAATTCTTGCTTATACTTACCAAGCTCATCAGCAATACCCTTTCGTTTATTAACTAATTTATTTACTATACCTTTACATAATAAAACTAATTTTTGAACACGTTCATCCTGTACAGAGAAATTATCTCGTCCTGCAGTCGCAATATCTTCAAGTCCTTCAACATCCAGAACATCAAATTCTATTTCACCTTCTATATAATTTAAAAAAGTTGCAGTTAATCCTAGTGAATTTAAAAAATCAGATGTTGCCAATTTTTTTCTAACATATACCCTTAGCTGATTAGGATTATAGTGCATATTTTTTTTAAAGTTTTTACAGTTTAGTTTTGAGTCTTCCTGTTCAATTGTAGAATGCACTCCAATCCAACCTTCAAGAACATAAGGGTATTTAACTCCCTCTATTTCTATCTCACCATTTATTGCACTTTCAACCTTACTTCTCTTTCCCGAACCATCTTTAATAGTAGTATCTACAATCGTAGGGAAATTAAAAATTTCTCTTTTCGTGATAAATACTTTTTCTTGATTTGGTATATTATTATCCCTGATTTTAACATCTCCACCTTCAATTTTTTCAAACATTTTTTTGTTGGAAGTATATATAACAGCCATATTTTTATGGGCAATATCTTTTTTTACTTCTTTAAATTTTATTTTTTGATTATTCTTTTTACGAATACATAATTTTATCTTCTGAGATAGTTTTGATGTTAAAAAATAATTGGCAAGTTTGTTTTCAAGTGCAAGCTCGGCCGCATCACCAAAGTTTCTAATTTTTACATCTTTAAGCAAAATAATAGTTCCCTTTTTAGCGTCTATTAAATTTTGCAAAAACATAACATCATCGGATAACATTTCCACCTGCTCTAACCGAGGAGTTTGTTCGTTGTTTACAATATTAGAGACATCCAATTCCCAGAATTCAGGAGAAGTCATATTCTCTTTTTTTGTTATGATATAATATTTGTCGGACAAATACAAAGCCGCTAATTTCCCAATTCCTTTTCTCCCCATTTTTTTCACGGCTTCTTCTGGTTTTAATTCTTTTCTTTTATTCCTTCCAATAACGGCATATTCTTTTTCTAAAGAATCAGAATCCATTCCATCACCATCATCAAAAATAGCAATTGTAGCATTATTTTTCTCTATAATGTCCATATAAACATATACATTTTCAGCGTTAGCATCTAACCCATTAGCTACCAGTTCAGCAATGGCTGCACTTATATTTGCATATAATTGTTTTCCGAACATCTTTAATGCCAAATAAGTCATTGAAAAATCAATACTTTTCATACAATACCTCTTTTGTTTAAATTAATTATCAAATTATATTTTGAGATTTTACTGTTGTTAGTACATTTTATGCTATCAAAATATCACAACTTACCAAACCTCTATATTGCAAATTTTAAAATTTCTTAAATGTATAGTTTATTAAAATTATATCAATTTGTTAAATTTCGGTTCTTACGCTTTGTAAGAATTTCCCTGTTTCTAGTGCAAGATATATTCATAAATTGTTATCAACTATATTATTAATTTCAGCATTCAGCTCTTGACTAAATTGTATCATCCCTAAGCACAATTTACTGGCTTCTTCTGGGAAATAATTATTACATCTCATATATTCTAAAACTCTAAACGCATAAAATGCTACAATATTATCTATAATCCTAAGAGAATGCGCATAATCACTAATAATGTTTCCATCATTTTTAGAAAGATAAATTCTATTCTGAATGTCGTTTAACCCAACAAAATCCAAATGACAGTAATGACTAGTTAATGCATATGTCGACAATGAGCCAAGCTGCGCCTCATATTCTTTATGTGTGGAAGCAAGAGTTTTCAATAGAGATTGGTACGACCATTTCTTTTTTAATTCATTTTTAATATTACGCGTATACTTATTTTTGATATTATCTACCTCTTCGTCCGACAGAATCATAGTCTCAAACGGTTTGGTATTATTATTTGAATATTTTTTTATTATACCAACCGCATCTTTAGCTTTTTTATGGTCATTCAATCTATCAATCTCTGGCATTATTATCTTGTACTCGTTATACTTTACTTCACGCTCTTTTTCGTCGCCTATCATTAAATAGCAATATCTTACCGTTCCCTCCATTGTGCAACGTAATAAAATATCCGCCTCAAAAACCGCTCCGTTTTGCAACAAAATTAATATACTTTCACTATATGAATGCAATGCTGTAAACAATGGAATTGTCACATCCTGTCCCATCGCAAAATCTTTTTTATACAATGGCGATAAAGCAGAAATTATTTTTTTTATATACCCATCAGCCAAAAATATTTTTTCATTTAACTTATCGTACATGTCATACCTTATCTATCAATACACAACAATTCGTTGATTTTGTCAATTAAGCTTTCTCTATTTTTGTTTTTTAGTTCACATTCCCAAATACGGATAACTTTCCAACCTTTGCCAGTTAAAAGTTTTGTAATTTCTTCATCGTGTGCTTTATTGTAATTTCGTTTTTTATCCCAAAAATCAGAATTCTCTTTCGGAGTAACGTTACGACAATCATGGCCATGCCAAAAGCAACCGTCAACGAATATTACTAATCGTTTCTTTGGAAAAACAAAATCCGGTTTTCCTTTCAACGGATAAGTTCTACGCCAACCAGTAACGTGTAATTCCTTAAATATTTTTATAAGCTTTAGCTCCGTAGTTTTTGTGTTTTTGCTTTTTACAGCTTTCATAACTTCGGAGCGCTTTTCTTTTGAAAAAACATCACTCATCTGCCATTCCCTATTAGATGACCTATATTTTTTATTTTAAGTTTATTCCCATTACCAAATTTAAAACTAAACATATCCTTTTCGTAAGAGGGATTACATTTATGAATTAGAGCATGACAATTAGGACATAAAATGATTATATTTGTAGAATCATTATTTTGCGATTTAGAAAAGTATTCAATATGGTGTGCTTGAACGATTTCTTTTCCGTATTGCTCACCCAAATTTTGTCCACATAATTGACATTCTCCTTTATATATTTTTTTAAGATGATCAATTATTTGTTTGTTCAATTTTCGAACTTTTCTTAATCCTTCTCTATATAAAAAACTGGCCGTTTCATCTTCTGCGTTAAAAAGAGCTTCTATCTCCTCTTCTGTCATTTTGGATAAAATTTCTTGTTCCTCTAGTGTCAAAACACATCCCTCAAAAATAAAATCCAACAGTTTTTTTATAATTCCCTCATCAGGATCTTTTTTCATCCCATACAATCTAATACCAAAACATCCTTTATTTGCCCCATTGCTAACAGGCGTTAAGGTCAAAAGCCCCTGTTCCTTTAAAAATGAAAAATTGGGCAATGATGTAAAATCTTTTTTCTTATCAACAATTATGCTCCATTGTTTTTCCATTTCTGTTGGAGTAACCCATCTATTAGAACTATCAATTCTCACTAACGATATATAATCATTATTATAAGAAAATCCTTTTAGTTTTTTCCAAGAGTGTCCTGCTATCCCCTTTTTATATTCAATTAAATCTTCAATAATACTCATGTTGCACCTAAATTAATTTATTAGTTTTCTTTAAGAATTTAGCAGGAATTGAATTTTCAAGTTCCCAAATTATACTCATTGGTCTAGACCCAGTATGGCTAGAATACTTGGCCTTTCCTAAAAAGACAAACGGCATAGGTCCATGTTCATCCGATTTAGCCTCTCTGACAAACAAAAGAACGTTTCCTTCTTTTCCATCCCTAGAACGATATCTCATACCTGTGGCAGAAGTATCCGAAGTAGTACTTTGGCTTTGCCAATGGAACAGCTTATCGCTTATAGAATAATCGTGATAAGCAGTTGTCGGCGAATAATATTTGTTTGCCTTATTTAACGTAATGAATAATAAATCAGTATCCTTATCCTTTAAGTATTTTACACCTTCCGACACGGCATAATTTTCTAAGAAATCTAATCCCGCCAATAATTGGGTTCTGGTATAGGTTGAATAAAGTTCAAGTGTAGACTCAAAGCCCAAATCAACTTCTTCCGTAACTATATTTATACTCTCGTAACAATACTCAATGAGTTGTAAAAATTCTTCATAAACAGATTTGTTTCTCTTAAACTCTATAACACCTTCCAATTCATTTGCAAAACCAAAGTTTTCCACTGGTTTTTCCCATACGGAAACATAAAGCATTTTCCAGTACAATTGTTGCTTTTTCGTTAAATTATCCCACGATAAATCTTCAACTTTAACAATATTTGCCCATATATAATCAATAAACTTCAATGAGTCAACCGTACTTAATCTGTTTAAGATTTTAGCAGCATCCTCTTTCAAGTCGCAATCTTCTACTTCAATCAAGCCCGCCTCTTCACAAAGGGAAAAATATGTATGTTTCTTATTATAGAACTGTCTTGGTTCAATGCCGTAATGATGACAGAAATTATAAATTGTCGGTTTAAGCCCCGTATCATCTTCAAACGTGGATAATCTAACAACTAATCCCGTCTTTGTATTGATTGATTTTTTAATATTTGCTAATATATACTCTTTAACTTTCTTTTCTAGTTGAATATAACATCCTTTAGGTGCAGAAACAAAACCATTTTTTATTTCACTTGCAACGTTTCTGTTTGTATTTGACAAAAGCGCCGCAAACTTACTCTCAAAGTTGTAATTTTTATTTGCTTGTCCAATAAAATCAAGCACGGTCAAACATTCTTTCCCTTCGCTTAATCTAAGGCCACGACCAAGCTGTTGTAAAAAGACTGTAAGCGACTCAGTCGGACGCAAAAATAATATAGTATTAACTTCCGGAATATCAACACCTTCATTGTAGATATCAACTATAAAGATAAAGCGAATCTCGCCTTTTTCCAGCCTTTGTTTTGCCGTACTTCTTTCTTCGTCGCCAGTTTCACTAACAAGATAAATCGACGGAATACCATGTTCGTTAAAGAAATCGCTCATAAACTTAGCGTGCTCTTTAGAAACACAGAATCCAAGACCTTTAACGGCATTCATATCCGTAACGTATCTGTTTAGAGATTCAATTACCATTGTGGCGCGTTTTCTTGCAACAGCATAATCAAAAGCGTATACGTTGGTAAGTTCGGATTTGCTATATCCTCCCCTTTCCCATTTTAAGGTATCCAAATCAACCGTATCCGTTACGCCAAAATATTGAAATGGACACAATAATTTTCTATCGATTGCTTCCGGTAAACGAATTTCAGCAGAAATACGATTGTTAAAATACTCAAGTACGTTTTTGCCGTCCATACGCTCAGGTGTAGCCGTCAAGCCCAACAAAACTTTCGGTTTATAATAACCAAGAAGTTGCTGATATATCGGCGCAGCCGCATGGTGGAACTCATCCACAATTATGTAATCATAGAAATCCGGAGAAGTTATTGACGTTAAATCTTGCGAATTAAAAGTCTGTACGGAAACAAATAAATTATTTAAGCTTTCAGGTTTATATTTACCGACAAAAAGCTCGCCAAAATTAGCGTCTTTTAAGACACCTCTAAAACAATAAACACTTTGTTTTAATATTTCTTCTCTATGAGCAACGAATAATAAATTCGCCGGGCGACCAAGTTTTTTACAAAAGTTTTTATAATCGAAGGCTGAAATAACCGTCTTTCCAGTTCCCGTTGCCGCAACAACAAGATTCTTATAGTTATTTCTTACTTCTCTTTCAGCTTTTATTTTATCTAAAATCTCTTGTTGATATGGATACGGCGTTATATCAAAAGTATATTGTTGCTCAGGATTGCCCTTAAAATACTTTTCGGCTTTTAATGCCTTCTCCAATCTTTCCTTTTGTTCTTCATTGTAAACTTCAAAATCAGGAGAATTCCAATAACTTTCAAACGTGGCAGATATCTTACTAATCGTATCGGGTAAATCTTGTTTCGTCACTTTAATATTCCACTCTAATCCGCTGGATATAGCAACATTTGATAAGTTAGACGAACCCACGTATGCCGTTGTATAATCAGTTTCTCTATAGAAAACGTAGGTTTTTGCATGCAAACGCGTCCTTTTCGTATCATAGGAAATCTTAACTTCGGTATTTTGAAGTTTCCTTAACTCTTCAACAGCTTTAACGTCTGTTGCCCCCATATATGACGTGGTAATTATTCTAAGTTTTCCGCCGTTATTAGTAAAAGTTCTAAGTTCATCAATAATAAGTCTAAGCCCACTCCATTTAATGAATGAAACAAGCATATCGATTTTATTACAAGAAACAATTTCCTTTTTGAGCTCTGTAAACATTTGCGGTTCGTTTACAGCACCTGTAAACAATGAACTCTGAGATAATGACGTAACAGGTCTTACTATTTCCGCTTTTTCATTTAAAGCGTAAATGGTATTTGTTTTATCAAGTAATGCAAGCAGTTGCTCTGCACGCTCGTCAACCGACATACCGTCAAACACGTCTTCCCTAGTTTCCGTCTTTATAGTAGAAACTATTTTGTTTGCAAGCGCAATTTGGGTTTGAATATTTCCGCCGTTATCGACAAGATTATCCAAGCCCTTTTCAACTATTTGAGCAATATATTTTGCAAGAATTTTAGACGCTTCAGCCTCGTCTATAGTTGCCGTTTTCGTCAACTTATCCGTTTGAGAATCAATCTGAATACCTAAATCCCTGCTTATTACTTTTTCATATAAACCTGTTTTTAACATATAAAGGTTACTCCATAAGATTAACTGCTTCTAATCCGCTTAAATCCACCGTATAAGATATGTCGATAATTCCTTTAGGCAATACACCGTCTACGAAAGACTGTTCTATTACTTTAGGGAAATTTTCATCAACCACGTATTGATACATAGAGTGTAAAATAAAGGTTTTATTTCTGTCGCTTTTTCCAACGCCAAAGCCTTTCTTTTCTAACGCTTCGTTTATAGTAGCGACGTTATAACCCAACAATCTTAAATCTCTAACCAAAGAGTTGATAGATTCTCCTTGCCCTGCAGTTAATTCAAAAGTGCAAAAAGTCAAATATAACTTTTTATTCAAGTTTGATAATTGATATATGCTACTAATCGTAATTTCTTTTTTCGTTCTATTAATACTTGACTTTACTTCCACAAAAGAATCGTCAAGTTCTATATCGTAAGACGACTGGTTCGGCCCATTCCACTTAGGATTTAAGCCCTTTCGAGCATAATATCTTAAAACGGCAAGCTCGCCTATCACGTCGTACACTCTTTCATCTATAGACTTATTACCCAACAACTCTTTCCACGAAGCCCACCATTTTACTGGAGAAGCAAGTAACGCTTTTCTGTATTCTCCGTTGTTTCCGGGATTAACAAAATCGAAACACAAATTAGTAAATGCGGAATCCATAGTAGAACTCTTTGAAGATAATACGAGAACTTTATGATTTTCACCGTTCATATCAATTTGCTCGCAATAAATCGCCGCATTAGAAAAATCTTCCCTAACGTCGTCTCCATCGTAAAGAATAGCAACTCCATAGCCTTCAAAAGTTTTAATCGTCCAAGCTGGATACGAATCTTTTAATGATTCTATTTGCTGCATTTTATTGTAAATATCTAATTTCCAATTTGATTTAATCTCTTCAAATAATTCCATCCGCATTACCTCTAGGCAATTTTTCGTCCAATATTTTATCTAAAAACGAATCAATCCCGCCATCTACTAGGGTAGGTTCAACAACAAACATCTTAGCATAATATAGCATCATTAAAGCCCTAAAATCGTCTTGCGACACTTTACTTTGTGGACATCTTTCCGCCATTTTTTTAAGAAGCTTTCTGGTAACTTCTACTCTATAGCCCTTACCAGCTCTTTCTAAAACTTGACTTATTCGTCCAGAACCATATTTTTTTAATACTTCATAAGTACTTTCAACGTCACCCTGCCAACCTAAATGTATCCACCACCAAAGTTGCTTTATCCAAATACGCTTAGTATGTTTATATACTCTATCGTGGCTAAAATAAACCCCAAATCTATCGTTCGACGGTTCCCTTAAGTATGTAATATCTAAAAAGACGCGTACCGATAAATATCTCCAAATATCATCGTCGTTAGCATCAATAGGATTTAATTTATACTCGTCTTTAAGCAACAATTCATACAAAGCCAAACCGACTCTTAAATCAATTTCATAGCCGCCTTTATTTTTACAATTAGAATATTCATCAAAAATTTTATCTCTAATTACACGATATCCAGCATCTACCTTTTCCGAAAACTTACCCGCTTCCCATTCTGAAACGAGTGACTCAAAAGAGTCTTTGCTTATCTTTTCAATATCATCAACAATCTTCTTTGCCTCAGCATTATTCATTCTTTTCCAAATCATTGCAAGGCACCTCCACACATTACGTTGATTTCCCTTTGAATTTCAGCTAATAGTTTTTCATCCGTTAGGCTTACCATTTTATCAAAATCTAAAAATTGAAGCATCCCACAGAAATGGCACATAACAGCACAAACACTAAACTCTTCAAATTCATCAGAGCCGTTAAAAAGGCTACGAATAATATCTCCATCTTGCATCTTTAACTTTTTAATAACTAAAAAATATACCGATGCTATTATAGTACACAAAAATTCTGCATCCTTACCAGATTTAGGATATGTTTTGAATTTTTTATTAAGAAAAACCGTAATACAGTTGTCAAATCTTTCAACTTTAGGGTCTTCCCAATCTAAAGTAACCCACCAAAGTGGCTTGTCGTCTTCTTTCACCTTTATTATCGGGAAAGACAAATGGTCGTCGTTAAGTAATACACTTTTTGTTGCAACAACACCAATAGAGACACCACTATCATTCATTAAAAAGCTTTCTTCTTCCGACACGGTTTCTGCAGGAGATTCTACAAACGCATGTATCGTTAAGTTAAGAGTTCCTTTAATCATTTCTGGAGAAAAAGTCTGCCTGAGTTCAAAATTAATTCCGTCAACGGAGTTAAGAATACAACTATCCGCTTGCATTGTACTGGGGTTCGACCAAATTGCATAAAAACCTATTTTAGCATCACTACATACAACGCCATCCTTTCCGCATAATTTTTCGGGCGTTTTTAATCGTATTGACGTTCGCATTGTCATACCGTTATTTTGGACAAGCCAAGTTTTCTCTACAGGATTACGCAAAACCCCAGACTCGTCAGTTTTTAAGGCAATGTCATTATAACTAAAAACAAGCTCTCCAATATCAATCCCAAAATCTTTTGCATTAGTTTCATTTAAAGTTGGATAAAAATATAATTCTTTCATTAATTATCCTCCTCTTTTTTCTCTTCGCAATCTATTACAAAAGCAAGTTTTTTGTCGGACGATTCTATTTCAAAGGAACCACTTATTTTATTGGCGTCCCCCTCAATTAAAACCTCATTATTTTTCTCAACAGCAACCAGCTTATTATCCTTTTCTTGCGTGGCTATAATAAGGCCTACAACCTTCAACGGATATGCTGTCCCTATTTTTTCGACCCATTTTTCAGCATCTATAGCAACTTCAGAAGAAACCTTAGTTTTTATAGCAACCATAGTCTTTTCTTTTAATTCTAATTCATATAAAACTTTTATACGTCCTTCAGGAGTGATGCTTGTCCCTTTTGTTAAGAAAGTGTATCTCTTTTCACTTCTAGAAGCTCCACCGCCAGAACCTCCACCACCAGGACCTTTTGGCTTTAATTTTTTACCAAGAGGGAATAATTTTTCACCCAAAAAATCTGCAAACTCACTCTTATCAGATTCGCCATGTGATTCTGCTTGTTCTGGATTATAATAACTTTTCACAGAAGATTTAACCGACTTTTTAATGAGATTTACACACTTAATCTTCATTCTTGCAGGGTCATCATCCCATTTCATATGGTCAGCCTCTTCCCTTTCCCTCAAATAGTCGCCTAGTTTTTCCGGTCCCGTGCCATAATCTTCAACAATATTAATATCTGGAACGAAAAACGTTACTAATATTTCATCCGGTTCAACCAAAACTTCATTATCTACCCAATTCTCCTCATAATTTAACACCATACCCAATTCTCTGGTACACAGCGAAATACTCTTGTTGAATTTAACGAATTCATCATCACTTAAATTCATATAAACGTTAGGCGGAAGCAAAAGCTCGTTTTTCTCTAACTCTTCTCTTTGAATTTTTAAAAATGCAACATGTCCAAATTTACATAAATGTCTCTTATAATATCCATTAGTTTCTCCGGATAAAATTTGAAATTCGCTTTGATGCGTTGCCCCTTTCAATTTTGCATAAGCCGTTGAATACAATTCTTGTACTAGCCTAAATATCGGATATAAATCGTCTTTACCTATCAACTCACCATTAATATAAGCATTTAAAAATTTTCGACCATACTTCCTTAAACCAAAATTGTTTAAAATTGGAGCATACCATTTTTGTACAGCATATTTTAAATAATTAGAAACTGAGGACAAGAACGAACAACGGTCAATCATTGATTCTTCGCCCTTAAATCCTGTTTTAGCCTCTTCCATTATTGCTTCTTCATCAATGTATGGAATAATTATTGATGTACCCGTTTCATTTTCAGCGAAAGGCTCAATACCAAAAACCCCTAAAAAGTCACCTATTATTTCCTCGTTAGTAATAGGGCAAATATCACCTGTAGACGAATCTTTTTCCCCCCACCATGCACGTCCTGCCGAATTATTGACCCTGTTTCTTAATAATGCATCCGACTTTTTTTCATTTTCAATTAGCGTTAATATTAGTCTTGATTCATATATACCATTATCATTTTTTGTTCTAGAATAATAAATAACTATTCCTAATCCTAAACGATAATATACAGTTTTACCATAACCCCATTTGCCACCCGCGTTTGCTTTATCTTGGCCTTTACCCATTTCAAAAATCAAACGCAAGAAATTACTTTTTGTATCATTTGTACACTTACTTTTAAGTACTTCACCATTTAAACCATTAGTCTTCGAATCTCTTACTTCTAAAAAAGACAATTCTTTCCCTGAAAACCTTTCATTTAAGCGTTGCTCCACCAGTTGATTGTTTTCTGCACCTAGATACGGAGTAAGGTCATCATTACGAAACTTCCCCACATTGTAAAAAACATTAAAAACTAATGAATTGTCTATTGTCGCGTCAGAACTATTTTGAATGGATTCCCTTACTAATAAATCCAATGAAAAAGTATGCGCATTTTGCATTGAGTTCAACGCGGCTTCTCCGGAAAACCCTCCTGTTTCAGCCGTAGTTAATTCCTTTATGTCAAACATTTATATCTCCTCTTAGATTATGCTTAAAGTACTTGGGCCAACGTCATCCTTTCCGTCCCCAGAAACAATAATTGCATAAGCGATAATATCTTCTTTTGTTTTGATGCTTTCTCTCGTTTCGTTTATAGCTTTAGTCGCATCTTTATCAATTCGGTAAATCAAAAGCAATGGATTATCCACTAATCCAAGTTTTCCTCTACTTGCATTAATTGGACGAAGGTGGTCTTTAGCTTCTTCATAAACAACTTTTTGCCAATCTTCCAACTCACCAATTTTAACGTCACATAATGCGTCCGTACTGTTTCTCAATCTAGCTATATCAATATCCGGTTCACCGATTACTTTCGAACGCATACTCTTTTTAATAAAATAATCTCCGTACGGTTTCCAAGTTCCATTGGTAGTATTGCTATCACCAGATACGATAGCAACGTTCCAATTTAAATACCGGCCATCTGAATTAGCTTTTTTGAGCATATTCAAAATTCTTTCCTGTTTATCATCATAGTGTTTGTAACTAGAAATAAATCTAAAAATTATCTCGGACGCAACGTCTCTCCACAAGAGCGATTTAGAGGAGTGATCGGATTCAATAGGAGCTTGTCCAATTTCTTTAATCAATGAGCCTAATACAGAGATATTACCAAACAAATCGTCCTCTCTAAATTTCGTTGTTTCAAATGCATCGCCTTGATATCCTCCGCCAGTTTCTACAGCCGCTTGCATTTTGCTTTTAGCTGTAATTTTTAGCTTAGACACGGAATTAGAATTTAAGACTTTAGGGCCAAATTCCTTAGGCGATTTTTTCTCTTTTACAAAATCGTTAAATTCCTTTTTTAATTCTTCGTCAATTTGCTGTAACAATTCAAAATGTTTTTTTGATTCGTCAGACAACCAAATTCTTTGCAATAATTCGTAGTCTTTTCTGTAGCCAAACCAACGAGCCATTTGCATAAGAGTATCCGCTTGAGTAATGTTCCTTGCAAAATAAGTGCAAACTAAGCCCTCAATGGTTAACCCTCTTGAAAGAGTGTTTCCACCAAAGACTATAAACACCGGCGACTTACTCATCTTTGATAAAGTTTCTGAATCTGGATATGCTATGCGCATGTAAATATCTTCTTCTGCATATCTTTGCGCGGTGCAATTATCCACACATAAATGAACACCGTTTTCGGCGTACTCAAAATCATCGTCGTCATCAAGCGCAATGTGGGTTATTGTAGATAATATATTTCTTATATCATCTGAAATCTTTTCAAACGCCGGCATTTCATCAGGCAAACTATCCTTAAAATCATAATCAGAATATGCCTTGATTAAATCTTCCTTCGTGAACTCTTTAATTTCTTCTTCGTATATATCTTTACACTCGGAAATAAATTTATCTTTATTGACTGTTCTTAACCAATCCAATACGAGTTTATATTCAACCATATGAATCTTGACTCTAGGAGAAGTATGTATAAGCATACTAATCGGTCTTTTCTTAGGAGACAAACGCATAACCGCAGCAGCGCAAAAGAACCACTTTATCGCTTTTTCAAGCCCTTGTGGAATTGACGTTATCTGCACTTTCGAGCTATTTAATTTTTTTAATTCTTCTGCATCAATTTGCCTTATTATATTTAACCCCGGATATGCTTCTTTATTAGAGTGGCTACCAAATATTATTTTTTCACCGAAATAAGCCTTAGGTTCCGGTAAGCTAAATATAAAATCACTCGGATACAAAGAATATCCGTCTATCCTTTCGTTTAATATATTTGCATACGGCGTCGCAGTATAGCTTAAATAATTTATAGATTGCAAAGGATTGCTCGACCTAACGCCACTCGCCAAGCAGTTAGAAACCATATGTACTATGCTTTCATTTATCCTAGTTCTTTCAACGTCGTTTTCAGGTTCTTCGTCTACCGCATTTTCCATCAATCTGGTATTAATACTTGCTTGGTCCGCTTCGTCGTCTATTACAATCAATCTAAGCTTTGCAGCATAAGATTGATTACTATGTAACCATTTAATCAATCTTTCAAGTCTTCCGGATTGCTTCAAGCAAACCATAACGTATTTTTCGGCAAAATCCTTTTTACCTAAAGCATTAAGTTTAAGCTCTTCTAAAGTAATTTGTTTTCCAGAATATGAATCATATAAATGGTCATTATCACTACCGTAATCCAATACGTGCCATTGAACGGAATCAGTATTCTTCAAATCCTTTTTAAAACGTTCTCTCGTTTGTATCCTTAAATTATCAATAGAACCCGATAAAATTATAAAGAAATTCCAATCGTAATCTGCAGCCATAGATGCCAATCCAACCATGTTGGCCGTTTTACCCGATTGAACACTACCCATTACAAGGCCTTTTCTTATCCCTGTGTCACGAGTAAGCTGATTCAAAATCCAATGCGAACTTTCTTCCACATCTTGTATAGCTCTGTCCGTCATTGAACCTTTTAATGATTCTTTATATGCTTTCCAGCTAGAAGTCACCCCATTAGGTACGGCAAGATTTAACGGGTCGTTAACAGAAATACCCGTTGCTTGCTTTTTATCAATGTAAACCTTTTCTCTATCTTCAACAACCTTCTTCCATTCTTGAAGATTTTTAATACTTAACGGTATTATTCCCTGATATTCTCTGAGTTCGATAAAATCTTCTTCAGTTAAGTTTTTCAACTCATCCCAAGTTTTACCTTTATTCATTTGTTCGGTAATCCACTGTATGTGCTTCATAAATTTCCCCTATCTCGTGAAATTATTTCTCCAAAGTTTCTATTATCTTATTTGCAAACGCTATCGCCATCAACGGTGGAACAGCGTTACCAACTTGGCGCGCAACGTCAGTTCTGTTGCCCTCAAAATGATACCAATCCGGGAAAGATTGTATTCTTGCTCCTTCTCTAGGCGTCAACGCTCTATTTTGTTCATAATGGATACAGCGCAATGCAGAAGGCGTTGCTAAATTGTTTGTTATCGTTGTAGAAGGTTTGTTTCTTTCCAATCTTCCATACGTGTTACCATAACCGGAAGTTAAATAATATCTTCTATCGATTAAGCCGGCATCAACCTTATCGTTAAAATCGTTTTTACCTTCACCCTCTGCAACATTTTGTATTACCGTTCTAATTTTGTCGCCATAAAAGCCGCAGAAATGTTGTGTTATTTTTTGACTATCCCCACGCATTAATCGTTGATAATCGTTCATAGGAGCTACGGTATACTCTGTTACGGTTTCTCCTTCGCCAACTGGAGGCAAATCCGAAATAGCATGAAAAATTGAAAGAGGTTGTTCGCAATCCCCTTCAGGATAATTCCATTCTAAATCTAAATCTTTTCTTATGCCAATAATAAATACTCTTTCACGGTTTTGGGGAACACCAAACTTGGCAGCAACCATAGTTTTGTGAACTATTTTATAGCCAATCCTGTCAAATTCACGCGCCAACACATCCATTACCAAATCACCGTAATGGTCTATTACCGCTTCTTTCTTTATAAATGTTTTATCCCCTCTATGTTTTACCACTTCTTCATAAACAGTCTCGCCATTGGCATCAGTTTGATAAAAAATCTCTCTCATAGAAAGAATTCCTTTGACGTTCTCGAACAAGAACATTTTAGGTTTAATCTTTTCTAACAACCTTAAGTATTGATTAGATAACTTTGCTCTATCGTCATATTTTCGTTGTCCAACCGTACTGAACGATTGACAAGGAGGACCACCAATAATAACATCCACCTCTTCACCGTTTAATCTTTCTTCGATTTCCTTATCTGTAATACCACAGATATCCCCTGCTATCATCGGAATATCATCACCGTAATTCTTCTTAAAGGCTGCCACTGCTTGCGGAGCGAACTCGTTGGCGAAAACAAATTCAACGTTATCTCTCTTTTCAAATTGATTATTAACTAGATTATAATAAAAGCCAAACGTTAATCCACCAGCTCCAGAAAACAAATCAACCACTCTATACTTACTCATTTTAATAAATCATCCTTTTTTCTTATGCTCAATGTTTTCTGCTAAAATCACTTTGATTTTAGCATAGTAAACATGACAATATCCGTCATATTTATAAAAATTTTTAATTTTCTCTAACTCGCCACAATGCCATCGGGTGCGCGGAGATACGCTCTACAATATCTTTATCTTCAAATAAAAGTTCAGGGCGATAATTCTTGTTAGCAAACTCTTTTACAAATTCTTTTTCGCTATCGCTAAGTACAAGTAAGTCTTGTAAATATTCTTTTATTGAAGCAATTACCATATCTTTTTTGAAACGGTCATTCTTGTTAAGCATAGGTTTGAGTTGCCTATTGATATCTCTATCCGTAACGCCGTCTAAAATATCAAGGGAAACTTCGCAAATACTAGAATCACCCCCAATACAGTTATAGAAAATGGTGCATTTTTTAAGCATTTCTTTATCTTCTATAATACCGCTTTCGATAAGCCCGTAAACGTCGTAAATATCTCTCGGTTTACAACGCCCAATTAAAGCCGCAAGTTTGCTTCCGTACAACTCGCAAGCACTTAAAACTTTTACGCACGTATCACTTTCGGCAACGGGAGTTTTGATAGGTTTATCGCTCAATGGAAGAACGTGCTTTCTATCAAGATAGTTTATCTCTATTTTGATATTGTCACGGTTTCCTGCGTTGTTTATATATTGAAAAACGGCAGAATCTAAAGCAAAATATCGTTTGCTTTGTGGCGAAAGCGAATAATTCTTTTGGAATAACGCCATTTGCAAGAAGCTCCAAAGTTCTTCCTTATCTTTTTCCATTTCTTCTTTCGTGTTGCCAATATAGTCTAAATCAATATCAACTGAAAGTCTTGGAAGTTCACGATAAAACAAATTGATAGCCGTTCCGCCTTTAAGAGCGAGTTTGTCTTTCCATTTAGACGTGAACACAAACTCTAAAATATCCGCAAGGCGCATAACCTTTTCAACGTTATCTTTTATAAAGTTCGTTTCTTTTGCTATTTTAACTACGTTTTTTTGAGATAGGTTTATCATATCAATTCTCCGTGTTTATAAGTTTTTCGGGATACATAAGTCCCCAATACTTATCCGTTTTTCTCGGCATCTTCTTATTTTCGCTTATGTCTTCTAATTTTATAGAACAGTTTTGTTTACATATATCAAAGAAATTTTGCGATAAAAGGTCTTTCTTTAACAAAGAAAGTAAAAAGCCTGCTTTTTTATAAACGAATTTCTTGTTATACTCTTTCAAGTAGGATAATAAGGCTTGCTCATCAAGATGTGTTATGCCGTTTAACGCCGTAACGAGTTCTTCAAGTCCACCTGCAAGGTCAATACGGTCAATGCAGTCCACTACCGTTCTTTCTAAATCGGTAACAACAATTTCCGCATTTTGTTCTAAGCGCATTATTCCACCTTTTGCGGTGTAAGAAAAGAATTTATATTCAAGCCCGTTATAAGTAAAAGGATTATAACGTTTCTCGGTAAAAACCTGCACTTCCGAAAACATTTGATTTCCAAGCCCGTGAAATTCCAATGCCGAATGATATGCCACGCAAGCATTTTCAAAAAGCGCCGAAGCTATTTCAAAACGGCTCGCAAAAATATCGCCCGTCAATGAATTGACCGTCGCATATAATCCATTTTTTATTTTTTCAATACGCCCATTTTCCGTTAACGCCTTTAACCTGACTTGCATACTTCTTTCGTTTGTAAAGTTGTCTAAGATTTCTTGCGTGCGGAATAGGGCTTGACTCAAATAAAAATCTTCCATTACTATCATTTCCTTATCTTGTTATACTTATTTTACTCAAATTACGAATAAATGTCAACGGTTTTTGCGTAATTTAAGTAATTTTTCTTTTGTAAGTAATAAAATTCTT
>JAFUJR010000014.1 GCA_017468085.1 Clostridia bacterium | reverse complement strand
GCCGACTATCGAGTACTTCCTTTACAGCGAAGTATCCTGTATTACGGTATTTGGTCAAGCGAATACGAGTTATACTTTCACTGCATACGGAACAACGTTTACAAACGTTTCTGTTTCATGGAACTGGTTTAAGGTTGTTAAAGTCGGTGCGGAAGGTAAGACGCTTGGCGACGGAACGGTTCTTGCGGAAGGCTATTATCTTACCATCGGTAACACGGACGTAGGCTCTGAATGGTATACGTACGTAAAACTTTCCGACGCGGTAGTAAACGGCGAGGAAGGGTTGACCTTCTCAATAACGACAAGCGAGGGTGCGTGGGATTGGATGAAGTTCCGTCAGGACGGCAGCGTTGAAACGGATAATTTCGTAGGAAAGTTAGCTTAACTATAATTAAAAAGACGGAAATGTCTTGCGCGAATCTCGCGCAAGACTTTCCGCCTATTAAAAATCGCGCGTGCGTATATACGCGCGTAGGAGAATTGAAAAAACGTGAGGAGTTGACTTTTATGGAAAAGGTCAAAATACAAAACTGGCAGTTGGAATTTGACGGGCGTACTATTTCGGCAAAAGTGCCAGGGGATATTACAATCGACCTATATAACGCAGGTATTGTAAAAAATCCTTATTTTGGAGATAATCAAAAGGAAAACGATTGGATTCCCCGTCAGGATTTTACGTATATTACGGAAATCGAGGCAGACGAGGAACTGTTGGTAAAAGAATCCGTTCAGCTCGTCTTTAACGGTATCGACGTATATTCGGATATTTATTTAAACAATCAGTTAATCGGCAGTACGGATAATATGTTCCTGCAATATCGCTTTGAGGTGCGCGACGTTTTGAAGAAGGGCAAAAACTTCCTTCGCGTAGAGATGAAATCCACTTTAAACAAAATGGATACCTTTGATATGACGGGATATTATGCGATTTTCAATCTCAAAAGATTGTTTGTGAGAAAAGCGCAATGTCATTTCGGTTGGGATTGGGCACCGAAAATTTGCGCGTACGGTATTTGGGAGGAGGTATATCTCGAATACGGTAACAGATGTCGTATCGACAGCGTATATACCGTAGCGGACGATAAAGGCAACGTAACGCTGTTTACGGAGTTGAACTATAATATTTTCATTACCAAAGACAATAGCCAGAAGAAAGTCAATCTCGTCTACGCGGACGAGCAGGGGGATACGCTTCATTATTACGTATCCAAAACGCCGTTTGGTAACGATTATCTCAAAAAATCGGTAAAAGTAACGGGAAAAAAGAACTTTGGTTGTTTTACGCTTAAAGATTTTCAGCTGTGGTGGCCCATCGGCTACGGTCAGCAACCTTTATATAATTACAAAGTCGAGCTGGAAAGAAACGGTGAAATCGTACATACTGAAACGGGTAGATTTGCATTCCGTAGCGTGCAGCTTGTGGAAGAACCGAAAGGGGATTCTCTTTTAGGATACGGTTTAAAAATTAACGGAAAAGAGATATTTGTCCGCGGCGCGAACTGGATTCCCGTCGAATGTTTTACGGGTGTGGTGCAAGACGAGAAATACGAACGCCTTGTCTCTCTTGCAAAGGACGGCAATTTTAATATGCTCCGTGTTTGGGGCGGCGGTATCTATGAAAAGGATATTTTCTACGATCTTTGCGATGAAAAAGGGGTGCTCGTATGGCAGGATATTATGCTTGCTTGCGGCGATATCCCCGAAGATAAGCCCGAGTGGGTAGAAAATATGCTGAAGGAAATCGAATACCAAGTGAAGAGGTTGAGAAATCATCCCTCGCTCGTGTATTGGTGCGGCGGTAACGAAAAAACGGGCAGCTGCGGCAGACACATTACAAAGGGCGATTTCTTCGTGAATTGCATTATGCAGGGATTGATTGCACACTTGGATAAAACCCGTCCTTATGCCCGTCAAAGCCCTTGCAGTTGGACGGACGTGGGAAATGATATCACGTCGGGTGAAAGCCACCACAACTCCTTTGAAAGAAGCCTTTTAGAGGGCGTGGATAAATATAGAACATTAGTTTCCGAAAAAATCGTACCGTTTATTTCGGAGGCGGCATTGATGGGGCCGAATACGGTGGAAACGAATAAAAAAATCTATCCTGCGGATAAGCTGTGGCCCATGAACGAACTTTGGGACGATAGATTGATGGAAAATCCCTACGGCATCGTACCGCTGACGTTTGCGCAAAGACAAATGAAATACGCGGAAAACACGTATGGCAAGGTGAAAAATTTGGAAGATTTCACGGCAAAGGCAATGCAGGTACACGCGGAAGCGATGCGTGTGGAAGCTGAGTTCGCCCGTTCCAACGAAGGGATTACCGCAGGCTTTATGAACTGGATGTATTCGGACATCTGGCCTTCGGGTAGTTGGTCGGCGATTGATTACTGGTGCGAACCCAAGCAGGTTTATTACCAAATGAAACGCTCCTATGCACCTCACCTTGTTACGTTTGTTGAAAACCGAAAAGGGGAAACGGAACTCGTGGTCATTAACGATACGTTAATTCCCTATAGTACAACGATTCGTTACGGGGTAAAAACCTTGGACGGAACCGTGCTGTATGAAAGAAATACGGCGGTAAACGGACTTGTTGGGGTATACAAAGAAAAAGTGGAGTTCGATTGTGATAGGGCAGACGTATATCTCTTCGCGGAATGCGCCCAAAACGTCGAAAATGCTTCGGTGGTATATTCTCCCAAACTTTGGAGCGGCGTTCGATTTACAAGCGATTACGAGGTGAAAACGGAGAAAATCAACGCTTGCGCGGTGAAAGTGACGATAAAAGCAAACGCGTTCGCAAAATCGGTGTTCATTTCGCTGAAAGATAACTATAAATACACCTATTCCGACAACTATATCGACGTAGAGGCAGGCAAGGAAAAATCGGTGTTGATTACGGCGAACGAGCCTATCGACGAAAGGCAAATTACCGTAACCGACTTTGCCAAAATGACGGTGTGATATGAAGAAATATAACGTAAACGGAGTGGAATTTTTCAATTGGAAAGGCAAGCCGTATTGCACTATCAATCAATGCGGCGTAGAGGCGACCTATCCCTTTGAAAAGCCGCAAACGGAGTTCCCTATTCAAGCGGTGTTGATGGATTTGGACGGCACGACGGTCATCAGTGAGGAATTTTGGATTTACCTCATTGAAAAGACGGTCAAGCAAATATCTTCTCCCGGTTTTTGCTTGTCGGAAGAAGATACGCCGTACGTTTCGGGCTTTTCCACAGCAGAGCATTTGGAATACTGCCTGAACAAATACAAAATACCAAAGACGGTGAACGAAGCGTTGGAAGTCTATCATAAAACAGCGCGTTTCGAGCTGAACGAAATCATGGAAGGCAGAGGAAACGTGGACGCATTTAAACCGAGGGCGGGCTTGAAAGAATTTCTTTACAGCTTGAAAAAGGCAGGGATAAAGATAGGGCTTGCGACTAGCGGCTTGGACTATAAAGCGATACCCGAAATCGTTTCTGCGTTCCGTGTTTTAGATATGGGCGACCCGATTGAATTTTACGACGCGGTGATTACAGGCGGCAGACGAAAGTGTGAAGGGGAATACGGCACGATTGGGGAAATGGCGGTAAAACCTCATCCTTGGATTTATTCTGAGCTTGTCGGCGGTTTGAACGTAGATAAAAAACACGTCGTTGTGATAGAGGATTCGTCGGCAGGACTTTTGTCGGGAAGGCTTGCAGGGATGAACGTGATCGGGTTTAACGACGGCAACCTTATTCAAAGCGGTTTGCATGAAGAATGCCTCGTCATAGTAGATACGTTTGAAGAGATTATTCAATTTTTACAATTAAAAAATGAAAAGTTTTAGGAGGAAAATATTATGAGAATGAAGAAATGTATGAGTGTTCTTTTAGGTGGCGTATTATTGTATAGCTCGCTGTTTGCGACAGCTTGCGGTGGGCAGGTAGAAGGTAGCGTAGAAGTGGAAGGCAAAACAACGATTCAAGTTGCCGGCTATGATGCAGGGCTTGGTTTGGAATGGCTGAAAGACGCGGCGAAAGCATTCGAGGCGAAATATGCAAAGGAATCCTTTGAAGAAGGAAAGGAAGGGGTTGCGGTTGTCGTAAGCGGTTGTGAAGGTGCCGATATGATGATCACCAAGAATTTGAATAAGGATGTGTATTTCACCGAATTATTTGATTATTATTCTTACGTTAATAAAGGTCTGGTTGCAGATATTACTTCTGTGGTAGACGATCCCCTCAGCGCCTTTGGCGAAAACACGACGGTTGGAGCAAAGATGGATCAAGCAACTAAGGATTTCCTTACCTCAAAGGACGGTAAATATTATGCGCTTCCCTTCTACGACGGTTTTATGGGTTTTGTATATGACGTGGATATGTTTGAAGAAAACGGTTATTTCTTCGACGAGGCGGGGAACTTTACGGGCGATCCCGAACAAAAATCCACAGGCATTGATGGAAAGAGCGGTACTTGGGACGACGGTTTGCCTAAGACGTACGCGCAGTTTGAACAGCTTGTCAATTATATTCGCGATGGCGGTAAGATTACGCCGTTCGTATATTCGGCAGAAGGGAAAGATTATTTTAGAAAAGGCTTGACCAACTGGTGGTCTGATTACGAAGGGAAAGATTATATGCTTCGTAACTGGAATATTGAAGGGGAAACGGATTACATCGAAAAATTTGAAAACGGTGAGCCTGTAATCAAAACGACGGCGGTAAATGCTTCTAACGTAAATATTTTACAGCAGCAGCCTGGGAAATATTATGCTTTAGATTTCCTGAAAGACGTTGTTTGTTCGAATACGGATAATTACACCAGCGCTTCAGACTTTAAAAATGCCCAGTATCAATTTATTGCAGGGGAAATGGGTAGCGAACCCGTTGCTATGATGATGGAAGGCGTATGGTGGGAAATTGAAGCGGATCTTGCAGACTCCTTTACGTCCATTTCGAGAAACGACATCGATTACGACGCAACGCAGGGTAGCTATAAATCCACGAGAAGATTTGCTTTTATGCCCGTTCCTAAGGTAGACGATGCGAATTTGGCAAAGAGCAACAAGCAAACTCTCTATTCGGGGAACGACGCGTTCTGTTTCATTAGTGCAAATTCTAAAGGCGCGAAATTAGACGTAGCAAAACTGTTCTTGCAGTTTATGCATACGGATGAACAGCTTTCTTCGTTCACGGCGAAAATGTCCATTACCCGTTCTATGAATTATCAAATGAAAGCGGACGATTTGGAAAAGATGACGTACTTTGGCAAATCGGTTATGGAAATGAAGAGTGCGTCGGACGTCGTATATCCTTATTCGGGACATGAGTATTATATCAGCAATTCGGCGAACTTTGCGCTCGGTCAATGGGGTTGGAAAGCAACGATTGGCGGCAGACCAGTACTGAATCCGTTTGAAGAATATTTAGATCATCCTAATACCACTGCGCAAATGTATTTCGAGGGGTTAAAAGCTGCTCACTAATAAGGAGTAAAAAATGGAAAAGACTACGTTGACAAAACGAAAAATCGATAAAAAATTGATTTTCTATATTGTCTGTTTTGCTTTGCCAATATTGCAATTTTTGGTGTTTTATGTAGGCGTTAATTTTCAAAGCATTTTGCTTGCTTTTCAAAAATATGATGGGCAGACGACGTCGTTCTATTTCGACAATCAAGACCTTTGGGTAAATTTTAAAAAGGTTTACGAGGAATTGACGAAAACGAATACTTTGTTAGTTGCGTTGAAGAATTCGTTAATCGTATGGGGAGCGACGTCTATTGTCGGTACGGTTGCGGCTGTATTTTTCTCCTACTACATTTACAAGCAGAAGGGAACGGGTAGATTTTTTAGATTTATTCTTTTTATTCCCTCTATTTTACCTGCGGTATTGCTTGCTATTGTGTTTAAACTGTTCACGGGGGACGTTATTCCCGTGCTGTTTGACGCACCGAAAGTGTTAGAGGCTGAACCAAACGTGCGTTTTACGGCTGTGGTATTTTATACCGTTTGGATTGGTTTTGGAACGCAGATTTTGCTGTATACGGGCACGATGGAACAGATTTCCCCCGCCGTTATCGAGGCGGGGCAGATCGACGGCGTAACACCGATGAAGGAACTGTGGTATATCGTCATTCCTGAGGTAATCCCCACCATAGGCACGTTTTTGGTTTCAGGGGTAGCAGGGGCGTTTATGAATCAGGCAAACCTGTACAACTTCTATGGGCAAACCGCCTCGTCGGATAACTATACCTTAGGATATTACATGTTTAGCATGGTTCAAAAGAATACCAACCTTGGTTACGGCGAAGCGTTTTATCCGTATGCCAGTGCCATCGGGCTTTGCTGTACGTTGTTGGCTGTACCGCCTACGTTGCTTTTGAGAAAATTCTTTGCAAGGTTTGAGGAGTAACGTTATGATGAAAAAAATAAAAAGGAATATAAAAATCAGCTATGTTATTTTATTCGTAATTTTGCTTGTGTACACAGTATCCTTGCTTACTCCTCTTTTGTGGACGCTTTTAACGTCTTTTAAGAACGTAGATGATTGGAATTGGGCATTAGTGCAAAAAGATAAGTCGGGAATCGTTTGGACAAAGTCTTTTGAGTTTTCAAATTACATAGAAGCTTATAAAAAGTTTTACGTAGAGCGTGTGAGAGGGGGATTGAACTATCGTTTTTATATCACGGATATGTTCTTAAACTCTGTACTGTATGCGGGAGGCTGTGGATTATTCGCGACGCTTACGCCTTGTTTAGTTGCGTATTTATGCGCAAGATATCGTTATAAATTTGGTAAGGTCGTTTATACGCTCGTTTTGATCACGATGGCGATTCCCATCGTCGGCAATTTGCCCTCGGAAATACAAATGGTCAAAAATATCGGCTTATACGATAACGTTTTTGGCTTATACGTCCTGAAAGCAAACTTCTTAGGAATGTATTTCCTGATCTTTTATGCGCAGTTTAAGATGCTACCGCAAGATTACACCTCTGCGGCGGAAATCGACGGTGCGTCGGAATTTCGTATTATGGTGCAGGTTATTTGGCCTTTGGCAATCGGTACGATGACCACGGTATTTTTACTTAATTTTATTAGTTTTTGGAACGATTATCAAATTCCTATGATTTACTGGGATTCTCATCCCGTGGCAGCCTTTGGTATGTTGGAATATTCTCGTAAAACGGGATCGGTTGCAGCGACGCCCAGAAAATTGGCGGGGATTTTGATTATGGCGGTGCCTATTTTGATCGTGTTCGGGATCTTTAATAAAAAGATAATGTCAAATATGTCGGTTGGTGGCATTAAAGGCTAACGAAAAACGAGGAGAAAAGATGAAAAAAATAGTTACAAGTCTTTGTTTGGTATTTGCGCTTGGTGCCACTGTTGCTTCGGGCGCATTGATTGCGAAAGCGATAAACAGTGAAAATACGGTAATAGAATTGCCGGAAAGCGGTTTAATCGGAGAATGTTACGATATTCCCGAATTTTTCGCGGAAATTAACGGGGAATCGGTACGGGCAGACGTACGAATTTTAGCGCCTGACGGTAATGTGTACGTCGGTACGCAATTAAAACCTACGATGGCGGGGCAGTATATTGTGGAATATACCTTAAACGGGGAAGTGGTAAAGACGGAAACGTGCATCATTCAGCGTCGCGCGACTGATTTCTTTTCCGTTAATAAGTTTGCGCAGGTGCAAGGCATTACGCAGTATCGTTACTTGGATGATCCCTATTTCAAAGGGGTAAAGGTGAACGTGCAAACTGGTGCGGAAATTACGTTTGAACGCGAAATCGATATGACCAATAAATCGAAGAACGATATTTTCTTTGAGGCGATTATCGAACCGAGCAAGCATTTGGAAATCGATTACGGCCAGTTAATTCTTACGTTTACAGACGTAGAGGATGACACTAAAACGATGACCGTCGTGGCGAGCGACGGGCATTTGGACAGTCTTACATCGGGCGGCGTGGCTTACGTAAGGGCAGGTTGTAACGGGCAGTCCATTGGCGGTAGAGAAAAGAGAGCTAACGGTTCGTTTGTTTTTAATACAACGGATATTTACGGTTCGATTGCGCCGTTCAGTTTCCGCGCACAGACGTTTGAAGGAGAAACGAGATACGACTACAGCCTTGGACTTAGCTATGATAGCGAAGAGAAGGCATTGTATCTTAAAAACGGCATTAACGACGCATACGGGCAACGGTTTATGATTGCGGATTTTGATGACCCGACCATTTTTGGCGGCGCGGTTTGGGACGGATTTACCAGCGGTAAAGTCAAACTTACCGTGACGTTTGATAAGGTGCAAAAGGAAAGCGGGAGCATTATTTTTAAACAAATTGACGGGATTGATTTAGGTCAGCAATATCTTGTTGATGACGTCGCGCCCGAGTTATCAGTCGATTTGAACGGAGAAAGGACAGCTCCCAATTCGGCGCTTGGGAATACGTATACGGTATTCAATGCAGTGGCGCGAGATTTCTATGATGCGGAAGTTCCTGTTTTGGCGGAAGTAAAATATGAAAATCTTTCGACGGGGAATAGCTATGACGTTTTTGTCGAAAATGGCAAGTTTATTACCGATAAAGTGGGAAAATATACAATCACGTATACGGCAACCGATTTATCGGGGAACAGTGCGTATGAAACGGTTTCTTTCTATTGCTATGGACAATCAGACGAGATTATCATTGAAAACGTAGACGAAGAACAGACGGTTTCCGTTTTTGAGGCGGTAACGATTGTTGGTGCCAGCGGTGTAAAAGCAACGGGGGGAAACGGTAATTTACACGTCGGTTGCATGGTGTACACTCCCGATGGGCAAGAGGTTACGCTGCAAAACAATACGTTTACCCCCGACATGATTGGGGATTATAAAATCGTCTATACGGCAAAGGATTATTTTGGCGTTGAGGAAAAACAAGAGCGTTTGATACACGTAACGGCGATTGATCGCGCTGTCTTTTTAACGGAGCCTTCATTGCCCGAAGTGCTGATTTCCGGATTTCATTACGTATTGCCGGAATCGGTTGCAAAGACCTGTGAAGGAAACAACGTAACAGACGCAGTTGTGGAAACATACGTGAACGACGAAAAGGTAGCTGGTAGCTTTGTTGCGCCTAAAAGCGGTTCCGTAAAAGTGGAGTATAGAGCGTATCTTTCTGGAAATACGGGCAGTTACGAGCCTATTACGAAAACAATAGCGATTGTGAATGGGAACGATGGTAAAGAGCAAGCGGCGTATTTTTACGATGGTACGGAAAAGGTGTCTGCGGAAGTCGTTGAAAACGGCGTAAAACTGAAATTCAGCGAAAGTAGCGGTGTATCGTTTGCAAATAAATTAAACGGCGATTTGTTTGAATTTACTGCAAGCTACGATGCGACGAAAGTGAATTTTTCTAAAATGCGCGTCGTCTTATTTGATGCGGAAAAGAGCGACGTTTCCGTAACCTTCCGTTTGGCGTTTTCTGCAAACGGTGTTAACATTGGCTTGCCTGGTACGGAAATGTCCGTGTTGGCGTCTAAGGGAACGACGTTTGCATTAAAGTATAACAACGATCAATGTGTTTTGAAAGATATTAATAACGGCGTCAACAACTTTGTGCGTTTAGATGACAAGGGAAATGCATTTACGGGTTTCTCGGGCGCTGTGTTTATGAAGGTCTATTTTGATGACGTTAGCGGAGACAGTGAAATGACAGTACAGTCTTTAAATTCGCAAGCATTTGGGATAAAGAAGACTAAGGATGATGTTGACCCGCAAATTGCAATCAACGGAACGTATCTTTATAAGCGTAAGGTGGGGGATATGCTTACCGTGTATTCCGCAAATGCGTACGACGTTTTAAATGAAGTCGTTGATTTTACGGTGAGTGTAACCGCGCCCGACGGAAGTATTTTATTGAATAAAGTTTCTCCCAATCAGGAATATAAAGTCGCATTAAATCAGCGCGGTATATACAAAATTGTTTACACGGCGAAAGACGCGGTAGGAAATGACGTACGCGGCGGCTCTACTATTGAGGCAGGCGATGTAAGTAAGCCTACGTTGACGGTTAACGGAAACGTTGCAAAATCGTACGAGGTAGGCGACACGGTGAAGTTACCGAACGTTACCGTTACCGACGACACCGGTACGGCATATTGTGATATTTTCGTCGAATTGCCAACGGGCGAGGTGCGCTTGCTTGTACATTACGAAAACGCTCAAAAGATTTCCTATCTTTCGAAGCTGGACGAACATTATCCTCACTCGTTCAAAGTAAGTGAAAATGCGTTTAGGGCGGAAACGGCAGGGAATTACGTAATCCGCATTATGGCTTACGACGCCGCTTATAATTACGTTTTGCAAGAATACGCTTTTACGGTAGTAAAGTAAGGAGGACAGAAGAATGACAAAGAAAATGATAAAGCTTTGTTCCGTTGCTTTGGCGTTCGTTACGTTGTTTACCGTAAGCGGTTGCAAGGATAATGATGGCGATGATACGCAATCTTCGACGAAAGAAGTAGAAGTTCTGGAAAAGAGCGGATACAAGTTGGTCAGTGACGGTATCAGCGAGTACAGAATATTGATTGCGGAGAATGCGTTGAAAAACGAGTTGGTTGCCGCGCAAGAATTGCAAATCTTCTTATACGAATCGACGGGGGCAACGTTGCCTATTTTATACGGCGACGACGTAGCGGAAAACTCGCCTATTATCAGTATCGGGCAGACTGAGCGCGCCGCCGCGGCTTCGCTTAACGTTGATAATTTGGAGCTTAATCGTTCGGGATACCTTATGAAAACGGTTGGTAACAGTCTGTATATTATCGCAGACGAGCAGTTTGCAGGGCTTGGTTGCGTTTACGGCGTATATGATCTACTCGAAGATTGCATAGACTATCGTTTTTACTATACCGACGAGATCCATTATGCGGAAAAGAAAAATGTAGAGTTATATAAATACGACGACGTGGTAACCCCGACGTTCGACTTCCGTTCGACGTGGTATCCTGCGTTGAGTGATGAGGATTACAGAAGACGTTTGCGCTATTTTTTATTCAACGAAGAATACGGCTGGAAAGCGCATACGCAAACAGGCGTTATCGTGAATAAGGAAACGTATTTGGCGGAGCATGCTTTTGGTATGACAAAGACGGTGCAAAACGCAGATGGCAGTACGACGGAAGTACCCAACCATTGGTTCTCCAATAATGCGGCGCAACAGCTTTGCTGGACGGCGGGAGAGGAGATGGAATACGTTGCGGCAAGCGATTTATACAACAATATTAAAAACAACCCCGACAAATTGTATTTCCAAATCGGTCAGGCGGATAATACGGGCTTTTGTACTTGTGAAAGATGCGAACAGGCAAAAGCGGAGTGGGGAATGAACGACGCGGGGCTGCAAATCAATTTTGCCAACAACGTTGCAAAGATTATCAACGAATGGGTTGCGCGCGATTATCCTGAGGGCAGAGACGTACGCATCGTGTTGTTTGCGTATATGGGTACGAATATTCCTCCCGTTGTAAAAAATGCTGACGGAAAATGGGTAGCGTTCAGCGAAAAGGTGAAACCGATTTACAATATCTATTTCGAATACGCGCCTATTTTCGCAAATTATTCGTATCCATTAGAGGACGTGTCGAACGAGGAAACGTATAACGACCTTTTGAAATGGAACGATTTCCTTGGCGAGAAGGGCAAATTGATGCTTTGGACGTACGAAACCAACTTCCATCATTTCTTGTATCAATTTAACAATTTCGCGACGTTCAGGGAACAGCTTGCTACGTATGCGGAAAACAATGTAGATTATATATTCAGCCAAGGCGCGTCCCAGACCAATCAACCTTGTTTCCAAGAAATGCGTTTATTTGTGGAATCGCAGCTGATGTGGGACATCAACAAGAATTATTCGGAGCTCGTTCAAGAGTTTCTGAATGCGTTCTACAAGGACGCCGCTCCTGAAATGTTGGAGTATTACAATTTAATCAAGATGCGCTATGAACAAGCCGAAGTGCTTTTAGGACACGAGTTTTCCACCATCTATTCGGATATCGGCTCCAAACAAATTTGGACGACGGGAGTTGTGGACGGTATTTCGGGGATTTTCGAAAGGGCGTATGCAAAAATCGAGCATTATAAAACGGAAGATCCTGCAACGTATACGAAGCTGTACGAACGCATTAAAGAGATAGAGCTTACCTTAATCTACACGAAGCTGAGCTACTATCGTGGGGATTATGCGCAGGAAACAATCAATCAAATGGTGGACGATTTTAACTATTACACCTCGAAATTCGGGATTATATACGTTAAAGAAAACGGAGCGTCATTGCAAGGCATGTTTGACGATTACAAGAAATAAGGAGGGAGAACAGGATGAAGAAAAGAATAATCAGCGCCTTGTTGGCTCTCGTTATGGGGATAGGTTGTTTTGGATTAACGGCTTGTGAAGCCGACGAGGGAAGCTCCTCTATGGAAAGTAGCAGCGTAGAAGAGAATGAAGAAATTGCAACTTTCTATTTCGTAGAAAAGCAAATAGAATTCCCTGTGGAAAGCGCATATGAAACGGCGCTCGTGGGGCTTGAAGCGGGAGAAACGGTAACCTATTCTTCCAATGATGAAACGGTTGCTACGGTGGACGCGGAAGGAATCATTACGGGCGTAAAAATCGGTTTTGCCGTTATTAAAGCAACGACCAATACGGGAAAATCTGCCTTGACGGCGGTAACGGTGTTAGATAATACGATGATTGAAACGCCGTATATCAAGCTGTCCAAAACGTCGATAAATTTAAGTGTTGCAGATGAATATTATTTATCGGCAGAGCTGCTTTATAAAGGGAAAACGGTGGATTGCGCATTGTCTTGGACGAGCGACAATAGTGCCGTTGCTATCGTTGAAAACGGTAAAATTACAGCGGTTGGCACAGGTGAAGCAAGGCTTACCGTTTCGGCTGTTTATGAAGGGAAAACAGTGAATACAATCGCGACAGTTACCGTATCGGATGGCGAGCTGTTGATTTGTCCTGATTATGCGGGCAAATCCGTCGTGCAGGGTAAGACGATCCCTTTAAGCGTTTCTGCAATGAAAAACGGAGAAGTGATTCCTGTTAATGAGGTGCAGTATTCAGTATCTGATACGAAAATTGCTTTAATTCAAAACGGCGAATTGCTTGGCAGAAGCGGCGGCGACGTAACGGTAACGGCAAGTTTTACGCATGAAGGTAAGTCCTACGTATGCTCGACGCCCATACATGTTTACGGAGAACATACGGTAACGGTATATTCCTTTGAAGGGAAAGACAGAACGTTTCGTGGGTTGCTGTACGGTGAAACGGTTACACTTTCCCTGCTCAATCCAATTGACGGAAGAGCGGTGAAGTGTTGGTACGTAAACGGCGAAAAGATTGAAGGCAACACGTTTAGCATGTTAGATGAAAACGTTGTCGCGGTTGCGAAATACGTAAACGAAACGGAAGAAGATTTTTCTGCGAGATTCTCCGAAGGGATGCTTGTCAATGAAGTACAAGCAAGGGTAACGTATAAAACGGACGCTATGACGGACGTAAACGGCAATACCGCAAACGGTGGCGGTTACGTTTATTTTGACGCTCCCGATTGGGGCTCGCTTCAATTCAATTTTGACGAGAACGTAACGGTTACGGCGACAAGCAAAGTAAAGCTCCGTTTGTATTGTCCCAAAGAAACCATATTGCTTTATTTTGGTATAGGCGAGAATGATACCGTAGTAGCGGGTAAGAACGTTTTAGCAAGTCAAGAGGCAAAACACGAGCTGGGCATAGAAATTGAAACGGACGTATGGACGGAGATTGAAATTCCGCTGAAATATTTTGCGGAAATTGGTACGGTCATCAGTGGGTTCTCTATATCCGCATCCAGTCACAGCTATTGTTTGTTGGATGATATTATTGTGCTTTATTAAAAAACTTTTAAGGAAGTAAGGAGGAAATTATGAAAAATAAAAAGAACTTTTTATGCGCTTTAATTTTGGCTGGGTTGCTTAGCGTGTCGATGACGGGTTGCTTTGGGGGGGATGATAGCATTGATACCTCTAACGATTCAAGTGGCACAAATAGCGAAAGCACGAGCGATGATACGGGCAGTGAAAACGATTCGTCTAGCGACGGAGGGTCAGAAGTTGTTCACAAAACCTATGAGGAAATCGAAGGGGAAATCGTAAGAGTGGTAGAACCCATTCCAGAAGAAAACGTAAAGGGATATTCGGTAAAGATATGTCCTTGCGGTGAAGAATTGCAAGGGGATTATACAGTGATTGTTACCGTAAATCTCAACGGCGCAAATCTTGCTGTGCAAACGGTAAAAGTAGGAAATGGTTTGGCGGAATTGCCCCTTCCCACTCGCGACGGTTATACGTTGATGCTGTATAAAAACGGCGAAGAATATGCGTTGACGGAAACGTTTGACGATTTTGCTACGGTAGAATTGACTTCTCGTTGGTTCTATACGGAAACAAATTACGATTATAAGACGGATGCGGAAGCAAAAGTAGCCGCGTTGCCCACGGAAGCGAGTGCTGAAAATGCAGAAACTCTTCTTGCGCAAATTGCGGAAATCGAAACGATTGTCAATACGCATTATACCGAAGAGGAAAAAGCTGACGCGGCTTCTTTGGCTGAATTGAAAGCGGCGGCGGAAACGATTGTAAGCGCCCCCGAATATCAGTTGAATAAAAAATTGACGGCAATTCCTGAATTTGAGGAGATGACGGACGAAGTGGAAACGCTTTATGCTGTTTTGGATTATATCACTTATTACAACAGTGTAAAAGAAGAGTTGGTTGATTATTCCGAACCTCGTAAAATTTCCATTTACAAGCATTATTTTAGCGGAAAAGACGTAGTGATTACCGATTTGTATTCGAGAGTGGAAACGAACGCAACGTATGAAAATGATAAACTTGTTATGACTGGCGCAGAAGATAACGCCTACACGTTTACGTTGCCGAAGCTTCCTTATGCAATGTTTACGGGTATGCGCACAATTGCGACGTTCGGTCAGCCGCCTGAAAATATAGCGGCAGGTTATACGATTGAAGCATATGGGGAAACCTTGATTAACGCAATGCAGAAGGCGTGGTTCTGGTTTGAGATTATCGTAGAAGAGGGCGGCGTGTATCTGTCTGTTTATGATACGGACACAACGTCTGGTGAAAAGTATGTCTTGCCTGATGCGGTTGCGAACGGGGCAGAAGGGTTGACTTTTACGGTAAAAACGGCAGGCGCTTGGGATTATTTGGCGTTCCGTCAGGACGGCAGCGTTGCTGCGGATAATATGGTCGGTAAATTAGCGGAGATTCCAAACCAAGCCACGGTGCGTACGGTTACGTATAGCTATAAAGACGGCGAAGGCGAGCAAACGCTTACGCAGTATTATTTAGACGGCGAAAGCTTGGCTTTGCCTCAGTTGAATATTTCTTATGCGGATAACGTAGGTACGCATACGCTTAGCGGTTGGGGTGAAACGGCAGACGTTGTTATGGGTGATCTTGCTTATACGGCAACGTATGAAACGGTGTATAAAAACTACGCGGTTACGTTCTTAGATGCAACCTACGGCGTGTTTGAAGAAAAGACGGATTACCATTATGGGGACAAGGTGGTGTTGCCTACGACTACCCCGGAAAAGGCTAAGGAAGGGGATTGGAAGTTTGAGTTTATCGGCTGGTATAACGGCGAGGACGAGGTAAACGGCGAAACGTTGGTAGAGAAGAATATGGAAATCGAGCCTCGTTTCAAATCGGTTTACGACGGCGCATGCTACGTGCTGACGATTGAGAGCGAAGGCTTGGAAACGCAGACGTATAACATTCCTGCCTTGACCGATTTGCAGGCAGAGGCACTGTTAGAAATTCCTGCGTTGGAAAGAGATAGATATACGTTTGCAGGGTATACGAACAAGGAAACGGGTGAAGAAGTAGATTTTGCAAGCCTTGTAATTTCTTCGGACATCACGCTTGTTGCAAAGTGGACGCCTAATTATATCGCTATGGCAGCGGCACTTCCCGCAACGGCGGAAGAAATCACCGACGAAAATCAAACGTACAGCGATTTGCTTACATATTTATCTTACGTTGCCAATAATCCCGTAGAGGAATACGAGGAACCTGCTAATATTGCGGCTTTGAAGGCGCACTATGCAGGAGCAAGAAAGATTTACACCTTTACTTCGACGAGCGATAGCAATATTGGTACGTCGGCAAGATTTGAAAAAGTAGATGACAAATCGGATACTTGGTATCAAGACGACCAAGGCAACCCTTACGGCGGTTACATCCAAGTAACGTTTGATACGGCGGATGGCGAAGGTTATATCGTTTTGCCGAAGATCAACTATGCATTGTACAGCGAAGTATCGTTTGGCGTATTTGGATTGGGCGCAAATAATGCAGTGCAGCTTTCCATCAACGGCAACGGCGGAACGTTAGATAATACGGGTAATATCTATTACGTAGTAGAAATCCACGGTAAGGACGTTGAAGTACATAATATGAACGGTGTAACGACGTTGTTTACGGCAACGCTTACGGACGCGCAGTACAACGGAACGGAAGGTTTGAAACTGACCGTAACCGAAAGCGGTTGGAGCTGTGTTCAGGTTTCCCATATTCTTGGTCAGTTGGCGGTAGAAGAAACGGAAGAACCGGAAGAACCGGAAGTTGTAAGCCCTACTGCGATTAGTGGAGTTATGACAAGCGTAACAACGAACGCAACGTATGAAGCGGCAAATGGCTTGGTTATGAGCGGCGCAACGGATAATACGTATACGTTTACGCTTTCTAAAGTGAAATACTGCAATTATACTGAAGTTTCTATGATTACGGTATTCGGTGGAGCGAATACAAGTTATACGTTCAATGCGTACGGAACGAATTTTGAGAATATCAGCACAACTTGGAACTGGTTTAAGGTAATCAGAGTTGGGGCGGAAGGAAAGACAGTGAAAGATACCGATACAGGTGCAGATATAGTACTTTCGGAAGGTTACTATTTGACGATTGGCAATACGGACGTTGGTTCTGAATGGTACACGTACGTAAAACTTTCGGATGCAGTTGTCAACGGTGAAGAAGGTTTGACTTTCTCTGTAACGACGGGTCAAGGCAAATGGGATTGGATAAAGTTCCGTCAAGACGGCAGCGTAGAAACAGATAATTTCGTAGGTACTTTGGCATAAGTTAAAAACGTAATCCCACGCAATAATGCGTGGGATTATATAGAGGAGTATAAAAATGAGATTTACAAAACATGAAGGCAACCCTATTTTCGTACCTAATGAAAAAAGCGATTGGGAATCGCTTTGCGTGCTGAATCCCGCGGTGATTTACGACGATAAAAACGAAGAATTTGTAATGGTATACAGAACGGCAGGAGAGGACGTTCGCCACGAAATAAAAATGGGGCTAGCAACGAGCAAAGACGGTTTTCATTTTGAAAGAAAGAGTAACAGCCCCGTATTCTTCGGGCATCAAGACGATCCCGACGGCGGTTGCGTGGAAGATCCCCGTATCGTAAAGCTGGGCGATATGTATTATATGACGTATGCGGCGCGTTGTTATGCGCCCGGTCAGTATTGGCTGGAAGAATGGGTAGAGGGCGTTTCCAAGCCGCCTATGTATTTGGACGAAACGGACGTCCACGGCGAAGAATTGCCTGTTATGGCAAAGAAAAATATAACGGTCAGCTATCTTGCCGTAACGAAAGATTTTAAGCGTTATAAGAAATTCGGGCGTATTACCGAACCGTCCGTAGACGATAGAGACGTG
>JAFUJR010000013.1 GCA_017468085.1 Clostridia bacterium | reverse complement strand
CTACGGCGTACTTGCCGACGTATCGGGCAAGGGGGTGTCGGCGGGTATGCTTTCGGCGTTCGTAAAGGCGGGCTTCGATAAAAAACAGCCGAAGCTCGATCTTGCGCTGAACGCCCTGAACGCGAAATTCAACGAGCTCAATCAAGACGAGCGGTCGTATATCACGGTCGCCGCCGTAAGAATAGACGAGGGGGAAGGGGTGCTTCGCTACGCGCTTGCAGGGCATAACGCGCCGATCCTTTTAAAGACGGCGGAAGGGGTGAACGAGATCGAACTTCCCGCGCCGCCCATCTCCAACTGGATGCCCGATTACGGCTATACGGAACGGGAAATGCCCTTTTCGAAGGGGGATATTTTGGCGCTTTTGACGGACGGCGTGACCGAGTGTCTGAACTCGGCGGGCGAGCTGTTCGGCATCGAGCGGGTGGAAAGCGTGTTGCATCAATCCTACAACGCGCAGGATTTTATCGGGAAATTGCGTTCGGCGTTAAACGTGTTCTGCGGGGGTAAATTCTCCGACGATATTACGGCGATCGCGTTTGATTTATAATTTTTGAGAGGAGAAAACAATGAAAAAAGAAACGTTTGAATGGGTACAAAGTTGGTGCGATTACGCAGATAAAAACGATAAACCCCGCGTGTTGCTCGTGGGGGATTCGATTACGAGAGGCTATCAGGGGATTGTTCGCGAACTTTTAAAAGACGTTGCCTACGTGGATTATTTGTCTACTTCGTATGCGGTGGATAACAAGCTGTATTCACAGCTCGTCGAGGGAATGGCGAAGAACAGCGACTACGCGCTCATTCATTTCAATCACGGTCTGCACGGGTTTCATATGTCGCCGAGAACGTATAAGAGCAAGATCAAAAATCTTCTGCTCCGTATCCGCGGAAAATCCAAGCTCGTGCTTGCGGAAACGACGGTCGTTTATAAAGAGGGGAACAAACGCTTGCACACGGGCTGGAAAAAGCGCGTGAACGAGCGCAACGAGATCTTGGGCGAACTCGCGACCGAGCTTGACGCGGAGCTGAACAGATTATATTCCGTCAGCGAACGTATCGCGAAAAACGATCGGCATAACGACGGTACGCACTACGCGCCAAAGGGCTGCGAAATTCTTGCCGACGCCGTTGCGGAATGTGTGAAATCGCTTTTGAAATAAATAACGACGAGGAAGAAGAATGCAGATATTGAAATTATACCCCGAGTGTAAGGACAACGTTTGGGGCGGAACGAAACTCAAAGAAAAATACGGTAAAAAAACGGATAAAGACCCCGTTGCGGAGAGTTGGGAACTCTCTTTTCATAACGACGGTCCGACCCGTTTGGAGGACGGTAGAGAGCTTAGAAAAGTCGCGAGCGAAAAGGACTTGGGAGAAAACTGCAAGGGCTTTCCGTTCTTTCCGATGCTGGTGAAATTTATCGACGCAAAAGCCGATTTGTCCGTGCAGGTCCATCCGTCCGACGACTACGCGTTAAAGCACGAAAACAGCTTCGGGAAAACGGAAATGTGGTATATCGTGGACGCAGAAGCGGGCGCGGGCATTTATTTAGGCTTTAAACGCCCCGTAAGCGCGGAGGGGTATCGGCGCGCCATCGAAGAAAATACCCTTCTCGAACTTCTCAACTTTTTCGAGGTAAAGGCGGGGGATTGCTATTTTATCCCTTCGGGTACGATCCACGCGATCGGCAAAGGCTGCTTGATCGCGGAAATACAGCAAAACAGCAATTTGACTTATCGCGTTTACGACTACGGCAGAAAGGACAAAAACGGTAAAACGCGGGAATTACATATCGATAAAGCTCTCAAAGTAACTTCGCTCAACGCGTACCTGCCCTCGTCGTTTCGTGCGGAAACGGGTCGGGGGATACTGCTCGGCGCGAGTAAATATTTCTCGACGACTTTGCTCAAAGTGAATGGAGAAACAGCCTTGACTGCGGACGAAAAAACCTTTAAGTGCCTGAGTGTGGTTTCGGGCGCGGGAGAGCTTGACAATAAAACGGCTTCGGCGGGGGATAGCTTTTTTATCCCTGCGGGAAAAGGAGAAATAAGATTGAAAGGAGATATGACGGTGACGATAGCGGAAGTAAGAAAATACTACGTCGGTATCGATTTGGGCGGTACGTTCATAAAAGGCGGGATCGTCAACGATCTTGGCGAGATCGTATTGCAGGACAAAGCGCCTACGGAGAGTGAAAAAGGCGCGGACGCGGTAGCGGAAAATATCGCGAAGCTCACGGCAAAGCTTTTGAAGCAAGCAGGGCTAGGCGTTTCCGACGTCGAGGGCTTGGGAATGGGCGTACCCGGTATGATCGATTCGAAAACGGGTACGGTGATCTATTCGAATAACCTCGATTGGACGGATTTTAAGATCGGCGAAAAGGTGCAAACGCTCACGGGCTTGACCGTGAAGATAGCCAACGACGCGAACGTGGCGGCGCTCGGTGAAGTGAAATTCGGCGCGGCAAAAGGCTGTGAACACGCGGTGCTCGTAACGCTCGGCACGGGCGTAGGCGGCGGGATCGTCGCAAACGGCGAGCTCTTGGAAGGCAATAAATCGGCGGGCGCGGAGATCGGACACGGCGTGATCGTCGCAGGGGGCGAACAATGTACCTGCGGAAGAAAGGGGTGTTTCGAGGCGTATTCGTCGGCAACCGCGCTCATTCGCGACACTAAGCGTGCGATGCAGGCGCATAAAGACAGTAAGATGTGGGATGGCTATACGCTCGAAACGGTCAGCGGTAAAACGGCGTTCGATTATAAGGATAGCGACCCGTACGCAAAAGCGGTCGTGGATCGTTATATCGAAATGCTGGCGGCGGGGCTGACGAATATTGCGAATATTTTCCGCCCGAACGTGATTTTGCTTGGCGGCGGGGTGTGCGCGCAGGGGGATAACCTCGTGAAACCCTTGCAAAAGCTGTTAGATCGCGATCTGTTCGCAGGGGAAATGGGCCCGCAAGTGCCTATCCGTATCGCGGAGCTCGGCAACAGCGCGGGAATTTTGGGCGCGGCGGCGCTCTTGTTATAAAAGAAAAAACGGGAGCTGCCATACGGCGGTTCCCGTTAAAAATCTTTTCGTATAAATTCTTTTAAAAACTTTTGAAAACGCGAAAAAAACAGTTGACAAACCCGAAAAAAAAGCTTATACTATATAAGCATTTTGAATGTGAATTTAATTTTTTGCACTGTTAGCTCAACTGGATAGAGCGTTGGTCTACGGAACCAAAGGCTAGGAGTTCGAACCTCTTACGGTGCACCAAAAACAAGCGAGAATCGCACGATTTTCGCTTGTTTTTTGCTTTTTTTCGAGGTTTTCGTTTTGGCTCAATTTTTTCTAATAAATTTTTTAGCGATTTTATTAGAACGAAATTGAGTTAATTTTTTTCTAATAAAAAATCGCGTTTTTTATTTTTTCTAATAAATTTTCTAATAAATCGAAAAAATATCGAGCAGGAGCGAATGCCTATTTTTATTTTTTTGATGGATAATGATGGTACGTCATTGTTGATGATAAAGAATATAAAAATGTTTAGTCAGTTTAATATAAATGGAAATGAACAAATCTAACGAACAAAAATGCGTTCGAAACGAGATTTTTCTATCAAATGGCTACTTTTATAATATTTCGCAAGCGGGTCAGCTCGAAAACCGACTGTCAGCCTTTTTTGGCGCAGAAGACGGGAGGTTGTTGCAAGCAACAAAGAGTCGTCGCTAACAGCGCAAAGGAAAGGTCGAAAAGAGCCTGCGACGCTCCTCGCGCGAACTCGTGCTACGGTTTCCCATACTACTCCTTAGCAGTTGCTTTTTTTCTTTCAAATAACGTAGATTTTGTATAATATAACACATATCTTTTCTAAAATTTAAAAATAATTTTCCTGTTAGGCAAAACGGAAAATCACTTTTCTAACTTTTTTCACGATAGTGCAACTTTTGTGCAACTTTTTTTAGTGCAACTTGTTGCGCTTTTTTATTTTATAGGGGTTTGTTGAATATAAAAAGATAAAAATTTTTGGTTAAAGGAAGAAAAATAACCGAGCGAAGTTGCTCGGCTAGAACCATGTAAAAAATTTTTATCCCTTGACGTTTGGTTTGATCTATGCGAGAATAGCCAGCACGCTAACAGGAAAAAAAGAGGTAATATTAAATTTTTTATGCTCAACTGGTCTGTTTGCCTATCCGCGTTCAACTGGTTGGCTATATATTCTTTTATTACTTTGGCATCTTTTCCTATTTTATCAACATAGTAATCCTTGCACCAAAATTCGCGATTTCGGTATGCAAATTTGATGCTTCCCCATTTTTGAAATATTATCGTTACATTCTTATCTTTCAAATATCCCATAAACCCCGAAACACTCATTTTGGGTGGTAAGGTTACGAGCATATTTATATGGGGCATATTTCTCCTTTCAGTATTTCTACACCTTTCCATTGACACAATTTGCGTAATATCTCTCGTATTTCTTCTCTATGTTGCTCGTCAAATACTTTTCTACGCTACTTTGGACAAAACACGATATGATACTTGCAATTCCATTTTGTATGTGCAAAATATTATTGATATTAAATGATTCGCTCATTTTTAATATCCTCCGATTTGTTTTTGTAATTGGCAGGGCAGACCAACATTATACTAAATCGGAGTTTTTATTTCAACTCATCGGCAAACCTCTACCGAACCACGCGACTATCGCGTGGCTTTCTTGACAAACTACCCCGTGGATTAACCACAGGGTAGTTTGTTTCATTAAATCCTTCTTTTATAGGTTGTGCCGACAAAGTGTAAAATTATTTAAAATTTTACCTGAGGCGAGTCACCGCGAAGGAGTAATTTTTTGTTTTTATCGTCGGAATTTTTATAGATGCGCCGATATGTTGACGGCGGGATACCAACTCCTTTTTTGAACGTTAAGCAAAAATATGAACGCTCCTTAAAGCCAACGGTGAAAGCGATTTCTTCAATGGTTTTATTGGTATAGAAAGAAGAAAAAAGATAAAAAAAATACTCAAAAAATCAGTATGCTTATTGCTTGCGACGTTATGTGCAGGTTCGGTAGTCGCTTGCGGTTCGTCGAGCGAATCGGGGGATTTGACCGTGATTTCCGTCATTAACTTCGGCGATGGCGTCGGAGAAGAATAGTTGAAAAAAGCTTAGTTTACTGTTTTTGACGGATAGTTTTTCTTTGATTATGTCCTTGCCGATATACGATAGGCGTTATGCCGTATTCCCGTTTGAAGATGTTGCAAAAATACGCACAAGAATGAAACCCGCATTCTTCCGCAATTTCGGAAACCTTTTTGTTCGTCGTCATAAGTTTTGTTGTGGAGTGATAAAGCTTGGTTTTCGTTAAATAATCGGAAAAAGTGATCCCCATCGTTTTTTTGAATTGTCGGCAAAGATAAGCCTTCGAAAGATAAAATTTTTCCGCTACTTCCTGAATGCCGTTCAGTTGCCCGTAGTGCTTGTTCACATACGCAACGATTTCCCGAATACGCGTGGAAGTTTTCGTCGTATCGTCTTCTACGACGGGGGCGCACGATAAAATATCAAGTAGTTCCGCGAGTAAGATAAAAATTCTATCGCTATGTTCCGTATACAGCTTTTTCATTTCGTCGAATATCGTCAATACGCGTTGTCCCGACGCGCCTTCGGGGTGTACGTGATATTTCGTGAACGCCTGCAATAAAAATTCGACCGCTGAGGGCGTGTAGTATTTCAGCAGAAATTCTTCTGAAAAGGATATAACGATACGAGTGCAGGATTGTCCGCTCGTTCGGTGCAATTTCCCTTTCGGCACTAATATAAAATCCCCGTTGCTTACGTGGAAAAAATTGTCTTCAATAAAATATTCTCTATCTCCGTGAATGAGATAATATATTTCGTAAGCTTCGTGATTGTGCGCTTTCGACATTCTTTTTTGTACGGAAACAACTTCCATAAACAGTCCGTAATCGCGTATGGTTTCAAGAAAGGTCATTTTTTACTCCTTTAAAGAAGTCAATATTTTACAACTTCTTAGGTATTCAATCAATATTTTTATAGATTTTTGTTTTTTAGTTTGCTATAATGTGAGAGAAAACCGAAAGGTAATATTTTTAGGGAGCAGAGAACTATGAAATATGAAAATGGAAAAGTAAGCGAATTGAAAATTGCGTATATCGGCGGCGGCTCGAAAGGCTGGGCTTGGGCGTTGATGAGCGATCTCGTGCAAGCAGACGATATTTCCGGTACGGTATATTTATATGATATTGACCGTAAAGCGGCGGAAGATAACAAGCTTATCGGGCAAAAATATAACGAAGTAGAAGGCGCGAAATCCCGTTGGGAGTACGAGGTGGCTCACGATCTTAAAACCGCTTTAACGGGTGCGGACTTTGTGATAATTTCTATTATGCCCGGAACGTACGACGAAATGCAGTCGGACGTTCACGCCCCCGAACAATACGGTATTTATCAATCGGTGGGCGATACGGTCGGCGCAGGCGGGATTTTGCGCACCCTTCGTACCGTACCGATGTATGAAGAATTTGCAAGAGCGATTAAAGAGTATTGTCCTACCGCGTGGGTAATCAATTATACCAACCCGATGACGCTGTGCGTGAAAACCTTATACCGTGTGTTTCCTGAGATTAAAGCGTTCGGGTGCTGCCACGAAGTGTTCGGGACTATGAAATTCTTCGTGAAGATCTTGCAGCAATACTACGGAATTGAGAATATTCAAAGGGAAGACGTCAAAGTGAACGTGATTGGGGTCAACCATTTCACGTGGCTCACTTCCGCAAAATATAAGCATATCGATTTGTTCGAAGTTTATAAAAAGTTTTGCGCGGAGCATCCTGAGGGAATGCCCCAAAACGCAGACGATAATTGGATGACCTTGCCCGGAAAAACGACGGAACGGGTAAAAATGGATCTTTTCAAGCGTTATGGCTACATAGCGGCGGCAGGGGATCGCCACCTTGCGGAGTTTTGTCCTGCGAATTGGTATTTGGATAACCTTGACGTCGTCAAAGAGTGGGGATACGGTCAAACGCCCGTTTCTTGGCGCATTGACGCAATTTTAAAACACCGTATTGAAGAAAGCAAAAAATTTATCAGCGGGGAAAAACCTTTGGAGCTTCGCCCGAGTGGCGAAGACGGGGTGAACCAAATCCGCGCGTTGCTTGGTTTACACGAAATGATTACCAACGTAAATCTTCCCAACGTTGGACAAATTCCCAACCTGCCGCTTGGCGCAGTCGTGGAAACGAACGCAATTTTCCGCACCGACGAGGTTCGTCCTGTGGCGGCGGGGAACGTTCCCGCTTGCCTGTATTCGATGATTGCCCGTATCGTCGGGGAGCAGGAGGCAATCGACGAGGCGGCGGCAGAACGCAATCTTGAAAAGGCGTTTGCCGTGTTCGTCACCGATCCGCAACTGAAAATTTCTTTGAAAGAAGCGCGTGCGCTCTTCGACGAAATGGTGGAAAACACGAAAGAATATCTCGCTGAATATCTTCAAAAATAACGAATGTTTTTTAGATAAACTTCCCCTCTAAACACAAAAATTTTCTCTTCAATATAGTTAGTTTCAAGATAAGGGATAACTCGCCCCAAGATTTAAAACCTTGCAATAGCGTACTTTTATATTATAGATTTTTTTCGGATAAGTCAAGAAAATTTTATATAAAACACGAGCTTTTACTATATAAATTTTATTTTTTCGACAATCCGTTGCGTAGACGTCTTGTATAAAATATGTAATTTTGGAAAAATTGTGACAAAGCTATAATATTGAAAAAATGGGGAGGGGGGTGCTATAATTAGTACAGTAAAAAAGCAAATAAAACACATTGAAACAAGGAGAAAAAGCAAAGAAGGTGTAAAATTATGAAAAAGTTGAAAGCAGTATTACTGGGCGCGGGCAACAGAGGAACAATCTATTGTGATTACGCGTTGAGAAAGCCGGAAGAACTGGAAATTATCGCCGTGATTGATACGAATGGATTTCGCGCCGCAGAAGGCGCAAAACGCTACAATATACCAAAAGAAAAATGTTTTACGTCGTTAGACGATTTTATTGCAGCAAACATAGAATGTGATTTTGTCGTCAACGGTACTACGGATAGATATCATTATGAAACGGCAATGAAAGTGATCGGCGCGGGTTATAATATGATTTTGGAAAAACCCATTACCAGTAGTAAACAAGAGCTGATGAATATCGTGAATTTAGCGAAAGAAAAAAACGTTAAAATTCTTGTTTGCCACGTGTTGCGTTATACGCCGTTCTATCATTCGATTAAGGAAATTATTGATAGCGGTAAGATAGGAAAAATTATGAATATGCAACTAAACGAACACGTATGGTACGGGCATTTCGTCAATTCTTACGTTCGTGGAAAGAGTAGAAATCAAGCGTATTCTACGTCGGGTTTACTGATTGCAAAATGCTGTCACGATACGGATTTGATTTGTTGGTTAAACAATGCGTCTGCGCCGAGTAAAGTATCGAGTTTTGGAGTGAAAAGCTTTTTCACTAAGGAGAACGCACCGAAGGGCGCAACCCAATATTGCTATGAATGTCCGCATAAGCAGTCTTGTATGTTTAACGCATACAAATTCGAGATAGAAAAGGATTTTATTCCCTTCTATACGTGGCACGGCATTGATAAGCCCTTGAATGAAATTACCTTAGAAGAAAAAGCGGAGTACTTAAAACACAACGTATACGGACAATGCGTATTCCAAACGGATATGGATATTGTCGATAAGCAAACGGTCAGCGTGCAATTCGAGAACGGCTCGCTTGCCACGTTGAACGTGGTTGGCGGAACAAGCAAGGCGGGGCGACATATTCATATTATTTGCGAGTATGGTGAAATCGTTGGATATATCGAAGATAATAAATATAAACTTCGGGTTTTTGATAAAGACGAAATCACTTATCACGAAGAAGAAATTGATTTGAATGAAATCAATGATATAGACAAAGATGATAATTCTGTTATTGGTCATTATGGTGGCGACCATTATTTAATGCAAGAGGCGATGAAGTATTTTAACGGTTTAAGCCATTCCGTATGCGTGACGGATATCAACGATTCCATCCACGGGCATCTGGTTTGTTATGCGGCGGAAGAAAGTCGATTAAATAGTATTATTGTAGATATTAAAGATGATTTAATAGGATAAAAGATAATAAAAAGGAGAAAAAAGATGAAAAAGAGAAACGTAGTAGCAATTTGTATGGCAATGGCAATGACGGCAAGTCTTGGCTTAGCGACGGCTTGTACCAGTACGAGTACCGACGGGGAATTAGAAGTGTCGATTATTAACTACGACGGTGGCGCAGGGCGTATTTGGTTGGACGAGGCGGCTGACCGTTTTGAAAAACTCAATAAAACGACGGACTTTGGCGGTGGATACGTCGGGGTTTCTATTAAAGTAGATAACCAACAAAGTATCAGTACGGCAACGATGAAAACGGACGGGTACAATTTGTATTTCTTGGAGGGCGGACAGTCAATACGTTCGCTTGCGCAACAAGGATATTTGCTTGATCTTACCGAAGCAATCACCACGCCTTTGACGGAATACGGCGAAGATAAAACGATTGAAAGCAAGATTGCCGAAAGCTATCGCGCAATGGAAAAGGGCGCAGACGGTAAATACTACGGTATTCCCCACGTGGAATATTATTCGGGCATTTCTTACGATATCGACGCGTGGGAAAAATACAGCCTTTATTTTGCCGAAGAAGGAGGCACGTCGTATACCAGTAAGTTCGGTAGCGCGAATTTCTGCAAGACGGGTGCTGCGGGCGCGAAGAAAACGGTAGGACCTGACGGGAAAGCGAATACGGAAGACGACGGTATGCCGTCCTCCCTCACGGAATTGCTCGTACTGTGCGCGAGAATGAAAAATACTTACGATATTTCGCCTTTTGGAACTTCGGGAAAAACGATTACGTACACTAACTTTCTCGTTTCCTCTCTTTGGGCTTCGCTGGCGGGCTATCAAAAAATGCAAACTTGCTACACCTTCTCCGGCTCGATTGACGCGGTGACGGGATATGAAGAAACGCCGTTGTTTGCGCATACGGACGGAAAATACGATAAGATTAAAAAGCCGAAAACGGAGTCCGTCACCGTCACGGAAGAAACGGGCTATCGCGTATACGATATGGTAGAAAGATATTATGCAACGGCGTTTTTGGAAATTGCGGAAAACGAAGGCTGGTTCGATTGGGGTACGACGCACGGTGCGGAATATACGACGGCGCAATACCGTTTTATTTGCAGCGGCGCGACGGTCGGCGGCGTTCAACAGGATAAAATCGGTATGTACGTAGACGGTAGTTATTGGTATAACGAATCGAACGGCGCGAAAGCGAATAATTTCGCCGATTATTACGATTTAATGCCTCCCGGAACACCTGAAAGACAAATCGGATGGATGAGTTTGCCCGTGTCGCTTGATACGACGGTGACGGAAAGCAACGGAAAAGACGCCGCTACCCTTGAAGTTGCGCTTTCGAACGCATTCGTAAACGGCAATATTGCCAATAATGCTCCGATGAAAAAGGCTTGTACGGATTTCTTACGTTTCCTTTATACGGACGCGGAATTGCAAAACTTTACGGCACTTACGGGAATTCCTAAGGCGGTGAATTATTCGCTTGGTGAAAAAGAAAGCGAGTTGGACGCTTTCCAGAAAACGATTTGGGCGAAACATCAAAAGACGAACGGCGTATTGTATGCAAGCGCAGACAATAAGACGTTTTTAAGCTCGATCGGTTCGTTTAACTTATACTCGGCGGCAGAAGTGTTTAAATACGGCGGGTTTAAGTGCTACTTTGACGCGTTTTCGAAAGATGCGACCGGCGCGTTGACGAGCCAAACGATTTTCGAAGCGACGAAAATGACCACGAGCCTTTGGAACACGATTTATAAGGGGGACGCTAACGAATGAAAACGCAGGCAAAACGGATCAATTACAGGAAGCGTAGCCGATTGATTTTTTATACGCTTGGAATGCTCTTGCCTCTTCTTCAATTCTGCGTTTTTTATATCTATACGAACTTAAATTCTTTTATCCTCGCGTTTAGCTCCTACGAAGCGAGAATCGGCGCAATCGGTTACGATGTTAAATTTGCAGGGTTTTCTAATTTCCTCGCGGCTTTTAAAACGATTGGAAATAATATGCAAATGATCGAAAATTCATTGATATTGTTCGTATTCAGTACGCTACTCGGTTTAACGCTTGCGTCTTTCTTCTCTTTTTATATCTACAAAAAATACGCGGGCTCGGGATTTTTTCGGGTGATACTCTTTTTACCGCAGATCGTTTCGCAAGTCGTATTCGCGCTCCTGTTTTATCAACTCGTACAAGATTTAATTCCTTACTATCTTGATTTGGATAGCGGTTTGTTGAGCAACGGGGAAACTTTGTTCCCGACGGTACTGTTTTTTAACTTGTGGATTAGTTTCGGCGTAAACGTCGTTCTGTTTACGGGCGCAATGAGCGGAATTAATCCTGCGGTCGTGGAGAGCGCGCAGATTGACGGGGTAAATTTATTGCAAGAATTTTGGTTTATCAGTATTCCTATGATTTTCCCGACCATTATCACCTTTATCGTGACGGGACTTGCGGGAATTTTCACGAACCAAATGCATTTATATTCCTTGTTTGGCGATAACGCGGGCGAAGGCGTTAGCTCGTTTGGGTATTTCCTCTACGTACAGACGTCGCATTCGGACGTCATTTCTCCGAGCCGTTCGTATATTTCTTATTCGGAAATTTCGGCACTTGGGCTGGTTTTGACGCTAATCGTATTCCCGATTACGTTTGGAACGCGGAAATTGCTTGAAAAGTTCGGACCGAGAACGGAGTGAGGTGAGAGTATGGAAAAGACGAAAAAAAAGAAAAATATCGCGAATATTATTTTTATCACTTTGATCTGCACGTTGCTCGTCGCTTACGCAATGACCATTGTGTTCACGCTTGGTTGGGGGCTTTTAACTTCTTTAAAGAGCAGAAACGATTATATGCTTTTAAATAACCGTTTGGGCTTTCCGAGTTTTAAATACAGCGAAAAAGAATTTTTCCATTTGATAAATTATCAACTGGTTATAGATAGTTTTGAGTTTGAAAAAACGGCGCGGTTTTATAGCGGCGGCGTTCTCGTCAAGCACGAAGCGCAAATCAATATCTGGGTACTTATTTTAAATACGGTCGTCTATGCGGGCGCAGGTTGTTTTTTGCACGCAATCGTGCCTTGCTTCGTTGCGTATCTTTGTGTGAAATATCCTTTTAAATTAAGCGGCGTCGTCTATTCGGGCTGTTTGATTATCATGATGATTCCTATCGTGGGCGGTTCAACGTCGGAAATTGCCGTTTTGCGTTCTATCGGGTTGTACGATACGTGGTTTGGATATTTTATTCAAAAATTTAACTTCACGGGTATGTATTTCTTCGTATTTTACGCGTTTTTTCAAGGCGTACCTAATTCCTATACGGAAGCGGCGGAAGTGGACGGCGCGTCGCAAGGAATGATCTTCCTGCGCGTTATTCTGCCTTTGACAGTGAAAATGCTCGGTACGATTATGCTACTTAATTTCGTACAGCTTTGGAACGATTATCAAGTACCCCTTCTGTATTTACCTACGCACCCGACGCTTGCTTACGGCGTGTATTATATGGTTGGTGGCGCAACTTCGGGAGGAGGGACACTGAGTGAGCTTCCTATTCGTGTTGCGGGCTGTATGCTTCTTGCCTTGCCTATATTGGTGGCGTTTATTTTCCTGAAAAACAAATTGATGGGGAACGTTTCGCTCGGCGGGCTAAAAGAATAATCAAGGAGAAATTTATGAGAAAGAAAAAATATTTAACGGCAACCCTTTTGTGCGCGTGTATGCTGGGCGGTTCGGCGGTAGCGGGGAGCTTGTCTGCATACCCGTCGGCTACGGCGGACGCCACTCTTGCTACGGCGACCGAAATACAAGAATATTATGCAAGCGGTACGGCGTTTACCGTACCCGAAGGCACGATCAAGGTTGGGAACGACGAATATCCCGCAACGGAAGTTTCGGTGATTTTCCCCGACGGTAAGGCGTATTCCACCCCTTCGTTCGTTTTAGACGCTACGGGGACGTATACGGTGTTGTACGCAACGGAAGTAAACGGAAAAACGGTGAAAACGGAAAAAACTTTTCTCGTGCAAGAGAGTTTATATAACGTGAGTTCTTCTAATTCTTCCGTTAACTACCAACCTCTTACGAAAACGACGAAAGAGCAAAAAACGGGCTTACAAATCACTTTAAAAGAGGGGGATACGTTCACGTTCAACAAGCCTCTTGATTTAAACGAAAGCGGGGCGACGGAGATTATAAAACTTTATCCGCATACGTTTAGCAAGATCGGCGGGGACGGTATGCAGATAGAAAGCGAAAGGATTACCGTGCGACTTACCGATTGCTACGACGATAAGAATTACGTCGATTTGATAGTGGCAAATTGCTCAACGGGAGCAACCAACCCGTTAAAGGCGTATATGCCGTATTTCCGCGCGGGAATGTTCGGGGCGACTGCGCTCGGCTTGGAACATAACGAAACGAAAAACGTAGACGGCGTCACGCAAAAGGAAATTTTGATAGAGGGAAAAAGATATATTTCCCGCTACGATTCCAAATACGGCACGTTAGGCGAAAAGTGCGCCGACGATAGAGGGTATACCTTCTACTACGATAGGGAAACTTCCCGAGTGAGCGTGGACGACGGCGAATGGAACTTGGTTAATATTTTAAATAACGACGATATTTACGACGAGCCGTTTGCAGGGTTTACGACGGGAGAAGTCTACCTTTCCGTTTTTGCGAGCGAATACGTAAGCAGTGAAACGCATTTGGAGATCGAAAGTATCGGTTCGTATTCAGGGGAAGAACTTGAAAACGCAAAAATCGTCGATACGAAAGAGCCTATCATTACGGTAAACGCTACGAATACGCAAAATATTGCGATTGCAAAAGGAGCGCCGTTTAACGTTTTTTCGGCTACGGCAACGGACGTAAACCTCGTCGGGGACGTGAAAGTAGCGATATATTATAACTACGGAACGCCTTTACAAACACAGATAGGATATTTTGACGGCGCGTTTATCCCTAATAAAACGGGTTGGTATTCTCTCGTATATACGGCGACGGACGCAACGGGCAATACGGCGCAAAAGGTCGTAAACCTTTGGTGTGTGGAAACGGCAAGCGGTCAAGCGATTGATTTGACGGTAGAAAAGTTGCAAGATTGTAAGGCTGGGAAAACGAATATTTTGCCCGAACACAGCACGAGCGGCTTGAACGGAAACGTACACGTGGAAATCACGGCGGTTTCGGAGAAAGAAAGGGTGAAAATCAACGAAGAAACGAGAGAATTTATGCCCCGTGAAATCGGCGTGTACGAAATTTGCTACCGTTATTACGACGACGTTTACGAGTATGAATTTTCTTACGAATTGACGAGCGGCGCGTCGGACGGCGTAATTGCGCAAAGCACGTTGAACCTGCCCGAATATCTTTTAAAAGGAGCGTCTTATTCCTTTGAAAAAATAGGTGCGTATGCTTACGCAACGGGTACTCGCGAAGAAAAGCAAACGGAAATCTACGTTTTACAGGACGGAAAAGGGGAGTATACGAAGATTGCCCCCGAGTTGTATACGGTAGAAGCGGAAACGTTCGTGCAGTTCCAAGTCCGCTATGAAAACTCCGTTTTGGCAGAAAGTGAAAAAATTCCCGTCGTGGACGTTGGCGTCAACGGTGCGTTAAAGATCGAAAACTATTTCGCAGGAGATTTTTCCAATATAAAAAGCGCGGAAGGAATCACGTACGTTGCGAACAAAACGGAAGGCGATACTGCTTTGAAGTTCGTAAATCCGCTCTTCCTGTCTGGATTTTCGTTCGCTTTTAAGGTAGAAAAACAATATTCTTCGTTTGAAACGCTGGAAGTTTCTCTCGTGGACTACTACGACCGCGCGAACGCGTTCACAGTCGTTTACGAAAAACGCTCGAACGGCTACGTCTTATCAGCGGGTAATCAACGGCATATTCTTTATCAGAATTTAACCGACGTCAATCACTCGATTGCCTATACGCCTTCTACGAACACCTTTTCGATTGCTAATGCAGGTAAGGAGAGAGAAATACAAAATTGCGTAGATTTTACTTCCTCCCGAATTTTATTATCCGTAAAGATAACCGGTCTGAGCGGAAAGGGAGGGTTGACGGTTTCCTCGCTCGTCGGGCAGGCGTTCTCGCAATACGTGACGGAAGATTTAGAAAATCCTATCGTATCCTACGTATCGGGGGCGGGGAGATACCAAAAAGGCGCTGTCGTTAATATTTCGGCGATCGACACGCTGGACGTTTTGAATACCGTAGTCGAAAAAGACGTAAAGGTTTTCGTAATGAACGCAAAGCGACAGTATCTGACCTCTACGGACAACGTCCTTTTGGACGGAACTTGCCCGACGAACCGAGCGTATCAAGTCAAGCTTGACGAATACGGCGAATATACGGTTTTCTACACCGTGTTAGACGGCAACCAAAAACAAACGACTATTTCTTATAAAATTACGATTGCGGATAATCAAGCTCCCGTCTTGAAACTTGCCAAAGGGTATACGGAAAAAACGGTCGTAAGCGCGACGGCTGGCGCAACTGTCAAAATAGCGGACTACACCGTTTCGGACGATATTGATCCGAAAGATAAAATTACCGTATTCGTTGCAATCGTTGACCCGACGAACTCAACTTCTATCCTGTCGAAAAGCTTTAAGGCGACGGTAAAAGGGGATTATACCGTTTGTTATTATGCGTACGATAGCGCAGGAAACTACACTTCTACCTATTATACGGTACGGGTGAAATAAGGAGGCAAGCAATGAAAAGGAATATTTTTAGAACATTTCTATGCGGATTACTCTCTGTCGTCAGTGCATTCCTTTGCTGTTGTCAGGGGACGAACGGCGATAACGCGGGAAAAGACGACGGAGGCACGGACAATGCAGAACAGGTAGCCTTTCAAGGCACGCACGTTTACACGGCGACCGAACGCGACGATTATATGGTCAAAAACGGCGCGTCCGACTACGTACTCGTCGTTCCCGAAAAGAAGAGCGCAACCCTTCAAACGGCTCAGGACGAATTTTTATGGCTGTTTGAAAAGGCAACGGGCGTTCTTTTAAAAACGACGACGGACAGCGGGCTTACGCATACCGAAAGCGCGAAATATATTTCGCTTGGGAATACTGCGCTGTTATCGTCTGCGTCCATTCAAATAGATCGGGCTAAACTCGGCGTGGACGGCGGTCGAATCGTCACGAAAGACAATACCGTTTATCTTTTTGGCGGGGAAGATAAAGGCACGCTTTATATGGTCTATACGTTTATGCAGATAAACTTCGGCTTTGAGCAGTACTTTAAAGATTGCTATGACTTGGCGACGGGGATTACCAACTTAAAAATGCGTCAATACGACGTCACGGATATTCCCGATATCGCGTATCGCGTCACGTACGAGCATTATATTTATACGGATGCAAGCTCGGATTACGACGAGAATAATTTTGCCAAGCGTATGCGTATGGATACGACCATGACCGAGCCTATGCTTCCCATTTATACGAATATGGACGGTACGGGAGCGAGTCAATACTATCATAACACGAAAGAATATCTTCCCGAAGCGCAATACGGTGATAAATACGACGGGGCTTGGTATTCCGACGAAGGCTTACAGCTTTGTTTTACGGCGCACGGAAATCAAGAAGCTCGCGAAGAAATGGCGCAAACGATTGCGCAAAAGATCGAAGTCAGCTTGCAAAAATATACGCCCGATAAATATCCTCAAAAAAATATCGTCACGTTTACGGCGGAAGACGGCAATCAATATTGCAGTTGCGAAGCTTGCGTGAAAGCAAACGAAATTTACGGCAGTCATTCCGGCGCGCTCGTGCAACTCGTCAACCGCGTAGGGGAACTCGTAGAAGAATGGATGAATAAGGAAGAAAACGTAGCGTATAAACGCGACGATCTTAAAATCATCACGTTCGCATATAACGCGACGACGAACGCGCCTTGTAAGCAAGACGAGAACGGGGAGTGGCAACCTATCGACGAGAGCGTGAAAATGCGTTCGAACGTTGGGGTATTCCTTGCGCCTATTCAAAATATTGATTATCAGTCGAGCATTTACGATAAGGTTAACGACGCAGGTAAAAAGAATATCGACGCTTGGGGTAGCGTGACGGACAGCATTTATTTTTGGACGTATTCGACGAACTTCCACTATTATTGCTATATGTACGATTCCTTTGATTTCTTTAATTCGGAAGGATATGCCTATCTCGCCTCGACGGGCGCGAAGTATCTTTTCAATCAACCGCAAACGGGTCAAACGGGTACGGGTACGGCTTGGCATAATTTAAAAATGTATTTGGAGAGCAAGCTCGCTTGGGACTGCTCGCTCAATACGCAAGAGCTTGTCGATAAATGGTTTAACGCAATGTTTGCCGACGCGTCGGACGTAATGAAAAAACTGTATACGACCACGCGCAGCTATTACGCGTATATTATGAACGAACAGGATATGTACGTCGTGAAGAGTATTTATAACAAAGTAGAGCAAAAGTCTTTCTGGCCCTTCCAAACCTTACAGGGTTGGCTGAGTGAGTTTGACAAAGCGTGGGAAGCGATTGAAAAATACAAGACGACCGACCCCGAACTTTATAAGGCTCTTTACTATCATATCGGCTCGGAGTGGATTTCCCCTGCGTATATCACCCTCAAACTTTATCGCAACGAGCTTTCCGCAACGGCGGAACAAAAAATCGTCGTCGCATTCAAAGATATCGTGAAAACGACGGGAATGGGTACGGTATCCGAGCATAACGCGGGCAGTATGCAGGAATTTGCAAAGTCTTTATAAAATCAAAATAAAAAATAAAAAATAAAAAAAGGAGGAACTATATGGGCAAAATGAAAAAATTCGGCGTATGGCTATTATCGGCGCTTGCTTGTACGTCGTTTGCGTTGTTTTCCGCTTGCGCTCAGCAATCGGAAAAACCCTCTGACGTCGAACCCCCGCAAAAAACGCTTACGTTGGATAAAACGGAAACGAGCCTTTTAATCGGCGAGGAAATGAGCTTGAAAGCGACCTACGACGGAATCGAAGGGGAAAAGCCTTCCTTTGATTCGTCGCAAAAGAACGTGGCGAGCGTGACGGACGACGGAAAAGTGACGGCTATTTCACGCGGAGAAACGACGATTACCGTATCTTACGGCGATCTGACGCAAACGTGTATAGTCAGCGTCGGGCTTGGAAACGAAGTACCCGTATTGTCGTTTACGCAAATGCCGAGCGACGAAGCAACGGTTTCGCGCGGGGATACGTTGAATTTGGAAAATTACGTTTCCTTTAACGGCAAAACGTTCACGGACGCGTCGATTACCTACGAGTTTTCAAACGACGCACTGGCGGAAATGAACGGAAATGTTCTCACTCCCGTCAAAACGGGCGAAACTACGTTGACGGTGAGCGCGAATTGGCGTGGAGAAACGGGGGCAACCCTTGAAAAAACGCTGAGAATTACCATAATCGACGAGGTAAATCTCTACGTAAACGACGGCGAAAGGGATACTTTCACGCTGTATACGGCGGAAAACTTTGCGGGGAACACATTCCAAAAATCCATTCCCTTTGAAACGCACGCGATTGCAAACGGCAAAGCGGTGGATTGCAACGTTGCGCTACTTGATAACGCGACGGAGTACGTAAGCTTGGAAAACGGCGTTCTTTCGGCGAAAGCGGAAGGCGTTGTAAAAGTAAAGCTTTCCTGTGCGGTTGGGACGGGCGACGAAGCCAAAGAATATTCCCGTGAAATTACCGTCAACGTGGTGCTTCCTGTGGCGGAGTATTCGACGCCTATTCCCTTTTCAGCTTACGACGGGAACGTAGATTTCAAAAGCGTTTTCGGCGAAGAAGTCAGCGTTGTGAAAGCGGAAAGCGAAGGAAACGCAATCACGGTAGAAGACAACCTTTTGAAAGGAATTGAAGCGGATAACGGACAGGTTCTTGAAAAGAAAGTCAGCGTCTACACGGCGACTTGCGGATATCACCTTACGCTGAAAGTATATACCCGTATCTTAGACGAAGCGGACGACCTTGCTATCTTCGATCTTGCAACGGCAACGACGGTGATTGAAGGGCAGTATTTGCTTGGAAAAGATATCGACGCGACTTCGGCTACGCCTAACTCGCATCTTGGCTACGGCGTGAAAAATTCGTATACGACGAGTGCAACGGCAGGGTTTGCGGGAACTCTCGACGGAAACGGAAAAACGTTGAAATTCAATTTTGATACTTGCGGTTTGTTAGGACGCTTGCTTGACGGTGCGACGGTGAAAAATATCGCTCTCGACGGCGCGCAAACGGTGAATACGCAAAACAAGCTTACGCCCAGCCTACTTGCGCATACGATGGAAAACGATCCTGCGGGCAACGGCGTAAAGATTGAAAACGTATATGCAAAAATGAAGCAGTCGGTCAACGTTCCAACGTATAGCGTAAGCGTACTCGGAACGCGCGATTTGATGTTGTTGATGACGAACGTAGTCGTGGAATGTTTAAATATGGACTTAACCAAGCGTACGGGCGTGCTGTTTTATGCCGATAACACTCGTAATTATCAAAATGCGGGAACGAACACGGCGCTTGATAAGGCGCAAGCAAAGCTTTCGAACGTATACGTAGTGTCGAATAGCTCGTATATGGCACAATGGGGCAATGCGACTACGGCGGACGGCATAACGAGCGTTAAAGCTATCGTCGCAAACAACGTGGATACAACGAATTATTCGTTGTTGGATAACTCTACTTACGCTTACACGGGCGTAAACGTATACGAAAGCTATACGGCGCTTGCGGAAGTATCTTTTGACGGTATGCTTTGGAGTGTAGACGTGGCGAATAGCACGCTAATTTGGAAATCTTAAAAAAAATAAATGTCTGCCCCGACGGTAAAACAATCTTCGGGGTACGGCATAAAAAAAGGAGAGAATTGATATGAGAAAAAACTATGTAGCTTTAAACATGCAAATTCAGTTATTGCACGCAGACGTAATCACGGCTTCCGGCGACGATTACGTGAATTTCAACCCGTCGTGGTTGGACAACGATTAAGGAGGGAAAAAAGATGAAGAAGAATTTTAAAAAATACGTAATCTCTTTGTGCGCGCTCGGTTGCGTAGGCGCAATGGCAGTCGCTTCGGGCGTTCTTTCGGCTTCACCTGCCAAAGCGGCTGAACCGACGGAAGAAAGCAATTATTTCGCGATGGTAGGTGGCGCGCAAGTGCGTACCGTTCCCGATAGCTTGGGGATCCGTTTCACGACGAACGTCGGCGAATACTACTACAACGCTTATACGACGGCGGGCTACGAAGTGTCTTTCGGCGCGCTTGTTTCTAAGTCAAGCGACGTTTCGTCAATCAGCGCAGAAGACGCGACCACCTATCTTGCGGATATTCCTTGCACGAAAACGGTTAAGTTTGACGAAAACGGGGATTTTGAATATACGTCCGCAATCGTCTACGACAAAACGGCGTATGAGTTTACCGACGCGCAATGGACGTCGGCAATCGGAATGGAATTGACGGCGCGTGCGTATATCAAGCTTGAAAAAGCAGGTAGCACGACGTATGAATACGCAGACGCTACGGATACTACCCGTTCTATGCGCGCGGTGGCAAACGACGAAATTATCGACGGAACGGACGAAGATATTATTTCCGATTTAAACGAGTACTTAGGCACGCAGACCCGCAAAACGAATTTTGAAGCTTACGAAACGGCGGAAGCGGTAGAGGGCAAAGTGCCTATGACGGTTTCAGGGCTTAGCACGGGGTATACGCAGGCGTATATCGGCGCAAAGCACGTGGGAACGGTTTCAGGAAACGCAATTTCGTTCGACGAAAGCGCGGTGGAGAGTATGGGCTTAACGCTTGGCGAAAAATACGCGTTGTCGCTTTTTGACGATAGCAATAACGTATATTCTATGCAAGTGATGTACGTGACGGATAAGCTGACGGTCGGCGCGGATATGAAAGTGTTTAACGTTGGTGAAGACCAAACGGAGCATAATACAGGATATTATATTCTTGGAAACGATATTCAATCTACAAAAACAAATTTTGATATGGACAGCGCGACGACTGGTTATCAGTTCCACACAAAATACGGATACGGTACGAGCGTGATAAAAAGCGGGTCTGTTGCTGCAAGCACGGTTACGGTCGGCTTTGCGGGAACGTTAGACGGGCAAGGATATCAATGGCGTATCGAAGGACCCGGTGAGCTTGGTTTATTTGCGTATCTTGGCGACGGGGCAATGATTAAAAATATCTCGTTTGATTTCTATTCCACGCAAAATATCCAAAACAGAAGCTACGTCGGCAATAACGTTTTGGCGTATGCAATGGACGGAAGGGTGGATTTGGATAACGTACATATAAAAATTGCGCATAATGCGTTTACGTCTAATGGCGTTAATAGGTATTTGATATATAATAAAGGCGTAAATCTTTATATGAATAACGTAATTGTTGAAAATACGGTGTACAGTAAAGATTGTGTGGGTGGAGTTTTGTTCTTCTCTGACGCGGGGCGCGGTAGTCTGACGAGCGATGATTATCAAAATTCTCGCTATAAAAACGTTTACGTAATCGCGGGAACGGCTGACGATGAAACTACGACGGACGTAGATGAAACGGTCGTACCGTATATGACGAATTGGCACTTAACGTATTTCGACACAAGTAAATTAGAACTCCGTTATATCGTTGCAGGAAACGACGAGATAGAAACGTACGAACATACGAACGGAACGACGTATGAAAGCAAGCAATATAAGAACGTATTGCGCTACGTGTCGCTTGCGGACTTGTACGAAACGTTCACAGAAAGCAATCCTAATCCGTTGGCGTGGAATTGGAACGGCACGGAACTCGTTTGGAATAAATAACCGTTGAACGCTAAGTTTAGGGAATAGCCTTGCGCTATTCCCTTGCTTTTCAACGTTAGGCGTAGAACTCGCAAAAAAGGTGATTATATGATAGAGCTTTTGCAAAACAGAGAAAAAATAAAAGAAATATTGTTAGAGAACGAATACGGACGTTTTCCCACTTCTCCTACGCGAGTATACGCGGAAGAATTGCCTGTAAGTGATGCGGATAAGGTGTTTTGCGCGGGAAAAGCGCCGATCGAGCGGTATTTGCTTAAAGCGGACGTTTACGGAAAAACAGTGGCGTTTCCTATCGTGATGTGCTTTCCGAAAGGGGCGAAAAAACCCGTAAAAACGGTAGTTTCTTTAAATTTTGAAAGAGAAATTCCGAATAAGTATTTTCCTGCCGAAGAAATTATTGATCGGGGTTGGGCGTTTGCGTTCGTTTGCTACGAAGATATTACGGTAGATAGCGAACAAGCCGATGAAAACGCAAAAATCCTTACGACGGAATTTTATACGGGAAAGCTCGTTATGTGGGCTTGGGCGGCTATGCGAATACGGGATTTTTTGGAAACGTTTAAAGAAGTTGATCAAAAAAACGTTGCGATCGTAGGACATTCCCGTTTGGGAAAGACGGCGTTGCTAACGGCGGCGTTTGACGAACGGTTCGCCTTCGTTCATTCGAATAATTCGGGTGTAGGCGGCGCGGCGTTATATCGCGAAATTAACCAAGAATGTGAGGATATCCGTATTCTTGCAACCGTACGCCCGTATTGGTTTTCAAAAAAATATCCGTCGTTTATCGGTAAGGAGAAAGAGTTGACGTTTGATCAAGACTGTTTATTACGCTTAATAGCTCCGCGCGTTTTATCCGTTTCGTCGGCAAGCGGTGATCCGAGAGCCAATCCAAAGGGGGAGCTGAACGGCGCGCGTTTTGCAAGTTCGGCTTGGGAAAGCTTGGACGTTAGCGGGCTAATCGCGCCTCAAAGCGCGGAAATCGGCGTTCCTTATCACGAGGGGAAAGTAGGGTATTATCTGCGTGAGGGGTATCACTATTTTTCCCGTGAGGATTGGAACGTAGCTTTGACCTTTTTTGAGAAAAATCTCGTGGAATAGAGAACGGAGAAAATTTTATGGACTATGAAATTATAGATTTTCACACACATCCTTTTTTAGAGAGTACGTTTGATATTTCTTCGCATAAAGAGTATTTAAAGCTTCAAAAAGAAGATACTTTACGATTGCTAAAAAATCTTGGGGTTGTGAAAATTTGCGGTTCAGTTTTATGTTTAGAAAAAATTGGGCAAGAAGAAAACGCGTGGGAAACGGTGCAGACGTTTAACCAAAAAGCGCTCGAAGCCCGCGACTACTACGGGGATTTTTATGAAGTAGGCTTTCACGTTCATCCAAATTACGTAAAGGAATCTTGCGAAGAAATGGAGCGTATGCACGCGCTTGGTGTGAAACTGATCGGCGAACTCGTGCCACGTCGGTTTGGCTATGACTACGCGCATAAAGGTTTAGACGAGATTTTTGCGCTTGCGGGAGAATACCAAATGGCGGTAAGCTTTCATTCTATGGACGATACGCAAATGGACGAAATGGTAGCGCGGCATAAACACACCACGTTCGTGGCGGCGCACCCGCTCGAAAAACCGACGTTGCTTCGCCATATTGATAGAATGAAAAAGAACCAAAATTGCTATCTTGATCTTTCGGGGACGGGACTGTTTCGGTTTGGTATGCTCAGAAGACTGATTGACGAAGTAGGCGCGGAGCGTATTTTATTTGGGTCGGATTATCCGATTTGTTCACCGGCAATGTACGTCGGCGCAATCGTTTTAGACGAAACGTTGACGGAAAGAGAAAAAAGGCTTATTTTGAGCGGAAATGCAAAACGTATTCTTGCTAAGTAAAGGAGTTATTATGAAAAGTTTAAAAGTAGATAAATTGCAAGTAGAAATTTATGACAACAGGACTTTAATGGGCGAAGCTTCGGCAAAGGATATTAAAGCGAAAATTGCGGAGCTTTTAGCGGAAAAGGCAGAAATCAATATGATCTTCGCCGCCGCGCCCTCGCAAAACGACGTGTTAAAATCGCTCGTCGAAGATAAAGAAATCGAATGGAACAGGGTCAACGCGTATCATATGGACGAATATATCGGGCTGGATAAGAACGCGCCGCAAGGGTTTGGGAATTTCTTAAAGGCGCATATCTTTGGGCTCGTACCGTTCAAGAGCGTCAATTACATAGACATCACAACGACGAATCCCGAAGCGGAAGCGGAGAGATACGGAAAATTGCTTCAAGAAAATCCTACGGATATCGTGATAATGGGAATCGGGGAAAACGGGCATATCGCGTTCAACGATCCTCCCGTAGCGGATTTTAAAGACGAAAAATGGGTCAAGCCCGTGAAGTTAGACGAAATCTGCCGTCAACAGCAAGTCAACGACGGTTGCTTTGCAAGCCTTGACGAAGTGCCTACGCACGCAATGACGTTGACCGTGCCTACGCTCGTGAAAGCGCCGTATTTATTCTGTATCGTACCCGCGAAAACGAAAGCGAACGCGGTGTATGAAACGTTGAACGGGAGCATAGACGAGCATTGTCCCGCAAGTATCTTACGCTTGCAAGAAAATGCAAAACTCTATTTGGATAACGAGAGCTCGAAATTATTATGATCAAGATAAAAAGCGATAAAATCATCGTCGGGGAAAAGCTGTTTGAGGGGTACGTGTACGCGTTGAACGGCAAAATCGTGGAAGTTTCGAAAGAAAATAAACCCGCCGACGAGGAATACGATTACACGGGAAACTACGTATCGGCAGGGTTTATCGACCTGCACACGCACGGCGCGGGCGGGTATGCGTTTATGAACAGTACGGTGGAAGACGTGATCGCGGGCTGTGATTATCATTTAGCGCACGGAACGACGAGTATTTTGCCTACAATTTCCGCAGGCGCGTTTGAAACGATGAAAGAAGCCGTTGTGAATATTCATAAGGCGAAGGGCAAAACGAAAGGGAATATTTTAGGCGCGCACTTGGAAGGACCGTATCTTTCTCCCAAGCAAGCGGGCGCACAATGCCCCGTGTTTATCACGCCGCCCCAAAAGCAAGATTACGAAAGCTTAATCGAAGAATACGGCGAAAGTATTGCGCGTTGGACGTACGCGCCCGAAAACGATACAAACGGTGAGTTTTGCAAATACTTAACGGCGCATAATATCATAGCTTCGGCAGGGCATACGGACGGGAAGTACGAGGATATGCAAGTGGCGATAGAAAGCGGGTGTAATTTAATCACGCACCTTTATTCTTGTACTTCGACGATCACGCGCGAGAAAGGATTTAGAAGTCTTGGCGTAATTGAAAGCGCGTATCTTCGTGACGAGCTTTACGTGGAAATTATCGCGGACGGAAAGCACTTGCCGCCTGATTTGATAAAAATGATTATCAAAATTAAGGGTACGGATAAAGTTGCGCTTATCACGGACAGCTTGGAAATCGCGGGGACGGATATCAAAGAAGGGATAATGAGCGGCACGGAGTTTATCGTGGAAGACGGGGTGTGTAAGCTGAAAGACCGTTCGGCGTTCGCGGGAAGCGTAGCGACGGCGGATAGGCTTATCCAAACGCTTGTGAACGATTGCGGATATACCATACCTGTGGCGGTGAAAATGCTGACGGAAGTACCGGCGAAGATATTGAACGTAAAGAAAGGAAAGCTCGCAAAAGGCTACGACGCGGATATAATCGTCTTTGACGAAGAAATAAAAATTAGCGACGTATTCGTCGGCGGAAGTTATTTGGTATTAAAAAGTTGCAAAATAATATAGCAATCAACTTGCAGTGGAAGAAAAATCGCATAAAGCTATTATAAGATAGCGCGATAAATTAAATACAAAAGAAATACGGAATAAAGCATCTATCAAGCAAAATGTTTTGCTTGATAGATGCTTTTTTTGTTATCAAAACGACGCTTCCCGCGCTCGTTCGACTTCGCCTTAAAATCTGATAAAAATTTCAAG
>JAFUJR010000012.1 GCA_017468085.1 Clostridia bacterium | reverse complement strand
AGATACCCGTATGGTACATTGGCTATGAAATAGACAAATGCCTACCCCAGATACGCGTTGAAATGAAAAATTTAATAAAAATTAACGGCGGTTTTGCGTTTAAAATAAGCGCGAAAGCCGCCGTTTTTTCGGTCTTTAAGTTCGGTAAGTTAGTAAGTAAAATAAAGACGACGCCTTGATTGCGCGCCGCAGGCGCGCTCGCAAAAGTCAAGGCGTCGTCTACTACTTCCAAGTTAATAAAAATTGTTATAGATAGTTTTTATAATTAAAATCCCTTGCGGCAATCGCCTGGGGTGATTCCATAGTATTTTTTAAAATTAGTAAAAAAATGAGAAAGATTGGAATAGCCGATTTTTGAGGCGATTTCCATCATGCTTAAATCTGTGTTTTGCAGTAGATTTTTTGCATAACGGAACTTATGGCTCTGCAAATATTCGTGCGGCGTGGTGTTCAAATGTTCCTTAAACAAACGATTCATATGTGCAGAAGAATAATTCAATGCTTTTTTCAAATCGTTTACAGAATAACTGATAAACTCCATTTTTTCCGTGATGGGAAACAACTTTTTCATAAAGGGGGAGGAATTCTCATGTACATTAAGATGAATACGGTTTAATTCTTGAAGCAAAAGCAAAATTACCGAACAAAGTAAGCCATTTTTCTTCTCGACTTGTTTTGAGCTTAAAAGGTTGCATTGATGTAAAAGATTTTCGATTTCACCGATCAACGTATCGGAAATCGGAAAGTGTCGCGGTCCTTGAATCAAACTCTCTTTTAGAGTAGGTGAAATCAGCTCCATCAGCCGCAAAAGGTGTGTTTCGCGGACAGGAAGATTGATATAACGCACATACGGGGAAGTTTTTAACCAAGAATGACAATCCTTTGTGGTCATAAACGATAAGGTTTTTTCAGAGTAAACTTCAATTCCCTTACCCTGTATACGATTCTTGATGCTCCCGTGTGTCAATATGCAAAATTCCCAATAATCCACGTGGCTGTGCATCGTTGGGTAATCTGTCGTATTGATAGAATAAGAATAATTAAAGTCGGTGTCATCTTCGTAATATTTTAAATAACCGCTGTCGCCAAATAAAATATCTAACATATTTTGCCTCCGCTTGTTTTCAAATACAGTATAAAGGCAAATTTGGCACTTGTCAAGAGTTTTTTATAACAAGATGAGAAAAACGGATATAAATAAGAGGGGTTTGGGTATTGAAAATGGGGAAAATTCGGTGTTACAATATAAATGCAAGACGGTGCTCGACACTGTTTTTGGCGTTTAATTGTGTTTTTATGTGTTATAGTATTTGACGTTAACTTTTACCGAAATAAGATAGCTGGAAAATATTACACGTTGACATTAATCAAAAAAAGAGTAAAATAACAACATTGATAAAATGAGGAATATATGCTTCGAAGATTTAAGGATTTATCCATCTATTTAGAATGCTCGTCTGGTAGTACGCCGAGAGTGGAAACTATAAAAAACTACATAGATATAATGCAAAAACTGGGGTATACCAAGCTGTATTTAGGTTTGTCCGGCGCGTATCATATCGATAGCGAGCCTTATTTTGCTTATAAAAAAGGAAAATATACAACAGTGCAATTACAAGAGCTTGATGCCTATGGGAAAGAAAAAGGAATAGAGGTAATTGCAGGGATACAAACGTTGGCGCATTTAAGTTTTATGTCGATGCACGATCACTTCCGTCCGCTTATGGATACGGATGCTACGGTAATGGTAGGCGATGAAAGGGTTTACGAGCTTATCGATAAAATGTTTGCATCCATTTCCAAAGGTTTGTCTTCGAGAAATATTCATATCGGTTTTGACGAAGCGTTTTGTATAGGTATGGGCAACTATATGAAAGTGCATGGCAGGGCAGACGGCAAGGAACTGGTTTTAAGGCATCTGATAAGGGTGCTTGCTATCGCAAAAAAATACGGCTACGCATGTGAAATTTGGAACGATATGTTGACGGAAAAATGCGATTCTTCGGTTACTGCAAAACAAGTAAAAGAGAATTTACACGACGACACCTCGATTGTACTTTGGAATTATGAAGAAAAAGACGAGGATAATTTGCGTAAGCTGATCGACGAAACCCTAACCTATTCAGACAAAGTAACTTATGCAGGGCATGCTTGGAAAATTGCAGGATTTACCCCCAACAACCGTAACAGCATTGCTACGATGCTTCCGCAAATGAAGGTTTGTGCGGAAAAGGGCATCACGCATTATATGGTAACAGTGTGGGCGGATAATTGTAGCCCTTGCGGTTGGTATACAGTATTGCCTACCTTATTTTGGGCGTCGGAATACAACCTCGGTCATACAGAAAACAAACAGGTGGATAAAGAAAAGTTCTTCCGTATGTTTGGCGTAAAATATGAGGACATGACGTTGCTTGATTATTTAGACGATCCGTTTAAAAGGGAGCGGGAAGTAAAGCGTAATACTTCTTTTTGTGCGCTGTATTCGGATATATTGCTTGGGAATTACCACCTGCTGTTCCCTGACGGCGTGGGCGAGGCGTATGCAAGGCTTGCGAAAGAATACGCAAGTGTAAACGGGGGCGTATATCAATATGTTTTTAATAAATACAGCTTGCTTGCGAAAATTTTATCCGTCAAATCGGAGCTTCCCGTAAAGTTGAGAAAGGCATACGAAGCAGGGGATAGACAAGCAGTGAAAGCCCTTTGTGCGGAAATGGAGATGATGATAACCGACATGCAATCGTTTATCAAGCTGTTTAACGGGTATTTCCTGCGTGAGAATATGGTAATCGGTGCGGAATGCAATCAATTCCATTTGGGCGGTCAGCTTATTCGTTACGAATACGTATTAGAGTGTATGAAACATTACGCGGAAAACGGAACGGCGATAGAGGAATTAGAGGACGAATTGCTCTTGCCCAGCTGGGAGCCGTTGCCCGAATACGATTCCTGCACGTGGTATGATTATAGAAATATCAGTACCTACAATTACTAAACTTGATTTGTCATAAAAAGGAGAAACGTATGGCGTTAAAAGAAATAATACATACGAGAAAATTTAGGAAAAAGATATTCGTTGCCAGCTTTTTAATTTTGCCGATTATCAATTTCTTGGTGTTTTGGCTGTACGTGCATTTGGATTCCTTTTTGCTTGCGTTTAAAACACTGGAAAACGGGAACGAAGTGTTCAGCTTTGAGCAATTTGAAAATATTTGGAAAAGCTTAACGCAAGGCACGAACTTGGTAGACGGATTTAAAATTGGTACGGCGTTCAAAAATACTATGTTGTTTTATGGCGCAGGTATTTTGGTTATGTTTCCGTTATCAATTTTGGCTTCCTACTTCATTTACAAAAGAATTGCAGGCTACCGCTTTTTCCGTGTGATCACGTACCTGCCCAGCATCGTTACCAGCGCGGCGCTTGTAATGATGTATAGATACCTCATCGATCACGGCGGCTTGATGCACAAGATTTTTCAATTGACGAATCCTGCGGACGCCGTGTATACCGCGCCGTTATCCGACGAAGGGTCGGCAATTTGGACGATTCTTATCTATCACGTGTTATGCGGTTTGGGCGGTAATATCGTCGTTATGGGCGGCGCTATGAACTCGTTAAGTCCCGAAATGCTGGAGGCAGGGGAAATTGACGGCTGTAATTGGTTTCAGGAATTGATTTACCTTGTCATTCCTGGGATATGGTCTACTCTTTCTACCATCATCATTCTATCCACGGCGGCTTGCCTTGGTTCGACGGGACCCATTCTCGCATTTACTAAAGGCGCGAAACAAACGGAAACGCTTGCGTACGTGATGTATCATTTGACGTTAAAAGGGCGTACCTTCCTCTATCTGCCTTCCGCAATCGGTATTGTGATGACGGTGATTACCGTTCCGATTGTGTTCACGGTGCGAAAGTTTTTGACAGCGAACGACGAGTAAGGAGAGTGCAAAGATGAGTACAGAAAGAAAAAATCAAAAAAGCCTCTCTAAAAAAATCGTCTTTACGGTTGCGTTTGTTTTGTTTGCGTTATATGCGGCGGCAATTGTCGTCGTTTTCCTACAAGGCTTTTTTATCTCGGTAAAGAAATCGGGCTACGGCTTGGGGAATTACGGATTTAATTTTGATAAACGAAACGCTAACCTGTTTTCCTTTTATCCGCCGTTTGCGTTTGATAACTATATCAAGGCATTCAGCGAGTTTGCTATCAATAACGGCGTAAAGAGGTATTCCTACTTAGAGATGTTGTGGCATTCGGTGTGGAGAACGACGGGGGCAAGCTTGATTAGTTGGATGTCTACAATCATGGTATGTTATATCTTGGCGCATTATAAATCGAAATTTACCGAATTTTTGTATTCGCTTGGTTTGGTGATTTCCATTATTCCTTTGTACGGCGCAGGGCCTGCACAGTATAAGCTGTTGAGCGATTTGCGTTTGGTGGATAATCCGTTGCTGTTGTATACGAATATCACCTTATTCGGCGGACATTTCTTTTATATGTATGCCTTCTGGAAGGGGATTTCTTGGAGTTACGCCGAGGCGGCGGAAATCGACGGCGCAAACGATTATCAAATCTTTTTCAAGATTATGCTGCCGATGCTGGTACCTAGTGCGATTGCGTTGTTTGTAATGAACTTTATTACGGGTTGGAACGATTACGAAGGAACGTTGCTTTATATGAAAGCATACCCCAACCTTGCGTACGGTGTGTATATTTTCGAGGAAATCGGTATTCGTACTACGGGTAAGCCCGTTTATTTTGCGGGGGTATTGATTTCGTTATTCCCTATTTTGGTACTGTTCTTGGCATTCCAAAATACGATTATGGAAAAGGTATATTTAGGCGGCTTAAAAGGCTGATAATAATTAAAAATCATTGTAAGGAGAAAAAATATGAGAAAATTCAAAAAAATAGCTATGCTCGGTATGGCAATGGCAATGTCGGTTACGGCGCTTGGCGGTTGTTTAGGCGGCGGAGATGATTCCAGCGGCACGACGGGGAGCAAAGGACAGATTACAGTACAAGTGGCGAACCTTGGGTATGGTATTCAGTGGCTGAATGATTTGGCAACGGCGTTCACTGCAGAAACGGACATCGGGGTTACCATCGTACCCGAACTTGGTTCGGGCGGTTTGGAAACGATTGATACGCAGCTGATGTCTGGACAATCTACCGCAGACGTTATTTTTACAAAGAAAGGGGATTTCGGACGCTACGTATATATGACGCAGGGACACGATTTTGATGGCAAACATTACGATAAGCTGTATGTAAGTCTCAACGACGTTTGGTCGGAAATCGGCTCGAAAGTAAATCCTCAGCATGAAGAATTTTTTAATTATGACGACAATTATTATGCAGTGCCTTGGGCAGGCGGTGCGTTTGGGATTGTCAGAAACAGAGATGCTTGGCAGGCTTTGGGATATACAACCGATTATATGCCTGTAACGACGGACGAATTATTTGAGGTCTGCGACAATATTGCGGCACAATATGAAAGCAAAAAAGTGTACCCGTTTACGTTCAGTGCAGAGTCGGAATATTACTCCGATTTTATTAACATTTACTTTGCACAGTATGAAGGCATTGAAACGTTCAACCGCTTCAAGGAAGGCAAGCCTCCCGTGGATATGGAAGCGGAGCAAATCTATAACTACCAAGGTCAATATGAGGTGGTAGAATTTATCACCAAATTGTTGGCGATGGAAAAGACTTCGGGCGGCGATTATAAATATAAATATCAAGACGAATATTCGACCTCGCAGGATTTTACGGATATGCAAGGCGCGTTTTTGGACGGCATAGCGGCGTTCTGTATCAACGGTTCGTGGCTTGGTATAGAAATGGGTAGCGATACGGCAAATATCGATTTTGTAAAAGCACCCGTTCTTAGCTCCATTACCGATAAGTTTGCGGACGGTTCGGACAAATCGGACGCAAAGCTTCGTGAAATCGTTAAATATGTAGACGGTACTTCTACTACGAAGCCTACGGGCGTAACGGATGCGGATATCGAGCTTGTACGCGCGGCGAGAAAGAATTCTTACGCAACGGGTGGTGTGGATCATCAAGGCTTTATTCCTTGTTACAGTGATAATATCGATCAAGCAAAACAATTCTTAAAGTTTATGTATTCGGATAAGGGATTGAACACCTACTACGATACCATGGGCGGTTTGAGATTGCCCGCAACGCCTTCCAGCGGTTATGCGGCGAAACCCAACCTGACCGTATTCACGCAGAGCGTAACCGATTTAGTCAGTGAAAACTATCTTTGCACGACGCACGCAAAATCCAAGATGTTCACGCTTGCAAACGTCAGCTCGATTTACCGTAACGGTCTCAGCGGGTTGGTAGATCCTATTATGGCGCAATATAAGCAAGGAAAGACGGTTGACGAAATCGTAAATTACGTTATGAGCGCTAATCAAAACGATATTGCCTCTAAGTGGTCAACGATCAAAAACAACATCTAACCATTAAGAGCAAATTACCCTTAAAGGAGAAAACAATGAAGGGATATTTTAAGAAAATCACCTCGTCGTTGCTTGCCATATTAATGATGGCGAGCTGGGTGGGGTGTTCCGACAACGTTTTATCGCAGAGCGACGATTCGGAGTCGTCCAAAAATGAAGGAATAGCTACGGCTACGGAAGTGTGGAGTACCTATTCGACTGCAAAAGTGCCTCAAAACAGAAATTTGAGTGTTTACGAAAAACAGGATGCGGAAATTTATCTTTCGATGATGAAAGACGAAACGGAGGGAACGCAGCTTATTATCACGGCTGGGCAGGACATTTCTTCTTACGAGTTGATAGAGGCGGAGCTTTCCGACGGAAAAGGGAATACCATTTCCACCGAACAGATTGACGTTTATCACCAAAAATACGTACAGATAAATGAAATGTTCAACATAAACAATACGACGTATCGGGCTGGCGATAGATTGCCGGATATGCTTCTTCCTATGGAAACGGCAGTAGCGTATAAAGAAAATACTGTTAAGAAAGGGGAAAATCAAGGCATTACCGTAGAAATTACCACGATAAGCGATACCGTCCCCGGTATTTACAGCGGTGTGTTTACGTTGAAAATGGACGGTAAAACGAAAAAAATTCCCGCAACAGTCGAGGTTTGGGATATTGAATATGAAGGAAGAAGAACCTTCCAATCCTGCTTCTTGATTTACCGCAGTTTTCTTGCGCAAGGGGAGTACGAGGCGAACGATGAAATGATGGACGCTTACGTGCAGACGTTGCTCAAATATAAAATCAATCCCGATTACGTGCAAAGAAGTGACCTTGGTTATAACAATATAGAAAATTTTACCGGTTATGTTCAAGAATATTTTGAAAATGACAATTTCAATTCTATCGTTATTCCCGTGCACTTGGGCTTTCCGTTTACGCACGACGGTGCGAATGCGAACAGCGTGATCGAGTACGTTAGAAAGCTGGTAGAGATCTCTACGCCTGAAACAAATTACGTGGACTACTCGTATATTTATCCCAGCGGTTACGATGAAGCGGATATTCACGAAGAAAGAAAGGACGACGCGATCCGTGTATTCCAAGAGGGCGGCGATTATCAGTTGATGTTAGAGCGTGCAGTGGTCGAATGCGACGAGGCTTTGGATACTTTACAAGAAGAATACGGTAAAGAGTTCAGACAACAGGTAGAGCAATCGATTTTGGATATCCCTGCGATTTTTACCAACGTAAATTTTGTGGAGGAATACGTAGGCGAACTCAATTCTGTGTTCTGTCCTTATCTCAATTTATTCGGCGACGATATTTCGGCTCAAAAATATCAAGCTTCAGCGGAAGATAACACCAACGGTGATTTATGGGCGTACACTTGTTGCGGCCCTACCAATCCATATCCCACTTTCCATTTGGATGATTTCAATTTGGGTACGCGCGTTTCGGGTTGGATGGAAAAGAAGTATAAGATAAACGGATATCTTTACTGGGCTGTCAACCTTTACGAACCTTCGGGAAATCACGATGTGGAAGATTTTATCGACCCGTATGATACGCCCGACAGAGCCTCCAACTGCCATGGCGACGGCTTCTTGCTCTATCCCGGTAAATATTACGGTAGCGACAGTCCGTTTGCGAGTTTGCGGCTTGTCAATTATCGCGATTCTATGGATGATTATGATATGCTTTGCGTGTACGAAAATCTGTTAAACGAGCGGGCGACGGCTTACGGTACAAGCGTGAATTTCGACGATTACGTCAACGATCTGTACGCATCGATTTTTGACGAGGCAATTTATTATCAGGACGACGCGCTTGTCTATGCGGCAAGGGAGGAACTTGCAAACCGCATTTTGGCGCTGCAAAACAGCGACGGATTGCTTGTGAAATCGGAAATTTCCGCGGACGGACAAACGACGGAAAGCGAAGTATATTCCAGTGCAAGCAGTTTGAAAATCAACGGTGAAGTAAAACAAGGCGAAGTAAGCGGCGCGGGATATAAGTATACCGAATCTACTGCAACGGGCGCAGGGGAAAAGACTTTGACGATAGAAACCGCAAGCAAGTCTTATCAATACTCCCTCGGTCAAAGCGGTGCGGCAGATATGCAGACATTTAATAAAAACGAGAAGAGCATTGTAATGGCAAGCGCAAACGGTGCAGACGTTACGATTAAGTCGGAGAATAAAGGAAATGTAGCGCAAACGACGGCGTTCCGTCCTTATGTGGAATTTGCAGTGTTGAATTTTGCAGGTGTGAAGGAGCTTGTGTTCGTTATTAAAAATACAACGGATAGAGAGATCGAAGCCAACGTACAAATTGCAGGCGACGTCCGTGAAACGGTGGGCGGTATTTACCTGCGTGCAGGCGAAGAAAAGGAATATCGTATCCAGCTTGCAAATGTTGACGAAGATGTTTTAAGCGGTGCAACGCACGTTCGTATCGCTTTTGCGAATACGTTAAACGGCACATTACAGCAAGATCGAACTTTTACGATTGGTAATATTCGTTTTGTGAAATGAGGTGAAGAAGATGAAAAAGAGTATTTTGATCAAAAGTCTGGTTTTTTCCGTTCTTTGCCTTGCGGCTGTTGGGCTTGTAGGCTGTAACGATAACCGGCAATCCACGGATAATTCGGCAAGTGATAGCAGTTCTGGAGTTGTCGAGCCCGTAAAAGATTATACGGGCGTACAGACCTTGAACGGTTTTGAAAACAACGACGATTTATACGCAATTAAGCAGTTGCAAACGAATTTTGACCTGACCTTTACAATGGATATTACTTCCGAACAAAAGAAGGAAGGGGAAAACAGCTTAAAAATTTATTATCAAGACGGTACGTTTGGCAACGTTATTCAACCTTTGACGACAACAGATTTCGCCGATTGTAAGGTGGAGGATATCAAGAGTCTTTCCCTCTGGGTATATAACGCAAACGAGGTGGTTGCGCCTATTACGCTCAGCGCATTGAAAACGGGCAGTGTTGCGATTGCACAAGAAGTTTTTAATTTGCCTGTCGGTGAATGGACAAAATGCACTTTAGATTTAAACAAAGTAGCGATGGAAAGCAATGCGGAGCAGTTTTACGCGTTTGCGTTTAATTTCTCCAAATCGGTAAAAAACGCAACCTATTACGTGGATGAAATGCAAATAGAATTCGGCGCGGAATATACCGCCGCGGACGAGCAAAACCTTGTCAAAGTAAACGATTTGATTGCGCGTATTAACGCGCTTCCCGAAACGGTATCCCTTGCGAATGAAGAGGCCATGAAAGGGATCTATACCGACTATAAAGCACTCGACGTTGCGTATCAAGGTGCGGTAAGCAATTACGACAAGTTTGAGCAAGCGGTGAAGAAATTGCTTATTGTTGCAAGGGGAACGGTGGATTATACGAAAGACAGCGTTGCTTGTTATTTTGATAAATTTTACGGTACGTTCCAAGCGGAAAGAGGGGTTGGCGGTTTCCCGAATTTCTCCTATTCGGAAGAGGTGAAATACAAGGACGAGGAAGGCTCGCTTTGTATCGAATGCACGGGGGACGACTGGACGTACGTCAACTTGACAACAATGGTACCTATTGCGGAATACGCAACGACAACCTGCGCCGTTTATAATGGATTGGACAAGAGAATTGCCGCATATTTTGGTTGGAAGCAAATGACGATTATCAACCCCGGCGAATGGGCTACGTTCGAGTTGGATAACCGAGATTATCCTTGGGGGCTTGAATTTGATATGGCGGCGCTTGACGAGAAGGGAAGCGCAACGGCTGCGTACGGAAACGTATATATTTCGCAGATGGTAATGCATCCGAAGGAAGCGGAAAGAGAAGTTTATACCCTTTACGATATGAATAATTTTAACGGTATTGCAAAGGAAACGTTCTCAGGTGTATTTACGTATGACGAAAGCTTTGAAACGGTGCAAATGGACGGTTACGGAGACGTATTGAAACTGACGGCAAGCAATGTTATCACCTACGAATCCTCAAACGGCGCGTCGACGGGAGTTGTGGCGCCCTCCAAAAATGTGGCGATAAGCTATATTTCCAAATCGGCGGCGTTAGATGCTTACGATACAGTGAAATTTTCTATTTATAACCCTTATAACGTTACGGTGCCTATCCATATTATGGACACGAGTTGGGGTACAGGTCCCGATGCAATGCCCGATACGGGGGACGAGGATTTGGCGTATTATTACTTTGGGAACTTGAAAGCAAATGCTTGGACGGAATTTGAAATGTCTGTGGAAAACTTCATAAAGGCAGGCAAAATTTTATTGGAATGCCATGTGATTATGCGTGAATATTCGCTGGATAGTGTAGAATTCTATATTTCCGATATCACGGCATACGGCAGGCTGTACGTTATGAGCTTGATTGACGATTTACCGGAAGCGGAGGTGATAACGGCGGCGGATAAGGAAACAGTTCTTTCAGTGCTTGCCGAATACGAGAAATTATCCGACGAACATAAATCTATGGTAGGGAATTATGACAAATTAGAAGAATGTTTACAAGTCGTTTCCAAGGAAGCGGAAGGCGTAGATATTCTTTCGCCTACGGGGGAGGTATTCCCCTATATCGAGCAGGCAAAAGCCTATTTACAACAAACGAACGGCGAATCGGTTGCCAATTATTGCGGTACGTTTGGTTCGATAGAAAATGCACAGGCACCCGTGAGGGTACAATGGACGTGCGGTACGGCGAACGTGGCTTGGTATACGGTGGAATATTCGACGAAAGCCGATTATGCCGATGCGCTTGTAGAGGTGGTGGAAGAAAGTAAATTTGTAGACCTATACAATCTCTATAAGGGTACGGAATATTACGTTCGCGTAAAGGCTTACGATGCAAACGGCGAAATGCTTGCCATGGATGAAAGTACCTTCCAAACGACCAATTTGGGGCCTCGCGTGATGAACGTGGACGGTATTCACAACGTGCGCGATTTGGGAGGGTATACGACTTCTTCGGACAAACAAACGGTACAGGGGTTGTTGTACCGCGGCGGCACGCTGACGCCTGCGGATATTTATTCGAGCAATCTTACCGAAGCGGGCAAAATCTATATGAGCGAGATAATGGGTATTAAGACGGACATTGATTTCCGTACCTATGCCGAAGCGGGCAATACAACTAGTCCGATCCCTAACGCAACGTTGACATATTTAGGTATTGGCGGTTATTCGGATATGTTGATGAACGGCAATACGAAAACGCTCTTTTCGATGCTTGCGGATGAGAAGAATTATCCCGTTTATATGCATTGTACAGGCGGCGCGGACAGAACGGGTACTGCGGCATTCCTCATCAATGCTCTGTTAGGCGTATCGGAAGAACAGCTTATCCAGGATTACGAATTTACCAGCTTTTCAATTTACGGAGAACGTAATACCCGTTCGGGCGGTTATGCAGATTATTTCAAGGATTTCCGCGATAAACTGAACGCCTACGATGGGGATACGTTGCAAGAGAAGACGGAAAACTTCCTGCTTTCTATCGGCGTTACGGCGGACGAGATATATAATATCAAGGCAATTATGTTTGGCGAGCCGACGAAAGAAATCGGTTCTGTGGCGGTGAAAGAAGCATTAGAGTTGGATGCATATATGAACTTTGGCTCGGAAGGAACGCTTGTTTTGAACAACGCAGAGGCGGTGGTCGGTACAGTGGCGGTTGGCTACGGAAAGAGAGTTTGCGTGCGTATGCAATCGCAAATGGAAAGCGGTTCATCGGGTGGGATATATGTGTTTATCGGCAGTTATGGGTTTATGCTTCGCGGCGACGAGTTTCGTCCCTATACCAAATCGGTGGACGGTAGCTTGACGGAAATAGCGCGCAACACGAGCCTAGCTTGCGATAACGAGCAATTCAACAGTGGGAACATGTTGTTGTATTTGACGGTAGAGATGGTAGACGGTAAACCGACAATGACAATTGAGTTTGGTGAGGAAAGTGTATTGCAAACTTACGTCTACACGTTTGCGGAACATTGTACGAATGAAATTGCAAGTGAAAACGCAGTGATGACGTTTGCTATCCGCACCGATGCGGTAAACGTATTGACGATCTACAATGCCGATGCGTGGAAAAATAAAGATTAACCCCAATTTTAAAGGTGTATCCAAGAAACGGATCGCCTTAAGAATAAATAAGGAGGATAATTAGAATGAAGAAACAGAAACTTTTAGCACTTTTGATTGCGAGCGCATGCGCACTTACTTGTGCGACGGTGGGAACGTGGGTATTACATACGGAAACGGTAAACGCGGCTTGGACGAATGACGGCGGCGTGGATCATTACACGGATATGACCTCCAACGGTGAAGATTTGGAATATTACGATACTCTCTATAACGAAGATTGGACGTTGTATAACGGTTCTAATCAAAGCCTCGGTACAATGCCGAAGGAATGGACGATTGCCAACGACCAGTATATGCGCTTTACGCCGTCTGCAAGCAATACGACGGGTTCGTTTGTGTGGAGTTATACCTATACTTGTACGGATGCAGGAACAAGTTTCTACGTATATCCGCTGTCAGATGGTGCCTGGAACGGCGCAGATCCGTTTGATTATCATTCTTGCGGTTTTGAAGCAGGAAAGACGTACGAAGTAGAGTTTGGCGTTGTAAAAGTCAAGAATAATGACAAGTATTATCTTTTTGTCAAGGTGGACGGT
>JAFUJR010000062.1 GCA_017468085.1 Clostridia bacterium | reverse complement strand
AGGCAGTCTCGTTCCCAAAATAAACGAGCCGCTTTCGCCGTCTGCAAAATTAAACGTTAAGGTTACGGAATACGCCGTATCCGTCGCTTTTTCCGTCGTCAATACCGCCGCACGGTTATAGCCTTGCACGATCCATTGCCCGTTGCCGTAGCTTTCCGATTTCGTCGTTGTTGTTGCGCCGTCTGCATATACTTTTGCCGTTACCGCACTATTATGAATGAGCGCGTCAAACGAAGTCGCTGTCGTTTCCGCGCTTACTTTTGACGTAAGTCCTATTAGGCAACCGCTTATCAAGCAAGCAACCGTAGCGATAAACAAGGCGACAATGAGCATTGCGCGTTTACATTTACATACAGTATTCATCTGTTTCCTCCTTTCGGATGATTATTTTTTGTTTCAATCCAATAATTGAAACTGCACCACTCTCCTGTCTCCTTGCGAATTGTAATTACAAGAAGACAGCGTTAAAATTGATTTCGTTGCGTCGTACGTACTTTTATACATACTCTTCTGATACATGTTTCCCAAAAATGCCGTATATTCCTCTTCGTCATAAAAATGCGTTTGAATATAGTTCTCTTCCGAGCTTGCATAAAACACAGAAAACAATTTCCATTTTGTCTGCGTTTGTCCAATCGTCAATGTAATCACTTCATTCTCGGATAAAAATTCTTCATCATCATAATGATAGAGATACTGTTTGAGCGGCTCAAACATCGCACCTGTACGCATGGAATGTCCGTAAATCACTAAATTCTGTTTAACAGCATAATTTTTCAAATCGTTTTGCTCATCTAAAAACAAGCACCCGAATTCAGATTCTTCCCCAAAATAGTTATGAGTCAAATACCACTCGTTGTCTTTTTGCGCAACGGGATAAGCAATTTTCAATCCGTCTATCCGCAAAAACGCTACGCCGTCATCGTTATGGGCAAGATAGTTTTCTTCCGTTACCGTTTGGTATTTTTCTTCTTCCTTTTTATCGTCCACATAATATCCAATCAATATACCGCCGCAAACGACGATGATAAGGAAGAAAAACGCAGAAGTGATAAACAATGCTTTTTTCATGGGGTTTCCTCCTCCGCAATGCCGTATACGCGTAAAATCGCACCATCGTGCACGCCAAACCCGTAATACGACCCGAAATCACCCTCCACTTTTTCTTCAAATAAGACTTCCCCGTCGATTTTCAGTATTACCCTTTCTCCCATTTTGCCAAAAGCCACCTCTCGGCACTCGCCAAACGTAAACGAAAGAGTTTTTAGCGTCGTTTCCCTATAGTTATCCACGCTTAAAAGGGTAACGTCCTTCTCGGTAATTCTGAAGATAACACCCGACAAAGCAGTGGGCGCGGCAAGCGACGTTATTTCATAGTATATAGGCGAATCCGTATACCCGCAAAGCAAATCGAAGCTGCCCTCTGAAAATAGCGGCTTTAGTTTGCAAGAAAGAGTCGTTTCGCAGGGCGAGGAAGCCGTTACTGCCGTTTCGTCGCCGCTGATATTCAACTGCCCTCGCGAATAATCGAAGCCCGTATAGTTATTGGAAAGCCACTGTACCTTCTGCCCGTTATCCGTACTATGCGTCTTATCTGACGGCGAGCATCCACAAAGCAGAAGCAACGTCAAGCTCAATGCGATTGCTGTGTTTTTAAACTTTAACATTTGGCTCAACCAAAACGCCTTCGCCTGCTTCCAAATTTAAAATAAGGTTGGATGCCGTACGGCGGTAACCCGTACGTTCGCCGTTTTCCCAAAGGTGGAAATACTCTACGTTTGCGGTATTCCAATGCAGTTCTGCCGTGCAAGCGTTTTCCTCACTGAGATTTACAACGAAATACTTAACGTCGCCGTAAGAATTTTTCATTTCCGTAACGATATATCCGTCTCCGCCAAGCCCCGTTAAATAGCCGCCCGCCGAACAGAAATCAGCAACGGGTTTTGCAAATTTAGGGTAACTAGGGAAAGTACTGTCCATAAACGCTACGTATTGATAATCAAGCGTCAGCATATAATTTGCAAGCTCTGCGATTTCTAAATTCGCCTTTTGCACAACGTCGTAAATATAGGTCTTTTCGCCCTTCAAATTCACCATTGCGGTAGTGAGATTATGGTGAGAAGGAATCCCATACAACCAAGCCGTCATACCTTTTGCGCCCATTGCAAGATTTAAATAATTCGCCTGCCTTGCAATGCCCTCGGTGATGGAAAACTGTTCCAAAGGTGATTCTACCGTTTGAATTGTAGCCCAAAGAGGGATATTCGCCTCAGCTGCGATTCTTGCCGCTTTATCCATATCCGTAATCAAACCAAATACCGTACCGCTGTTTCTGGAATGGGGATAATAGTCGATACTAAGATAGGGGAGCTGCGTTGTTTTTACATAATCTTTTACGTAATCCTCCCATTCGAGATAGCCGATATTCAGCATATCAGCATAGCTGGGAAAAATGTTGGAATACCCAAGCCAGCCTTTATCCGCAAACGCTTCGTTATACGCTTGCATAAAGTTGCCTATCTGTTGGATACCCAGCTTATTCGGCTCGTCCGTCATAACGTATCCAAGGAAATTATCGTGTCCCTTCGCAAATGAAGTATCCAGCTCCGCAATAATCTGCGCACATTCCTCTTTCGTTTTAATGTCCGCCGCCGTACCGGGACGGTTAGTGGAAATAATGCTTGCCTGCGTGAAGAACAGACCAATACCATTCTTTGCCGCCGCCTCTAAGGACTGCGAACGGTGCTGATTGGTAAACTCCGCTTCCCCTACGGCAAAATTATAGCCTGCCGCCGCGATATCAGCATACACTTCGTCGCTGATAAACATAGAATTACCAACGGGAGCCCAAACGCCCATCGGAAATTCGTTTTTATCTTCACCGAATAAAATCACGCTGTCCTTGATTTTGCCCATTCTGGGCGCGGAAAGCGTCGTATCCGCTTCGCCACCCAAGCCCAGCTGCGATGACATACCCCCTGTACAGGAACACGCAGAAAAGGTTGCCATAGTGAAAAAAGATAAAAGCAAAGATATTTTTCTTTTCATATTTTACCTCCTTATTTTAGCCTTTTAATCCGCCCAACATCATATTGGTGAGGATTTGTCTGTGTAGAATAAGATAGAGAATAATCATTGGCGTACAACTAATTATAATTGCCGCAAACATCAAAGGCATATTGCTCTTTTGCTCCGCATATGCTAACACGTCGTTTAAGCCGATAGCGAGCGTCCTTACGGTGCTGTTTGCAAGCAACATTTCAGGGATAAAATAATCATTCCAGATATTGATCGCCGCCATAACCGCAACGGGAACCAACGCCGCTTTTGCCATTGGTAGCATAATCATAAAGAAAATAGACACCTTAGACGCGCCGTCGATAGACGCCGCTTCCGCATAGTCCTTAGGTATCCCCTTAAAGCAGCCGTACAAAATGAGCATATTGGAATTGATGCCCGAAGCGTAATAGATAACGAGCCCTAACGCGTTATCCAAACGAACCGCACGCATCATCTGCAAAAATGCCGCCAGGGTACCCACGCTAGGCAGCAAAAAGGTTGCGATTGCCAAGCCGTACACAAAACCGTGCATTTTAAATTTGAAATGCGCCAAAATATATGCTGCCATAGCCGAGAGCAAAACGGTCAAAAATACGCTTGCCGATGTGATCCATACCGAGTTGAGGAAAAACGTGCCGACGCCGCCTTCCACGCCCGACATTACGATACCTTCTCCCGTCCATGCTTGTATATAATTATATAAAGCGATTCCTGCGGGGTCTATGCTCCACCCACTGTCAAGCATGAAAAACCCGCCTGACTTTAAGGAATTGACGATTACCCAAAGGAATGGATAGATCAGACTCAGCGCATAGAAAAACAAAACGACCCAACCAAGCGTCTTTAAAAGGAGGAAAACTATTTTCTTCGGCGTCATTGAAGCAAAAAACTTTGTCTTAACCATATTCTCCACCTCAATATCCCATTTTTTTATCCAGCGCCGATAACAATCTACGGATTCCGTAAACTACCGCCATCCCGAATATACCGATAAAAATACCCGTCGCGCTCGCCAGACCATAATCGAGTGAATCCACCTTGTTTACGACGATCATCGCAATGGTGATACCTTCGCTGGGCGCAAGCATTTGCGCTTGTAAAAACACGGTAAACGCACCCGCCGTGCCCATCACGACAAGCGTATTGATCGTAGGCCAAATACAAGGCAACGTAACGTGCCAAAGCTGTTGCGCGCCGTTGGCCCCATCTAACTCCGCCGCCTCATACAGTTCAACGGGAACTTGATTGATCGCACCCGATAAAATCAAGTTATTCCAACCGATACCCGTCCATAAGCAATAGAGCAAAATCATCGGTTGCGCAAACGAGCCGGAAAAATAACCTCCCGCGGGCTTTACGCCAAACCACGACATGATATTTCCAAACACGCCGTAATCAAGAGTCCACATTTCTCTCCAAGCCGTTGCCATTGCAACGATAGAAATCAAGCTTGGAAAAAAGTATACGGCTTGGAAAAACTTGCCCATAAACATTTTTCTGGACAGAACGAACGCTATTACCAATGACAAAGGCAACAAAATCAAATTATTAAAGCCAAGATAAGTAAGCGCATTTAAAAAACCGAGCGGATAATTTTCCGTGCTGTTCGTATCAAAAAGCAGCTTAAATACTTTAATATAATTATAAAACGTAAAGCCGTGTTCTTCCGCTCCTGCATATATACGGACGAAAAAACTGTTATATAGTGTACTAAAATTTACGAACCCGTTGAACACAAACCAATGTAAAATGGGCCACGCCAAAAATCCAATGATAAACAACGTCGTCGGTAGTTGTCTTTGAAGCTTGCGCCGTTTTTTTCGTGTGTCGTCAAGTTGTGTGCTATGCATATCTGTCATTAGGATTTTGCCTCGTTCCAAACGTCAAGAACTTTTTTGAACCCGCTAATTGCGTTTGAGGAATATTTATTTGCAAGTCCTGCCGCGCTGTTTTTCATCGTGCCGTTGGAATTAACGGTTGCAAGGTCGCTGTAAAGCTGACCCGCAATCGGTTGGAAGAAACGGCTTGTCGAATACTTCCGCGTTTTATAAACGTTCTCGTCCGCCCAAACGTTATAGCAAGACTGCGCAAACGCCGTACCCTTCGTTAAATCAAGCTCGTAATCAAAAGGACGCCAACAGCCGCCGATTTCATAAAATGCCTGCACTGCTTCCTGTGTACAGCTGAACAACATAAATTTTTCGGCGAGCTCTGCGTTGGCTGCTTCCGCAGGGATTGCAGCAAAGCTAACGTTTCCGTAAGCGACAGCCGTTTGCGTAATCGCGCCGTCCGCTTGCGCGGGAATAGGCGCCATACGCATTTCAAAGCCTTTGGGAAGAACGGCTCTCATCTCGTTTTCTACCCAACCGCCGTTGAGAATCATCGCCGCTTCGCCTCTCAAAAACGCTTGTTGCGCCTGAATATGGCTAAGCGACTGCGAACCGCTCATAATCCAACCGTTGGAAAATAAATTCTGCGTTTTTTCAAAGCCCTTTTCAATTGCCGCATGATTGTACAGCGTTTCGTAATCGGTGTTCTCGTCGGGATCAATAAATTCATCATTAAGCTCGTCGCCGAGATATTGCGCAATAGAGGATACCAACATCCCCGAAAGGTACCCCGCTGTTTTGCCGGGATAGGTAATCGGCGCGATATCTCTGCCTTTTAAACCGTTACAAAGCTCGGTAAACTCCGCCCAAGTATCCGGGAATTCCCAATCGGTAGAGCCGTAATAGTTATCCAAAATCGTCTTGTTATAAATAATCCCCTCTACGCCGTCTGCCCAAGGGATCGTATAGCGTTTCACGTCGCCGGGCAGGTATTCGTAATCCACGAGGTCTTTCCCTTCTTGTAACATAAGATCGTACAAGCTTTTATTCGTACCGGGAACGGTCTCCTCGTACAAAGAGGAAAGCTCCCGCAGTTTTCCTGCCGGCCCCATCGTCTTCCAAAGATCTTCGCTGGTAAGGAACATAACGTCGGGAATCAAGCCGCCTCCGCTCAAATAGGTAGGCATTTTTGTATCCATATCGTCTGCGCCCGTAAGCAACACCCGTACCCCGGGATTTTGCTTTTGAAACTCATTTTTCAGCCAAATAAACCAATCCTCACCGTAGCCCGCCAACTGATACGCAACCGTCAGAGTCGTATCGTACGTTTCGGGTTCTTCGGGAATCAACACAATCCCGCCGTTTTCATTGCCAGTGTCAGGAGCAGTCGCAATATTACAAGAAGCGAAAATCCCCAACGACATTATGGCTGCTATCGTTAAACCAATTACTTTTTTAATTTTCATCATTTTTACCACCTTAATTCTTTAAATTCGCCACAACCCACATTTGCCCGGGCGCAAACCATAAAGATTGATTTTTATCCTGCATATGAATATGTATTTTTCCGCTCTTTTTTTGGGATAAGTTCGCAACGGTATATACGCACTCCCCGTCCTTTTCCCATTTAGAAACAATAAAAGGTATGGAATGGGGATTTAATATACGCATATCATCGTCGAACAAAGAAACAGCAACGGGATTTTCCGTCGTATAATCGGTTTCCGCGGACGTTCGCAACATACCGCTGACAAACGGCTGCCATCTATCATTGATTTGCACTTGTTTATCCGCTGTGATGCTCATAAATATACGATTGTCGTCGGAGACCATTTGCGAGCCCATCAATACAGCGTTTTCTAAATTTGGAGCGTGATACTCTCTAAATATTTTCGTCTGCCGCCTCAAATCGTCGTAGCAGGGCGTCTTTCCGTCATACAAATCAATAGGAGCGCCCCTATAATTATCTTCCAATTTCCATTGATAAAGATAAAACCACATCATACCCGTTACCCCGAACGCCGTCGCCGTCGAATATTGCCAACGGATATCGTCCTCGGTAGGTAGCTTATACTGCCAATGCCCTACGCTGAGCAGCGAGGTCCAAAGTTCGGCGTTAAATTTCTTTGCCAAACGACTGAAAATGATAAGATTTTCAAAATAAATCCTTATCCCCTCCGTGGGATTAAATTCTTCCAACTGCGTATAGCAATCATAGGAAACGATCTCGGGGCGCACCTTTTCAAAATGCTCTTGCATTTCCGTCTCAAAATTCTCTCTCGAAAAGCCCGTACAGCCTCTGTACCCTTCAAATTCCAATTTAGGAAAATAATTGACAAAAGGAATCAAAGAACACTCTTTCCGCACGATTTCATACGCCTTTGCCACTACGTCCAAATCTTCTTTTTTCGGCTCGTCTCCAAGGAATAAGAACTTGAAAGCTCCTTTTGAACCAAAATCCTTAATAATTTCTCGAATATTGGCTTTATATACTTCGTCGCCCTTCGATTTCAATTCGGTATACCGAGCGCGAGAATCGAACAAAATCGTTTCTATTTTCTTTTCCTCGCAAGCGCGCAACGTTGCATTTATGCGCTGTTTATCGCTCTCCGTATCGCTATATTCGAACGACGAAGCAAGATTAAAACCTATATCCACCCATCTTTCTATATCTTTTTCAGGGTTTTGGGGCACCGCTTTATAATTCCAAAACCCTATTTTATAGTTTTTTTTCATATCTCTATATCCGCAACCTCTGTGTCGTAAATATGGCGCACAAACATACTTTGCCCTGCATTTGTAAGCGTGATCAACGTCCCGCCCTGCTTGTCAAGGCTATGACTATCGTATGTGCCGGTTTTATTTCCAAACGTCAAACGAATACCCTCGTATAAAATAGAGAAATTCGCCTGGTGGTTATGTCCGCAGAAGAAACCTTTGGTCGAGCCCAGCTCTTTTGCTTTTGCAAACAAATCGGAATGTAAACCGTAAAAATTGATATTGCCGTTTGTCCCGCCAAAATCCCCGTTTGGATTATCTTCGGGAACGCTCATCGGGACGTCCAAAGAATACAACGCCTGCGCGCGTTTAAATTCGGGCATCGCCACGTGCGTAAAGATAAGCGAATTAACAACTTTATCACTGTTTTTACCGTACTGTGCTTCGTTCACGCCTTTGATTTGCTGTTCGTACCATTCTATCTGGGAATCGAAAAGCATACCGTCCGTAATCTTGCCGCCCTCCAACGAACCGTAACAGCCGTGCGTATCCATAAACACCAACAATTGTTGGATATCCTTGCCTTGCTTTACTGTAATCGTAAAATTCCCGTTTCCCATAGAGGGGTCGCCACGCTCATACAAAGAATACTGCGCGTTTTCATACTTTTCCGCAATTGCGGCAGAGCGTGCCTCAAACGCTTCGTTGGAAGTGGACGCACCGTCCCCGACGCCCAATACGCCCTCCGTCGTGGGCGTTTCTTCATCGTGGTTGCCCATGACCGTCGTCCAGGGAATTTCAAAACTATCCATCACGGAAATTAACTCGTCAAGCAATTTTAACTCAGGATCGAATTGTCCAAAAATATTATCGCCGATTAGTACAATCAAATCAGGGTCGGAATAAGACACTAACTGTCTTACAAGATTGTACGCCGACGAATCACGGTCTTTCCATCCTTCTGTAATCGAACTTTTGTTCAGTCGTCCCTCAAAAGGCTCATTGTCGGGATCGATAATTTGAATATCAGAAAGCTGTAAAATTTTCACCTCTTCCTGTCCCTCGTCCAATTCCAAGACGAGATTGCCGTATGTATGATCCGCGTCAGAATCAAACTCGTCGCCCGAAGAAGTATCGCTACCGTTGGAGGAATCATCGATGATCTCGCTACTATTTCCCCCATTATTTTCGGAACCGTTTTCACTGTCATTCGGCGGAGTATGCGTACACGCGCCCAATCCCCAAGCGAGCAAACCCGCTAAAAAAAGCGAACAAAATTTTTTCATTATCTTTCTCCTTACTTGCAAAAAATAACTGTTTTTCTCTCTCTAATTATAACATAATGCGACAAGCAAGTACACAATGAAACACCGAATTTTGATATTTTTATGTGAAATGCTTGCCATATTCACTAAAATATGATATACTTGTAAAAATCTTCCATTTTGAGGCGCATATGTATTATACTACTTTCAACGAAAGCACCATTAAAGATTGGCCTTACACCAACCTAATATTTTCTACGCCTGCCAATTACCATAACCATACTTTTTGGGAATTTTCTTTTGTGATTTCCGGCTCCTCGCAAAATATTGTGGAAAATGGAAAGGCGTATACCCTGTTCCCCGGGGACGCCTACTTGATGCGTCCGCAAGATATTCACTGTATCAAGGTGAAAAGCTCGTTATATCGCCATCGAGATATTTACATTTCCACCGAACGTATGAAACAACTTTGCGACGCCCTGTCCCCCACATTATATGAAACTCTAAATTCAGACAAAACCCCTACTTTTTTTAAATTGGACAGCTTCTCTTTAAACGTTTTACAAGAACAATTAAAGGTATTCAATTTACACGGCGGTAATAGAAACGAACTGTTAGATGCTTATCATGCCTCCATCGTTTCTTTTTTGCTTGGTATGATTGTAAAATCTCAATTGCTTTCCATGCAGGCTTTGCCCGAATGGCTTTCCACCTTTATTATTCAACTGCACGACATCGGTTATATGTCTATGCGAATCGAGCAAATTTGCTCTTTGACCAAATATTCCCAAGGATATCTTAGCCGTATGTTTAAGAAATATTTTGGAGTAACCTTAGAGCAATTTGTTATTAATCTTCGTATGGAATACTCCACGCAATTACTTGATTCCAACGAATATTCTATTTTACAAATCGCCAATATGATAGGCTACGACAGTCCAAACAACTTCACCAATAATTTCAAAAAAAAGTACGGAATATCCCCCAGTAAATGGAGAAAAAATAAAAACAATTAAATCCTCAACACTTTAATTACTTTCCGCCCCGAAAGATCGGGGCGGATTTTTTTGTTTTAAGCGAACGTCAACGATGTAACTGTCCACGTACAACCGCTCCACCAGCCGCGTGCACTCATATTCAGTACATATTCGCCGTTGGCATTGAGAAGGTCTGCAAGATTAAGCGTCCAGCTTACTTCGCGCTCGGTAGGCTTTACGGAAAGCTGCTTCCAAGCTTTCACTGCGGAGTTGCCGGTTGCGTTTGCCCAGTTAGGGTTATAAATATCAAACCAGTTGTCGAAATTCCCACTGTTCGTTGAGATTGTAACCGTCGTACAACCTGCCCCTGCTGCCAATGCAAGCAATTCACCGCTTACGCTGAGCATATAGCCGCTTGCACATTTTACGGAAACAGTTTCGCCGCTTGTCGTAAGCGAGGCGTTGGTTGCCGTCCAGTATTCCGCATACGCGCTTTCTGCAAAGTTAGCGGTTTTATAGTGCGTACTGAACGTCAAACTGTTATAAGTTACGCTACAACCGCCGTTAGTCCACCAACCGCCGTTTTGCATGGCAAGCTCGTAGTCCCCCGTTGAAGTATTCAACAAATCGGAAAGATTCACCGTAATCGTTGCTTGCGTACCGGCACTGACAGTCGTTGTCGTCAAATAAGAACTGCTGCCAGGTTTGAAAATACGGAAATTATTATTATAATTATTCGTCGTAGAAGCAATCGTAACCGTCGTATATCCAGCCTCTACAGCCGCATTCAAAATTTCACTGTCAAAATAAATTTTAAATCCGCTACTGCCAACGTACGCAGGAATCGTTACCGCTTCGCCCGTTGCGTCAATCGTCTGAGGAGAATCTACGCTCCAGAACGTTGCGTGTTCCGACAATGCCCAGTTCGTTGTTTCCTCTTTAAGCGCTTCGTTGATTGCCTCCATTGGATCAACGGGTTTTGCAAACGTCAAACTGTTATAGGTAACGCTACAATCGCTATTCGAACTCCAACCGCCGTTTTGCATAAGCAATTCATAATTCCCTGTCGAACTATTCAACAATTTGGAAAGCTCTATCGTATAAGTAACCTGACCGCCGTCTGCCAAATTCGTTTTTGCCGTTGCTAAATACGTTGTACTGGAAGCGCTGGTCGTGCCTGCAGGGAAGATACGGAAATTATTATCATAATTCGTCGTACTGATAATTGTAGCCGTTGTATAACCTGCCGCTACTGCCGCATTCATAAGCTGACTGTCAACGCTGATCATAAACCCGCTGGAGCCTACGTAAGCAGGAATTACTACCGTTTCGCCTGTTGCATCGATTGTCTGAGGCGAACCAACACTCCAGAACGTTGCGTATTCCGATGACGCCCAGTTCGTATCTTCGTTTACCAAACCTTCGTTGATCAAGACTTTGGGATCAATGGGTTTACCTCCAAATATCAGGCTGTTATAGGTAACGCTACAACCGCTATTCGAACTCCAACCGCCGTTTTGCATAAGCAATTCGTAATTCCCTGTCGAACTATTCAACAATTTGGAAAGCTCTATCGTATAAGTAACCTGACCGCCGTCTTCCAAATTCGTTTTTGCCGTTGCTAAATACGTTGTACTGGAAGCACTGGTCGTGCCCGCAGGGAAGATACGGAAATTATTATGATAATTCGTCGTGCTGACGATTGTAACCGTCGTATATCCAGCCTCTACAGCCGCATTCATAAGCTGACTGCTAACACTGATAATAAACCCACTGGAGCCTACGTAAGCAGGAATCACTACCGTTTCGCCCGTTGCGCTAATCGTTTGAGGCGAGCCTACGCTCCACAAGGAAGCATATTCAGACGATGCCCAGTTCGTCGTTTCGTTATCAATGACAGCCGCAATCTCTTCATCCGTCATAGGCACGCCGCTAAACGTGAGCTCATTGATAGTAAGCGTAACGCCGCTCCACCAACCGCGTGTTTGAATTCTCAAATCGTACGCGGCTGCCGTAGAATCGTACAAATCCGCCAAGGCAAGGGTATGTGTTACTTTACCGCCGTTTTCCGCCGACGTTTTACTGCTTGCAAGATATTCGCTCGTAGACCCGGGCTTAAATACGTCTAAGGTATTATCCCCGTTGTTCGTCGTTGCCGTAACCGTTACGTGTGTATACCCGGCATTCACCATTTTATTAAGAAAAGCAGAATTTACTGTCAATGCATCCGACGTGCCTTGATGGCGAAGCGCCACCGTGTCACCGTCCGTTCTGAATTCCAAACCTTCCGTTACGCTGATGGAATACAAATGGCTGTATTCCGTCTTTGCATAGTTTTCATCTTTAATAACTTCCGTGTTTTCCACAAGTGCGGATATAAGATTTGCATTCGTCTTCCACGCGTTGATTTTATAAGCAATCGAAGATTCGTACGTGTACCAGCCCTCATAAGCATAGGTAAAACCGCAAACTTGCGCGTCTTTTTGGAATTGTACAAGCTCTTCCGCCACAACATCTGCGCCTTGAGCACTAATGTATTCGTCCATATAGAAGTCGAACAATGCACAACGAGCAAACATCGTTTCCGCAAGCACTCTGTTATAGATCTCCG
>JAFUJR010000011.1 GCA_017468085.1 Clostridia bacterium | reverse complement strand
CGCCGCCGCCAACCGAGCCAACGACAGCGTCGAGCTGCATATCCTTGAAATACTCGCCGTAAGGCTCCGTACCGATCCAACTATCGCCAAGGAACATCATGGCTTCCTTGCCCTCCGCGTGGACAATATCGACAAGCTCGCGCACCGTTTTGGTGACGTATTTTTCCGTGAATTCCATATAATCGCGGAACTTCTTGGTAGGATTGACGAAATTGCTGTGATACGTGCCGTCTGCGATAATATCTTCCGTTTTAAGCTGATAGCCGTATTCTTGCTCGAACGCGTCAAACGCACGAGGGCTTGCCGTCATGGGATAACCAAACCAATCCACGTGCTTTTCCTTGTTGATTTCGTTGAATACGAGGAAGAAATGATACAAAAACGTGGTGTAACGAACGACGTTTACGTTCTTGTTATTGTCGCACCATTTACGCATATTGTCTTTGATATGCTCGAACGTAGCTGCAAATCTCGGCTCCATAACCTTGTGCTTTTCGATATTCCAATTGTTGGTGATATAATTATACATTTGGGTGGAATCCCAAAGGTTCGTCGCAAAAAAGTTTACAGTGTATTCATGATAGGGTTTTATGCCGTCAACGCGTACCTGCCCCCCGCCTACGTATTCCCAAGTGGAAATTTCTTCGCCCGTTGTGCGGTCAAAAACCTGCCAATATTTTTTTGGATTTTCTTCATTGACGCCAAGCTGATCGTGCGAATAGCCTTTCAACAAATCGATGACGAGCGTTTCTTCCGTCGCCAAAACACGTTCGGTGATAAGCAAAACGCTTTGCAATTCGTCCGTGTGCTTATCCGCCCAAGCGTTGTCGCCGCGTACGACGAAATAGGTGTTATACACCTTTTCCGCAATTTCAAGCGCATTTTTGGGCAAATGCGTTCCGTCGCAATCACGCACGGCGTCCGCACCCCAAAGGTCTGCTATTTTCTTGGTTCCCTCTACGTAATTTTCATCCGTAGGGATCGTTACTCTGCCTTTTCTCATAATATTTCTCCTTAATTAACAGCCACTGCGCCGTATACTTTGTTATATTTTCCTTCTCCTAAAAATTCTTGTGTTCCTCCGATAATAAGTTTTACACGCATATCTTTGGGTACAGTTACTTCAACTCGCACATTTCCGTCCGTTTTTTTCCATCTAACGAACAGTTCTCCCGTAGGCGTTTCATAAGATGCTTCTGCCCACGTCAATTCACTAAGGAAATAAGGCTTGATTTCCGCATATCTTACGTCCGTAAAATTAGGGTTGATTTGCAAACCGGCTACATAGCGCACAAAGTAACTATACACAAACCCCCAAAAATGGTGATTCATCGACAAAATTCTGTTGTCATCTTTATAAGCGACCTTACTTTTTGAATCCCCGAAATCATACATAATTTCCCAAAGCGTCGTTTCACCTAAATCTACAACGTATCCGTAGCTGGGTGCAGATTTTTGCATAATCAAATAATATGCACGCTCTACATAACCGTTTTCGGCGAGCGTATCAAACAAAGCATATCCACCAACAACTCCAACGTTGAAATGATTATTATCACGTTCGATTCGCCTTATTAACTCTTGCAACGCCAACGGTTTCTTTTCAGTAATAAACACATCGCACTTAATCGCCAATACCTGTGCGGTTTGCGTTTTGCTTTTTATACTGTAACCGTCGTTATTCACCCACTTTTTACGGAAAGCAGCCAACAGCTCCTCTCCAAGCTTTTTCGCATTGGACGCAGACATGGTATCCCCTAATAGGTAAAATATACGCGCTGCTTTCAAACAAAGATCGTACGCCACAAGAGAGTCTGTAATTTCGAGTGGAGTTTCAAAACTGCCGCAATCCCAAATAAAAGATTGACACCAATCGCCAAGCCCGAACGCAAGTAATCCGTCCTCGTTCTTCTTCGTCTTTAAGTATTCGATGTATCGAGCCATCGCCCCTGCATTATCTTTTAAAATCTGCACATCGCCACGGTATTGATAGGTAAGATAGGGCAATAAAAACAATACGCAATCCCATGCAGGACCATTCCCCCAATCAAATCCCCAGCCGCCCGTAGGTACGATACCGGGCAATGCGCCTTGCTCGTTTTGTGACGCGCGAATGTTTTTCAGCCACTCTGCGTATATGTCTTCTACGTTCATTTGCAGGAGCATCTGCTCGCAAGAAAGCGCCGCATCTGCCGTCCAACCGTTCTTTTCACGATGCGGACAATCCACCGGATAGTGAAACAAATTGGTAACGTTGCTACGACGAATAATTTCCATCAATTTATTTACTCGTTCATCACTGCACGAAAAATTGCCGCGGAATTGCACTGACGAGCGAACTTCGCACGCTTGAATATCCAAACTTTTTGCCTGTTCCTCCGTCAAGCCTTGTATATATACGTAACGATATCCCAACCAAGTAAACGAGGGCTGATAAGTTTGTTCCCCATCTTTACAAATATATTTTAGTTGCTGACAGAACCCCTCTCTCGTTCTGCCGTTTAAAAAACGAATATTGTCGATATACGGACCGTTATCGTCCTTTAAACGCTCAAAATACAAAAAGTCGATCAACTGGCCTTCCACGCCGTTTTGCAATGAAAAACGACAAAATCCCGACGTATTTTCGCCAAAATCATAAACATATCCGTTCTCGTATTTATGTATACTTACGGGAGAAAGCGTTTGCATGATTTCAAGCGTAGGCGCGCCCGACACCATGGCCTTTCCCAATGGTGCCGCCGCAGGAATCGCATTTTGCCAACCGCTATCATCAAAACCCACGTCCGTCCAACCGTCTATCTCCAGCCTTGCGTCATAATGTTCGCCTTCTCTGAAATCGTCAAACAGTATAGGAGAAGAATGCGTTTTGAAACTCTCGTCCGCCTCTAAAATGCAACCGTTTTTTGTTTCCAAGGAAAGCGCAAACTTCGGTGCGCTACGATAATCCGCTTTATCAAACTCCCAAACCTGACCGCCGATACAATTTAAAAAACCGTTACCGAGCATTACGCCAATAACGTTTTCGCCCTTTTGAAGAAGCTCCGATAAATCGTATTGGTCATAATAGAGCAACTGATCTGGATTAGACTGAAATGGCGCAAACTGCCCTTTCGTAATTTCTTTTCCGTTTAAATACAGCTTATAAAAACCTAAACCGCAAATGGAGAGTTCTGCCTTTTGCGGCAAACGCTCTATCGAAAAGCTTTTGCGAAATAATGGTGCAGGGATCATTTTTTCATGCGTACAAAATTCTTTGCTCGCCGCAATAAATTTATTAGAAAACATATTTATTTTTCCTTAATCGAATCATTTATTACCGTTAAATTTCCATATATCAAGTATCGAAAAGCCACTTACAAAAGTGGCTTTTCCTATTGAGTATTATTCTTTTTCTCCTTTCTTCTTGCTACAGATCAACACACCACCGCAGGCACTAAGACCTACCACTGCAACACTGAGCAACGCCCACAAAAGTCCGACCATACGGGAATCCGCCGTATCGGGATTGGATTGTTTCAAGGGTTGCATGCTTTGATACCCTGCCGTACCCTTCAAAGTAATTTTATTGCCCTGCAATGTCATAAAGTTGAAGTAGCCTGCTTCCGTCCAAGCATTTTCGCTGTCATCAAGATAATCCAAACGAACGGAACCGTTTACATACAACTGAATACGCACCGCTGTCCCTTCGTTGACAACGCGAAGGCGCATATCCAACGTCTGCCCAACATAACCTACCGCCGAAAGCTTCACCGACGCCAAGTCGATCTGTTCCCAAACGCCGTCAGTATTAATAAAGCTACAAAGATAAGCATTGTTTTCCTGGAAATACAAAAGATAACCCGTGTTGCCATTCCATGCTTCACCGCTTCTCAAGCTGCGGAAGTACAGACCGTTCCAACCAACTTCGTTTTCTTCTACCACGTAACCGAAACGAAGGTCAAAATTTTCATACGTCTTTTCATAGCCGACCATTGCGTCTACGCCAGCAAACGTCATCGTACCGTTGGGCATAAACAGAGCATTCAACTCTACTCCGTTCCAACCGTCACGGTTCTGCATAAGATCTGCAAATTCCACATCCTCTACGGTTGCGTCATAATCTGTCTTGAACTCGCAAGCATCTTCTACACCAAAGAATCCGGATTGTGCAAACGTATTATCCGAATCTATTGTTTGTGCAACTATCGCATCGCCCTGCATCAAAGCCAGCACCACGCCGTTCTCCGTATTCACAGCCGTTACTTTGAAAGGAACAGACTCCGTCAAACTAATATTTTCCGTTGCAAGCGTTGTAACAGAACCGCCTATTCTCTTGGAGAACGTCGCTGTACTGCCGTCAAGTATAATTACATAGCCGTCCGCACCAGCCGAAGCGTCTTTCAAGCGAAGCACAAAGGTTGCCGTGCTTCCATATAAATCATATACGAACGCTACGTTTTCAAACTTTGCATATTCGTAGATTGCACTGCCGCTTGCCGCAACCGTTATCTTTTCATTTTCTACCGTTACGCCGTTTTGAACAGTCTTTTCGCCATTCGCAAGCAATCTGCCTGCGTCAAATTCATTATCATACACAACAGGTTTTTCAAATGCTTTACCGATTTTCAGCACCGCTTCGGGGTTCGAATTCGTATAAATACCAAAGCCCGTATATCCTTCGGTAAGCGTACGCATATTCTGTCCTGCCGCATTCTGCAAATCGGAAGAATCAATCGTATGGAAAACGTTTTCCCCGTTAATATACAAGTCGATAATAACGTTGTCGTATTCGTCGTTATAAATACTCCACGTCAATTCGTAATCCTCGTTATCGCTCAATCGGAAAGGCAGATCGATTTTCGGACCTACTTCCCAAGGATCGGTACCCGTATACATAAGCTGCACCGCTTTGGGATAAATGAGCAACGTATAGCCTTTCCCTTGTGCTCCACCCGTAGGAGAAGCCTCATACGAGCCACCGCGAAGAAGCAAGGTAAACTGTTCTTCGATAATGTCAAAGTTAAAACGTACAGTCGCCGTTGCTTTGAAATTCAACAGGGCTTCCTTGTAATATACCCAAGAACGATCCACACCTTTGAGTACAAACTGTCTGTTCACATATTCCGCCTTGACTTCCGTTTCCGCACCGAGTTTATACGCTTTCGCTACGAAATCCTTATCCGAAACGAGTAACTCATCCCAGTTAATCTCCGTCAATTCGGGAACAACGTCTTGCTTGTATTGCCCAACAAGCAAATACGCATCGTCGTTCCCTACGGTGTAGGAGCCAAAGCCGATATATCCTTCCGAAAGAAGTTTATTTTCAGATGTATCGAGGACAGAAGCCACTTTTACATATTCGCCGTTCTGTTCAACATATACGTTGATACGAACGTTACCGTCCACATCATAAATTTCAAAGCGCCAATTATAAGCCTGACCGTCCTCAATTACCATAGGATATGCCGATTCTGAAGCAAGCGCCGTCCAACTACGGTAAATACCGACTTTTTGATTATCGATACGTACAAGATATGCATCCTGACTGCCGCTTGTAGGCGACGTTCCCGTTTTGATTGCACGAAGCGCAACGACAAAGTCGCCCTTATTGGTCGCATTGTTCATTGTCAACGTTACGTCTGCACTGTAATTATACAAAGGCACCTTGTAATAACCGCTGACGCGATCCACGCCCTGCAATTTGATTTGAGAATCTTTATGCAACGCCACTACGGGAGCCGTTGCGCCTGCAGTGTAAAGGCTCGTCGTAAAGTTCGTGGGATTGCCTAAGAGGGTATTTAAATCAACGTTTTGCAAATCCTCAGGTCTGTCGTTATAATACGTACCTACCGTATAATAGGAATCCGCAGCGTTGGTGTAGGAAGAAAATCCTACGTACCCCTCTCCCGTAATCGGAGATTCCGTATCTCTGAATTTCAAAACCTCTTCGCCGTCAATATAGAATTTTACAATACCTTCCCCTGCTTCATTGGTAAAACCGACGAATGTCAAAAGGTAATCTTTATCATTTTCAATGGAATAGCTCGTTTCCGCCGCAATCGTCCAAGCTGCATCACGAAGCTGTATCTTATTCTTATACAACCAAATCACGTAGCCGTTGGATTTTTCAGGCACATTAGAGCTATTATTCACTTCACTCCTGATAACAAACAGGAATGCGGAGGTTTCATCTTCTCCGTAATGGAAGTTTGCCGTAACACTGAAAGAAGCGTCCCCATACGTCTGCGTCGTATATGCCGATACGCGATTTGCGCTGCCGGCAAGTTTATATTGAGAATCCGCATACGTTGCATAAACGGGAGAAACCGCCCCGTCCGCATAAACATTGGAGGTAAAGTTTGCCGATTCTTTAAGTGCTTCATCTAAATCCACTTTCGCAAGGTTTTCGGGTTCCTCAAAAGGATCCACGGGAATGATAATTTCACCTTCTACGCCAAGCGTTACGTAAGAATCTGCAACTTTATTGTAACCGCCCACGCCGAAATAACCGTCTGCCGTTACCATTTGCGATTCCTCTGTGATTTCAGCATAGAATACCTGCGTCTTATTAAGATACAACGAAAGCTGTACCGCTGTTACTTCGCCGTCCGTTTCAACGTTTTTGCAAACCAACGTAAACATATACGCTACGCCGTTTACAAGCGGTTTTGCAAAAGTATTGCTCCCTAAGGAATTGGTAATACTCGTATATTTCAACAAAGGCATAATCCCCGTCTGACTGATACGGAACATATAACCCTGCTGATTTTCCAAGCCCGACACTAAGTTAGGAATACGCGCACCTAAAATGAACGCGCCATTTTCGCCGTCAGCAAAATTAAATGTCAGCGTCACGGAATATGCTTCCGCGGTTGCTTTTTCTGCCGATAAAACCGCCGCCGTGTTATAGCCCGAAACCTTCCATTGACCATTCGTCAAATCTTCCGCCGTGCCGCCGTTAATCTTACTTATCACTGCGTCTTTCGTCCTCAAAACCTCGTCAAACGAGGTCGTTTCCACTCCATCGGGGGGAAGAGGGTCTTCCGGGATTTCGGGTTCAGGCTCTGCACCCAAAACGCCTATCGTCCAATAGGAATCTGCTTTTGTTTGATAAGACGCAAAGCCAAAATGACCTTCACCTAAAGGTGCATCCGCATCCGTCGCAGATGCAACGAGCGTCCCATCAATATAGAAATTGATAATGACCGCGCTATCTGCATTTTCATATGTTTCGACTGTCAGAATATAATCTTGTGCATTGACAAGAGTTACATCCAAATTCTCCGTAGAAAGAATCGTCCATTTCTCGCGAATTTGAATCTTATTGTTAAAAACCCAAATCGCATAACCGCCGGAGCCTTCTACAAGACTGGAGGAAGTCATTTTCTGACCTCTCACACCGATAAGGAACGCATTATTTTCCCCGTCTGCATAATTGAAGTTTGCCGTAACGCTCATAGAAGCGTTACCATACGTTGCATTGTTATATACAGCAACGCTGTTTTGCCCCTGAATCGTATACTGATTTCTTTCCCACGTTGCAATACCCGTGTATTTCACCTCGGTAAAATTGGTGGAGTCCTCTAAGGTTTTATCCATATCGACTGCCGTCAACGTAGGTTTTACTTCTTCTGCCTTTTCCGTACCGACAAGAACATAAGAATCGGATACTTTATTATAACCGCCGATTCCAAAATACCCGTCCGCCGTTATCATCTTACTCGAATCGGTAATCTCCGAATAGAAAACCTGCGTTCCGTCCAAATCCAAAGCGAGCTTTACCGCCGTAACGGTATCTCCCTCCGTTACATTTTCGCAAGTTACGGTAAATACGTAAGGTTTACCATTTTCCAATGGCGTTGCAAAACTGTTGCTTCCCAAGGAATTGGTAATGCTCGTATATTTCAGCAATGGCGTAATACCCGTCTTCGTAATACGGAACATATAACTTTGTTGATTTTCCAACCCCGACGTTAAAGCAGGCAGTCTCGTTCCCAAAATAAACGAGCCGCTTTCGCCGTCTGCAAAATTAAACGTTAAGGTTACGGAATACGCCGTATCCGTCGCTTTTTCCGTCGTCAATACCGCCGCACGGTTATAGCCTTGCACGATCCATTGCCCGTTGCCGTAGCTTTCCGATTTCGTCGTTGTTGTTGCGCCGTCTGCATATACTTTTGCCGTTACCGCACTATTATGAATGAGCGCGTCAAACGAAGTCGCTGTCGTTTCCGCGCTTACTTTTGACGTAAGTCCTATTAGGCAACCGCTTATCAAGCAAGCAACCGTAGCGATAAACAAGGCGACAATGAGCATTGCGCGTTTACATTTACATACAGTATTCATCTGTTTCCTCCTTTCGGATGATTATTTTTTGTTTCAATCCAATAATTGAAACTGCACCACTCTCCTGTCTCCTTGCGAATTGTAATTACAAGAAGACAGCGTTAAAATTGATTTCGTTGCGTCGTACGTACTTTTATACATACTCTTCTGATACATGTTTCCCAAAAATGCCGTATATTCCTCTTCGTCATAAAAATGCGTTTGAATATAGTTCTCTTCCGAGCTTGCATAAAACACAGAAAACAATTTCCATTTTGTCTGCGTTTGTCCAATCGTCAATGTAATCACTTCATTCTCGGATAAAAATTCTTCATCATCATAATGATAGAGATACTGTTTGAGCGGCTCAAACATCGCACCTGTACGCATGGAATGTCCGTAAATCACTAAATTCTGTTTAACAGCATAATTTTTCAAATCGTTTTGCTCATCTAAAAACAAGCACCCGAATTCAGATTCTTCCCCAAAATAGTTATGAGTCAAATACCACTCGTTGTCTTTTTGCGCAACGGGATAAGCAATTTTCAATCCGTCTATCCGCAAAAACGCTACGCCGTCATCGTTATGGGCAAGATAGTTTTCTTCCGTTACCGTTTGGTATTTTTCTTCTTCCTTTTTATCGTCCACATAATATCCAATCAATATACCGCCGCAAACGACGATGATAAGGAAGAAAAACGCAGAAGTGATAAACAATGCTTTTTTCATGGGGTTTCCTCCTCCGCAATGCCGTATACGCGTAAAATCGCACCATCGTGCACGCCAAACCCGTAATACGACCCGAAATCACCCTCCACTTTTTCTTCAAATAAGACTTCCCCGTCGATTTTCAGTATTACCCTTTCTCCCATTTTGCCAAAAGCCACCTCTCGGCACTCGCCAAACGTAAACGAAAGAGTTTTTAGCGTCGTTTCCCTATAGTTATCCACGCTTAAAAGGGTAACGTCCTTCTCGGTAATTCTGAAGATAACACCCGACAAAGCAGTGGGCGCGGCAAGCGACGTTATTTCATAGTATATAGGCGAATCCGTATACCCGCAAAGCAAATCGAAGCTGCCCTCTGAAAATAGCGGCTTTAGTTTGCAAGAAAGAGTCGTTTCGCAGGGCGAGGAAGCCGTTACTGCCGTTTCGTCGCCGCTGATATTCAACTGCCCTCGCGAATAATCGAAGCCCGTATAGTTATTGGAAAGCCACTGTACCTTCTGCCCGTTATCCGTACTATGCGTCTTATCTGACGGCGAGCATCCACAAAGCAGAAGCAACGTCAAGCTCAATGCGATTGCTGTGTTTTTAAACTTTAACATTTGGCTCAACCAAAACGCCTTCGCCTGCTTCCAAATTTAAAATAAGGTTGGATGCCGTACGGCGGTAACCCGTACGTTCGCCGTTTTCCCAAAGGTGGAAATACTCTACGTTTGCGGTATTCCAATGCAGTTCTGCCGTGCAAGCGTTTTCCTCACTGAGATTTACAACGAAATACTTAACGTCGCCGTAAGAATTTTTCATTTCCGTAACGATATATCCGTCTCCGCCAAGCCCCGTTAAATAGCCGCCCGCCGAACAGAAATCAGCAACGGGTTTTGCAAATTTAGGGTAACTAGGGAAAGTACTGTCCATAAACGCTACGTATTGATAATCAAGCGTCAGCATATAATTTGCAAGCTCTGCGATTTCTAAATTCGCCTTTTGCACAACGTCGTAAATATAGGTCTTTTCGCCCTTCAAATTCACCATTGCGGTAGTGAGATTATGGTGAGAAGGAATCCCATACAACCAAGCCGTCATACCTTTTGCGCCCATTGCAAGATTTAAATAATTCGCCTGCCTTGCAATGCCCTCGGTGATGGAAAACTGTTCCAAAGGTGATTCTACCGTTTGAATTGTAGCCCAAAGAGGGATATTCGCCTCAGCTGCGATTCTTGCCGCTTTATCCATATCCGTAATCAAACCAAATACCGTACCGCTGTTTCTGGAATGGGGATAATAGTCGATACTAAGATAGGGGAGCTGCGTTGTTTTTACATAATCTTTTACGTAATCCTCCCATTCGAGATAGCCGATATTCAGCATATCAGCATAGCTGGGAAAAATGTTGGAATACCCAAGCCAGCCTTTATCCGCAAACGCTTCGTTATACGCTTGCATAAAGTTGCCTATCTGTTGGATACCCAGCTTATTCGGCTCGTCCGTCATAACGTATCCAAGGAAATTATCGTGTCCCTTCGCAAATGAAGTATCCAGCTCCGCAATAATCTGCGCACATTCCTCTTTCGTTTTAATGTCCGCCGCCGTACCGGGACGGTTAGTGGAAATAATGCTTGCCTGCGTGAAGAACAGACCAATACCATTCTTTGCCGCCGCCTCTAAGGACTGCGAACGGTGCTGATTGGTAAACTCCGCTTCCCCTACGGCAAAATTATAGCCTGCCGCCGCGATATCAGCATACACTTCGTCGCTGATAAACATAGAATTACCAACGGGAGCCCAAACGCCCATCGGAAATTCGTTTTTATCTTCACCGAATAAAATCACGCTGTCCTTGATTTTGCCCATTCTGGGCGCGGAAAGCGTCGTATCCGCTTCGCCACCCAAGCCCAGCTGCGATGACATACCCCCTGTACAGGAACACGCAGAAAAGGTTGCCATAGTGAAAAAAGATAAAAGCAAAGATATTTTTCTTTTCATATTTTACCTCCTTATTTTAGCCTTTTAATCCGCCCAACATCATATTGGTGAGGATTTGTCTGTGTAGAATAAGATAGAGAATAATCATTGGCGTACAACTAATTATAATTGCCGCAAACATCAAAGGCATATTGCTCTTTTGCTCCGCATATGCTAACACGTCGTTTAAGCCGATAGCGAGCGTCCTTACGGTGCTGTTTGCAAGCAACATTTCAGGGATAAAATAATCATTCCAGATATTGATCGCCGCCATAACCGCAACGGGAACCAACGCCGCTTTTGCCATTGGTAGCATAATCATAAAGAAAATAGACACCTTAGACGCGCCGTCGATAGACGCCGCTTCCGCATAGTCCTTAGGTATCCCCTTAAAGCAGCCGTACAAAATGAGCATATTGGAATTGATGCCCGAAGCGTAATAGATAACGAGCCCTAACGCGTTATCCAAACGAACCGCACGCATCATCTGCAAAAATGCCGCCAGGGTACCCACGCTAGGCAGCAAAAAGGTTGCGATTGCCAAGCCGTACACAAAACCGTGCATTTTAAATTTGAAATGCGCCAAAATATATGCTGCCATAGCCGAGAGCAAAACGGTCAAAAATACGCTTGCCGATGTGATCCATACCGAGTTGAGGAAAAACGTGCCGACGCCGCCTTCCACGCCCGACATTACGATACCTTCTCCCGTCCATGCTTGTATATAATTATATAAAGCGATTCCTGCGGGGTCTATGCTCCACCCACTGTCAAGCATGAAAAACCCGCCTGACTTTAAGGAATTGACGATTACCCAAAGGAATGGATAGATCAGACTCAGCGCATAGAAAAACAAAACGACCCAACCAAGCGTCTTTAAAAGGAGGAAAACTATTTTCTTCGGCGTCATTGAAGCAAAAAACTTTGTCTTAACCATATTCTCCACCTCAATATCCCATTTTTTTATCCAGCGCCGATAACAATCTACGGATTCCGTAAACTACCGCCATCCCGAATATACCGATAAAAATACCCGTCGCGCTCGCCAGACCATAATCGAGTGAATCCACCTTGTTTACGACGATCATCGCAATGGTGATACCTTCGCTGGGCGCAAGCATTTGCGCTTGTAAAAACACGGTAAACGCACCCGCCGTGCCCATCACGACAAGCGTATTGATCGTAGGCCAAATACAAGGCAACGTAACGTGCCAAAGCTGTTGCGCGCCGTTGGCCCCATCTAACTCCGCCGCCTCATACAGTTCAACGGGAACTTGATTGATCGCACCCGATAAAATCAAGTTATTCCAACCGATACCCGTCCATAAGCAATAGAGCAAAATCATCGGTTGCGCAAACGAGCCGGAAAAATAACCTCCCGCGGGCTTTACGCCAAACCACGACATGATATTTCCAAACACGCCGTAATCAAGAGTCCACATTTCTCTCCAAGCCGTTGCCATTGCAACGATAGAAATCAAGCTTGGAAAAAAGTATACGGCTTGGAAAAACTTGCCCATAAACATTTTTCTGGACAGAACGAACGCTATTACCAATGACAAAGGCAACAAAATCAAATTATTAAAGCCAAGATAAGTAAGCGCATTTAAAAAACCGAGCGGATAATTTTCCGTGCTGTTCGTATCAAAAAGCAGCTTAAATACTTTAATATAATTATAAAACGTAAAGCCGTGTTCTTCCGCTCCTGCATATATACGGACGAAAAAACTGTTATATAGTGTACTAAAATTTACGAACCCGTTGAACACAAACCAATGTAAAATGGGCCACGCCAAAAATCCAATGATAAACAACGTCGTCGGTAGTTGTCTTTGAAGCTTGCGCCGTTTTTTTCGTGTGTCGTCAAGTTGTGTGCTATGCATATCTGTCATTAGGATTTTGCCTCGTTCCAAACGTCAAGAACTTTTTTGAACCCGCTAATTGCGTTTGAGGAATATTTATTTGCAAGTCCTGCCGCGCTGTTTTTCATCGTGCCGTTGGAATTAACGGTTGCAAGGTCGCTGTAAAGCTGACCCGCAATCGGTTGGAAGAAACGGCTTGTCGAATACTTCCGCGTTTTATAAACGTTCTCGTCCGCCCAAACGTTATAGCAAGACTGCGCAAACGCCGTACCCTTCGTTAAATCAAGCTCGTAATCAAAAGGACGCCAACAGCCGCCGATTTCATAAAATGCCTGCACTGCTTCCTGTGTACAGCTGAACAACATAAATTTTTCGGCGAGCTCTGCGTTGGCTGCTTCCGCAGGGATTGCAGCAAAGCTAACGTTTCCGTAAGCGACAGCCGTTTGCGTAATCGCGCCGTCCGCTTGCGCGGGAATAGGCGCCATACGCATTTCAAAGCCTTTGGGAAGAACGGCTCTCATCTCGTTTTCTACCCAACCGCCGTTGAGAATCATCGCCGCTTCGCCTCTCAAAAACGCTTGTTGCGCCTGAATATGGCTAAGCGACTGCGAACCGCTCATAATCCAACCGTTGGAAAATAAATTCTGCGTTTTTTCAAAGCCCTTTTCAATTGCCGCATGATTGTACAGCGTTTCGTAATCGGTGTTCTCGTCGGGATCAATAAATTCATCATTAAGCTCGTCGCCGAGATATTGCGCAATAGAGGATACCAACATCCCCGAAAGGTACCCCGCTGTTTTGCCGGGATAGGTAATCGGCGCGATATCTCTGCCTTTTAAACCGTTACAAAGCTCGGTAAACTCCGCCCAAGTATCCGGGAATTCCCAATCGGTAGAGCCGTAATAGTTATCCAAAATCGTCTTGTTATAAATAATCCCCTCTACGCCGTCTGCCCAAGGGATCGTATAGCGTTTCACGTCGCCGGGCAGGTATTCGTAATCCACGAGGTCTTTCCCTTCTTGTAACATAAGATCGTACAAGCTTTTATTCGTACCGGGAACGGTCTCCTCGTACAAAGAGGAAAGCTCCCGCAGTTTTCCTGCCGGCCCCATCGTCTTCCAAAGATCTTCGCTGGTAAGGAACATAACGTCGGGAATCAAGCCGCCTCCGCTCAAATAGGTAGGCATTTTTGTATCCATATCGTCTGCGCCCGTAAGCAACACCCGTACCCCGGGATTTTGCTTTTGAAACTCATTTTTCAGCCAAATAAACCAATCCTCACCGTAGCCCGCCAACTGATACGCAACCGTCAGAGTCGTATCGTACGTTTCGGGTTCTTCGGGAATCAACACAATCCCGCCGTTTTCATTGCCAGTGTCAGGAGCAGTCGCAATATTACAAGAAGCGAAAATCCCCAACGACATTATGGCTGCTATCGTTAAACCAATTACTTTTTTAATTTTCATCATTTTTACCACCTTAATTCTTTAAATTCGCCACAACCCACATTTGCCCGGGCGCAAACCATAAAGATTGATTTTTATCCTGCATATGAATATGTATTTTTCCGCTCTTTTTTTGGGATAAGTTCGCAACGGTATATACGCACTCCCCGTCCTTTTCCCATTTAGAAACAATAAAAGGTATGGAATGGGGATTTAATATACGCATATCATCGTCGAACAAAGAAACAGCAACGGGATTTTCCGTCGTATAATCGGTTTCCGCGGACGTTCGCAACATACCGCTGACAAACGGCTGCCATCTATCATTGATTTGCACTTGTTTATCCGCTGTGATGCTCATAAATATACGATTGTCGTCGGAGACCATTTGCGAGCCCATCAATACAGCGTTTTCTAAATTTGGAGCGTGATACTCTCTAAATATTTTCGTCTGCCGCCTCAAATCGTCGTAGCAGGGCGTCTTTCCGTCATACAAATCAATAGGAGCGCCCCTATAATTATCTTCCAATTTCCATTGATAAAGATAAAACCACATCATACCCGTTACCCCGAACGCCGTCGCCGTCGAATATTGCCAACGGATATCGTCCTCGGTAGGTAGCTTATACTGCCAATGCCCTACGCTGAGCAGCGAGGTCCAAAGTTCGGCGTTAAATTTCTTTGCCAAACGACTGAAAATGATAAGATTTTCAAAATAAATCCTTATCCCCTCCGTGGGATTAAATTCTTCCAACTGCGTATAGCAATCATAGGAAACGATCTCGGGGCGCACCTTTTCAAAATGCTCTTGCATTTCCGTCTCAAAATTCTCTCTCGAAAAGCCCGTACAGCCTCTGTACCCTTCAAATTCCAATTTAGGAAAATAATTGACAAAAGGAATCAAAGAACACTCTTTCCGCACGATTTCATACGCCTTTGCCACTACGTCCAAATCTTCTTTTTTCGGCTCGTCTCCAAGGAATAAGAACTTGAAAGCTCCTTTTGAACCAAAATCCTTAATAATTTCTCGAATATTGGCTTTATATACTTCGTCGCCCTTCGATTTCAATTCGGTATACCGAGCGCGAGAATCGAACAAAATCGTTTCTATTTTCTTTTCCTCGCAAGCGCGCAACGTTGCATTTATGCGCTGTTTATCGCTCTCCGTATCGCTATATTCGAACGACGAAGCAAGATTAAAACCTATATCCACCCATCTTTCTATATCTTTTTCAGGGTTTTGGGGCACCGCTTTATAATTCCAAAACCCTATTTTATAGTTTTTTTTCATATCTCTATATCCGCAACCTCTGTGTCGTAAATATGGCGCACAAACATACTTTGCCCTGCATTTGTAAGCGTGATCAACGTCCCGCCCTGCTTGTCAAGGCTATGACTATCGTATGTGCCGGTTTTATTTCCAAACGTCAAACGAATACCCTCGTATAAAATAGAGAAATTCGCCTGGTGGTTATGTCCGCAGAAGAAACCTTTGGTCGAGCCCAGCTCTTTTGCTTTTGCAAACAAATCGGAATGTAAACCGTAAAAATTGATATTGCCGTTTGTCCCGCCAAAATCCCCGTTTGGATTATCTTCGGGAACGCTCATCGGGACGTCCAAAGAATACAACGCCTGCGCGCGTTTAAATTCGGGCATCGCCACGTGCGTAAAGATAAGCGAATTAACAACTTTATCACTGTTTTTACCGTACTGTGCTTCGTTCACGCCTTTGATTTGCTGTTCGTACCATTCTATCTGGGAATCGAAAAGCATACCGTCCGTAATCTTGCCGCCCTCCAACGAACCGTAACAGCCGTGCGTATCCATAAACACCAACAATTGTTGGATATCCTTGCCTTGCTTTACTGTAATCGTAAAATTCCCGTTTCCCATAGAGGGGTCGCCACGCTCATACAAAGAATACTGCGCGTTTTCATACTTTTCCGCAATTGCGGCAGAGCGTGCCTCAAACGCTTCGTTGGAAGTGGACGCACCGTCCCCGACGCCCAATACGCCCTCCGTCGTGGGCGTTTCTTCATCGTGGTTGCCCATGACCGTCGTCCAGGGAATTTCAAAACTATCCATCACGGAAATTAACTCGTCAAGCAATTTTAACTCAGGATCGAATTGTCCAAAAATATTATCGCCGATTAGTACAATCAAATCAGGGTCGGAATAAGACACTAACTGTCTTACAAGATTGTACGCCGACGAATCACGGTCTTTCCATCCTTCTGTAATCGAACTTTTGTTCAGTCGTCCCTCAAAAGGCTCATTGTCGGGATCGATAATTTGAATATCAGAAAGCTGTAAAATTTTCACCTCTTCCTGTCCCTCGTCCAATTCCAAGACGAGATTGCCGTATGTATGATCCGCGTCAGAATCAAACTCGTCGCCCGAAGAAGTATCGCTACCGTTGGAGGAATCATCGATGATCTCGCTACTATTTCCCCCATTATTTTCGGAACCGTTTTCACTGTCATTCGGCGGAGTATGCGTACACGCGCCCAATCCCCAAGCGAGCAAACCCGCTAAAAAAAGCGAACAAAATTTTTTCATTATCTTTCTCCTTACTTGCAAAAAATAACTGTTTTTCTCTCTCTAATTATAACATAATGCGACAAGCAAGTACACAATGAAACACCGAATTTTGATATTTTTATGTGAAATGCTTGCCATATTCACTAAAATATGATATACTTGTAAAAATCTTCCATTTTGAGGCGCATATGTATTATACTACTTTCAACGAAAGCACCATTAAAGATTGGCCTTACACCAACCTAATATTTTCTACGCCTGCCAATTACCATAACCATACTTTTTGGGAATTTTCTTTTGTGATTTCCGGCTCCTCGCAAAATATTGTGGAAAATGGAAAGGCGTATACCCTGTTCCCCGGGGACGCCTACTTGATGCGTCCGCAAGATATTCACTGTATCAAGGTGAAAAGCTCGTTATATCGCCATCGAGATATTTACATTTCCACCGAACGTATGAAACAACTTTGCGACGCCCTGTCCCCCACATTATATGAAACTCTAAATTCAGACAAAACCCCTACTTTTTTTAAATTGGACAGCTTCTCTTTAAACGTTTTACAAGAACAATTAAAGGTATTCAATTTACACGGCGGTAATAGAAACGAACTGTTAGATGCTTATCATGCCTCCATCGTTTCTTTTTTGCTTGGTATGATTGTAAAATCTCAATTGCTTTCCATGCAGGCTTTGCCCGAATGGCTTTCCACCTTTATTATTCAACTGCACGACATCGGTTATATGTCTATGCGAATCGAGCAAATTTGCTCTTTGACCAAATATTCCCAAGGATATCTTAGCCGTATGTTTAAGAAATATTTTGGAGTAACCTTAGAGCAATTTGTTATTAATCTTCGTATGGAATACTCCACGCAATTACTTGATTCCAACGAATATTCTATTTTACAAATCGCCAATATGATAGGCTACGACAGTCCAAACAACTTCACCAATAATTTCAAAAAAAAGTACGGAATATCCCCCAGTAAATGGAGAAAAAATAAAAACAATTAAATCCTCAACACTTTAATTACTTTCCGCCCCGAAAGATCGGGGCGGATTTTTTTGTTTTAAGCGAACGTCAACGATGTAACTGTCCACGTACAACCGCTCCACCAGCCGCGTGCACTCATATTCAGTACATATTCGCCGTTGGCATTGAGAAGGTCTGCAAGATTAAGCGTCCAGCTTACTTCGCGCTCGGTAGGCTTTACGGAAAGCTGCTTCCAAGCTTTCACTGCGGAGTTGCCGGTTGCGTTTGCCCAGTTAGGGTTATAAATATCAAACCAGTTGTCGAAATTCCCACTGTTCGTTGAGATTGTAACCGTCGTACAACCTGCCCCTGCTGCCAATGCAAGCAATTCACCGCTTACGCTGAGCATATAGCCGCTTGCACATTTTACGGAAACAGTTTCGCCGCTTGTCGTAAGCGAGGCGTTGGTTGCCGTCCAGTATTCCGCATACGCGCTTTCTGCAAAGTTAGCGGTTTTATAGTGCGTACTGAACGTCAAACTGTTATAAGTTACGCTACAACCGCCGTTAGTCCACCAACCGCCGTTTTGCATGGCAAGCTCGTAGTCCCCCGTTGAAGTATTCAACAAATCGGAAAGATTCACCGTAATCGTTGCTTGCGTACCGGCACTGACAGTCGTTGTCGTCAAATAAGAACTGCTGCCAGGTTTGAAAATACGGAAATTATTATTATAATTATTCGTCGTAGAAGCAATCGTAACCGTCGTATATCCAGCCTCTACAGCCGCATTCAAAATTTCACTGTCAAAATAAATTTTAAATCCGCTACTGCCAACGTACGCAGGAATCGTTACCGCTTCGCCCGTTGCGTCAATCGTCTGAGGAGAATCTACGCTCCAGAACGTTGCGTGTTCCGACAATGCCCAGTTCGTTGTTTCCTCTTTAAGCGCTTCGTTGATTGCCTCCATTGGATCAACGGGTTTTGCAAACGTCAAACTGTTATAGGTAACGCTACAATCGCTATTCGAACTCCAACCGCCGTTTTGCATAAGCAATTCATAGTTTCCCGTCGAGTCGTTCAACAACTTGGAAAGCTCTATCGTATAAGTAACCTGACCGCCGTCTGCCAAATTCGTTTTTGCCGTTGCTAAATACGTTGTACTGGACGCGCTGGTCGTGCCTGCAGGGAAGATACGGAAATTATTATCATAATTCGTCGTACTGATAATTGTAGCCGTTGTATAACCTGCCGCTACTGCCGCATTCATAAGCTGACTGTCAACGCTGATCATAAACCCGCTGGAGCCTACGTAAGCAGGGATCTTCACCGTATCACCGCTTGCTTCGATCGTCTGAGGCGAACCAACGCTCCAGAACGTTGCGTATTCCGACGAAGCCCAGTTCGTATCTTCGTTTACCAACCCTTCGTCGAGCAAGACTTCGGGATCAATGGGTTTGCCTCTAAATATCAGGCTGTTATAGGTAACGCTACAACCGCTATTCGAACTCCAACCGCCGTTTTGCATAAGCAATTCGTAATTCCCTGTCGAACTATTCAACAATTTGGAAAGCTCTATCGTATAAGTAACCTGACCGCCGTCTTCCAAATTCGTTTTTGCCGTTGCTAAATACGTTGTACTGGAAGCACTGGTCGTGCCTGCGGGGAAGATACGGAAGTTATTATGATAATTCGTCGTGCTGACGATCGTTACCGTCGTATATCCAGCCTCTACAGCCGCATTCATAAGCTGACTGCTAACACTGATAATAAACCCACTGGAGCCTACGTAAGCAGGAATCACTACCGTTTCGCCCGTTGCGCTAATCGTTTGAGGCGAACCTACGCTCCACAAGGAAGCATATTCAGACGATGCCCAGTTCGTCGTTTCGTCATCAATGACAGCCGCAATCTCTTCATCCGTCATAGGCACGCCGCTAAACGTGAGCTCATTGATAGTAAGCGTAACGCCGCTCCACCAACCGCGTGTTTGAATTCTCAAATCGTACGCGGCTGCCGTAGAATCGTACAAATCCGCCAAGGCAAGGGTATGTGTTACTTTACCGCCGTTTTCCGCCGACGTTTTACTGCTTGCAAGATATTCGCTCGTAGACCCGGGCTTAAATACGTCTAAGGTATTATCCCCGTTGTTCGTCGTTGCCGTAACCGTTACGTGTGTATACCCGGCATTCACCATTTTATTAAGAAAAGCAGAATTTACTGTCAATGCATCCGACGTGCCTTGATGGCGAAGCGCCACCGTGTCACCGTCCGTTCTGAATTCCAAACCTTCCGTTACGCTGATGGAATACAAATGGCTGTATTCCGTCTTTGCATAGTTTTCATCTTTAATAACTTCCGTGTTTTCCACAAGTGCGGATATAAGATTTGCATTCGTCTTCCACGCGTTGATTTTATAAGCAATCGAAGATTCGTACGTGTACCAGCCCTCATAAGCATAGGTAAAACCGCAAACTTGCGCGTCTTTTTGGAATTGTACAAGCTCTTCCGCCACAACATCTGCGCCTTGAGCACTAATGTATTCGTCCATATAGAAGTCGAACAATGCACAACGAGCAAACATCGTTTCCGCAAGCACTCTGTTATAGATCTCCGTGTCTGCCACTTTCGACAATGCGCTACTTAACGTATTATAGTAACCGATCAGCTCGTCATAGCTCCAATAATCCGAATCATATAA
>JAFUJR010000061.1 GCA_017468085.1 Clostridia bacterium | reverse complement strand
TCCTTTGATTTAATGCTCTCGTCGGGCGCGGAGATTATCGGGATCGACGTATACGAACGCTCGCTCGACCAAACGGACTTCAAGCGCGTGGCGTTTCGGCGCAGTAAAAAGCGGGTGCTTTTGATCGACCACACCAAATTCGATTCGTTCGGCACGTACCGTTCGTCGTCCTTATCCGATTACGATTTAGTCGTCACGGACGCGCCCCCGCCCGAACTCGACAACGCGGACAAGATCAATTTCATTTATTGAAACTGCGTGTAGCCTTCGCAGAAGGCGCGGCAATCCCTTGCCCTTTCCCTATTTTAAGTCAAAAACCGACAGGATCTCCCCCGTCGGTTCTTTTTTATTATAGTATACTATAACTCCCAACCCTCAAACGTCGTCGAAGTTACTTTGACGGCGTTCTTCTTTTAAACCACCTCTTCTACCGAAATGCGAAAGGTTTGCCCGTTCGTAAAACGAACCGACATAGAAGTTTTGCTCTCCCGTTTAAAAGAAGCCAAAAGCAGTTCTTTTACGGGCGGGGCGATCAAATCCAAAAACGCGTTTGCCCCAAGCTTATACTCTAAACGTACAATTTCTTGTTCTTGCTCTTTCGTTTTAGTTTTTTCTTTCATAAAATAAAAATCTCCTTTACGTAATATTTTGTTACAGTTTTAAGCGCTTGAATGACTGTACTTATATTATACATCTCGGAGTTGGGACCGCGCAAGCGTTTTCTGCCAACTCCGAAGATAATATTTTGTAGAAAGGAGACTATTTTATGGAGATTATGTCGAAACTGTCTGAACGGCTTAAAGAAGTAATGTTCGAAAAAAATTTTAAAGCTGCTGATTTCGCCAAACAAGTAGGCGTAAATCGCAATACAATTACTCGTTATATGCAAGGCGTTCGTTTACCCACTTTTGATAATTTTATTAAAATGCTTGACGTTTTGAATTGCTCGGCAGATTTTTTAGTAGGCTTAGTAGATTTTCCACCCGAAAGCCTTGTCTTTCACCCTGCACCGCCTTTCCACGAACGCTTTCGCGAATTATTGCAATTGTTTAATTTTACACAATACAAGCTTCACAAGAAAACGCAATTATCCTACGACGACTACAATAAATGGCTTAAAGGAATTTCCGTTCCTTATGTTGATAGTTTAGTCAAATTAGCGCAAGCGTTCGATTGTTCCGTTGACTTTGTTCTCGGTCGGATTCGGTAAAAATAAACGCAAACGATTATTATGGAAATTATGTCGAAATTTGCTGAAAACCTTTCAGCGCTTATGGAAGAAAGAAATTTAAACTCGCCCGCCTTGGCGAAAATCTTAAAAACCGATCGTTCGAATATTACGCGATATCTTCGCGGCGAACGATTGCCCCGCTATCAAGGGTTTCTCTCTTTGCTGGAATTTTTTAATTGTTCTGCGGACGTATTGTTAGGTTTAAAGGATTACGCGCCCTCTTGCGAGTTCTCCGCGCCGACTTCTTCTTTCGGCGAAAGATTTCGTATTTTATTAAAGGAAACAAACACCTCTCAATACAGTCTTGTGGAGCAAGCAAATATTTCGGGCGAATGTATTTTTAAATGGCTAAATGACATTAGTTTCCCAAGCGTTCCCAATCTCGCAACGCTCGCAACGTTTATGGATATATCCGTCGATTACCTTCTCGGTCGGATTCGGTAAAAATAAACACCCTATATAAGGAGAATTACGTTATGAAAAAGCTCAAAAAATTCTTAGCTCTTGCGCTTGCGCTTCTTTCCTGCGCGATCCTGTTTACCGCCTGCGGCGACGACGATTCGTCAAATTCCGAAAAGCCGCAAACGGGCACGGAGCAGAACGGCGAAACGGCGACGAGCGTGACGACGATCAACGCCCTGCTCGAAGGAAAAACGGGAAAAGTGACGGTCAGTATTTCTACGATCTCTAAAATACAAACCTCGGCAAGCGGCACGGTTACGCTCGGTTCAAGCACGCTGGAAGAAGCCGTGATCGACGGTGGCGACGACGGCGCGATCCTTGAATTCAAAGGCGGCGGCGGAAGCGTTTTACAGGTCGCCCAAAACGCGACTTTGATTTTCAAAAACCTCACGCTTAAAGACGATACTTCTCTGTCCTCGCAAGGGTATCCGAGCGGATATTTGAAATTCGGCGGCAACGTGCGTTTTGAAAACTGCAAGCTCTACGACGGCGTGGCTTTGAAAGACGGCGCGAACGCCGTATTCGAAAATTGTGAATTTATCTCTTCCGTTTCCAATAAATACGCGGCTTGGGTGTATGCGGGAAACGTGACCTTTAAAAATTGCTCGTTTACGGGTCACCGCGCGATCAAGATACACGAAGAATTTAACACGGACGTAGAAAGCGTTGTAATCGACGGTTGCCGTTTTACAGGCTTAACGACGAAGCCCGCTTTGGCGATCGGCGATATTCTTTCGACCGACAACACGAGTATTTCGATCAAAAACTGCACGGTTACGAACTGCGAGCCTTGGGATAACGTAGGGTCGGCAGAAGGCATTGACGGGCTGTACGAAGCGGATACGTTGACGGCGAGCTTCACGTTCGGCATTGAAAACACCACGATCGACGGCGAGCCCTCGTCCGGGCTTTCCCCCGAATTTCGTAATTGATTTGATTGCTATGAACAAACGGAAACAGCCCGCGGCAAATTGCCGCGGGCTGTTTCCTGGTGCACCGTAAGAGGTTCGAACTCCTAGCCTTCGGTTCCGTAGAGATAGCAATCTTTTTATTTTTAGTCCTTTTTATCCTCCGTTTCTTTTAATATATATTCCACTACGCTTTGTTTCGGGATTTTATATTCTCTGCCTATTTTACGTGATTGTATCTCACCGCTTTTAACCAATTTATAAGCAAGAACTTGACCTATTTGCAGCATTTCCATTAATTGCTGAACCCCAACAATATCAGGATATTTTTCAAATAAGATTATCCCTTTATCTTTTCCTTTCAATAATGCTTTCTCCTCCTTTTTCGAAATAAAAAGAGAACGCACCGTGTTTCGATGCGCTCTCCGCTTGGTTTTAATGTAGATTATTTTTGGATATTCTGCTTTAACGCTTCATATCCCGCATAAATCAAATCCACCTTAGAAATATTATGAGCTTTCAAAAAGTCGTCTATTTCCTCGCAAGCCTTTCTCGGAATGCTCGTACCGAATACTTTATTCGCCGCTTTCCGTTCTTCTTTATGCTTTTCCTCATATCTACGCCTCGTTTCGCGCATCGGGGTATTTGCTTTCCTTTCCATAACTCCACCTCTCAAAGTTTCATTATGGAAAGTATAGCATATTTAATTGTCTTTGTCAATCGTATTGATACTACTGCTTCGTAATTGCGCCGAGAATAAGTCCAACGCCGTCCAAAACGATATTCGCAGCAATCAATCCTACGCCTAATACCACTCTTATAGCTTTGCCTAATCCTTTGAAAATTGCTCTCATTTGCTTGACCTC
>JAFUJR010000010.1 GCA_017468085.1 Clostridia bacterium | reverse complement strand
TTTCTTTTCCTCCGGGTACTTAGATGTTTCAGTTCCCCGGGTTCCCCTTGCATACCTATCTATTCAGTATGCAATAACACGATGTTACTCGTGCTGAGTTCCCTCATTCGGATATCTGCGGATCACTAGATATTTGCTCCTCCCCGCAGCTTTTCGCAGCTTGTCACGTCCTTCTTCGGCGCCATGTACCAAGGCATCCTCCGTAAGCCCTTTGTAGCTTGATCTTTTTCTTTCATCTACTCGTCTTTACTTTTATTTTAACAGAAAATTCTATTATCTTTACTCGACTAATTTGCAGCTCCAGAGCCTTAAAATTGCTTTTAACGTCTTTTGCTTTATTAACCAAATTAGCTTTACAACTAATATGAATTTCTTTGCCTTTCGTACTCGTCTTTATTGTTTCCAATAAATACTTTTCTTTTTGCTATGCAGTTGTTAATCTTCTTATTTCGCTTCAACAGAAGCGCGCCGCACAAAACGCCTTCGCTTATCGACAGCTTAAATATAATACCACCCAATTTATATAAAGTCAAGCGTTTTTTTCAATTTTTTTAAATTTTTTTTATTTTTTTGAAATTTTTTATTTTGGGCAGAAATTATACCTTACCGAGCATTTTTCTACACGCATATACGCGTAAAGTATATATTATGTCGCGCGTAAGGCGCTGGCAAGCAATCCTACAAAAATAAAACCGACCCGAAAACGCCCTTTCGAATCGGAAATTTCAAAAATATTTTTCAAAACACTTACTTGCAACCGCTGCAGGTTTTGCAATTTCCCGAGCATTTTTTGCTCGTTGTACCCGTCGCGGAATACATCGTACCCGAATAATCGCGTTCCGTGTCGCCGCCGCAATCGGGGCAAACGACCTTATCCGTGTATACGCGCACCAATTCTTCAAATTTCTTGCCGCAATTTTTGCATTTGTACTGTAATAAGGGCATTTTTTATTTCCTCACCGTCTGTTTTCTGTTCTATTATACCGCTACTTGATAGAATTTGCAACCGTTTCCGCGCGCAAAATCCCATTTTATTACAAAATCGCCGTACCCGAAAGGAAACTATCGAAAAATCCGCCCACGTCCAAACCCGTTCTTTCAAACGCGCCGACAAGCTCACCCACGCCGTTCATCGCGTACATGGTATCTCCATAATACCTTTTTAACGACGAAAAGAACTTTTTATTCCCCACGCTTTTTCGCAACGTGTCGAACATCACCACCGCCTTATCCACCGCCAGGCATTTATATTCGTACTCGCTGATATATTCCGCCAAATCGCGGGTCATGCTCGTGTCCGTCCGCCCCAAAACGCTCCCGTATACGTCGTAATAGGAGCGGTATTCCCTAAGCGCTTCCGTTACCAAATTCTCCCGTTTTAACTCATATTTTTCATACTCTTCAAAGAAACAGATTGCGGAATACTCTGCCAAGCCCTCGTCCTGCCACGCGTTTTTCGTTTGGTCGCTGCCCACCACGCCGTACCACCATTGATGCGCGACCTCGTGTGCAATGGCACGCACGCGCTCCGTCCCCGACAAAGCGTCGGAAAGCATCGTAAGCGTCGGATACTCCATACTGCCAAAGCACAACCCCGTTTCCGCAAGCGTGTACTGCGCGTAGGGGTACTCTCCAAACATCTTTTCGTAATAAGAAAACGCCTCTTTCGCCACCTCTAAACTTTTGGACGGCTCTTTGTCCGCGTAATAGTAATACACAAGCTCCGTATCCCCCGCTTTGGCGCGTTCTTCACGGTAATTTTTAGAGAGTACAAGCGCAAAATCCCGCACGTTCGTCGCATACATGGTATGTACCTTTTTACTTTCTAACATTTCCTCGTCCGTCAAAACGCCCGTTGCCGCCACGGAATATTCCTTGGGCAGAGTGAGCCGTAATTTATAGTCCGCGCAATCGGTGTAGAATGGATCGCCGCACGAATAATATACGCACTCGTAAAACCCGCCGTTTTTAAATCCGCACAGTACGGGATAAAAATTGCCGAGGTTGATCGTACGCGCCGTTACGCCCGTACAGTGATTGACCTGCGCAAGTTTGGTGATAAAACCTATGTCCAACACCACCTTATCCCCTGGGAACAAAGACCGCTCTAAAAACACGCATAAAATATTTTTATCCTCGCCCATGATTTCCCAATTTTTCGACCCGTTGACGCTCGAAATAGACATCTCGCCATAGCTTTCGCCCGCGTAATACGCCGCGTCCGCATAAGCGGTGGAAACGGGAGCATACAGCGCGTTTTTACGGTAGGCGTTGGGGTAAATTTGAAACTTCAAGACGGAAATTTCTCCGTCCCCACAGTTTTCAAACGTTACCTTTACCGCACCCGTCAAAGTGCGGTTTTCGGGTGAATATTCCGCCGTGATCTCGTACCTGGTATACACCTTTGCCGTTTTTTTACAGCCCAAAAGAAAAATCCCACTGCAAAAAATACATATAGCGGCGGCCAATAAACAAACCCACCTTTTCATACCCCACCCTCCAAAAGAAAATCTTGTAATATTGTATGCTTGACCTTTCGACAATATGAAACGGAAGTTTACGTTACGAAAAAACGGGGCAATCACCCCGTTTTTAGTTATGCGAATACTCAATTTATAGCCCGTCCGACGCCGCAATCCTACGCAGCCCATACGCCCTATTAAGAACGTACGATAACGTAGTAAGACTACCTGCAAGCTCAGCTCTTTTATAAAGATATCCAACACCGCACGCCCATACCACCCATACGCCCTATTAAAGAACGTACGGTAACGTAGTAAGACTGCCTGCAAGTTCAGCTTGCTACTTTTCTTCCAACGTCAAATATTCCGTCGGGTCAACGCTCTCACCGCCCTTCAAAATCTCAAAATGCAGGTGGGCGCCGTCCTTGTACTCGTTCCCCGTCGCAGCGGCAACGGTTGCGATAACGTCCCCTTTCTTAACTTCCGCGCCGACCTTCAAGCCCTCGACCTCGCTCACGAACCGATACACCGACTTCACGCCGTCCGCATGCGCCACGACGATTTCCGTCCCCAAAAGCAAGTCGTCCTTGTAAATGCTTTCCACTACGCCGTCGTCCACCGCAAACACCTGCGCGCCCTCGCCTGCCGCGAAATCCACGCCGTCGTGCTCGTAATATACGTCCAAAGTCTTGTTGTAATAAAATCCGTGGTTATTCACAAGCGCCGACTCGGCAACGGGCAACGTCATTCCTTCGCTCACACCGCCCACGGGCTTGTTGTCTCCCGAGCCATCCCCCGACGAATCGCCGTCGCCGCTCCCGTCGGTCTGAGAAGAATCTACCGGCGGTTTTACCGCTTGATTATCCCCAGCGCCGATGTTGTTCATTACCACCGCAACGACGATAATTGCAACAAGCGCCGCCGCGCACCCGATAGCCGTGAATAAATAAAAGCGCTTTTCCTTGTTCATCTTCGGCTTTTTCTTCTTCTCGGTTGCGTTCCCGTTCGCGTTGCCGCTCTCGTTTTCTTTCTGTTCTTTCATGTTCCGTAATCCTCCAAAAAACGTTTTTGTATGTAAATCTTTCCCTAAGCACAACCCTTTTATACCTGCCGCACGCAACTTTTCTTCCTTTTATTAAAACGGAACGCTCCGCTTGTACGCGCCGCCGCGATTGCTCACAACCGCGGCGGCGCACAACGCTCCTATACCCTACCAAGCCCGTCGGCGCGCGAACATTTCCTCTCTCGTCATTCCGACTGCAACGAGCATAGCGAGTGAAATGGAGTGAATCTAAAAGAGATACGCTCGACTGCGCTTACACTCCGCTCGGTATGACAATGAGCGCGTACTAAAACGTACGTAACCGAGGGTTGCCGCAGCACAACGCTCCTATACCCTACCAAGCCCGTCGGCGCGCGAACATTTCCCCTCTTGTCATTCCGACTGCAACGAGCATAGCGAGTGAAATGGAGTGAATCTAAAAGAGATACGCTCGACTGCGCTTACACTCCGCTCGGTATGACAATGAGCGCGTACTAAAACGTACGTAACCGAGGGTTGCCGCAGTGCAACGCAGTATTTCGATGGTTATAAGCCGCGCCTTATATTAAAAACCGTCGAATATAATCGGCGTCCCCACCGCACATTCCTCCTCCGCCACGGCAACGTGCAAATTCACCGTTTCTCCGTTCACCAAAATCCCATTATCCCAAATGGGCGTATAACAATAAAAGGATATAACCCCCGCCACCTCTTCTGTAAACAAGATTTCCGCGCTGTACTTTTCGGCTATCTCACCTGCGAGCTCTTCCGCGCTTTCCTCACCGCGCGCAAAGCAAACGCTCTCGCCCGTGATACGCGCATAGTCGCGGAGCTCTAATTCCGTCTTTCTAAGCCCCTGCGAGGATTGCGAATCTAAATAGAACACGCGTTCTCCCTTAATGGCACGGAGCTTGCAGGCGTTGAGCACGTAAATACCCAGCCCGATAACCACCGCGATTGCCGCCGCCGTCAAAAGCGACAAAAAACCGTTTAAACACCGAAATCGTCTTGTCAGCGACATAAAAAAATCCTCCCACGGCACCGCCGTAGAAGGATTATTGCCTGATTATTTAATTTTATACCTATGCAGAGAATATCATTGTTGTAGATATAATTTCTTTTGATTTTCCAGTACTTTAATCCTTTGTTTCGCATCTTTTTCATACCTAATAAAATTCACAATAGGAATTAAAGGGAATACCAACACGATTGCAACCCATATACTAATTAAAACAATTATATATATCGGGCTTGTTGCTCCTATGTTAAATAAAGATAAAAACATTAAAACACCCGTGGAAATTCCCCAGAATTTTAACCACGCAAGTAAACCGCTTTCATTCGCCTCTCCTATATTCCATTTTTTTCTCCTTTTTATATCTAAAATCTCTTTATCTATTGCCATTATATAACATTTTTTAGCAAGTTCAGGTGCGTTTTTATATTTTCCTATACTCAAAAATTTCTTGTGAGCTTCATCGTATTTCAACTCCACCTTCATTAATCTTTCAGCTTCTCGATAAACCAACTCATTTTGTTTATCTCTGATTCTTTTTCGCATATTGATTAAATCCTGCGAAAGCAACGTCTTGAATTCTTCCGTTTTCATTCTCTGAAAATAATCATTAATATTTAAATCTTCTTTTAACAATATTCCTTTTGCTTCGGCGTATAATTGTTGGTCGCGCTTATATTGCAGCCCCTCTAAGATTTTTTTAGCCCTTTCATTATTTGCGCTTTGCTCAAGTGTAGTTACGGTTTCCACGTAGAGCTTATCATTTTTTAAATCAATCAAGCCTTTTTCTATGCGGTTGCAAAGCCAAGACAATTCAAACTCGTCTATATCCGCCCGCAAATCCTCGTCTGCATACATTTTAGCAAAGCCCAAATTTCTCTGTCCCTTAAATGTTTTCTCAACAGAAAGACTTGCTAATTGCAAATTAGGAGAATTAAACCAACATAAGAATTTTATAAGGTGTCCTTCCGCCCAAATAAATTTATCGTTGCAAAGCTCCGCAGATTTAATCACTTGGTCTGCAAATGCGTCCGCTTGTCCATACTCCAACCCCTCCAACGCATTTTTTGCGCGGGTAAGCATCCCCTCGGCAAAGCTTGAATCCACCGTCGTTTTGGTTGTTTGCGGTCTACGTTCTTTCTTTTTTTCAAGCACTTTCTTCACGCCGCGAATCAAATCGGTGATAAATCCGATTTTGCCCATATCTTGCGCTTGCAGGTGCGCAAACTCGTCAGGCAGGTCGTAGGCATCCATATCTTTATAACAAGGAATAAGTAGTTTATTTCTATCTTCCTTGTTGATTTTTAAGAAGCGCGACCACTCGTTCTTTACCCAAACGGCATTGAAATATTCGGGTTTCGTACCCACCGCAAGCATAACCTTTGCCGAATTAAGCGCCGCGAAAATAATCGGCTCGTATGCAGAGCCCAATTTTCCTTCCAAGGTGATTGCCGCGTAGAAAACCTTAAAGCCCTCCTGCGTGAGTTGATGGTATATGTCGTTGGCAATAACGCTGTCCTGCGTGCGTTTGCCGCTTTCGTCCGTTTCCTTATAACAGATAAACACGTCGTACGGTTCTTCGTTTTGCGCTACGGCAAGGATACCTTTCTGTATCTTATCAATTTCACCCGCTTCTTCTTTATAAACGGCTTGTTGTTCGTCGTCTAACGCATACTTCAACGCCAACTTATAATTTTCGTCTGCAATAATGCTCTCGAATGAGGTTCTATGGCAGGTGGGGATTCTTGTTTCCGTCTTGGGGTCTTCTACGTATTCCACGCCGAATTTACAAAGAATTAAACCCCAATACGCCTCGTACTGTTCCTCGTCCGCTTGGATAATGCGCTCGTAAACCGTTTCCGCTTTGTCAAATTCGCACTTTAAGCGCAAAGTAGTAGCGCGGTTGAATAAATTTTGGATATTTTCATCGCGCGAGGACGGCAAGGTTTGCTTGGTTCTACAAGCAGGACATTTGATAAGGCGCATTCCCTCTTCAACGTCTAAATTGCTTGCACAGCACTTACACTTGTACACGATAGCCATAATACATTTTCTCCTTTGGTAAAAATAAAAAAGTGTCGCCCGCAAAACGAACGACACCTGTAAAAATGTCCTTCTCGCTTTGCTGCGACACAATTTAATAAACAACTGATTATACTTGAAGTTGTAACGCGAAAAAGATACACTTCTACCAAAGAAGTATATTCCAAGTATTAATCAATTATTAAATTATGTCGCAAATTTATTTTACCACTTTCTTCCCTCGCTTGTCAAGAGTTTTCATAAAGTTAATCCGTGCAAACAAAAACCCCGTCCGCGCACGCTTACACGCGACGGACGGGGTTCGTTCCGTTATTAAATTTTATCTTTGCTTGCCTTTATAGAAAAGCGCAATCGTGCCCGCGCCTGCGTGCGCGCCGATCACCGCGCCGATATAATGCACAAAAATCTCCGTCTTGGGTAAACGCGCTTTCAAGAGAGAAATTACGTATTCCACGTCCTCCGCGCAGTCGCCGTGGCTGATAAAAATACGGTCATTTTCGCCCATATCGCGGGTGGCGACCAACTTATCCACCAAGGTAGCAAGCGCCTTTTTTCTGCCCATCGCCTTGCCGATTACAATCAATTTCCCCGCGTCGTCCACGTGCAAGACGGGTTTAATCTTTAAAATAGAACCGAGAATCGCCGTCGCAGACGAGCATCTGCCGCCGCGCTTTAAATGGAACAAATTATCTACGGTGAAAATTTGGCAAATGTTGCCTTTCAAACCCTCGGCATAGTCGGCAACCTCGTCTAAATCCGCGCCGCCGTCCGCTTTTTGGATAACGTAATCGAGCAACAAGCCCTCGCCCATCGAAGCGCAAAGAGAATCCACCACCCGAATTTTTCTGTCGGGATAGCTTTCCGAAAGTTCCTTCGCCGCCATCGCAAAGCTGTTTGCCGTGCCCGAAAGCCCCGAAGAAAAGGCGATTACGAGCACGTCGCGCCCTGCCGCAAGGCTTTTTTCAATGTGCGGCTTTGCCGACTCTGCCGTTACTTGATAGGTCGTGGGCATACTCCCCGCGCGGAGCTTATCGTAAAAATCCTTTTCCGAAATTTGCTCGCCGTCCTCGCCTTGATAATTGACGTCGTTCATCATAAAGCCGAGCGGCACGCACTCCACGCCGTGCTCAGCATAATATTCCGTCGGCATATCGCAGGTGGAATCCGTTACGATATCAAAAAGTCTGTTTTTCATAATTTTTCTCCTTTGCTCTGTGTTTTTTCTTCCGTTTATTTTAAAATGTTGAATTTTTTAATTCGTTCTGCCTTAAAAACGATTTCCACTGTGTATTCGCCGTTGGTGAAATTGATTTCCATCCGCGGCAGACCTATCAAATCGAAATATTCGTTAAATTTTTCGGCGAAGTCTTGCAACACGAGCGCCTTACACCCGTCGCTCATCACCGATTTATCCGCTTGTATCACGTACCGAAGCCGTTCTCTTTCGCTATTTTCTCGTTTCATCGCGTACCTGCCCCCTCATAACCGTTTTTTCAGGGCGCGCCGTACGCCCCCCAAAAAGCCGCTGTATTTTCTGCTCGCATCAAAAATTTTTCCCTTTTCCGTCAGCAATCTGTTCGCGATCAGCTTAAAAGAGGAATGGGCGTTGAACACGTCGCGCGCAAAATTGTATTCCTCGGGCAATACCCCCAAAAGAGGCAGACGTAACAGCTCGGAAATATCCTTCGGAGATAAACATTCGCCCAAAACGAGCAAATCCCCCCGCACCATGTTGACGATAAGCTGTAATTTTTCCAACCGATAGCTTTTGAGGACGGTAACGACGCGGTCAGCGTCGCGCACGGCAGGCAGATGCGGCGTCGTAACGACGATTGCCTCGTCCGCCGTTGCAACGGCACGGTGAAATCCGTCGTCCAAGCCGGCAGGGCTGTCAATGAAAATAAAATCGAACTGCGGAGCAAGTCCGTCCAACACCAGCTTCACCGACTGCGGCGAAACGTACCTCTCAGGCGCGGCGTGGCGGCTTGTCAATACGTACAAATTCGGACATTTCGGATGACGGATAAGCGCTTGTTTGGCGCGACATCTCCCCTCGATGACGTCGATAACGTCGTAAGAAGAAAGCTCTTCCACGCCGGCAGTAAAATCCACGCTGTTCAAACCGAAATCCGCGTCGCATATAACCACCCGTTGCCCCTTTTTTGCAAGCTGTGCCGCAAGGCACACCGCCACCGTGGTTTTGCCGACGCCACCCTTTCCGCTCGTAATTACAATCTTCCTTGCCATAACCTCACCCCAAGTCTTACCGCACGTGCGGCTTGAGGTATTATAGCAAATTTTAAACGGGCGCTTTTCGTCTTTTTCGCGCGTGTTTTGGCTATTTTTATCAAAAACGGAATGGCTCCGCGGCACACTGCACCGCCCACCTTCCCCGCGCCGAGTAAATATCTCGCCTTTTGTCATCCCAACTGCGCCGCAGGCGAACGGAGCGTATCTGAAATATATTCAAAACCGCTTACTCCTATAGGCGCAACGCTTCATAAAAACTCGCACGGTAAATAATAAGGTTAAGTCAAGGAGCATTCCCGCACTTAGCACACCGTATGCCGCTTCCTTTATTATACCCAACCCGTTTTAAAAGTCAACGCAAAGCGCGCCTACGCTTTTGAGAGTCTCTCTACTCCAAAAAAATGAACTCTACTCACAGTAGAGTTCGCTCTATCCCTTGAAACACAAGGCTTTTTTGCATATGAAAAAGGCGACCTGAAAAGGTCGCCTTTATTTCACTGTTCGATACGTAGCTTAGCGGTTACGCTTGCAAAGCTCGTTGCAAACCTCCGAAATTTTGACGTCGGTTGCGTTCAAAAGTACCATCACGTGATACAGCAAATCCGCCGCCTCGTTCACAATGCCGATTTTTTCGCCGTTCTTCGCCGCGATAACCAGCTCGACAGCCTCTTCGCCGACCTTTTTGCCGATACGGTCAACGCCGCGTACGAAAAGGAAGCTCGTATACGCGCCCGTTTCGGGGTTCTTTCTCACCTCGGAAAGAATGCGCTGTAAACGCCCGAACATTTCACTGCCGATGTTGTTGTATTCGCCCTTCAAAAGGTTGGGGAAACAGGTAAACGTGTTCTTTTCCGCGTCCGCGTTGCCCTTTTGGATAACCTTCAGCAAAAGACTGTCGTTGTCGTGGTCAAGCGCCATCACAACCACTTTTTGCGTGTTGCCCGTAACCTCGCCGTATTTTGCCACCGCCTTTTTAGAACGGCTGTAATAATGCGCATACCCCGTTGTAAAGGTCTTCTCCAAGGCTTCTTTATTCATATAAACGAGCATCAAAACTTCGCCGCTCTCGTAATCCTGTGCAACGACGGGAATCAATCCGTCTTTGTCAAACTTAAAATTTGAAAAATCCATTGTCGATTTCTTCACTGCCATGGTCGTACCTCCGTGTATAGCATCTTTCAAGTATAATTATACTACAAAATTCTTTCCTCGTCAATAGCTCGCATAAAATTTTTTCAACTTTTTTTGAGGAATTTCTACAAAACCCGCCCGTCCCTCTACGCAAAAACGCCTTGGCAAACCGCCAAGGCGTTTAAATTATCCTATACGTCAACGTCAATTCAACACGACGTCCTTTAATTTTGCGTATTTTTTGAGCGCCGCGTCGCGCAATCTATCGTCGTCAAACCTGCCCTCGAACGCGTCGTCGGAAAGCCGTTTCGCCATAAAAATCACGCTCGTCGGATAGCGCAAATTCTTAATATCCGTAAGCATTTTGCCCGATTGACGAGTGCCGAAAAAGTCGCCGCTGCCGCGCATCTCAAGGTCTTTTTCCGCAATCTTAAACCCGTCGGAAGTATTCTTCAAAGTCAGCAAACGCTCCTTCGCCGTTTCGCTCTCCGAGCCCATCAAAAGGAAGCAATAGCTCTTTTCCGCGCCGCGCCCAACGCGCCCGCGAAGCTGATGCAGCTGCGAAAGCCCAAACCGTTCGGCGTTGTAGATAATCATAATCGTCGCGTTCGGAACGTCCACGCCGACCTCGATGACCGTCGTCGAAACCAAGCAATCGTACTCGCCCGCCTTAAACGCGGACATCACCGCCGCCTTTTCCTTTTCCTTCATGCGCCCGTGCAAAAGCCCAAACCGCACCGTCGGCAACCGTCCTTTCAGCTCCTCAAAAAGCTCGGTAACGCTCATCACAGTCCCTTCCTCATCGTCGTCGATTTTGGAACAAACGAAATACGCCTGCCGCCCTGCCGCCGTCTGCTCGCGCACGTATTCCAACATATCGTCGTACTTGCTTTCGGGGATGATTCCCGTCGAAATTTCTTGCCGAGCCTTGGGCTTGTCCGTGATGGTCGTAATGTCCAAATCTCCGTAGAATATCAACGACAGAGTACGCGGGATAGGGGTTGCGCTCATAACCAACATATCCGTGCCGACGCCCTTTTCCGCCAAGGCGTTGCGTTGCGCCACGCCGAAGCGGTGCTGTTCGTCGCACACGATAAAGGACAAGCGAGGCGTTTCCACGTCCTCCTGCAAAATGGCGTGCGTACCGCAGAGAATATCGATTTCCCCGTTTTTGAGTCGCGCTTTCATCTCGCGCTTTTCCTTTGCCGTCATACCGCCCGCCAAATACCCCACGCGATAATCGGGGAAATACCGTTGCAGCACCTGGTAATTCTGCGCCGCCAACACCTCGGTGGGAGAAAGATACGCCGCCGTAAAGCCGCTCTTCACCGCCATAAATATCCCGCAGAGCGCCACAGCCGTCTTACCGCTGCCTACGTCGCCCTGCAAAAGCCTGTTCATACGCGTCGGCGCGCGCAGGTTGTCGAAAATGTCGTTCACCGCCCGTTTTTGTCCGTCCGTGAACTCAAACCCAAACCGCCCTGCAAACTCTTTTACCTCGCTTGCGGACGCCGAATAGCGGTGCTGGCGCACCTCCTCTTTGCCCCCCTTGATCAGCTTAAACGCGGAAATCAAGGTGAAATATTCCTCCAAAGCGATGCGCTCGGAAGCGACGTCCTTATTTTCGTGCGAGGTAGGATTATGCACCTCGTAAAAGGCGCGTTCTAAATCGGGTAAATCGTATTTTTTGACAATCGGGTACGGAATGACCGTCTGCAAATCGATTTTTTGCAAGCCTTCCTTCACCGCCGCCCTCACCACCTTTTGCGAAAGGTTGCCGCGCAGAGAATACACGGGTACGATCCCCTTCAAACGGTAGTTTTTATCCATCTCCTCAAAGGTGGGATTGACAAGCGAAACCTGCCCAAACTTGTTTTGCACACGCCCGTAAAAAAGGTATTCGCCCGCCTTTAACTTATTCGCAACGTAGGGCTGATTAAACCAAACGACGGTGAACGGAAATCCGTCCTGCGAGCAAAACGCCTTCACCATTTTCCGTTTATTTCCGTAATTTACGGGCATTATGCGGTTGACTTGGCATGCAACCAGCACCATATCGTTGTGGTAAGCCGTCCTGAGCGAGGCGCGCTCCGTCAAATCCAAATACGCGCGCGGATAAAAGCGGACGAGTGCTTCCACGTCGTCAACGCCCAATTTCAAAAAATCCTTTTCGCGTTTTTCACCGATAGAACGCAAACTTGAAAGCTTCATAAGCCTTGCTCCCTCTTACGGCAATCCGCCGTACCTATCCTTATATATCCGCTTCGCGCCGCAGAACGCTCCGCCGACGCGCGCACACGCCAATCCCTTAGTCGGTTTCCCCCGCTCCACCTCTTAAAATATCGTAAGAAATGAAATGCGGGAAAAGCGCCGCCGCCCTTCCCGCTCAGTATTCCTCTTATATCGTATTGTTATGCAGTTTTCCTTATTCCAAAGCAAGAATATAGTAATATACTGCCTGCCCGCCGTTGTGGAAATCCACGTCGCAGTCGGGATATTTTTCGGCAAGCGTTTCCGCCAACGCTTCCGCTTCCTCTTCCTTGACGTCCTCGCCGTAATAGAGGGTGATAACCTGATGGAAATCTTCTTTCATTCTCCCAATGAGCTTGGTTACCGTTTCCTCTAAGGAGTTGGATTTTGCAAGCACCTTTTTGTCGTCCAAGCCGATGATATCCCCTTCTTTGATGGAGAAACCGTTGAGCGACGTATTGCGCACTGCGTAGGTAACTTGTCCGACCTTGACGTTGTCAAGCGCGTGGATCATATTCGTCTTGTTTTCTTCCGCGCTGACCTCGGGGTTAAATTCAAGCGCCGCCGCAAACCCTTGCGGTACGTTCTTTGTCGGAATAACGTGAATGGTCTTGTTTTCGATAAGGCTCTTTGCCTGCTCTGCCGCAAGAATAATGTTTTTGTTGTTGGGGAACACGAAAATATGCTCCGCGTTGATTTTCTGCGCCGCGCTTGCAATGTCGCTTGCGGAGGGGTTCATCGTCTGTCCGCCCTCGATGATACGGTCTACGAACAATTCCTTGAAGATTTCGGAAAGCCCTGCGCCCGTACAGATGGCAAGCATGCCCATTTCCTTCTTCTCTGCGTCCATCTTCGCCTTGAGCTGACGGTTTTGCTCCAACATATTCTCAATTTTCGGTCTGTCAAGCTCGCCAAGCTCCAACGCATAAGTAAGCGCCTTGCCCGGTTGATTGGTGTGTACGTGCACCTTCACAAGCTCTAAGTCGCCGATACAAATAACGCTGTCGCCAATCCCCATCAATTTTTCACGCAATCTATCAATTGCGGAAAGCGTAGTGCTCTTTTTCAGATTGATGATGAAAAACTCCGTGCAGTACGCGTATTGGATTTCGCCCAATTCCATGCCGATAATCGCCGAATTGTCGCCAAACTCGCTCTCGTCGCCCTCGTTGATTTCCACCACCGTTTCAGCAACCTCTTCGCCCGTAAGCGCCGCGTTAAAGCCCTTGAAAATGGTCAACAGACCCATACCGCCGCTATCTACAACGCCGGCTTTCTTCAAAACGGGCAAAAGCTCAGGCGTGAGCGCCAACGCCTTGTCGCCCTCTGCAAGCACTTCCTTGAAGAAATCTTCAAAATTTTTCTTTTTGGACGCAATCTTCACCGCGTATTCGCTCATCATACGGATAACGGTCAAAATCGTACCTTCTTTGGGAACGGAAACGGCGCCGTAAGCCACCTTCGTGCCTTGCTCCATCGCTTTAGCGAAGGTCTTAGTGTCCACTTCTTTTTCCGCCTTGCCAAGCACGTTGCAAATGCCTTTCAAAATCTGCGAAGTGATAACGCCGGAGTTCCCTCTCGCGCCCTTCAAAGCGCCCTTGGAAACACAGTTGCAAATTTCGGCAAAGCCGTTGTTTTGGCAAAGCGCAAGCTCTTTCACCGCCGATTGCATGGTAAGGGACATATTCGTACCCGTATCGCCGTCGGGAACGGGGAATACGTTTAATGCGTCTACCTTTGCGCGGTTGAGCTCAAGCTGCTTCGCGCCTACTAAAATCATCTTACGGAATTCCGTACTGTTAATCGTTTTGTGCATTATAATGCTCCTTCTAATATTTGTATATCCCCGCTACAATGCGAACTACGGGGAAGCAATGCGAACATTAAGGAATAGCGGACGAAAGCTGTCCGCAACTGCATAATAGGAATATGTTCGCGCATAGGAAAAGACGCCGTCAAAAGAAACAGCGCCGATAATTACAATTTAACGCCGATTACGTTTACGTTTACGGTATTGACGATCATACCCGTGAAGGCTTCCACCTTGTATTTAACGGCTTCCTTTAAAGAATCCGCAACGGCGTTGATAGAAACGCCGTATTTCACAACGACGGAAACGTCAACGTGAATTCGGTTGTTGGCAATCGTAACTTTTACGCCACGACCCCACTTTTCATTTTTCAGTGCCTTGGAAAGGCTTTTCGGCAAACGGCGTTCTGCAGAAGCAACTTCCACGATACCGTAAGATTCCGCCGCGGTATGCGCGGTTACCCTGGCAATAGCAAGGTCGGAAATCGAAATTTTGCCGTATGCATTGTTTGTACTAACTGCCATAATATCCTCCAAGTACTTTACCATTGTACACCATTTCCTTGTCTTTTGCAAGTACTTTTACAAATTTTTTGGAAAATTTTTATTTTTTGCTTTTTAGGCGGTGTTTTTGATTGCATTTTGCAAATAAAAATGATATATTATTTATGCTTGTTTTTGAAAGCGCGGTTTTTTGCGCGGAAATTACGGCGTAAAAATCGGTTAAACTCATTTAACTAACGAAAATCAACCCAAAAAACGGAGGTGTTTAATATGTCGAGAGTATGCAACATTTGCGGTAAAGGTCAAGCTTCGGGCAACAACGTAAGCCACTCCAACCGTAAAACGAGAAGAACTTTCAAAGTAAACGTACAAAAAATTTCTTACGTAGAAGACGGTAAGGAAACGAACGGCTACGTTTGCGCAAGATGCATCAGAACCCTTAAAAAAGCGGACGCAGAATAATTTTTACCGCTTAATTGAACACGCTTAAAAGCCGACCATGTAAAATGGTCGGCTTTTTGCGTTACGGAAAACAGACCGCCGATTTCGGTTGGCGGTCTGCTTGCTTATATTTTCTTAAATACAAATAAATATTCGTGCGCTAAAAGTAAAAAATTATGTTTTATACTATTTGTTTTCCAAAAGCCCGTTGCTTTGCAATTATGTTGTTCTTTAATGATAATTTCTTTCGTCTTAAAGCCTGCTAATTCAAACAAGCGCATTATTTCAAATCCCAATGGCTGAACCATACCATTTTTACGAGTATCGCCCATAAGGATTGCGCAAAACTTGCCTTTTTTTAATACGCGGTATGTGTCGTCTGCAACTTTCCCCATTTCACGTAAAAAATCTTTCATCTTCAAATGAGATAAATCGCCGTCAATATCTTCACTATATTGAATAATATCCGCGTAGGGTGGGTGTGTACAAACCAAGTCCACTGATTCGTCCGCTAAATCCAACTTGCGAGCGTCGCCAAGCATAAATGTAATTTTCGACAGGGAATCATACTCAAAGTTACATTTTTCAGTAGAGCGTTCTATTGCTAAGGGATTTATATCAACGCCAATAAAATTTCGATTTGTCAATTTCGCCTCAACAGCAGTTGTACCACCGCCCACAAATTGATCTAAAACAGTATCTCCCTCGACGGAATATCGCATTATAACATTCCGCGGAATATAAGGCGACCAATTGCCACGCCATTTCGCGTCGTGCGTTGCCCATTTCCCACGGTTTGGAAAACTCCAAACGGTATTTGTTTCTAATTCAAAATTATCGGGTTGTAAAAGTGTTTTCTTTTTCATTAATCTTCTATAAGTTCAGGGGGCACAGGTAATCCAAGCCTATACAGGGGGATATATTCAAAATAATAATCACAACCCACTGATTGAATATAATTCAAAACATCTACATACTCTGGCTTTCTAAACCAGTCGTCTAATAAGTATATATATTCCACATCGATATTCGCAGGAGCCATCAACTTTTTATATTGTTTCTTTTTAAAATCACACGTTTGCAATTTTTCATCGACAGAGCCAGCAACTTCTTGGTGTTTACATTCCACAATAAACAATACATTGTTCAATAAAACAAAAATACTGTCATCGGGTAGTAATCTTTTAGATATATGTTGAGTCCAATCAATTCCTAACCTTGCCAAAAACACTTTATAAAAGGCATATTTTTTATATACTTCTGCCACCTTTTTACCGTCATAATAAACATCGTGGTCTATGATTTTATAATGGGGCTGTTCACTTAAAAATGTAGCCAAGTCTGTTTTTCCCTCAAAAACTAATCCTGTACGCGTATTACCGCCGCCTTTTCCACTTTTAATCATTTGTTTCTCCTTTCTATTTTAATTACAAATAATCAATTCGCTGATTTTACCGCGTTTTTCCGCTTTGCTATTGATTGCGCGCGTTGCTTCAACTCTATGGATTTTGAAAGATTTATATAAATCATCAAAAAACATATCGTCGGGAGTCACATTTTTAGGATCGGAATTACTTAAAACAACTTTTGCGCCTACTTTATCAATACGCTCAATATATTGTGAAAGCCTTATTTGTTCATTATCATCAAACGAATCGGAATTGTAGGACGTGAACGCAGACGTTTCCGAAATTGGTCTATACGGGGGATCAATATAGACAAACGTATTGTTATCAATAAACGACTCCGAACGCGTATAATCACCGCAAACAATTTCTATGTTTTTCAAGGCGTTGGAAATATTGCGAAGATTCTTTTCATCGCAAATAGTAGGATTTTTATATGCACCCATAGGAACGTTAAATTGCCCTTTTTTATTTACGCGATATAAACCATTAAAACAAGTTTTATTCAAGAAAATAAATAATGTTGCTTTATCCACCGCAGTTTTCTGCGATAATTGCAATGCATTAAATTTATCTCTTGCATTATAGTAGAAATATTTTCTTCCGTTTTCGTTCATCGGCAAAAACACGGCTTGCATTTCCGTCAATTTCTCTACAAGCAAGTCAATCTTATCGCGCACAACAGTATAAGCATTGATAAGTTCAGCGTTTATATCGCTAATATACAATTCTTCAAAATCGTATTTAGAGAGAATACTGAATAATAGCGCCCCGCCCCCAACCATAGGTTCGGCATATTTTGTCAAAACTTTTTCGCCGTCAACAGGTAAAAACTTTTCAAGTTCATTGACAAGTTGTCCTTTGCCGCCAACCCATTTCAAAAACGGCTTTAATTCCGTTTTTGTTTCTTCCTCATAACGAATAGTTCTTTTATCAATAGGCTTTTGGGCAGTGCTTGGAATAATCCACATATTGCCGACCATCATAGCCCCATCAATACGCCCTTCAGAACATAAAATTGCAACGCGCCGTTGGGAAATCTCCCATTTTTCAGCGGCTTCTTTCGCGGAAATAAAACTTAACATTTTTTTGTTCTCCGATTTTTATAATATTATTATATTCCAAAACGCGAATAATAGCAAGCATTTTTTTGCTATTTTTATTTTTCTTTTATGCGCACACGCGTATATAATAAAAGGAAGTCAAGCCCCGTCCTTGACTTCCTTTTTATTCCTTCCTAAATTCCGCAATCAGCATTCCAAATTTGCCATTTCAGCGTTTTCCATTTCCTGTTTTTTCAGCATTCGCCTAAGCAAAATCTGTATCATCGTAAACATAACGATTTCCGACAGCACCCAAGAAACGGGATAGGAAACGAAAATGACTTCCAGCGTTTGCTTTGCAGGGAACACCGTCAACAGCCACACCACTCGGAATAAACATATCCCGACGAGCGAAATCACCGTCGAAACGATTGCCTTGCCCATACCGCGCAAAACACCCGCGCAAACGTCCATCACCCCAAACAGAAAATAGGGAATTAAAATAAATCGAAACCGCGTAATTGCCGTATCAAACGCCATTTTCGCCATAGCGTCGTCCGTCGCCGCCTTTACGCCGTATAAGCCTAACAAAGGCTTGTGTAAAAGGAAAATAATCCCCGACATAATTACGCCCACACACACCACCGCCAAAAGGCTCGCGTACAAAATGCGCTTTACTCTTTGCAGTTTTTTCGCCCCGACGTTTTGGCTGGTTATCGTAATCGCGCCTTGATATACCGCGTTCATCGCCGTGTACACAAAGCTCTCCAAATTCCCCGCCGCCGAACTGCCGTTCACCACGGGCGCATACTTCGTCCCCGTCGGCACGCTGTTGTTGTTTACCGTTACGATAGAGGATTGAATAAGCATATTCGACAAGGAAAAAAGCGCCCCTTGAATGCCCGCAGGCACGCCGTTGAACACGATATCCTTAAACGCTTGCCTGTCTATTTTTAATTTGCGGAAAGAGAACTTCGTATCGTCATCGTCGCGGCGGAGCTTTATAATAAGCGCCACAAACGAAGCGACGTTCGCCGCCGCCGTCGCAATCGCAACCCCCTCTACCGACATTTTAAGAACAAGCACGAAAAAGAGGTTAAGCCCCACGTTCAAAAGCCCTGCAAGGCTCAAAACGACAAGCGGCGTTTTAGAATCCCCTTTCGCTCTGAAAATCGCCATCAAGTAGTTGGTCAAAGCCAAAAAAGGCACGCCGAGCAAATAAATATAGGTATAGCGCGCGGCAAGGTCAAGCAAGTTCCCCGTCGCCCCCATCCACGTCAGCACCAATTTCGCAAGGGAAATCCCCAACGCCAAACCGCCAAAACCGAAGATGACCGCCATGATCAACGCCGTATGCACGGCGTTTTGCGTTTTTTGCTTGTCTTTCGCCCCGATTTCCCGCGCCACGACGACGTTCGCGCCGACGGAAAAGCCGATCAGCACGTTCAAAATTAAGCCCAAAAAAGAGCCCGTAACCCCAATCGCGCCCACCGCATTTTCCTCATGCGAAAGACTGACGACAATCATATCCGCCGCATTATAAAAGGTCTGCAACAGATTGGTTGCAATAATCGGCAGAACAAAACGGAGGAGCTTAAAAAAGACCTTCCCCTCCGTGAAATCTGTTTTTTTCCTTTGCATAGCTTGCATTCTTACGCCTTCTTTCTATTCTCTTACTTTCTCACTCTATCGTCATACAGACTGAGGGCAAAACCCCAACGGAGCGTATCTCATATAAATCCCAGCCAAAATTCAGCATTCCGCATTCAGCATTTTTAAAGGCAACCGCCTTTCAACTACGCCCTCAACTTACTGATCCTTTCCGCACGGTTTTCCGCCTTAAAAATCGCATTGCCCGCCACAAGGATATTCGCCCCCGCCGCACGCGCCAAAGCCGCCGTTTCCGCATTGATACCGCCGTCGATTTGGATATCGATATCCAGCCCAAGCCTATCCGCAATCGCGCGGATTTCACGCACCTTATCCAAGACGGACGGAATAAATTTCTGTCCGCCAAAGCCGGGAAATACGCTCATCACAAGCACCATATCGCAAAGGGGGATAACGTCCGCAATTTTATCCACGGGCGTATCGGGGTTGATGACCGCCCCGCACTTTACGCCCGCCGCCTTGATCTGCTTTAAAACGAACGGCAGGTTTTCCTTGCAAGCCTCGTAATGCACGGTGATGATATCCGCGCCCGCCGCCGCAAATTTTTCGACGTATTTTTCGGGGTTCACAATCATCAAATGGCAATCGAGCGGCAACGGAGTTACCTTACGCAAATCCTCCACCATCTTAATGCCGAAAGTGATATTGGGCACGAATACGCCGTCCATCACGTCGCAGTGTATCATATCCGCGCCGCTTTTTCCCAAAGAGCGCACTTCCTCGCCCATCTTAGAAAAATCAGCCGAGAGTATCGACGGAGCTATCTTCACCTTCTTCATCTTCTTTCTCCTCAACGTTTTGCTTCTTTTTATCCCAAACGTGGTATTTGACAATCGAAACGAGATTTGCGCAGAACTCAAACGAATAGGAAATGACCACCATCAAAGTCCCCGCGCCCAAAAGCGCGTTGTACAAAATGGATAACCCCGTCGGGATCAGCACCAAATAACGCACCCAATTTAAGTTGCGGATACGGAACACGAACGCATACGCCACCAAGCCGACCAGATAGATGATATCCACCCATTTTGCCGTTCCCTGTATCCACAGATTGATAATCAAATAACAAGCCACGCCCAACACGGAAAAGACGATTGCCCACCATATCGGCGTTTCTTTGTTTTTCTGCTCGTATAATAAATACACAAGCATACGCACCAAGCCGATGACAAGCCCCACCATGGCGAAATATTCTCTCCACAGAATATACGAAACCATGAGCAAGGTAATGCCAACTCCTTGCACGATCAAATATAAGCTCTTATTTTTAACAAAATAGCTCGAACACATCACCACCATCACAACGATGCTAATGACAAACGCCCATTGTTCTCTCGTCATTGATTCCCCTCCAAATAACTTGCTCGAAGCTGTCCGCACGCACCGCCGATATCCACGCCGATCTGTCGGCGCAAGGTGGCGGAAAGTCCGCCCTTTTCCAGCATACCCAAAAACCGATACGCCGCCTTATCCCCAAGCGCCTTTAAATCGCGCTCTTTTACCTCGTTCAAACGGATAAGATTGACGTGGCAGGGCTTGCCTTTTAATAGCTGACAGAGCGCCTTCGCGTGCTCCTCGTCGCAGTTTTCCCCCTCGATAAGGGTGTACTCAAAATAATACCGTCTGCCCGTTTTCTTGAAATAATACTCGCAGGCTTTTAGGATTTCCGCGATTTTATACGCCTTGGCAACGGGCATCGTCCGCGCACGGCTTTCGTCGTCCGTCGCATGCAGAGAAACGGTCAAATTCAGGGGTATGCCCTCGTCCGCCAAACGGTACATTTTCGGTACGATACCGCAGGTGGAAAGGGAGATATTCCGCGGGCTGATACACACGCCCCCCTCGGCGGTTACGTTGCGTAAAAATTTTAACACCTCGTCGTAGTTGTCAAGCGGTTCTCCGCTCCCCATCAGCACGACGTTGGTTACGGCGCGCGCCTGCGCTCCCTGACCGCTGACGTCCTCTTTGTGCAATGCATTGACGACGAGTATCTGCGACAGAATTTCCCCCGCCGAAAGATTGCGGATAAGTCCGCCCAAGGTAGAGGCGCAAAACTTACAGCCCATACGGCAACCCACCTGCGTAGAAACGCATTGCGTAAAGCCGTATTTGTATTTCATCAGCACCCCTTCCACGAGGTTGCCGTCCGCATATTCAAACAGATATTTTTCCGTGCCGTCCGCAGAGTGAAACACCTCTTTCACACGCACGGTAACGTCCTCGAATTCCTCGCAAAGCCGCTCTTTAAAGGCTTTGGAAAGGGAGGAAATTTGCGTGATCGCCTTGCCCTGCGTCAACCCCTCGTAAAGCTGCTTGGCACGGAATTTTTTCTCGCCCAGCGAAAGCACCAATTCTTCCAATTCCGCAAAGGAAAGGTCTTGTATTATTTTTTTCATAGAAAGTCCCTCCTTGGGAAAATGCCGAATTATGGCAGAAATTTAAATCCCGCATAATTGCTAAAACGCGGAGAGGCAAGCAGTTCAAGGCGTTGTGCGTACCCGGAAGGGAGCGTACTAATGCGTACGCGAGCAAGGGGCACGGAGCGACAACGCGGAAATGCGCCGCCTATACGCGTTTTAATTTACACACGTAAAACCCTGCGCCGTAAGCCGTATCAGGCAAGAATTGCAAGCCGTACTTTTTCTTGTCGTGCGAAAGCGGACTTTGAAGCTCCACCACCTCGAATTCGGGGTGGGCTTTTAAAAATTCCGCAACCGTGCCGTCGTTTTCTCCCTCAAAAAGGGAGCAGGTCGAATAATACAAATATCCGCCTTTTTTGAGGTATCGGCAAACGGTATTTAAAATTTTGCTCTGCGTTCTCTGAAGCGCGGCAAAATCCTCTTTTTTTCTAAATAATTTCACGTCGGGGTTTTCGCTCACCGTGCCGTACCCCGAACAGGGCGCGTCGCACAAAACCGCGTCGAATTTTTCTTCAAACTGCGGGTCGAAAACGGCGCTGTCCTTTTCAAATTCCGTCAAGTTCTCCACGCCCATTCTCGCCTTGTATTGACGGATAAGTTCCACGCGGTGGGGGTGCAATTCAAACGCCGTTACGCGCGTGCATTTTTTGGATAACAGAACGGATTTCCCGCCCGGCGCGGCGCAACAGTCCAGGAGGCTTTCGCAAGGTGAAACACAGTCGCAAATGGCAATACTCCCCACCGATTGGAAAGTATATTCCCCCTCGTCAAATCCCTCGTCGCGCGCGAAATTTTCAAAGATATAATTGTTTTCAAACGGCGTTTGGATATGCGCCCTTTCGAGGTATTTTTCCGCGCCGCGTTCAAACCGCACGGACACCCCCGCCGAGCACGCCGAAGCAATCGCCGCCGCCCGCTCTCCGTATTCTTTTTTCAGCATTTCGTAGGCGAATAACGGATAGGAAAAACGAATCGCTTCCCCTGCCGTACCCTTGGGCAACGCGCCGTCCGCCGCCTCCTTATCAAACCTACGCAAAAAGGCGTTGACGAACCCGCTCACGCCGCTCTTGCCCAGCTTTTTACACAGATCCACGGCGCAGTCGGTAACCATATACCGCTTTTTACCCATAAACAGAAGCATATAAAGGGAAATTTTAAGTATCGTCCGCACGGCAAGCTTGGGGGCTTTGGGCGCGTAATGCTTAATGCAAAAATCAAAATATCCGTCGTTTTCCAACACGCCGTACACGATTTTTACGGTGCGGGAACGGAACTGCTCCTCAACGTAGGTGTCGGCAATCGCCTGCTTTAAATGCGCCCCGTCCGAATACACCTTCGTCAAAATCAAAAAGGGATCGTAAACGGGATTGCTCAGCATGTAAACACCTGCCCCTTTTGCGCCTTTCTGCCGTTGATAAAATCACCGCCCGACATACGCTTACCGCCCGCCGCCTGCGCTTCGAGGAGCTTCACCGCCCCGTCCGCGCATTTTACAAGCAAGCCGCGCTTGGGCTTGTCCGACAAAACCTCGCCGCACGCCGCTTGCGCCAAAAGAGCCTTTTCTTCTTCCGTCAACACGGCTTTTTCCGCGCGGTAAAGATTGATTTTATTTCCGTCGAGTTCGGTATACGCCACGGGCGCAGGGTTCATACCGCGGATCAAATCCACCACCTCTTTCACAGACTTGGAAAAATCGACCTTCGCGTGGTCTTTGCTGATTTTCCGCACCACGCCGACCCCATCTTCGCCTTGCGGCGTCAAGGTATAATTTCCGCTTTCCAAAAGACGGAGCGCTCGGACGATCAAATCTGCACCGAGCAAGGACAGCCTATCCGACAGCTCGCCGTAGGTCTCCGTTTCCAAAATGGGCGTTTCTTCCACGAGCAAAATATCCCCGCAATCCAAGCCCAGCTCCGTTTTCATCACGCAAACGCCCGTCCTTTCTTCGCCGTTTACGATACAGCTTTGAATGGGCGACGCACCGCGATATTTGGGCAGCAAGCCCGCGTGAATATTCCAAACCCCCATCGGGAATAAATCGAGCACCGCTTGGGTCAAAATTTGACCGTATGCGCAAGTAACGAGGATATCCGCGCCAAACGCTTTTACCTCGTCGATATGCTCGCGGATCTTTTCAGGCTGTAAAACGGGTAAGCCTTTATCCAAGGCAAATCCCTTTACGGGCGGCGGGGTCAAAATCCCCTTTCTTCCCTGCGGCTTGTCCGTTTGGGTGATAACGCCCACCACCTCAAATCCGCTTTCTATAATGTTTTTCAAGGGCGCAACCGCAAAATCGGGCGTGCCTGCAAAAAGAATTTTCATAATTTTTTTCCTTGTTTTCTATACGCTCATCCAAACAGGTAAAACGGCGCAGATACGAACATTTTAAGGCGTTGTGCGTACGCCGAAGGGAGTTTACTAATGCGGAAATGAGCAAGACGCACGGAGCAACAACGCCAAAACGTGAAGTATATCCGTCGTTTTACTCAATTCTTTTCAATGTGGCTTGCCTTGTCGATATACAACACCCCGTCCAAATGGTCGAGCTCGTGGCAGATAGCGCGCGCAAAAAAGCCTTTGGCTTTTAAAATATGCTTTTCGCCAAAACGGTCTTGATAGGAAAGGGTAACCTTCATGGGTCGGGAAACGATACCGCTTTTCCCTTTCACGGAAAGACAGCCTTCCCAGCCCGTCTGTTCCCCTTTTTGTTGAATAATGACGGGGTTGATAAACTCAAAATACCCTTCTTCCACGTCCACGACGGCAAGACGGTGCAAAAGACCTACCTGCGGAGCGGCAAGACCTGCGCCCTGCTCCTGTTTCACCGTGTCCTTCATATCCTCCAAAAGCAGGTGGAGCTTTTCGTCAAAGACCTCCACGGGCTTACATTTTTGCCTTAATACGTCGTCGCCGACTTGTACTACGTTACGAATCGCCATAGTATTTTTTCTCCTTATAGTTGAACAAGGCGTAGCCTTGTGTAAATGCTGAATTACGACTTTGATTTATTTGCCGCTCTATCCTAAGCGCTAAAACGGCGGAGAAGGGTTACGGGGTCGCGCAAAACACGGGTTTTGCCCGCAGAGAGTTTACTTTTGCGTAAATGACCAAGGGCAAGCTCCGTTTTTGTGATGAAGATGCGCCCTTATACCTCCGTTTTTAACTTAAATTCGTGGGGTTTTCTTCTACGGACACCAACACGTCCCTCGTCTTTGCCGCCGCGCAAACCTCGTACACCAACGGCAATACGGACGGGTCGGAAAGGCGCATCAACACCTGATAACGGTACTTGTTCTGTATCCGCTTGATGGGGGCGCGCATCTTATCGAAGAACAGGAACTTTTCCGCGTTCCGCTCGTAAATTTCTTTCAACCCGAAATATACCTCGCGCAAGCCCTCTAAGGTCTTTTTATCGTCCTCGCCAGAAATCAAAACGCGCACGATTTTGGAAAAGGGCGGGAAAGCCATCGCCGTCCGCAAGGAAATTTCGTTTTCGTAAAATCCCTCGTAGTTATACGTCGTCGCAAAGCGCAACACCTCGTTTTCGGGGTCGAAGGTCTGCAAAACCACCTTCCCCTTTTCTTCGGCTCGTCCGCTTCGCCCCGCCACCTGCGTCAAAAGCTGAAAGGTGCGCTCACCGCTTCGGTAATCGGAAAAATGCAAGCTCATATCCGCGTCTAAAATCCCGACGAGCGTAACCTCTGGGAAGTCGTGTCCCTTGGCGATCATCTGCGTGCCGACGAGGATATCCGCTTTCTTTTCCGCAAACGCTTTTAAAATTTTATAATGCCCCTCTTTACCGCTCGTCGTATCGTTGTCCATACGCAAGATCCGCGCGGCGGGGTATAATTTTTGCAAGTCGGAAACGACCCTCTGCGTCCCCGTTCCCGCATACGAAAGTTTGACGCCGCCGCAATCGGGGCAGGCGGTCAGCATACCGTATTTCATACCGCAGTAATGGCATTTGAGGCAGTTTTCGTCGCGGTGATAGGTCAGCGAAACGTCGCACGAATCGCACTTGGCTACGTAGCCGCACTCCTTGCAAATCACCGTCTGCGAATAGCCTCGCCTATTTAAAAACAAAATGGCTTGCTTTTCCGCCGCCAAGCATTTTTCTATCTCTTCTTTCAGCGCGGACGAAAAGGCGGAATTGTTCCCCTTGCGCACCTCTCGGCGCATATCCGCAATCAAAATTTCAGGCAAGGGGCGCTTGTTGATACGCTTATCCAAACGAATGAGCGAAAATTCCCCCTCCTTCGCCTTTTTGTACGTTTCTACGGACGGAGTCGCGCTACCCAAAACCAGCTTACAGCCGTTTTTCTTAGCGCGGAGCAACGCCACGTCAAAGGTGTTGTATCTCGGCGCGGACTCGCTCGAATAGCTACTATCGTGTTCCTCGTCGATGATGATAACCCCCAAATTTTCCATAGGCGCAAAAATCGCGCTCCGCGCGCCGATGGCAATTTTCGCCTCGCCTGTCCTAAGCCGCCACCACTCGTCAAAGCGTTCGCCCGCCGAAAGTCCGCTGTGCAAAATCGCCGCGTTTTTCCCAAACCGAGCGCGAAGCTGCAAAAGCATTTGCGGGGTGAGCGAAATTTCGGGCACGAGGAAAATAGAGCTTTCCCCACGCGCCAAGCACGCCGCGATGAGGGTGAGATAAATCTCCGTCTTACCGCTCCCCGTTACGCCGTGCAAAAGCTGTACGGTGCGCTTGTCCTCGCCTATCGTTTTCACCGCCCGCCCTTGGTCGGGGGTCAAAACCCTTTCCACCCTCTCCGCCGTAACCGTTTTATACGGGTCGCGCTTGATTTGCTCCTGCGTGATTTTCGCGTATCCTTTTTGCGCCAAAGCCGCTACGCCGCCGGGGAAAAGGTTGTTTAAGTACGCGCACTCCGTCTTGCCGTTTTCGGCAAGGTAATTCGCCGCGCCGATTTGATTTTTCGCCGACTTGACCAGCTTCATTTCCTCAAACGGAACAAGCAGCTCGGCGAAGTTTTTCGTCAGCTCGCGCACCTTCCCCGTCCGCATTTCCGCGGGTAAAAACAAGCGTAAGGTAAGCGCCTTGGGCACGCGGTAGCGCGCCGCCAGCTTTTCCGCAAGGGAAAGACATTCGGCGTTTAGCGCAGGCAACTCGTCGGGGGTAGGCTGAATTTTTTTCAGCTTTTCCATAGGATAATCGGAAGTTTCTTTTAATTTCATCACAAAACCCGTTACCGTCTTTCCGCCGAAGGGCGCGCGGACGCGGCTGCCGACAATGGTATTTTCGTCGCAGAGATAATCGAATATCCTATCCGTTTCGTTCGCCGCAATATCGACGATAACTTCCGCTATCATAGAAAGTGCTCCTTTTCTTCGCAAATGCTGAGTGCTGAATTATTGTATAATTTATAACATAAATTCCGCATTTTCTCGTCAAGGCTCAGCCCCTGTAAAAATCTCATAGGAACCCGCCAACCCGTACGAGCACGCCGCCCGATAAAGGAACGAACGCTAAGTAGTAAGATTGGGTCAAGGCTCAGCCCCTGTAAAAATCCCATAAGAACCCGCCAACCCGTACGAACACGCCGCCCGATAAAGGAACGAACGCCAAGTAGTAAAATTGGGTCAAGGCTCAGCCCCTGTAAAAATCATATAAGCACCCGCCAACCCGTACGAGCACGCCGCCCGATAAAGGAACGAACGCTAAGTAGTAAGATTGGGTCAAGGCTCAGCCTTGTGAGAAAAATAGCCTCGGCACTCCGAGGCATTTTTTTAGTCTTTTGCAATCACCACTTTACCGTCCGCAATGTCCTTGCAAGCGGAAAGCAATTCCTTATCTCTGCCCGTCGTCGTGCGAGGTCCGAGGTTGCGCTCCGTTTCAATAATTTGGCGTGCGCGCTTCGCCGCGATGGTGCAAAGCGCATAGCGGCTGATAGGGTCTTCTTCCGTACCCAATTTTCTGATCATTACGTCAACAGAAGGTTCGTTAATCATATTTTTTCACTCCTTTACCGTGTTTTTTATCCGTTTATTTATTCATTTATTCACCGTCGATGATTTTGCAAAGGTCTGCAATCGCCTTTTCCAAATCGTCGTTTACGATGATATAATCATATTGGTCTTTGTGCGACAGCTCGTATTCCATACGCGCAAGTCTGCCTTGAATTTGCTCCTCCGTTTCCGAGCCTCTGCCCGACAAACGGCGTTTAAGCTCGTCCACGGACGGCGGAACGACCATAACGAGCTTGCATTCGGGAAAGCTCTTTTTTGCGTTCAGCGCGCCCACTACGTCGATTTCCATAATCACCGATTTCGTCTTTAAAGTATTTCGAACAAAGGATTTCGGCGTGCCGTAATAATTGCCGAAATGCTTATCGTATTCCAAAAAATCGTCCTCTTGGATACGGCGCTCGAATTCCTCGTGCGAGAGGAAAAAGTAGTGCTTGCCGTGCACCTCGCCCTCGCGAGGGGGACGGGTCGTGCAGGAAACGGATTCCACTACGTCGCTTCTTCGCTGTATAATCGTTTTTACCATCGTGCCCTTGCCAACCCCAGAAGGTCCGGACACCGCCAATAATACGTGCTTCATACGTTTTTCCTTTCCTTTATTCGAGGTTTTGCACCTGCTCGCGGATTTTTTCAATTTCGTTCTTTAAGGCAAGCCCCGCTCTCGTAATCGTTACGTCGTTGCTTTTAGAGCAGGTCGTGTTCGCCTCGCGGTTGAATTCCTGCACCAAAAAGTCGAGTTTTCTGCCCACGATACCCTCTTCCGCAATCGAACGGAACTGCTCGATATGGCTGCGAAGTCTTGTCAGCTCCTCGTCGATGTTGCTCTTGTCCGTAAACACGGCAACCTCGGTAAGCAGTCGGCTTTCGTCAATCTGCGCGCCGTCCAAATATTCCTTGACGCGCGCCGTCAATTTTTCGCGGTATTCCTGCGCGATTTGCGGAGCGCGGGCGGAAATTTCCGCCACCAACCCCTCAATCGTTTTCACGCGGGAAATCATATCCTCTTTCAGCTTTTGCCCTTCCGCCGCGCGCATTTCGTTCAGCTTGTCAAGCGCGATATTGAGCGCAGTATCCAACGCCTTGGTAAGCGCCTCGTCCAAAGTGGGCGTATCCTCTTGCTTCAACACGTCGGGATAACGGAGCACGGAGGAAAGCGTGATATCGTCGGGCAGGTCGGGATTTTCCGCTTTTAAGGCTTGCGCCGCGGAAATATACGCTTTGGCAAGCGCCAAATCGACGGAAAGCGCGGTAGGTCTTTCGCGTTTGTCTTTAAGGGATACGAACACGTCGGCGTGTCCCCTCGTCAGCTTTTTACGGACGGTGGTACGAATTACGTCCTCGTACGCCGCAAAAATGCGGGGCGATTTTACCGATACGTCCAAATAACGGTTGTTTACCGTTTTAATTTCGACGGTGAGCTCCAAGCCCCCCTCGATATATTCCCCTTTTCCATAGCCCGTCATACTCAACATAACGTTTTTCCTCTTTAGCCCAAATTATCAGTTCTAACATTATAACATACTTTTCCAGATTGTCAAGCCCTCACTGCCGACTTTTTTCATATTTTTGCCAAAATTTTATAATTTATTATAAAAGGGAATGGATTTTTCGGATAAGTTGCACAAAAAAAGCCGCCGAAGCGGCTTTTTTTTAATGCGAAATGCGGAATTGTGGCTGTGCATAAAATATTTATTCGGCTACGTAAAAGCTATCAAGAACAACGTTGCCTTGCTTATCGATATATAACTGTTTTTTATCTTCTGTTTGAGCAACCGCAATTCCATTATAAAAATCATCAATCCATTCATAACCTGCGGAAAAAGGAATTAGTACGTGACCTTTAACGTCCACTACGCTCCAATACGAAGAAATCGCGGCATCTCTATATCGAATTAAGCCCTCGCTATAATATGCTCCGCCGTATGAACATTTAATAGGTTCAAATTGTTGTTTACCCGTTTTATCTATTACGGTAAAATAATAGTTGTAATCTTTTCCGTAAAGGATAACAAAACCGTAGTCGCCATAAAACTCTATATCCCCTACCACTCCAAAGCTATCGTAAACGGGATAATCTGTATAACTACCCATTTCCCCTGTCGCGAGGTCATAGATATAAACACAGTTAATATCCTCTTCCCTATCATAGTCATAACCGTCGCAATAATAAACCAACTTTCCGCTGGAATAAGAAACCTTTTTGCGGTACTTTTCAAAGGCGTGAGTAGGAATTTCTACAATCGTTCCATCAGATTGAATAGAGTAATAAAGGGGGAATTGTATCGCTTTATCTTCTTCCCATTCTTTAAAATCTTCGGCATTATCATAATAACCGCCACCAATCCCAATAATATTTCCTTCATAAACGCCTAAAAAAGAACCATACCACAACCAGAAAGCTTTTCCTGTTTTAATATTTAATATTGCGGTTTCGTTGAAAGAGGTAACCTTTATAGTATCTTTATTGATAATATCAATCTCTAAATTCCCCGAATTATCTATAATGGGTATTTGTAAATCTATCCAATTTCCGCGATAATTCCCCTCGCTGTCAATGCAATTATAAAGGTGTTTTGCCCCATCTATACCGCTCTGCAATTTATATACCCAAGCGTAACCGTAAGCCCCGCCGATTATTTTATCAAAACCAAGCTCCGTACTCGTTGCGACGGTTTCTCCACGCGGATTGACAATTTCGTATTCCGTCGTTTTGGTATAAATATCATAGGCAGTAAACCAACCTGCACCTTCGCCTATATGGCTCCACCCGCTTTTGCCTTCGTGAGAATGAAGAATTTCGCCCTCTTGATTGATAATACTAAGGTATTGCTTTTCGTCTTTGTCGTATAAAACAGCGGCGTAACCGTCGTAAAATCCACTAATATCCTTTGAAACTATGCCCGATTGATTTTCGATTGAATTTTTCTTGTCCGTAATGTCTTGAATCAGCCATTCGCCGTCTTCTTCCACCAAAATGATGTACATCGTTTCTGCGGTGGCGGGCGCAAGGTTCATAAACGCCGTAACGCTTGCCTTTCCTTCGCCGATAGCAATATCTTGAATGTCAAAATTGATAAAATCCCCGTCGTTTATACCCACGCCGAGGCTGAATAAATCCGCAAGGTTGATATCTACGCCAAGTTTGCCGCCCGCAATACCGCCAAGAAGATTAAAAAGGGCGCGCATTGTGTTACGAATTTTAGGTTCCATACACTCCAAAACGCCTTCAAAATCACCGTCGTTATATTCGTCCACGAATTTATTTACCGTAGCCGTAATTTTTTCCTCGTCCGTTTTTGGGGTTTGTATACCGATATTATTGCCTAAATCAAAGTTGCAACTTGCAAACAGGAAACAAAACGCGCTGACGACGGCTAATAAAAAAGCGGATAATCTTTTTTTCATTCTTCCTCTATCTCCCCCGTTTTTTGTTTTGCCCTTAATTCCGCCTCAATTTTTGCGCGCAATATTTCTTCTTCCTTGCGTTTTTTCTCTTCTTTCTTTATTCGTTTCACCTTAAAGGCAAGAACGAACAATAAAACGATTAAACAAACTGCAACAATCCAATATAAATGGCCAAAAAAAGTCAAACGAAAGATACCGCCATATTCAGCATACTCCCTTATTTGATCCTTTGCCGCAGAAAAAATAAAAAGAAACCATAATAACAACAAAATCACGCTCGTTTTTGCCATCAAAAAACCGCCGAAACGCTTTTCATTTTTTCTTACGAAATATCCAATTGTACTTTTCAGCGAAAAGCCAAAAAGAATAAACATACCTATTAATAACACCAAAATCCCACCCTCTTCGGCGCAAAAGGTTATCATAGAAAACATTTTTTCTACCGATTCATAGCCCGTGGCGCTTACTTTAATGGACGTGGTAAGCTCCATCATAGGAAGAAGCTGTAACAATGCAAACAAGCATTGTAATATAAGGACTGCAAGATACAAACATTTTAGCTTATCTTTCCATGTTTCTTTTAGCCAAATAACAAGTTTTTCTTTAAAGCCGACTACTCTTTTTTCCGTCTGTGGCGTAGTAGATTGCTCGTCTTCAAGAATTTCTTCTACACCTTCCAAATCCTGTAATTCATCTTCCATTTTTTTACCTCCTGTGCAACAGAACTTTCACCGTTCCCACCCGTAATTTGGCGTAAACAAAAAAAATCCTCTTATGCTGTTTTTGCTAAACATTTGTTGATTTATATTATAGCTCCTCATTTGTTTATTGTCAAGTATAAAATATACATTTGTGGTAAAATTTTAATATGGATATGACCAATTTTAAAAACAATTTAAAAGATTTACGCTTGGAAAAAGGAGTAAAACAGAAAGAGGTTGCCAAACATTGCGACATCAGCCCGCAATGCATTTCGCAATTAGAGCTTGGCACTCGAAATCCCACAGGCACAACCTTATTGGCGTTGGCAGATTATTTTAATTGTTCCGTAGATTATTTATTGGGGAGAACAGAAGATTTTTCTTCCCCTAAGTCATCCAACGAACCCACTTCCGCCCAAGAAAAGGAATTGCTTATTGCGCTTAGGTCATTACCAACCGAATTACAATCCCATTTAGTAAAACATATTAAAAAATTAGCGAAAATTTATAAAAAATAAAATTAAACACACAAAAAAAGCCGCCGAAGCGGCTTTTTTTAATGCGAAATTCGAAATTCGAAACGCGAAATTTTGGCTATAAATTTAATCCTTCAGCCAACCTTCGCTTACGTAGGTTTCCGTGAAATACTCTGCAACCGTTTCCGCGTTGGACATATCCTCTACGGGGAAATCCTCGTGTAAATTACTACTGGTATGCCAACCCTCGGGATTTCCTAAAAACACCGATTTCAATTTGGTGCAATTCCTAAACGCGCCGGCACCGATAAACGTAACGGTGGCAGGAATGGTGATTTCCTCTAATTTTTCGCAACCCAAAAACGTTTGCCTATCGATAAGCGTCAAGCTGTTGCCAAGCGTAACCTTTTCTAAATTTGAACAGAGCATAAACGCGTTGCCCTCAATCGACAAAACGTTGTTGCCGACAATCACTTCGGTAATTTCTTCCGCTCCGTAAAAAGCGTTACCGCGGATATAACGGACGGGCAAGCCCTCGTAAAAATCGGGAATCTCCACCACGCCGTCCTCATCGCCGTAGAAGCCGACGATGCTATAACTGTCGCTGTGCTTTTCGTACTTGAAGCCAACCGTCGGTTCGTCGGGGATATCCGTACCCGTGTCCGAGCTGTCGCCGTCCGTTGCCGTATCCGAGCTGTCAACGTTTTCAAAGGTGTAGCTATACGTGTAAACGGTCAAACCAAATTGCGTTTTCATCCAATAATAATCGACTTTTACAAAATATCCGTCGCGGCTGAAATAATAATATCCGTCCTGCGGATATTCAAAGCTATAATTTTCGTCGGCTTTGAGATTGTCCACGTACGCTTGGCAGTCCTCTTCCGTCAAGCCTTCCGCAACGAACACCAAGCCGTTTTCGTACGCCGTAAGGTCGCCGTTGTAGCCCTCGTAGTCGCTTACCGTATAACCGCTATTTTGAACGAACGGAATGACGAACCCAAACGAGGAAGTAAACAAAGCCTCCTCTTCGGCGGTAAATTCCGTATAAACACCGCCGTCGTGCGTATTCGAGTTTCCGCCGTTGCTCGCGGAATTATTCCCTTCGTTGTCGCAAGCAAAAAATCCTGCGCAAAGAACCAAACAAAGGCTGAAAATACATAACGATTTTGCTTTTTTCATAAGTTTTTACCTCTTAAAAATCCCCCTCTGCCTACCGACCAAGATTGCAAAGCAATCGCGTGGAGTGTATCCCAAGAACAAGATACGCTCCGCTGCGCTTGCGCTTCGCTCGGTATGGCAAAATGGATAATTGCATTATAACAGTACCCCCCCCCCCCGATTTGTCAAGCGTTTTACGGGGCTTTTAGCGTACTTTTATTCAACTTTCCAGCATTTTTTTAAATTCTTCTTCGGTGATGATTTTAATGCCGAGCTTTTGCGCCTTGGCAAGTTTACTGCCTGCCTCCTTGCCCGCCAAAACGAGGGTGGTTTTTGCCGTAACCGCGCTCTGGCACACGCCGCCGCGCGCTTCGATAAGTTTTTGCGCCTCGCTCCGTTTATAGCTTGCAAGCGTACCCGTCAATACGACGGATTCGCCCGAAAAAATCCCTTCGGCTTTTTCGTCCGACCAAGTGGGCGCAACGCCGGCTTCACGCAGAGCGGCAAGCTCTAAAAGGTTGCTCTCGTCGCGGAAATACGCCTCGATAGCCGCCGCCGTGATTTCGCCGATATTTTCCATTTCGATAAGCTCTGCCGCCGTCGCGTTTTGCAAATTTTCCATACCCTTAAAACGCGCCGCAAGGTCTTTCGCCGCGACCCTGCCTACCCCCTCCACGCCGATTGCGTAGATAAACGCGTCCAAGGTCGGGGTTTTGCTCTTTTCGATTGCGGTCAGCAAATTGCCGATTTTTTTGTCCTTAAAGCCCTCCAACTGCGCGAGGTCTGCTTCCGTCAAGCGGTATAAATCGGACGGCTTTGTTACCTTGCCCGTCTTGACGAGCTGCTGCGCCGTGCTTTCGGAAAATCCGTCGATATTCATCGCGTTTTTGCTTGCGTAGTGATCGAGCATAGCAACCACCCTCGGCACGCAGTTCTTGTTGGGACAGAAAAGGTGCGCGCCGATCTCCGCCACGGACGAACCGCAGGCAGGACAAACGCTCGGCTTTTCTATCTCGCGGCTGTGGGGATAATGCTCCGTCGCGCCCAAAATTTCGGGAATGACCTCGTTGGAGCGGCGAACGAGCACGCGCGAGCCGATTTTTGCGTCCTTGCGCTGAATGTCGCCGTAGTTGTTTAAGGTGGCGCGGGATACGGTAACGCCGCCCAAATCGACGGGGTCGAGAAGTGCGAGCGGCGTGAGCTTGCCCGTTCTGCCTACCTGCCAAACGACGCCTTTTAAGAGGGTGGTAACTTCCTCCGCCTCAAACTTATACGCCATCGCCCAACGCGGGAATTTGTCGGTAAAGCCCATTTCGTCGCGTAAGGCTTGGTCGTTGACCTTGATAACCGCGCCGTCCGTCAAAACGTCGATAATTTTGCGTTCTTTTTCGATATGGGAAATGGCGGAAAGCACCTCGTCGCGGCTTTTGCACACGGCAAAATAGGGGTATACTTTAAAGCCCTCTTTGACGAGGAAATCGTGCGCCTCCGTTTGAGATACGGGCGCGCCGTCGGACATATAATTGACGTCGTAAAAATAAATTTCGGGCTTTCTAATCTGCGTAACTTTGGGGTCGAGGTTGCGTATCGCGCCCGCCGCGGCGTTGCGCGCGTTCTTCAAGGGCTCTGCCGCCGTGGCGTTATATTTCTCCAAAACGGAAAGGCGGATAACCGCCTCGCCGCGCACCTCCAACGTACCCATGTACGAGATGACGAGCGGAAAAGACTTGATGGTAAGCACCTGCGCAGTTACGTCTTCCCCCACCGTTCCGTTGCCGCGCGTGGTGGCGCGGACGAACTGCCCCTTGTCGTAGGTGAGGCAGACGGTAAGCCCGTCGAATTTGTATTCCACCGTGTACTCCACGGGCTTTTGCGCGAATTTTTCGACGCGGGTAACGAACGCGGAAAGCTCCTCCTCCGTTACCGATTTATCGAGGCTGAAAAGGCGTTCTATGTGCGTGTGCTTTTTAAAGCCCTTGATGGGCTCGCCGCCCACCCTGCGCGTGGGGCTGTCGGGATAGACCTCGCCGCTTGCCGCCTCTAATGCGCGGAGCTCGTCGTACAAGGCGTCGTATTCCTTGTCGGACACGGTGGGGTTGTCGAGCACGTAATATTCGTGCGCCCATTTGTTGAGGATATTGACAAGTTCTCTTTGTCGGGACATAGTTGTTTGCTCCTTAAAAAATGCTGAATGCGGAGTACTGAATTGTGGTTGGTTTTAAAGTCGCCCGTTACAACGGGATAAAAGGCGGAGAAGGGTTGCAGGTTCGCGCAAAACACGCGGTTCTGCCCGACAGGAGCGTACAAATAGTACGTGACTTAGGGCAGGTTCCGTTTTTGTGATGAAGATGCGCCCTTATACGTCTTTTATAGTAAGCGGGGCGAGGGAAGCAGACAACTGCTTAATCCCCAACCCGTTTTCAAAGGCGACGTCTACGATCATATTACTGCCCACGCCGCGGACGCCGACAATCGTGCCGTTGCCAAACTTGGTATGCTCTACGCGCACGCCGATTTTGAATGCGGACAAATCCTTACTCCCCGTCGGCGCGGGCTTGCCGAGCTTGCTTGCGCCGCCGTAAGTCATGCCGCCGTAAGACGAGGTCTTTGCGCCGCTCGGTCTGCTTCCGTACGTAACGCCGCTTGCCGAGCCGTAACCGCCCCCATAGCCGTTACCATAGGTATTTCCGTTCCACGCCGAGCGTTTCGGCGCAGAATTTTGATAGGCGGAATTGCCGTAAGACGAACCGCCGTAGCCGCCCGAATAGCCGCCGCCAAAGCTGGTACGTTTTCCGCCGAAATCGTCGTTCATCTCGTACCTGCCCCCGCCGTATGCGGAATTTCCGTAAGATTCGGGGTCGTCCCAATCGCTGTAACCGTAGCTGGGTCTGCGCACCTCTTGAGGGAGCTCTACCTCCGAGGCAAGCTCTTTTAAGAAGCGGGAACGCATGGTCGGTTCGCGCCTGCCGTACAGATAACGGCTTTTCGAACGGGTCATATACAAACGCTCCTTGGCGCGGGTGATGGCTACGTACATAAGACGCCGTTCTTCTTCCATGTCCTCGTCGTTGTCCAGCGCGCGGGAAATGGGCATTGTGTTTTCTTCCAAGCCGACGATAAACACGCAACGGAATTCCAAGCCCTTTACCGAGTGTATCGTGGCGAGGGTAACGTAGTCGCTATCGTCCATTTCGTCCGTGTCCGAGGACAGCGTTACTTGGTTGAGATAGTCGGTGAGCGTGGACTCGGGATTCAGCTTGCAATACTCCTCTACGGCGTTGACGAATTCGTCGATATTCGCGCGCTTGTTGATACTTTCGTCCGAATCGTCGGCGTAGGCTTCGCGCATTCTCGTACGTTCGATAAGTTTTTTCGTCAGCTCGTTGACGGGCATTTCTTGGCTGTCTACAACAAGCTCCTTGATGAGGTCGCGGAAGGAGATAAGTTTTTCTTTTGCGCCGTTGTTCAAGCCGAGATTATCGAGGTCGAACAACAGAACGTCGTAAACGGAAGTTTCGTTTTCAAACGCGTAATTTTGCAACGTATCCACCGTCTTTGCGCCGATACCGCGCTTGGGGAAATTGATGATTCTAAGCGCCGCCTCGCTGTCAAACGGGTTGTTGATAAGGCGCAAATACGCGAGCAAATCCTTGATTTCCTTACGCTCGAAGAACTTAAAGCCGCCGAACACCTTATAGGTAAGTCCGTCGCCCGTGAATTCTTGCTCGAAAGAGCGCGTAAGGGCGTTGATACGCATTAAAATGGCGAAATCGGACAGCTTATAGCCCTGCCGCATCAGCCCTGCGATGGTCTGCGCGATATAACGCGCCTCGCCGTCCTCTTGCTCCGCCTCGTAAACCTTGACGGGCGCGCCCTCGTCGTTTTCCGTCCAAAGGGTTTTATCCTTGCGGCGGCTGTTGTTGTGAATGACCGCGTTTGCGAGCTTCAAAATGCGCTTGGTCGAGCGGTAATTGCGCTCCAATTTGAAAACGTGCGCGCCCTTGAAATCCTTTTCAAAGTGCAAAATATTTTCCAGTTTCGCACCACGCCAACCGTAAATGGATTGGTCGTCGTCGCCTACGACGAACAGGTTTTTATGGACGGAAGAAAGATAGCGGATAATTTGGTATTGCACCGCGTTCGTGTCTTGAAACTCGTCGACGAGAATATAACGGAAACGCCCCGCCAAATATTCGCGGGCTTCCTCGTTGGTCCTTAAAAGGTTGCGCGTTTCGTTTAAGAGGTCGTCAAAATCGAGCGCGTTGTTTTCGCGCAAGTGTTTTTGATAGCGGGAATATACCTTCGTTACGTCGTCAACGTCGGGCTCGTGCTTGTTTTGCGCAGCGTAATCCTCGGGTTCTAAACCGAGCATTTTCGCATTTCCGATATGGTATTTTACCGATTTTAACAGCTTATCGTCGTCGTAATCGCACTCTTGAAAGGATTTTTTGATGATGTTGTTGCGCTCCGTTTCGCTGTAAATGGAAAAGTTGGATTTGACCTTCGCTTCGTCCGCAAACATGCGCAAAATACGCACGCACATACTGTGAATGGTACATACCCAAGCGCGGTTTACGTCCACGATGGAAGAAAGGCGTTCTTTCATTTCGTTCGCCGCTTTGTTGGTGAACGTGATGGCGAGGATAGCCTCGGCAGGGATACCCTTTTCTTCCACGAGGTAGGCAATACGGGAAGTGAGCACGCGGGTTTTACCGCTCCCTGCGCCTGCAAGGACGAGCACCGCCCCTTCCGTCTGCAAAACGGGCTTTATCTGTTCTTCGTTTAATTTTTCCAAAATCTCGTCGATATTATTCATAACGGGTTTATTATACCACAGAACGCGGCATTTTGCAAGCCTTGCCGAATACTTTTTCCTTATAAAAGGAAAAAACCGAGCGCGTTTGCACTCGGTTTTATTCGATTTCGTTGCAAAGGTTGATAATTCGCTTTTTCCGTTTCCGCGCGTATTCATACGCTTTCCACGCGCCGCCCCAATCGTAACGAATGCCGACGATCACGCAATCGGCAATATCCACCATGCGCTTATTGGTTTCTAAAACGGCATAGCGCGGCGGAACGTTATGCTCTAATAAATACATGCTGTCGGTGTATACCGTTGGCAGAGTAAAATCTGCATTTGACGGGGGCAGGTACGAGAGTACCAACGTATTTTTAATATTTGGATAGCTTTTTGTAAGCTCCTCAACCACCTCGGCACACAGCCTATCAAAAACACCTCGTCCACCCGAATAAAATTGCGTAAACCCCTCGTTTTTTATCAAATCTTCCAAGATTTTTTTTAGTTTTGGCTTATATTCTTGATAACTTGTATTCCTATGTCCGAAAAATACACACGATTTCATATATTTTATTTCCGTTTGGCGTACAATTATCTTGTACTTTTAACATAATTATACAAGAATATTGTACCTTTGTCAATAGATATGAAAACGAAAATTGCGGAAAACATTAAATTTTACAGGAAACAGTTAGGGCTTACGCAAGGGCAGCTTGCGGAAATGTTGAACGGCAAAAAGAGCCTTGTTTCCAACTACGAAAACGGTTACAGCACGCCCGATATTTATACACTTTGCAGGCTTGCAACCATTTTTGACGTTACGTTAGATGAATTAGTGGAATATGAAAAGGACTGAACGGTGAAGTTCAGTCTTTTTTAGTTACACCTCATCAGGCTCGTTCCTCGCCAGCTTCCCCTCAAGGGGAAGCCAAGAAATACGTTCGCTTTATTCGATTTCGTTGCAAAGGTTGATAATTCGTTTTTTCCGTTTCCGCGCGTATTCATACACTCTCCTCGCGCCGCCCCAATCGTAACGAATGCCGACAATCACGCAATCGGCAATATCCACCATGCGCTTATTGGTTTCTAAAATTGAATAACGCGGCGGAACGTTATGCTCTAATAAATACATGCTGTCGGTGTATATCGTTGGCAGGGTAAAATCTGCATTTGACGGGGGCAGGTACGAGAGTACGAGGGTATTTTTAATGTGCGGATAGCTTTTTGTAATCTCACCAACCACCTCGGCACACAGCCTATCAAAAGCACCTCGTCCACCCGAATAAAACTGCGTAAAGCCCTCGTTTTTTATCAAATCTTCCAAGATTTTTTTAAGTTTTGGCTTATATTCTTGATAACTTGTATTCCTATGCCCAAAAAACACGCAAGTTTTCATATTTTCGCCTCCCTCATTATTTTACAAGAAGTTTTCTTCTTTGTCAAGTTTTTCAAGAAGTTATCTTCTATAATGTAGTTATGACAATCGGTGAAAAGATAAAAGAATTAAGGATAGAAAAAGAGTTATCTCAAACAGCGCTCAGTAAATCTATCGGGGTTAGTCAAAAGGCGATTGATTATTGGGAGCGTGGTGTAAACGAGCCTAAGGCAAGTTATATTATGGCTTTGGTGCAATTTTTTGAACTTTCTTATAACGAATTTTTTGAAGATATACAGATTAGCGATAAGAAATAGCATATAGGAAAACAAAAATTTATGAAAAGGACTGAACGGTGAAGTTCAGTCCTTTTGTTTGTTGCCCTCGCCCTCACTTCACGATACTTTCTCTCATAAACAACAGCTATCTTTTTCTTTTAGTTCGTATCATAAAAATCTCTACACCCGAAAAATGCGCAAGATTTCATATATCTTTTTTGTGTAGTTATATCTACATCATTTTATCAAAAAATAAATAAAAATGCAAGAAAATGTAGGTATATCTACATAATTTTTCATTTATTGCTTGCTACTATTTATGTAGATATATCTGCATAGGTAGGAAAAAATATGACGCTTTGCGAAGCAACCGCAACGAGAATTGAAGAACTTTTGCAAGAGAAGAAAATGAAGCTGTACCATTTAGAAAAGAAATCAGGCATACTTCACGGCACGATGGCGTGCATTATGAAACGGAAAAACAAAGATATTACGTTAAGTAAAATCATGATGATAGCAAAGGGCTTTGATATGTCCTTTATGGAATTTTTAGACGCGCCTATTTTCCGTTCGGAAGAGTTAGAGTTTGAGTATTAAGGCGAGTATGGAATTAGCAAAACAAATTGGAAACAATTTAAAAGAAGCGCGAAAGTTTAAAGGATTAACGCAAAAAGAAGTTTCCACGCAGTTGCGCATGACGCAACAACAATACAGCCGTTTTGAAAACGGAAAATTCGAGTTGAATTATTCGCAAATACTTTTCCTTTGCAATCTTTATGAAATCACGCCAAACGAATTATTTAATATAAATTAAAGGACTGAACGGTGAGGTTCAGTCCTTTTGTTTTTGAGATACACTCCACGCGTTCGCTTCGCTCACTTGGTCGGCATGACAAGGGGCATGGAACAGCGACGGCGTATTGCGCTGGGTATTCTCCGTTTTTATGCGTTACGCGAAAGCGTTTCAAACTCATACTCCGCCCGAAACCGCTCTAAGGCGCGGAGATATTTTTCGCTTAAATTGAGGGTGTAACGCTGTTTTTCTTCGTAGGAAAGCGTGGCGTAATATTCCTTGTCCGTCAATCTGCCGATGGCGTCGCTGACCTCCCCCTCGGTGAGGAGCATTTGCTTGACTTTGAGGTAGAATTCGTCCTCTTGCTTGCCCTCGATTTGGGCGGTAACTTGCGCGGCGAAGAAGCGCCCGACTTTGCTTTCGTTAAGACCCTGCTCCCTTGCTTTTTCTAAATGCTCGTCCATATTTTCTTGACATTCCGCCCAAAAACCCGTTTTGATACGGCGTTTTGCGCGGCGCGCTTCTTCGCGCAGGGAGCTTTTGTTTGCTGTTCGTTCTTGCGACATAATTCACCTCGTTTTTTGGTTTTTCGACAAATGAAAAGAGCCCACAAATCTGTGAGCTCTTTTGTGCGTTAGTTTCTGTTTCTCTTTCTTGCAGCTTCGGACTTCTTCTTTCTTCTTACGGAAGGTTTTTCGTAAAATTCCTTCTTTCTAAGATCGCCGATGATGCCGTCGCGAGAGCACTTTCTCTTGAAACGGCGCAATGCGCTTTCAACGTTCTCGTTTTCGCCAACTTTAACGGTAGACATTCTTCTTCAACCCTCCTTTGCCGATGCGTTTAGTGTTTACTTGGTAATTATAACAATTTCGTATAAGTAAGTCAAGTCTTTTTTTGCGGTTTTTGCAACCTTTTTAAGGAAATTTCCTTATTTTTCCGCTTGGAACGGCGTTTATGTCGGGAAGTTTGTCGAAGGCGCGCGATTTACGCGATTCCCCTTTTTGCAAACAAAAAAGCCTCCCTTTTTGAGAAGCTTCGTTTGCAGAGTTATGTAAGATTATTTGATTTTACGCGCAAGGTAAGGATAGATACCGTCCGTACCAATACCGTTCTTGGTCATGTTTGCAAGAAGGTTACGGAAAAGGTAATACCATTTTGCGGTGGTGAATACCTTCTTGATGATTTTACGTTCAGCCTTGCTGGTGTTGCCTTTTTTCCATCTAACCATGATGGGAGCGATGGAGATAAATTCGCCGTCGCGCGCTGCAAGAACACCGGATACCAAGCAAAGGTTGTCGGGGCTCTTAAGGAGCTTGCCCTTTCTTGCTTTCAATACTTCCATGGTGTCTTGAACCATCTGTTCAAATTCTTCCGCCGACAAACTGTCAAAATCGAAGGTAGAATCCTCGGAAAAATCGATGAATTCGTAATCGTTCACGTTAAACTTTGCCATAATGTTTTCCCTCCAAAAGTTATGATGCTTAACAAAATGATTAAGCATTTTTAATATTATATCACAGCTTAATATGACTGTCAAGTAGTTTTACAAAAAAAAATTAAAAGCGCCTCCTGACGAAAGGAAACGCTTTTACGTTGTTATGAAACTTGCTCGAAATCTTCGGCGGGATGCTTGCACCAAGGGCAAATGAAATCGTCGGGCAGCTCTTCCCCCTCGTGCGTATAACCGCAGATTTTGCAGACCCATTTATGTTTTCCGCCTTGGGGATTTTCCTCCGCCTTGGGCGCTTCGGGTTTGGGTTTGATATTCTGCAAATAATATTCATAGCTGACCGATTTTTCGTCCGAAAGTTTTTTCGCTTCGGTAACCTCGGCAACGAACAAGGTGTGCGTGCCGTAGTCGTGCGCGTCGATGACTTTTGCGCTCATTACGGCGTTGGAATATTCGGCAATATAATTGAGTCCGTTTTCCGTCGTCGCATACCTGCCCCCCGCGAATTTATCCGTATCACGACCAGAAGCAAAGCCAAACTGCTTGAAAATATCAAACGGCGTTTTTTCGGTGAGGACGGATACGTTAAACACCCCCGTTTTTCGTAAAAGGCTCTCGGAATAATTCGCCTTGTTCACGTACACGGTAATGCGTTTGGGGTTGTCGGTGATCATCGACACCGTGTTTACGATACAGCCGTTTTGCTTTTCGCCGTCCGTCGTGGTGAGCACGAACAGACCGTAAGTGAGTTTGTACATTGCCTCTTTTTCAATCATGAGAAGTTCTCCAATTTAAAAATTTTAAATTCGAAATGCAAAATTCGAACTGGTTGCTGAATTTTAATTTTCTCTCACTCCGTTTTACTCTGCTCAACAGTCTTTTGACTGAGTGGACAAGGATAGATTAAACGCATTTGTCCACAGCGCGTGAGCCCATTGTGAAAGAGAAAAAAATCCGTAAGATTAAGTCAAGGCTTAGCCTTGCCACAAGCCGTGCAGGTTGCAGTACGCATACACCGCCACAGCCTTATCGCCGTCTGCGAGCGTGAACGTGCAAACGGGCTCTGCGTTCGGGCTCAAATATTTGACTTGATAGCCCTGCTCCGTTTCCAAAGCGACCCATTCGATAAGGTGTTCCGCCGTCATCGGGTGCGCTACGCTCCCTACGTCCACCTTCACCGTTTTACATTTTTTCGTTACAACGGGCACGTGCTTTTCTTGCGCCGCGTCCGTGCTGCCCGCAATCAGTTCTTTCCAACCGACGATTTCTTTTAATGTCTGCTTCGTGATAAGCGTTTTTCCGCATTTTTCGCATTGATATACTCTTAACATAATTTTTACCTCAAATTCTTTATTAGGATTAAATCCTATTTATAATATAACATAAGATTTCTGCCTTGTCAATAGTTTTTGCGAAAAAAATTGAAAAATACGGAAAATTTTTACGTTTTGCGCGTAGGTTTCCATAAGCGCGGTGCGCGTGCGGAGCGTTCCGTTTTTTATTACTTTATATAATATACGCGGTTTTCTTTGCGGGGCTTTTTGTCGGGGTCTTGGTCGGGATAACCCAAAATGCAGTTGCCGATCCCCTCGTATTCGCCTTCAATGCCAAGCGATTTTAAAATCGCCTTGCCCTCTTCCGTTTCGAAGGTTTCTTTTGCGCGGTGAATCCAGCACGCGCCAAGACCCAAAGCGTGCGCCGCAAGCTGTAAATTTTCCATCACGAGCGAGCCGTCGTAAACGTAGGTGGGCACGCTTTTATCTGCAAGCACGACGAGCACGACGGGCGCGCCGTAGAAAGGGTCGGTACGGAAAAAGGGGTCTTTGCCCGCGTTGAGCTTGGAAAGTTGGTCGCGCACCTCTTTGTTAGTAACCGCCACGATAATGGGGGCTTGTTTATTCAAGCCCGACGGCGCGTTTAAACCCGCCTGGATAATTTGGTCTATCAACTCTTGGGGGAGCGGGTCGGGTTTGTATTTTTTAATACTTTTGCGCGTGAGCATTGCTTGTAAAGCGTCCATAATTTTTCTCCTTTTTATCGATTGAATTGTTTAGTGTTTGTAAGCGAGGTCGTTTTCCGTCCAATTTTCAAGGACGGCGCACATATCCGCGGCGAGCGTTTTTGCGCCCTGCAAATCGTGATCGAGATAATTTCCGCATTCGATTTTGGTCGTACCGGGTATATCGCCCTCGAAATTCGCCGCGAAAGCCATACTTTCTTTTACGAGCGCAATCGCCTCGGCGTGCGAGACCCCGTCGCGCGTGAGCAAATAAAAGCCGGTGCGGCAGCCCATCGGGCCGACGTAAACGATTTTGTCGCCGTGCTTTGAATTACGCGCGTAGGTAGCGAAAAGATGCTCTAAGGTGTGCGCGGCACTCATTTGGAAATAATCGCCGCCGTTGGGCTTTTTCATACGGATATCGTAGGTAACGACGTCGCCGTCGATACGGGAAATATACATCCCCTTTTCAAGTATATCGTGGTTGACAGTAAAACTTGCTATTTTTTTCATAATTTTTCTCACCTTTCTCCAAGCAAAGCGCGAAACGAGGGGGGCAGGGGCGAGGTTATCGTAATAAGCTCCTTCGTAACGGGGTGGATAAACTGCAATTTAGAAGCGTGTAAACCGAGGCGGGAAAGCGGGTTTTTCACCGTCGTGCCGTCCGATTTTTTGCCGTATTTATCGTCTCCGACGACGGGGTTGCCAAGCCACTGCATATGCGCGCGGATCTGATTTTTTCTGCCCGTATCTATCTTAACGCGAAGCAGGCTGTACGCAGAGTTTTCGTTGACGACCTCGTAATGCGTAATCGCCTTTTGACCCGTCGGATCTCCCGTAACGTAGGTGATATTGTTGACGTTTTCTTTGAGGTAGGTGGTGATTGTTTTGGATTTTTCCGCCAAAATCCCATCCACCACCGCGTAATATTCGCGGGTTTGGACCTGCTCGTTCCAATGCATTTTCAGCATAGAATGAATTTTGATATTTTTAGCAAACACGAGCACGCCCGACGTTTCTTTATCGATTCTGTGCAGAACGAACGCGCGCGCGTTTTTGTCGCCCGATTGCAGATGGTCGCTCACGTAGCCGTAGGCGCACTCCCGTTCTCTATCGCTTTCCACCGACAAAAGTCCTGCGGGCTTATCGACGGCGATAAAATCGTCGTCCTCGTAAATAATTTTTACGTCGCTTCTGCGGAATACGGGCTTTTGCGCAGGCTTTCCCCTCGCGGGCTGCGTTTCCGTAACGCCGTCTTTGACGGGGCGTTTGGAGAGCTTTACCTCGTCGTCTTTGGCGAGCATGAAATTGTACTGGGTAACCACCCTGCCGTTGACAAGCACCTGCCGTCTTACCAGCAGAGATTTTACGTTATTGCGGGAGGTGTTGCATTTACGGAGTAAAAATTCCAGCAATTCGTCGCTGTGATTTACTTTGTAAATTGCGGTATAAACGGGCGCGCCGTTGACGCGTTCCACGCTCTCCGTTTTCTTATTTGCGCGCGGTTTTGCGCCGCCCGTTGTACGTATATTTTTAGGTTTTTTTATCATTGGAAGCGTACCTGCCCCTCGCATTTTACTTTTTTTCTAATTTTAAGCATACGATAAAGGTATTCCCTTCGAAGTTGTAAGGAGTAGACCCGTAGCCGCTTGCACAGAAGATATGCGTCGGCTCTCCGTTTTCGTCAAAGAGGACGGAAGGGCGTTCTAAATTCCCCTGCAAGCTCTGCGTGCCGTCTGCCCAAATAACGTGGCGAGAATAGACCTTGGGGTCGTCGCCGATTTCAAAACGCAAGCAATCTTCGCTCTCTGCGTAGAAACCGCTCCCCCACTCCCCCGTTACGCCAAACGCGCCGTTTTTGACGTCGTCTTTTATAATGAGGCAGAACTTCTTGTTCTTATCGTCGTACCAAATGAACGGGTCTTCGATGTGGATATCGTCGCTGTCGAAATTCAAGATAGGGTCGTCGGAAAGGCGGGTAAACTCGCCGTCGGGCGAGTCCGCCGCCGCAATCCCCAACTTTAAAGGCTTGCCCGCCGCGCTACGCGATTTATAAATCATGTACGTTTTTCCGTCGGGCATGATTGCAACGGAGGGGTTGGTGGTGCAAGTGCAATCCCAATGCTCGCAACCGCGCGGCTCTAATAAGGGCTTGTCGCGGCGGATGAACTCTCCGTTTATATCGTCGGCAACCGCCAAGCCTATGCGCTTTTTGTTCCAAGTTTCTACGGCGTATTCAGGTGAAACCGCGTCGGGCGTCTGCGGGATATCCCCGCCGTACGTCGTACCCATATAATAAAGATAAAACTTGCCGTTATACTCTTTAATGCAGGTGTTGTGGGTGTTCATTCCGTCGAAATATTGCCGTCCGCGACGGGGCAACACGACGTTTTGGAAAACGTACGGCCCCTCGGGCGTATCGGAAACGGAATGGATAATTTCGCTGTTGAACAACCAATTCCAGCCAAAGCCGTATTCCTTTTTCCAACGAGAGGAAAACATATGATATTTCCCGCCCGATTTGATGACCGAGCAATCCCATACGAAATAGCCGTCAAGTTCCAACGCCTTGACCGCTTTTCCTGCTTTATAGCCAAAATCCTTTTTCATATTATCTCCAACTTTCGCCTTTGGGCGCATACGTGCATTTACCTACCTATTATAGCATTGAAAAATCGCTTTGTCAAGGCGTACGGCGTAAAAAACGCCCTGCGTTGTGATAACAACGCAGGGCGTTCCCTTTCCCTATTAAATCACGGGCGTTTCGTCCTTATTTATCCAAGGTTTCGTCCACGATTTCCGCGTCAACTGCATTGACGGACACGCTCTTGATACCGTTCATAACGCCGCTCTTGGACTTGTAGCCTTCTTCGCTCATTGCGATACTTTCGCCGTTAGACGCAATCAAACGATAGCGGTACAAACCTGCTTTATCGAAGTAAATTTCAAATTTGGGGTTGGTCTTTGCGACGGGGTTTTTGAGGGTTTGGTCTTCCACTCTGTCTTCCGCGATACATTTTACTGCGTTTTTACCTACGCTTTCCATACCCTTTTTGCAAGCCGCTTTGGTGGTGTAAATTTGCGACGCTACGGCGATTTTTTCTTTATTTGCCGCAAACAAACTGAAATTGAAACCACCCGAAGGGGTCTTTTTGATGACGAATTTTCCCATATCTTTTCTCCTTAGTTATATTTATTTTTTGTTTTCTATTAGTATACCAAACTTTTTTCCGTTTGTAAAGAGTCTTTTGCAAATTTTTAATTGAATTTTTGTAATACAACCAACGTTTCCACGTGCTTGGTTTGAGGGAACATATCATAGGGTTGAATATGCTCGATAACGTAGTGATTTTGTAAGCCGTCCGCGGCGTAAGCGGGATTTTTGACCAACTCGCCGTTTTCGTTTTCTATCAAGCTGCCCGTTAAAATGCCTAAATCTCTTGCGAGCGTAGCGGGGTTACAGCTTATCAACGTCAGTTTGGGAATACCGCTTTGCAAAAGAGCGTACAGAACGCTTCGCGCGATACCCGCCCTGGGCGGATCGAGGATAAGGCGCAATTTCTCGCCCTTTTCTTTTTCGAGCACCACAGGCAATTTTTCTTCGACGTAGCCGCAAATATTCGTCATATTCGTCAAGCCGTTTTTCTCTTTTAATCTATCCGCGCAACGAGAGGCTTCTTCTTCCAGTTCTATCCCGTAGACGCGCTTTACCTTTTTGGCGATCATCGCGGTGAGCAAGCCGCCGCCCGAATAGGCGTCCACCACCACCTCGTCGCCGTCCGCGCTGACTGTTTTTAAGGCGTCCTTATACAGCTTCGTACGCACGTTTTCGTTGACTTGCAGGAAGGTAACGGGACCCGCCTCATAGCGTATTCCTTGCTCCTCTCCCTCGAAAAAGCCCGTACCATGTACGAGTTGAAACTCTTTTCCGAAAATTACGTTGGTGGCTGCGTCGTTGAAATTTAAGTACAGCGTAACGGCGTGAAACGCCTCTTGCAACAAACCGATAAGGAAAGGAAGGTTGGGCAAATTCCGCTTTGCCGTAACGAGGGTTATGATAAATTTTTTACTGATTTCGCGCGCGACGATATGGCGGATCGCACCCGTTTTATTTACCTCGTCGTACCCCTTCACCGCGCACTCCGTCATGTATCTTTTAACGATGGCTATGAGTTTTTCCGCCCATTCGGGATGGATAGCACAAGACTTGACGGGGACGATCCTGTGGCTGTGCTCGGCGTAAAAACCGATGACCGTCTGTCCGTCCCTATCCACGCCGACGGGGATTTGCAGCTTGTTGCGATAACCATACGGAGAATCACTGCGGACGGCGTTGGGCACGGAAATATGTATGCCGCCGATTTTGCGTAAAGCGTCCTTGACGACGTTTGCCTTATGGGAAAGTTGGGCGCTGTACTCTAAATGTTGCAGACAGCAACCCCCGCATTTTAAGAATACGGGGCATTTTTCGCGAACGCGCTCCTCGGCGGGCGTGAGAATTTCCTCCACCTTGCCGTAGCCGACGTTTCCCTTCACTTTTAACACGCGGAAACATACTTTTTCGCCCGGTAAACAAGCAGGCACGAAAAAAGTAATTCCTTCGTGCCTGATGATGCCTTCACCGTTTGAGCCGATGGCATCCGTTACGGCGCAAATTATATTATTTTTTTCTATCATAAAACTTATTTCCTCCCCCTTATTCTTCCCGAAATTTTTGAGGTAAAAGTTTATACGCGTACGATTTTATTTTTTAGAAATCCGTTTTACTAATCTGTTTACGATCCCACGCCACTTGAAAGCCACGAAATCGTATAAAAAGAAGAAAGCCGTGCCGAAAACCAAAATGATCCATACCATGTACTTATCCAACACGGCGATGGTGGTAGTCATACCGAAGATAAACCGCCAAATCAGATAAGCCGCCCCGTCGAACCATACAGCCTTTATACCAAAGGCAAGCCAACGGTTGATTTTGAATTTTAACTGCAATTCGTTTATAAGGGGATGTAACCCAAAGAACATAATAAAGGGCAACAAATCCCAAAACTTCCAAGAGGTGAAAATAAAGGTAAGTATGCAGGTCGCCAAATACGAAAGGGTATACCCCCACCAGCTCTGCTTGGACAAGGGCAGCATAAGCGCGATAGACGCGACGAGATACGCCGTCAAGAGCAATATCTCCGTATAGACGCCTACGGTCAGAAGCGCCGTGGCTAAGGCGCAGGAAAGACCGGCAAGCGCGATTTCGTACGAGGTGATTTTCCGCATAGTTTAAGTGCTCCGCAACGAGTTTTGCGCCGATCAACGGCAACCGCAACAGCAATTAAACAAGCAATTTACACAAAGCGTAGTGTAGCAACAGGTCAAGCAATCGGAGCAAACGTTTCCGCCCCCCATCTGTTCGCTGTCCGTATCGCTCCCCGTGTAAGGGTTTTGCGACTCCGAATTTTGCTGATGCGCAGATTGCTGATTATAATCCCTTTTTGCGTTCAATTTTCCGTAAGCGGAACGGTATTTCGCGTTGTCGGGGTCCATTTGAATGGCGATTTCCAACTGCTTTTTAGAATCGTTCGTCCAATTCTTTTTATAATAAACGACTGCTTGCATATAATGCCATTCCGCACTGCGCTCGTTAAAATTGTCAAGCAGCGTTTGCGCTTCGGAAATTTTACCCTGACGGAGAAGCTCTGCCACCTCCTCAAAGGCGTCCTTGCCCTCGGTGTTTTGGCTGGTCTCCCTACGCGACGACATAATTTCTTTATACGCGATTTCGAGCTTGGTGAGCATTTTAGCCGCTTCGTTGCCGGCTTCCCCGTCCAACCATCTATCCTCTCTGCACTTATCGCGCAGCGCTTCGTAACGCGCGGTGATTTCCTCGTCCGTCGCGCTTTCGGTCAGACCGAGAAGTTCGTAAAATTCTTTCATTCTATTCTCCTATCGGCGTGTTTCGCCGATTATTTCGTCTTATTTAGTGTCTTTCATTTGGGGATTTTTATCCCGTTTGCAACCCTTCCTTTTGCAGTTGCATTTTTCCATAATTTGCTTGGTAGTTGCCGGCAAGCCGCGAAGCAAAATATTGTCCTGCAAATCGCGATTGAAACGGAAAGTGATTTGCGATAAGCTTTCGCGAATGTCGAAGAAAAGCGCGTGGAATGCATAACGCACTTCCTCCCCTTGTTCGCCCGCAAGCAAATGGGCTTTGCTTTCCGCTTTATAAGCGAGATAGAAGGGATTGTACGCCCCTTTTTTAACGTCCTTGTCGTAATCGTCCAACGCGTCGATGAGATAAATCCACTTGCCGAGCGCGTAAAAGAGGTTGCGCGTGGCTTGCGTGGCTTTGTCCTCTAAGGCATAATCGGAAAACTCGGCAAGCATTTCCGCCGTAGCGTCCGCCGCCCTATCGAGGCTGTCCGTTTGAGATTTTTCCACCTGCTCCTGACGGGCGAGGTTGTCCTTGACGATACGCGCGATTTCGGGGTATTTTTTGCTCACCCGTTTAAAGCCTTGCTTAAACCAAAGCCGTTTTCCTCTGCCGTGGTCGCCGTCGGCGATATCGTCCGTATACTTATAGTATACGAGCAGAGTGTTGAGCGCGCCGAGCCGTCTTGTCAGCTCGTCCACCTCCGCCATCTCTTTACTGCGAATACAGTGCGTTAAACAATGCTGTTTTTCTATTTTTACGTCCTCGCCGCGGATATTATGCATAATAACGGAAAGAAAGGTAACGTCGTAAGAAAGCCCCATACGCGCCGAATGCCCCGCGACCTGCGCAATTCCCTTGCATACGCCGCAATACATCGCCTTGTACAGTCTGTCGTCCTTTATATATAAATACGGAACGTCCGTACGCACGTAACCAAACATAATCGCCTCGCACACCTCGCGTCAAAAACGCAGAATCAGTATACCATTTCGCAGCAAAAAACGCAACCGCAACCCCAAGCCTCTTTTCTTTGTTCACAAGAAAAAGCGGAGTCTATCACTAAACTATCAAAAAACTCGTTTTCCCTTAATTATTTCTTTTGCTCGGGCTCGGGCACGATTTCGCCGTCCGCAAGGCGCATCACCACTTCCGCCATTTCTTTCAAGTTGCTTTTTACCTTGATTTTAAAGCGGGGAACACGGTAACGAAGTTCCATCAAGCACTTGGGCGGTTTCATCGCCGTCAATAATTGCAAGCGCTTGATACCCTTAAAGCTGTCCTTGACGTCGTTGCCCGAAAGCGCGTACAAAACGTCCTGCGGGAATTTGTAAGGGTTTGCCGTCGAAAGTACGATAATCGGCGTTTTGTCCTTTTTGTCAATTTTATAAAGGCGTTCCTTCCATTGCATATATACGGCAAGCGCAACGCCCGTGTGCGTATCCATCGCATAGCCGAATTCGTCGAAAATTTCGTACATTGCCTCGACGGTGTCGTCCTCGCGCGCGAAACCTGCAAAGAAATCTTGGTCTAATTTCGCCTTTTCCTCGTCCGTAATCGAATATTCCTTCTTTTCGGCAAGCTCTTGCATACGCTGCGCGGTGAGCTCGGCGTTTCTGCCGCTGACCTCAAAGAGCAAACGCTCTAAATTGGAGGAAACCAAAATGTCCATAGACGGGGACATGGTGCGGTGGAAATCGCGTTTTACGTCGTAAACGCCCTTTTTGAAGAAGTCTGCAAGGACTTTGTTCCTATTCGACGCACAGACGAGTTTTCTTACGGGCAAGCCCATTTGCTTTGCGTACCAGCCCGCGAGAATATCGCCGAAGTTGCCCGTCGGCACGACGAAATCTACGGCGTCCCCCATCTGAATTTGACGGGAAGAAATCAAATCGACGTAAGCGGAAAAATAATAGGCGATTTGCGGCGCAAGTCTGCCGAAGTTGATGGAGTTTGCGCTGGATAAACGCACGCCTTTTTTGGCGAGTTCCGCGTTAAACGCTTCGTCCGCGAACAGATTTTTTACGCCGCGCTGGCAATCGTCAAAATTGCCCTCCACCGAAGCGACGATGACGTTGTCGCCGTGTTGCGTACACATTTGCAGGCGTTGCATTTTCGCCACGCCCTCGTCGGGGAAGAATACGGCAACCTTTGTGCCCTCCACGTCGCGGAAACCTTCCAACGCCGCCTTGCCCGTATCGCCGCTCGTTGCCGCAAGAATTAAAATATCGTCTTTGATACCCGTAACTTCACAGCTCTTTTTAAGAAGATAGGGCAAAACGGTAAGCGCCATATCCTTGAACGCGCAGGTGGGGCCGTGGAAAAGCTCCAATACGTACAAGCCCGATTCGCCGTCTACCTTTACGAGAGGAACGGGATCCCTGCCCTCAAAGCCCGCATATGCCTTTTCGCAGCTTTCTAAAAGATAGTCCGCGCCCAGCTCTTCGCCAAGGTATTTGCCCAGCACAAACGCGGCGCGTTCGGGATAAGACATATCCTCCATCGCCAAAATTTCTTCGTGCGTGATCGTAGGGAAACTTTCGGGAACGAACAAACCGCCGTTTTTGGCTAATCCTTGCACAATCGCTTGCGCACCCGTAACTTTTTCGCCGCCTCTCGTACTTATAAATTGCATTTTTTCACCTGCCCTTTTTTTCAAGTTGAACCCAAAACCGCGTTGGGATACTTTCCGTTTTTTAACGCGCTAATCGGGCAGCCGTACGGCTACCTTTATTTTTTCTTTCGCGTTTTTAATTTTTGCCTATATTTTCACCATTTTGACAGAAATAGCCGAACGGTTCAACCGTTCGGCTATCTCCATAACGGTTTTAGCCTATATAAATTAGATGTACTTTGCAACGAAATCGGGCAATTCCTCTTTCGTAGCGGAAACGGAAACGGTGATGGTTACGCCGTTCGTTTTAGATACTTTTTCAAGCATATAGAAGAACGCCGCCATTTCCTGAACGGGTTTGCCCGCGATGCGAACTACGCCGTCGATGAAAACGTATTCGTTGTCGTTGTTGCCTGCGATAACGCCTTTAATAAAGCCGCAAAGCGCCGCTTCGCCTGCAATATCGTATTCGCTGGTGTCGATGAAACGAACTTCACGTTCCAAATCGTACATACCGCGCTTGCTGTCCGTGATAAAAATCAAGTGCCCTTTTGCATTTTCAACGGCTGCGTTCGCTGCGTCGATCATCATCTTCGTCTTGCCAGTACCTTTCGCGCCGTAAATAACTTTAATCATAATAAAATCCTCCCAGATTTTTCTCGTACTTTTTTATCTCGAAAGGGATTTCCTCTCGGTTTATTATAGTTTAGCAAATTTTATCAACAATTTCAAGACCTTTTTGAAAAATTTTTTGCGTTTTTGCAAACTTTTTTCCATTTTTTTGTCTACAAAGGCGTTTTTCCCTTTTTTTTCTACGAAAAAAGCGATACGACGATACGGAATGCGGCGCGGTGAATGCTGAACGCGGTGAAAACAAAAAGCGAGAACTTTTTGTTCTCGCTTGGTTGTGTGCGTTTTTCAATTAGGAAAGCTCAGCTACAAAACGCTTAATTCTTTTTAAGCCCTCTTCGACGTCCGCCTCGGACAAGGAATAAGAAAGGCGTAAGCAATCGTCCGCGCCAAAGGATACGCCGGGTACGGTTGCCACCTTTTCCGCGTCCAAAAGCGCGTCGGCAAATGCAACGGAATCGTTGATTTGTTTGCCGTGATAACTCTTGCCGTACAGACCGCCGACCACGAGCATTACGTAGAACGCGCCGTCGGGCTCTACCGCGCTCACGCCGTCGATTTCGTCTATGAGGGCAAGGAGCTTGGCTCTGCGTTTGTCGAATACGTCCACCATTGCCTGAATTTCTTCCTCCGTCGAGGCAAGCGCTTCTAAGGTTGCCGCCTGCGAAATGGAGCACGCGTTGGAGGTTGCGTGGCTTTGGAAGGAGTCTATCGCCTTCGCGACGTCCTTGGGAGCGGCGAGATAACCCACGCGCCAGCCCGTCATGGCGTACGTTTTGGAAACGCCGTTGACGGTGATGGTGAGGTCTTTCATTTTTTCACTGCAAGCCGCCATCGAGAAGGGTTTTACGCCGTTGTAGCAAAGTTTTTCGTAAATTTCGTCCGAGAGGACGAAGATTTCCGCTTCTTCACAGACCTTTGCAATCGCGCGGACTTCTTCTTCCGTGTACACCGCGCCCGTGGGATTGGACGGGGAATTAAAAATGAGCATTTTCGTCTTAGGCGTAATTGCCGCTTTCAATTCCTCTGCGGTGAATTTGAATTTGTTTTCTTTTTTGCAATCGATATAGACGGGGGTCGCGCCGCAAACCTTTACCACCTCGGGATAGGTGAGCCAATAAGGGGCGGGAATGATAACCTCGTCGCCCGCGTCCAAAAGGGCGTAGCAAACGTTAAAAATGGAATGCTTTGCGCCGTTGGAAACGATGATTTGCGAGGGCTCGTAATCCAAGCCGTTGTCCTTTTTGAATTTTTCGCAAATCGCCTTACGCAAGGGCAAAAGCCCCGACGAGGGGGTGTATTTGGTCTGTCCGTCGTCCAGCGCGATTTTCGCCGCTTCGACGATATGCTCGGGGGTGTTAAAATCGGGTTCTCCTACGCTGAAGGATACCACGCTTTCGCCCGCCGCCTTCATTGCCTTCGCCTTTGCGGAAATGGCAAGGGTCAAGGACGGGGACAGGGTGGACATTCTTTGCGCTACTCTGTTCTTCATCTGATTTTTCTCCGTAAGTAATTTTTCAACTTTAATATTGTACTATGTTTTACAAAATAAAGCAACCGCAAACGCGCCGTTTTTGTAAAAAATAATCGACAAAAATGGAGAAAAGTGTTCGCTTGATTTGTTTTGTCGATTGCTTTAATCGAAAAAACGCTCCGCATAGATATTATTTTTTCTTTTTACGTCGTTTTTGTAAAAAACGAATAAGGAATTCATAAAAATCAAGCGCGTATTTGGAAGGGAAAGAATTTTCGTGAAAGCCGACAACAAGTTCCCTTTTGCAAACGGGCGAAGAAATAGGCAAAAGTATGACGTCGCCGGATACCGTTCCCCAAGAGAATTCCGGCCAAAAGCCCACCCCTGCGCTTGCACCGATGATATTACGTACGGCGACGGGAGAATCGGATTCGAAAGAGTTTCGCGATTTAAAGCCCGCGTCCGCGCAAAATTTATCGCACACTGCACGAAAAAGCCGCGAACCCGCAAGATTAACAAACCCCTCCTCTTTTACTTCGCGCAGTTTTATTTCCTTAAGCGCAGAATATTTGGACGCCTTGGGTACGGCAAGATAAATCTCCTCTTCCATTACACAGCGTTTACAATATACAGAAAGCACGGACCGCTCTGCCGATTGCGTTGTTACGGATATATCGCAATCCGTTTCCTCTTCGTTTTGTATCAATTGGAATACGACCTGCGGATTTTTCTTTTTATACGCCACCACCGCGTCCGTTACCGCAGTAGACGCCGCAAGAACGTTAACCCGCACCATCTTTCGCGTTTCCTCTTTTAAACAATCCAACTCTTCGTTTATAGAGTCGATTTGCGCAAAAATCCCCTCTAATTTATTTTTAAGGTGTTCCCCGAATACCGTCGGATAAATATTCCGCCCTTTTTTATAAAATAACGGAACGCCAAGCTCCTGTTCAAGTTGCTTGATGGCTTTGGTTAACGCGGGTTGCGCAATGTGAATTTCTTCCGCCGCCCTTGTTACGTGCCCATATTTCGCCGTAAGATAAAAATAACGGAGTTTTGCAAGTTCCATTTCTAACGCCTCATTTAATAACTTTTAGTTATAGATTTCATAATAATTATATATTTTACATTATCCTTTGTCAAGCGTATAATGTATATAAACAAAAAAAGAGGTGTTTATCATGATTATTACAATATTGGAAAGCGTTATGCTGGTTTGCTTTGGAATTTCTTGGCCGATATCCGTTTATAAAAGTTTTACCTCAAAGTCCACAAAGGGTAAGAGCGTCGTTTTCAGTTTTGCGATTATTTTCGGATATATCGCAGGGCTTGCAGGAAAGATTATCAGCCGACAAATCAATTACGTTTTTGTTCTGTATATCATCAACCTGCTGTTCGTCAGCGTGGACTGCGTTTTATATTTCGTCAACAAAAAGCGGGAAAAAGAAATCGCGACAAAAACTAAACACGCTTAATAAAACCGCCCTGCGCAATAATATGCGGGGCGGAGTTTTTTATAGCTTATACGAAGCTTGTAAAGCGGAGCAAGACAAAGCGTTGCCTTGTGAATGCGGAATGCTGAGTGCGAAATACGGAATTTCGACTGAGATTTATTCGAGATACGCTCCACGCGCTTCGCTTGGTCGGTATGACAAGGTAGGCAAAACGGCGGAGATGGGAGCAGTTCAAGGCGTTGTGGGTACAGCGCAGGGAGCGTACTTGGGGTACGCGACCAAGCCGCACGGAGCAAAAACGCGGAAATGCGAAGTATATACGTCGTTTTACTCTTGCGAAGATGCGAGCAGGGCTTCCCTATCCGCGATAGCCAATGCCTGCACCATGCTGTCGATGTCCCCCGTCATAAAGGCGTCCAAATTGTATTGGCTTAAACCGATACGGTGGTCGGTAACGCGGCTTTGCGGGAAATTGTAGGTACGGATACGTTCGCTTCTGTCCCCCGAGCCGACCATACTGCGACGGCTGTCCTCGCGCGCTTTCGCGCTCTGCCCGTTATAAAAATCGTACACGCGCGAACGCAAAACCTTAAACGCGCGTTCTTTGTTTTTAAGCTGAGAACGCTCGTCTTGGCAAGTAACGACTATCCCCGTCGGGAAGTGGGTGATACGTACCGCCGAAGCGACCTTATTGACGTTTTGACCGCCTGCGCCGCCCGAATGGAAAATATCGATACGGATATCCTTATCGTTGATTTCCACCTCCACCTCTTCCGCTTCGGGAAGAACGGCTACGGTAGCCGCCGAGGTGTGGATTCTGCCCTGCGTTTCGGTAGCAGGTACGCGTTGAACGCGGTGAACGCCGCTTTCGTACTTTAATAATTTGTAGGCGCCTTTGCCCGTTACGTTGTATATCGCTTCCTTCACCCCGCCAAGCTCGGTGGCGTTGATATCCATTTCCTCCACCTTTAAACGGTGGTTAGCGCAATAGTTTAAATACATACGGCAGAGTTCCGCGGCAAAAAGCGCGGCTTCTTCCCCGCCCGTACCTGCGCGGACTTCCAAAATACAGCTTCTTTCGTCGTTTTTGTCCTTGGGCAAGAGCAAAATTTTTAATTCTTCCTTGATTTCGGCAAGGCGGGTTTTGCACTCGTAGCCCTCGTCGAGGAGCAGCTTCTTCATTTCGCCGTCCGTTTCCGTTTCCGAAAGCTCGAACGCGTCCTTCATCTGCCTTTCGGTCTTTAAATATTCGACGTATTTTTCCACCGTTTCAGTGAGGTCGGATTGCTCCTTAGAATACTTCTGCCAAGTACCCATGTCCGCGATGACTTCGTTATCCGCGAGTTTTTCGGACAAAAAATCGTAGCGTTTTTTCAGTTCGTCAAGCTTTGTAAACATAGCGGTTTTCCTTTTTAGAAATTACACCCGCTAATCGGGCGCAAAAGTATTTAGAAAATGATTTTTACGTACCTATCCACGCCGTTAAAATCTTTGGCGATCATGGATTTTTGCGGGAAGAGCTTGGCAACGTCCGCCGCCTCGCCTTCGCCGACCTCCATCACGAGCGAGCCGCCCGCGCGGATATGTTTTTGCGCCTGTTGCGCTATTCTGCGGTAAATATCCAAGCCGTCCTCGCCGCCGTCAAGCGCCAAATGCGGTTCAAAATCGCGCACCTCGCGTTGCAGGGTTTGTACGGTTGCCGTGGGAATATACGGCGGGTTGGAAATGATAAGATCGTATTCGCCGTCAAGGTTTTCAAAGAGGTCGGATTGTACGAATTTGACGTCCGCGCCGTTTGCTTCCGCATTCTCTTTGGCGAGCGTCAAGGCGTCTTCGCTGATATCCGAAGCGGTGATTTCCGCGCGGATATTTTTCTTTTCCAATTCCTTGGCGAGCGCGATGGCGATTGCGCCGCTACCCGTGCATAAATCAAGAATTTTCTGACCCTCTTTCGCCGTAGAAACCGCCAACATCACAAGGTCTTCCGTTTCGGGGCGGGGGATAAGGACGCGCTCGTCCACCTTGATTTTATAGCCGCAGAAATCGGCGTCGCCGATGATATACCAGAGGGGTCTGCCCGTAAGGCGTTCATCCGCTATGCGGACGATTTGTTTGGCTTGCGCCATTTTTAAGATGCGGTCAGACGTAGCAAGGGCGCTCTTTTTTATATCCAAGGCGAGCGCGAAAATCCACTCCGCTTCCTCCTCGTCAACGCCGTTGTCGGCGAAGCGTTTTTTAGTGGCTTTGAGTAAGTCGCTCATTTTGCCGACGGTGGCAAACGAACGGCAAGGAATACTCTCGTCCTCGTCCATTTTCAAAACGGTGGTAAACGCGGCGATGGCGCACTCTATCATATCGTCCGACGGCTCGCGCGTGGTCAAACGCTGTAAGAGCAAGCCGGGGAATTTGAAGATGAGGAAGAACTTGCTTTTCGTTTTAGAGAGCAAGCGCAGCACCTCGTAGGAAATGGAAGCAATAAAAGGCAAAAGTAATATTTTTACGCCGATACGAATAAGTTTATTGACGAAATTATTATCGACGAGATTATACAAGTTCAATCTTGCCAACAATACGTTGACGACGGAAAAGACGATCACGCTGATGAATACGACGAGAAATAAAAAGGTCGTCCCACATCTATCGTGCACGCGCGAACATTTTTTAACGTTCTCTACCGTCAATTCCTCCCCTTTTTCGTGGCAAGTGATGGTTTTATGCTCCGCGCCGTGATACATAAACACGCGGCGCAAGGTAGGGATCAGAGAAATAAGCAGAATATACGCAAGAAAAATGAGCAAGCGTATCCCGCCCTCCACGAGGTTGAAATATAAGCCCGTCCAACCGCCGCTCGTCGGATCGAAATATTTTTCGGGGAGCAAGCCCGCCAAAAAGGAGGGTAAAATGATAAACAGACCGATGGCAAGCACGACGCCGAGCATGGACGCCAAGCCGCTTATGAAGTTTCCTTCTTTCTTTTCGGGTTTGACCTCCGTTTCGTCGTCTTTGGGGTCTTCTTCCAGCACCTCCGCGCTACGCAGCAAAATGCGGTTTCCGTCCGTGAGGGAAGAAATAAAATTGACCACGCCGCGCACGAAAGGCAGGCGCAGAAATTTGCTCCGTTTTTCGGGCGGGGTGAGGCGTTCGCTCTCGATTTGTATTTCACCTTGGGGATCGCGCACGGCGGTAGCCATAGACAGCTTACCGCGCATCATAACCCCTTCCATCACGGCTTGACCGCCGATGTAGGTAGGTTTTTTGTTGGGCTTTTTATTTTTCATATTTGTTACCTTGTCAGTATTAACGTTATGCATTGATTTGTAGGACAAATCCTTTTCTTCTATTTTGGGCAGGTCAAACCTGCCCAAAATAGAAGAAGGCTTTAGGACTGACGTCCTAAAGCCCCGTTTTACCAATTAAAGACCATATCTCTTTTTGAACTTATCGACACGTCCACCGGTATCAACCAACTTCTGCTTGCCCGTGAAGAAAGGATGGCAATTGCTGCAAATATCTACTTTAAGAACGTCGCCGTCTTTCGTCGTGCCCGTTTTGAAAGTAGCTCCACAAGCGCAAGTTACAGTTACTTCGTGATATTTGGGATGGATATCAGCTTTCATTATTTTCACCTCGCTGTTCGTTTTTTTCTTTATGCCTAACAATTATAACCCTTTTTTTTTCCCTCGTCAACTGTTTTTAACGCGAATTTATAAAAAATACTTGCAAATTCGCTAAAAATAGAGTATACTTGTTTTATCCGTGTGCGACGGAACTGCTTTTCGTCAATATCCCATACGGAATAGGTGTCTTTTAATTATGAAAGTCTGGCAATTAGCTTATCCGCACAATATACAACGCGTAACCGCGCCCGATTTAAAGCGTTCTGACGATAAAGTCAAAGTAAAAATCACCAAAGCGCTGATTTCCGAAACGGACGTAGCCGTATATAACGGCTCTTTGAAGGTCAAAGCGCCCTTTATCCCCGGCAGATTTGCAATCGGCCAAGTTACGGAAGCAGACGAAAATTCCTTTATCCATAAAGGCGAACGCGTCTACCTTGCCGGCGTAACGGAAGACGAGCTTGCGCCCGACGGACTGCGTATCGCAGGCGAAACCGTCGACGGCTTTTACCGCGATTTCGTGTTGGCGGGCATAAACGACGTATACCCCCTGCCCCCCTCCGTTTCTGACGAAGCGGCGTTCTTGATCGACGCCGTTGCCTTGGCGGAACACGTCGTGGAGGAAATGCACGTTGAAGCAGGACAGCACATCCTCGTGCTCGGCGGAGGCTTGTACGGGAATATTCTGTGTCAAATCCTCATTTATCATCGCGCCGTACCCATTCTTGCGGACAACAATGCAGAGCGTTTGGCGCGCGCGAAAAAGAGCGGCATTTACTACACCTACCCCAACGACGACACCTTGAAACACAACGTACTTAGCATCACGGGCGGTAAACTTGCAGACGGCGCGGTATATCTTGCATACGCAAACCGTTGCGACCCCGCCATTATCTTCCCCCTTGTCAAACGCGATTCTTACGTGGCGTTCTGTTCGCTGATGAGTAAGAGTTTGCAAGTCAACTTGGAATATGCGATGAAGAATAACGTAACCATCAAAGGCATCACCGAAAGCCGCGAATTTGTTTCGACGGCGATCAATATCCTTGCAAACAAGGCGGTGAGCTTTACGGAATTCCCCTTCCGTAGTTATCGCGAGGAAGAATTGCCCGCTTTGCTTAAAAAACAAACGGAATCGTACGAAAACAGCGGCGCTTTGCCCGAACAATTCGATATCGTGAAATTTATATTTTAACCATAATTCTGCGCTCGGTTTCCTCGCTCGGAAATCGAGCTTTTCATAAGGAGAATTTTTATGAAGCTACTCATTGCCTCGGATATACACGGTTCGGCGTATTGGTGCGCACGGCTTTTGGAAGAATTTGAAAACGAGGGCGCGGATAAACTCGTTTTGCTTGGAGATTTGCTCTATCACGGTCCGCGCAACGATTTCCCCGACGACTACTCGCCCAAAAAAGTGTTTACCATGCTGAACGCCGTCAAGGACAAGCTCCTCTGCGTGCGCGGCAACTGCGACAGCGAGGTAGACCAAATGGTGCTGGAATTTCCCATGATGGCGGATTACGCCCTTTTGGAAGCGAACGGGCGCAAGCTTTTCCTCACGCACGGACATTTATATAACGCGGAAAACCTCCCCCTTTTACAAAAGGGCGATTTGCTTTTGAACGGGCATTTCCACAACCCCTGCAACAAAGAATTGGAAAACGGCGCGCTGTATATCAACTGCGGCTCGGTGGCTCTGCCCAAGGACGAAACCCCTCATGCCTATATTGTATTTGAGGATAACGCCCTTTCCTGGAAGGACTTGGAAACGGGCGGTATGTTTGATTATTTAGAGCTTTGATTTCGAAGCGAAAATATTTTCAACGCGTACATGCCCCTTCGTTTTTAAGAAAAAAAATAGCTCCGTAGCGTTCGTCATAAAAACCAAACCGCGCGGAGCGACAACGCCGAAATGCGAAGATTTTACGTTGCCCGTTGAGAATGATAAAACGGAGGAGATACGAGCAGTTCAAGGCGCCGTGAGCACGGTGCAGGGAGCGTACATAGACGTACGTAACCAAACCGCGCGGAGTGGCAACGCCGAAATGCGACGTATATACGTCTGTTTTAAGGAGAAAATTATGAAAAAAGCACTTATTGTAATCGATATGCAAAAGGACTTCGTTTCGGGCGCACTCGCCAATGCGGACGCGCAAAAAATCGTTGCGCCCATTGCGGCGCGCGTCGCGGATTTTGCAGGCGACGTGATCGCCACGCGCGATACGCACGGCGAAGATTACCTTTCCTCGCCCGAGGGAAAAAAATTGCCCGTCGCACATTGTATTAAAAACACGGACGGCTGGCAAATCGTCCCCGAAATTTTATCGGCGCTTGAAAAACGAAACGCTCTGATCTTGGACAAACCCACTTTCGGCTATCTTGGCTGGGATATGCTTTGCGCTTATGACGAAGTGGAACTCGTCGGCACTTGCACGGACATCTGCGTGGTTTCCAACGCCTTGATTTTAAAGGCGAAATTCCCCGCCTTGACCGTCAAGGTGAACGGAAAACTGTGCGCAGGTACGACAAAGGAAAACCACCTCGCCGCCCTGCAAACGATGCGTATGTGCCAATGCGAAGTACTCGATTGATATAAAAAACGGAAAGCACCCCGTTGCCGATTTGGCAACGGGGTCTTTTTGTCGAAAAATGGATATTCAACGCGTACATGGGGTGAGGTAATTTGCGGTTTTATGCACTTGTTTGAAAAGGAGATAAAAAAGCAAGATATGGGGGTAACCGCATATATTTTTACGCGATTTTTCTCCCTTTTTGTCAAAACGAACAAATGGGGCTAACCGCAAGTATAATTTTTTACCATGATTCCGTTTTTTTGATTCCCCTACCGCCCGTTTCCCCTCTCACGGGGCGTATGCACTTTCCGAGATATGCGGTTTCCCCCAATCGGGGCGTTTCCCCTTTTTTCGAGCGGCGGATTTTGACGTATGCGCCGTTGGGCAGTTAAAACCGCCTACTTCCTCGCCCCCAACACGTGCAAACAGCGTAATTTGTCGAAAGAATAGCTCGACAATTTTCGACCAAATGCGTCGTAGGTATGCGCGGCGAGCAGGGGCTCTCCGTTTTCAAATCCCACCACCACGGGGGTATGGTAAAAATCTCCCGTCAGCCTGCCAAGCTGTACAAAATCCCCCACCTGTAAACCCGAAATATCCGTTTCGATTGCGAACGGGCCGTTGCCGCCGCCAATTCCAACGCCCGTGCCCGTTTCCAATCCGTTGCCGACGAGGAAATTATAAAAATATTCCACCCCCGTCCAAGCAGGCGCGCGGCTGGTTAGACTTTGATAAAACCAACCGAAGGTGGGCGTAAAATTCATGACGCCGCAACCGGCAAACAAACACTGTGAAGCAAAATTCGTGCAGTCGCCGCCAAGTCTGTCAAAATTGTAATATTGCGGATTGCGCGCAAACGCCCATTTCCGCGCATACGCTAAAACCGCCTCTCTGTTATATTCGATAATTCGCATATAACATACTATGCCGAGCGCACATATTATTGTGCTATTTTAGATAAAAACGGAGCTCACCGCGTACACGGTAGCTCCGTTTTTATATTTCCCGTTGTTTTTAGAGTATCTTTTTCAAGAATTGCCCGGTATAGCTTTGCGCGACGTTTGCCACTTCCTCGGGCGTACCCTCGCAAAGCACCGTACCGCCGCCGTCGCCCCCCTCAGGGCCAAGGTCGATAATATAGTCCGCCGTTTTGATGACGTCCAAATTATGCTCGATGACGATGACGGTGTTGCCGCCCTCGCGGAGTTTAAGCAATATCTTAATCAGCTTGTCCACGTCGTAGCTGTGCAAGCCCGTCGTCGGCTCGTCCAAGATATACGCCGTTTTGCCCGTCGAGCGCTTGGCAAGCTCGGTGGCGAGCTTCACGCGTTGCGCCTCCCCGCCCGAAAGAGTGGTTGAGCTTTGCCCTAGCTTGATATACCCCAAACCCACGTCGTTGAGGGTCTTGATTTTGTTGTAAATGGACGGAACGGGCGCGAAGAACTCGCACGCGTCCTCCACGGTCATATCCAAGACGTCGGCAATACTTTTGCCCTTATATTTGACTTCGAGCGTTTCGCGGTTGTACCGCTTCCCGCCGCAGACCTCGCAAGGCACGAAGATATCGGGCAAGAAATGCATTTCGATTTTGATGATACCGTCGCCAAAGCAATGCTCGCACCGCCCGCCCGAAACGTTAAAGGAAAATCTGCCCGATTTATAACCGCGCTCCTTTGCGTCGGGGGTCATTGCAAACAAGTCGCGAATGGCGTTGAACACGCCCGTGTACGTGGCGGGGTTACTGCGCGGCGTTCTGCCAATCGGCGATTGGTCGATGGCGATTACTTTATCAAAGTATTCCACGCCCTCCGCTTTGTCGTAATTGCCCTGCTTATGCTTTGCGCCGTTGTGCGTGTTGGCGAGCAAGGGATAAATAATTTCGTTGACAAGGCTGGATTTACCGCTCCCCGAAACGCCGGTTACTGCCGTAATCAAGCCGACGGGTATATCCACGTTGATATTTTTGAGGTTATTTTGACGACAGCCGTACAACTTCATCCATCTGCCGTCGGGGGCTTTGCGCACCTCGGGCGTACGGATTTTTCTTCTGCCCGCCAAATAATCGCCCGTGATGGAGCGCGGTTCGTTCATCACCTCTTCCAAATTGCCGCTTGCGACCACTTCGCCGCCGTGCACCCCCGCCTTCGGGCCGATATCCACGATATGATCTGCCGCGCGCATGGTGTCCTCATCGTGTTCAACGACGATGAGCGTATTGCCGATATCGCGCAGATTTTTTAAGGAATTGAGCAGTTTTTCGTTGTCGCGTTGGTGCAGACCGATACTCGGTTCGTCCAAGATATACAAGACGCCCGTCAACGCACTGCCGATTTGGGTAGCAAGACGGATACGCTGGCTTTCGCCGCCTGAAAGAGTAACTGCCGAACGGGTCAAGGTGAGATAATTGAGCCCCACGTTCCGCAAAAAGCCGAGGCGATTGTTGATTTCTTTGATGATAGCGTCCGCGATGAGGTGCTCGGTGGGCGTCAGCTTGGTCAAAAGCTTGTCCATAAACACATAAATGTTGTCGATGGACATTTCGCAAACTTCCCAAATATTTTTGCCGTCGATACGGACGGAGAGCGCCTCTTTTTTCAGTCGTTTTCCGTTACAGCCGTCGCAAGGCGCGTTGCGCATTAAGCGTTCGATATCCGCTTTTACGCCGTCCGAGGTGGTGTTGGCATAACGGCGTTGCAAATTATTAACGTACCCCTCCCACGTCTTTTTAAAGCTGCCCGAAAAAGAACGGGTATTGTAATGCATTTCTACTGCGTGATCGCTTCCGTACATCAACACGTCGTATATTCCCTCGGGCAAATCCTTTACGGGTACGTCCAAAGAAAAATTATACGCTTTGGCAAGCGCGGACATTTCCATCAGCGCCATAGACGTCGAGCCCAAATTCCAGCCCGTTACCTTCATCGCGCCCTCGCGCAGAGTCTTGGTTTTATCGGGACAGATGAGGTCGGGGTCAACGAACGCCTTAAAGCCCAAACCCGAACAGGTAGGACAAGCGCCGTAAACGGTGTTGAACGAGAACATTCTCGGTTCTACTTCTTCAAGCGAAATACCGCAGTCGGGGCAGGCGTAGTTGACGGAATACAAATCCTCCCTTCCGTCGCAATCGATCACCACAAGTCCCGCTGCAAGTTTGAGCGCCGCCTCCAAGCTGTCCGTAAGCCGCTTTTGAATGGTGGGCTTAACGACGAGTCTATCCACAACGACGGAAATGTTATGCTTGATATTCTTTTCCAGCTTGATTTCTTCCTGCAAATCGTATACGATGCCGTCGATTTTTACTCTCCCGTAGCCGCTCTTTTTGTACGAGGCAAGCTCCTTGACGTATTCCCCTTTTCTGCCGCGAACGACGGGGGCGTTGACGAGGATCTTACTCCCCTCGGGCATCGCCATGATATGGTCGCAAATCTCATCCACCGTTTGACGGCGGATTTCCCTGCCGCATTTCGGACAGTGCGGCGTACCGACGCGCGCGAATAAAAGACGGAAATAATCGTAAATTTCCGTTACCGTCCCCACCGTGGAGCGGGGGTTGCGAGAGGTGGTTTTTTGGTCGATAGAAATGGCGGGGGAAAGCCCTTCGATACTCTCTACGTCCGGTTTTTCCATCTGCCCCAAAAATTGACGGGCATAGGAGGAAAGGCTCTCTACGTACCGCCTTTGCCCCTCCGCGAAAATGGTATCGAACGCGAGCGTGGACTTACCGCTCCCCGAAAGCCCCGTCAAAACGGTAAGCTTGTTGCGCGGAATCTCCACCGTTACGTTTTTTAAATTATTCTCTTTTGCGCCTCTAACGATAATTTTTTCTTGCATAGTTTCGTCCTATTATCTGCGTTCACCTCGTACATGGGTACTTGTAACGCCGTTTTTTTACTTCTTCATTGCCTTGTGCAGCTTCATTTTAAGCTGTGCTATTTTTTCACGAATCTCAATCGCGCGCTCGAAGTCGAGCTGTCCGCTTGCCACCTTCATAAGCGCTTTCAGCTTTTCGATCTCGTCGGGGATATCCTGCATCTTAATATCCTCGTCCGTCCTCTTTTTGGTGATATTCAAGGTGGATTTTACCTCTTTGATGATCGTCTTGGGCGTAATGCCGTGCGCCTTGTTGTATTCGTCCTGAATTTTACGGCGGCGGTTGGTTTCGCCTATCGCGCGCTTCATACTGTCCGTTATCACGTCCGCATACATCAACACACGCCCCTCGCTGTTACGCGCCGCTCTGCCTATCGTTTGGATAAGCGCGGTGTCGCTGCGCAAAAAGCCTTCCTTGTCCGCGTCCAAAATCGCCACCAGTTTGACCTCGGGCAAATCCAAGCCCTCACGGAGCAGATTAATGCCGCAAAGCACGTCAAATTCGCCGAGGCGAAGTCCGTTTACGATGTCGATACGCTCTAAGGTATCCACGTCGCTGTGCATATATTTGACCTTGATTTGGTGTTCCTTTAAATAGTCGGTAAGCTCCTCCGCCATACGCTTGGTGAGGGTGGTGATCAAGACCCTGCCCCCCTCGTTTACCGTATTTTTGATTTCGCCGAGCAGGTCGTCTATCTGCCCCTTGGTCGGTTTTACGTCGATGATCGGGTCGAGCAAGCCCGTCGGACGGATGAGCTGTTCTACGCGCTGACCTGCCTGCTCTAATTCATACGGCGCAGGGGTGGCGGAAACGCAGATCATCTGCGGCACACGCGCGTCAAACTCGTCAAAAGTGAGCGGTCTGTTATCGAACGCGGCGCGCATACGAAAGCCGTATTCCACCAAATTTTTCTTACGGGAAAGGTCGCCGTGGTACATCGCGCGGATTTGCGGAATGGTCATGTGGCTTTCGTCGATAAACACCAAAAATTCGCCCGAGGGGAAATAATCGAGCAAGGTAAAGGAAGGCTGTCCTATCTTTCTGCCGTCGAAATAACGGCTGTAATTTTCAATGCCGCTGCAATACCCGATCTCGCGCATCATTTCAAGGTCGTGCTCGGTGCGCTGTTTTAACCGTTGCGCTTCGAGGATCTTTCCGTCCTCCTCAAACGCGCGTACTTCCCCCTTTAAATCCTCCTCGATCATCGCAAGCGCGCTTTTCAATTTCTCCGTGCCCACCGCGTATTGGCTTGCGGGGAAGATGGCGACGTGCGCCAGCTCGTTAATCTTATTGCCCGTCAACGCCTCCACCTCGTAAATTTTTTCGATTTCATCCCCCCAGAATTCGAGGCGGATTGCCACCTCGGAGTTGGACGCGGGGAAAATTTCCAAGCTGTCGCCGCGCACGCGGAAAGTCGAACGCTTGAAATCGGTATCGTTACGGGAATACTGCAATTCGATGAGCTTGCGCATAAGCGCGTTCCGTTCCCATTCCATGCCGGGGCGTAAGGAAAGGGACAGACGGAAATATTCTTCGGGCGCGCCAAGCCCGTAAATGCAGGAAACGGACGCCACCACAAGCACGTCCTTTCGTTCCATCAAAGAGCCCGTCGCGCTGTTGCGCAGCTTGTCTATCTCGTCGTTCATACTCAAATCCTTTTCGATATAAGTATCGGTGGACGGAATGTAGCTTTCGGGCTGATAATAATCGTAATAAGAAACGAAATATTCCACGCGGTTTTCGGGGAAAAACTCCCTAAACTCGTTGCAAAGCTGCGCGGCAAGCGTCTTGTTGTGCGCGATAACGAGGGTGGGACGGTTGACGTTTTTGATGACGTTCGCCATCGTAAAGGTTTTGCCGCTCCCCGTTACGCCGACGAGGACTTGGGTGCGGACGCCGTCCAAAACCCCTTCCGTCAGCTTTTCAATCGCCTGCGGCTGATCCCCCGTCGGGGCGAACGGCGAATGTAATTTAAATTCCATGATACTCCCCTCCTTGGGCGGGATTTTGCCTGCTTGGCAATACGTTAAACAAATGTTTGCTTTTGTATTATAACACAAACAAGACGAAAAGTAAACAAAATAAACGGATATTTTCAAAATATCCGTTTGAGTATGATCCCGACAAGGAAAGCGACCACTGCCGACGCCACCGCCCAAAAGATTTTTAAAGCGGCGTCGCGTTTAAGCTGGGCAAAACTGCGTTTGAATGCGTAGCCGTTGGGCTTTAAGGAAATGACGTACATTTTTTCGCCCTTGCGCTCGGAAGACAACAGCTCGAAATAATTGTCGAGCGCCAGCTCGCCAAGCATTTTTTCCACCTGCTCCTCGGTGTATTTTCGGCGAGGGGAAAGCAAAGCGAGGATTTCGGCAGGCGCAACCAAACATACTTCCCGCCCTTGGCAAAGGGTGTACACGGCGTCCATAATTTCATACTCCTTTCTGCTTAACATGCCCCTCCTTGGTTCGCACGCAACGCGTACCTGAAAGGCTGAGCCTTGACCCAACCTTACCATTTACCGCCTATTTCTTAAAAAGTTTAACGCAGGTTTGGGCACGCAGTTTCTATTTTTTATTTTCAACGCGTACCTGCCCCGTTCCTTCGCAAAGAAAAAGACGGAATAAGCCGAAAATTTTTCCGCTTTGTCCGTCTTAGCATTTGCATTGTATTTGATTTTTATGCAGGGGAAATTATGATAAAATTAACGAATGCTGTTCCCCATCTCGTAGGCAATGAGGGTGAGCTCGGGACGGTTTAACACGTCCCCCTTTTCGTAAACGCCTTTCCCGTGCAAAACGCCCTTTTCTTCATAGCCGTCCACACATTTCGCAAATCCCCTAAAACATGCCAACGTGGTGTCGAGGGTGTCTCTGTCCGATTCCGCCGCCGTTGCAATGTAAAAAAGCTCTTTGTTGCGGATTTCCGTCCAGCGCGCCACCGTTCTGTCGATGACCGCCTTTAATTGCGCACAGATAGAATAAAAATAAACGGGGCTGGACAAAACGAGCACGTCGCAGTCGATAATTTTCTGCAAAATTTCGCCCATATCGTCGTTGAACGCGCACCTGCCCCCATTCTTTGCACAAAAATAGCAACCCGTACACATTGCAATTTTCTTGTCGGCAACGCGAATTTTTTCCGCTTGATTGCCTGCGTCTAACGCGCCGCGTAAAAACTCGTCGCATAAAATATCCGAATTTCCGCCCTTTCTCGGACTGCCCGATAAAATAAGTACTTTTTTCATTTTTGCTCCTTTTATATGTTCCGTCCAACCAATTCGTCCAAAGAAATGCCGTAAAAATCCGCAAGTTTTATGCAATCTGCTATGTTTGGAATATTTATACCTTTTTCCCACGCACTAAGCGTAGACTGCGGAATTCCCGTTTCTTTTGCCAACTCTACTTGTGTAATTCCCCTCATTTTTCTTTGTTCTTTCAATCCGTTTCCAACCATTTTTCCCTCCCAAAAAATATTATATCAGTTTTCTGTTATAAATGCTTGATATAACAGGATTCTGTTATTATGATAAGAAAGTGAACCGTGAAAGAAGTGTTAAATAAACTATATTTTATGGAATTAGAAGAAAATCGGCGTTGGCTTTTGATTGCAACGTGCCGCAATATGCGGCGCAACAAGAGGCGTACAACGCGTTCTTTAACGCGCTATTCAAAGAACAGAAAAATCTTTACCTTATTTACGAGGGTATCCGCAATGCACGCCTTTGCGAAGAAAACGCCGTTTTGTACAAATGTGCCTTTCAATCAGGCTTTCCATTTGCGCAGGAAATGCTTACCCCAAAAAATACGTAAGAAATTTATGCCCCGCATTGTTGTCATACAAAAAAACCCGCTGGTCGCCCAACGGGATTTTTTTGTATTCGCCAATTATTTCGCGCAGTTTGCTTTAAGGATTGCAAGGTTATCCATGATTTCCTTGGGCATCTTGTCGCCGAAGTTATCCGCATAATATTGCGTGATTTCTTCTGCTTCCGCCGCCCAACGAGCCTTATCAACAACGAGGAGCTTTTCAAGCGTTTCTGCGGTGATGTCGCAGTTTTCGATGTTGATATCCTTCGCGTAAGGGAGGTAACCGATTGCCGTTTCCTGTGCGTCTACGTTGCCTTCGCAACGGTCCAAAATCCAGTCGAGCACGCGCATGTTGTCGCCGAAGCCGGGCCACATGAAGTTGCCGTTTTCGTCCTGACGGAACCAGTTAACGTTGAAGATCTTGGGTTGCTTTTCAGCGGGAACCTTCGCGCCCATGTCGATCCAGTGCTGGAAGTATCTGTCCACCGAATAACCCATGAAAGGCTTCATCGCCATAGGGTCGTGGCGGAGTACGCCAACCGCGCCCGTAGCCGCCGCCGTCGTTTCGGAGGACATGATCGTACCAACGAACGTACCGTGATTCCAATCTCTGGATTGATATACGAGGGGAGTCGTCGTTGCTCTTCTGCCGCCGAAGATGATTGCGGAAAGAGGTACGCCTGCCTTGGAGTTGAATTCGGGGGAAATGCAAGGGCAGTTTTCTGCGGGAGCGGTGAAACGGGAGTTGGGATGCGCCGCGTTTCTGCCGCAACCGGGCGTCCAAGGCTTACCCGTCCAATCGATAAGCTCTGCAGGAGCTTCCTTCGTCAATTTTTCCCACCAAACGGTGTTGTCTGCGGGGTTCAAAGCTACGTTCGTGAAAATCGTGCCCTGCATCGTGGAAGCGAGTGCGTTAGGGTTGGATTTTTCGTTCGTGCCGGGCGCAACGCCGAAGAAGCCGTTTTCGGGGTTGCAAGCCCAAAGTCTGCCGTCTTCGCCTACGCGGATCCAAGCGATATCGTCGCCGACGCACTGTACTTGATAGCCAGCGTCGAGGTACTGCTTGGGAGGAATGAGCATTGCGAGGTTGGTCTTACCGCAAGCGGAAGGGAACGCCGCCGCAACGTACTTCATTTCCTTGTCCTGAGGGCGCTTAACGCCGAGGATAAGCATGTGTTCTGCCATCCAACCTTCCTTCTTACCGAGGTTGGTTGCGATACGGAGCGCGAAGCACTTTTTACCGAGCAATACGTTGCCGCCGTAAGCAGAGTTTACGGAGATGATCGTGTTGTCTTCGGGGAAGTGCATGATATATCTCTTTTCGGGGTTTACGTCACACTTTGCGTGGAAGCCTTTAACGAAATCGCCGTTTTCGCCAAGCTGGTCAAGGCACATTTTACCCACTCTCGTCATGATCATCATGTTGAGAACAACGTAGATAGAGTCGGTGATTTCAATACCGATTTTAGAGAAAGGCGAGCCTACAACGCCCATGGAATAAGGGATAACGTACATCGTTCTGCCCTTATAAGCGCCTTTTGCAATTTCGTTTACCATAGCGTATGCTTCTTTGGGTGCTTTCCACTTAACGATGGAATGAGGAAGCGCGTCCTCCTCGTTTTCGCAGCAAATAAACGTTCTGTCTTCTACGCGCGCAACGTCGTTTTCCGCCGTTCTGTGATAATAACAGCCGGGAAGTTTTTCTTGGTTGAGCTTGATGATTTCGCCCGTAGCGCAAGCCTCTTCGCGCAACGCGTCTCTCTGCGCGTCGCTGCCGTCAATCCAAACTACTTTGTCGGGCTGAGCAAAAGCTTCAACGTCTGCAACGAATTGAAGAACTTTCTTGTTGTTGGTCATGATATGTCTCCTTATGAAAAATAATTATTTTTTAATCCAACGGAACGAGGCGCGTTGTATCGCCCTCTGTTCTTAAAGGCGTGAAAGGATAAAAGCCCTTTCTCCACCAGATAGTATTATAACATAAAAAAATCTGATTGTAAACAGTTTTATTGAAAAATTTTTCCATTTTACACAATTTTCACGGGAATTTTTGCGTAGGGTTATAAAAGATTTTTCCTCGTTACAGTGTGGCGTTTCCCCTCTCTTTTTATGCGGTAAAGCCTATCAAAGCCGCCTACGCGCGCAGATAAATCCACAAACCGTATAAAAGCGCGCTTCGCTTAAGCGGTCCATAACTATACTATCTGGAGTAGAAGACTGCAATATAATACGTTCTAACATATCTAAATTTTTTTTGCGTTGGATGATCCGGATAAGCAGGGTCTTTAAATTCCCAAATATCTTGCATTTTTAAATGAAACGCATACAACCCTTTGACAATTATCAATCCTTTTCGCATCTTTATAAATGCGTATCTAAATTGATATAGTTCAAACAGTATTTAGGGCATATTCCATATCGAGCCATTTTAGCACCTTTCCCTTATTTTCCGCTAAATTATAGCCGATTTTTTATTTTTTGTTGCAATCTGTTTTTCGGTTTTATAACAAAAATATTTCGTAAAAAAATCCTTGCTACATTCGTCATTTTACATTGACAAAAAAAGATTTTTTTGCTAAAATATTACAGTCGAACAGCCAAAGGAGCGTAGAATCACGACAGGGTTCTACGCTCTTTTTATGTTCTTCGCAGTTTTCAGTTAGCTTTTTCTCTAATAAAGACTACAAATACTATCAAAAGGAGCTTTATATGGAACAAAGCGAACACTCTAAATTTCTTGGTACGGAAAAAATTTCAAAGCTCATATTGAAATTTTCTATTCCGTGCATACTCTCTCTTTTAGTCAGCGCATTGTATAATATCGTTGACCAAATTTTTATCGGGAACAGCGAATTGTCCGCGCTCGGTAACGCCGCGACGGGCGTTGTTTTCCCGATATTCATTATATCGCAAGCGTTTGCGTGGTGTTTTGGAGATGGTTGCGCCGCTTATTTAAATATTTGTCAAGGGAAAAAGAACGCGCAAAACGCACATAAATCTATCGGCACGGGGCTTACGATAACTTTAATCGCAAGTCTTATTCTTATGGCGATATTCTTCCCCTTAAAAAGACAACTTCTTACGCTTTTCGGGGCTTCGGAAAACAGTATCGGTTATGCAATAGAATACTTTAATTGGATTCTCGCATTTTTTCCGATTTATATGTTGTCGAATATGTTTAATGCAGTTATTCGTGCGGACGGTAGCCCTACGTGGTCTATGGTTTCTATGCTTGCAGGTGCTGTTACGAATATTATTCTCGACCCCGTATTTATCTTCGGTTGTCAATGGGGAATGACGGGTGCGGCGGTTGCGACTGTTATCGGGCAAGTGGTATCATTCGTTATTAGTTTTATCTATATTTTCCGCACGAAAACCTTTAAACTTTCTTGGAAAAGCCTTATTCCCGATTTCAAAGAATTTAAGGGAGCTTTACAGCTTGGCGCGTCCTCGTTTATTACGCAAATGACGATTGTTATTATTTCGTTGGTATGTAATATAATGCTTGCAAAGTACGGCGCGATGTCAAAGTACGGTGTGGATATTCCTATCGCAATTATCGGTATTGAAAGCAAAGTATTCACCGTTGTTATCAATCTTGTCGTGGGTATTGTTCTCGGCTGTCAGCCTATTATCAGTTATAATATGGGCGCGAAGAAATACGATAGAGTTAAGGAACTGTATAGAAAAATATTGCTTTGCACTATTGTCATCGGTCTTGCTTCTACGTTATTGTTTGAGCTTGCGCCACGAGCCGTTGTCGGTATGTTCGGTAGCCCCACAAATATCCCTAATCCTGATGATTATTGGGAATTTGGCGAAAAAACGTTCCGTATTTTCTTAATGCTCGTTACCTTTACTTGTATTATAAAAATGACTTCTATTTTCTTCCAAGCTGTCGGTAAACCTATTCGCGCGGTTATCGCCTCTATGATAAGAGATATAGTTTGCTTTATTCCCTTGATTATCATTCTTCCGATTTTCTTTGATATTGAAGGTATTTTATTCGCTGCACCGTGCGCCGATTTCCTTGCAATGATCGTTGCGGTTGCGTTGACCGTTACGTTTATGAAAGCCTTAAAAAATACTTCAACGGAAAACGTTGGTAATACGGTTATTAAACCCTCGAAGAAAGGCGTTATAATCACGATTGCCCGTCAACACGGCTCGTCGGGTAAGCAAATCGGTAAAATCGTAGCCGAAAAATTGGGGATTCCGTTCTATTATAAGGAAATGACTGCACTTGCCGCGCAAGAGAGCGGATTGGATAAAGAATTTATTTCAGATATAAACATAAACGCGCCCGAAACGTTGCATAGTTTATATTTAAGCACAAACGTAATACAGCAAGCGATTGTCGCGCAAGATAAAATTATCCGTAAAATAGCAGCTAACGGCAGTTGCGTTATCGTTGGCAGAGCCGCTGATTACGTTCTTCGTGATTATGAAAACGTAGTAAGAATATTTATTTCTGCGCCCGAAGAATACCGCATTAAGCGTATTATGGAAGTGTACGGCGACAGCGAAGAAAAAGCGAAAAGAAATATGCGCCGTTCTGATACTGCGCGTTCCGCATATTACGAAAATATTTCAGGGCGAGAATGGGGCGACAGTAAAAATTATAACCTTTGCATTGACAGCTCTATCGGCGTTGAAAACTGTGCGGAAATCATCTCGTCATATATAAAAGCAAGGCAATAATCTTATTAAAAAAAGGAAAGCGATCATCAATCACTTTCCTTTTTCTTTTTTAAATAGCTTTTTACGTCCGTTATATAATCTTGCCGTTTTCGTATTTACCCCACAAGTCAATTTTCATTTAACCATTGTTCAATGCGCACATAATACTATTCGGTTTAATATCGACAAAAAACTTTCTTCATTCAATTATTCGTTAATCCAAACGATTTCATTAGGCTGTAATTTAAGCTCTGTTGCGTTGCCGTTCACGTCGTAAAAAGTCGTACCTTGCGGTTCGAACGTGTTGTTAATAATTGCATATTTACCGCTTTCGGGATAATAGGTACAATCGGTATTTACGTTGCTTGAATAAGCCTTTTTCAACTCGTTTTCCTTATGT
>JAFUJR010000060.1 GCA_017468085.1 Clostridia bacterium | reverse complement strand
TTTTGAACGCTCTCTCGCCTATGACAGTCGTTGCAATATCAACCGTATCGTCGCCTATCGTCACTTTTTTCAGTCCATTGCAATTTTCAAACACACCTTCTTCCCAAGAATTAGGAGTTTCCAAAGTAACAACGTTCTTAGATATTTCCACTTCCGTCAAGCCGATACAGTTTGCAAATGCTCCTTTTCCTATAAACGTTAAACCTTTTCCAAACGTAATTGCTCCTAACCGTTTACAGTTATTGAAAGCGTTATAACCGATTTCTTTCACGCTGTTAGGGATTACAACCGAAGTCAGGTTTTCTAAACCGCTAAACGCTTGGTCTTTGATATATCTAACAGGCGTGCGAACGTTATCAACCTCAATATAAGAAGGAATTATAATATCCGTTGAATCACCGATAAAGCCCGTAATCGTGACGGCGTCATTTTTCGTCGTATAAGTAAATTCAACGTCTAACGTTGCATTCGGCAAATTATCGTAAATGGCAGGAACGGAAATTTTTGTAAATAACGAATAGAATTTTACCTTCACGTAATTCGATCCGTCAACCGTCATCACATCATTTTCAAGCGTATAATCGCTAATATCCATAGTCGTATCGTCGGAAAGTGTTAAACTTACGGTTATATTGTTTCTCGAAACAGCTTGCCCCGTCAAAAGGCGACCACTGTTATAAGCCGCATCGATATCCGTAATCATTTGATTTTTTCCGCAATCACATTCGTTAAGACAATAACGAATAGTGTCCGTTCCGCTAACTTCCCATTCCCCCCAATTGTGTCCTAATTTATCGGTCCAGTCTTCATAATAACAATCGTCGCATTCAGAGCAATCGTATAACGTATACCCTAAGGCTTCACAAGTCGAATTCACAACGATTGGTTCGTAATTATGCCCTTCGGAATAAACGATTTCTTCTTTGGTTTCGTCACAAGTAGCGCATATTTTGATATTTAAGCCGTCGTTCGTACAAGATACTACCGTTTCTTCTCGCCAATCGCTCCACACGTGGATATGGGGCAAAACGACTTTTGTTTCTCCTATTGCTTGGAAGGCAAAGCTTAAACGCATAATATAATTATCAGGGTCTGTCATTACGCAACTTAACCTTGTAATTTTTTCGCCGTCAAAAATAATCGAAAAATCGGAACAAGTTATTTGATAATCTTGGTCGCCTATGACAATACTGAGATTTGAAGCAACTAAGGCTTTTTCCTCGTTATAATAAACGAAAGAATTATAACCCGCAACAATTCCGTCCCAAAAGTCCTCATAAGCAAAAACCGAACGAATTGAATAATTGATTATCTTATCCGTTGTCGATTTTCTCCATTCGTTTTCATAAAAACCATAACGATAATCAATGTTTGCTTCCCTTGTAAAATAAACTTCTTGATTTTCAAGCTCGTCAATCATAACGCCTTGTTTATTTGTTCCGTCAAAACGATAAATAATAACATTCTTCAACCCTTCATTATCTTCTGATTGCATATTTACCGTCACGTTATCCAAATTAAATAACGTATTAAACGCTTTATTCCATTTCTCACGGGAAAGGGGATATGCAAACGTTTCCGTTTTCGTTTGCGGACAGCATAAACATTCGTAGCTCATTTCGCCGTCAGCAACCGCGCTTGCTTGGCGCGTCACCTCGCCGTCATTCCAACTATGCCCGTTGCTTTCAACGCTGTCCGTCGCCGTATTTTTATATTCTACACCGTCAATCACCACCGTTGCCGTATACGTTTTTACACCCTCTTTAACGCAAGTAGCAGGCATCGTTATTTCATTGACAAGGTTTGCAGTAATCGTCCGTATATGCGCACTATCCGTCAAACAAGAAACCGTTGCCGTTGCGCCGTTTAAGCCTTCCCAAGACCATACGATATTTTCAACGTCGTAATCGTGCCCTATTGCGGGTATTTCTTGCTGTGCCGTTATTATCTCTTTACAAACAGAACAATGCGTGCCCGCAGTCAACCCCGTTTGCTGGCAAGTCGCCGCAACCGCTTCGTCAATTCCTTCGGTGTGTCCTAAAGGGGCAATCATTTCATTTTGTGTGCTCGTATACGTATTCCCGTCAATTTGAACGGTGGCAGTATACGTTTTTACACCTTCTTCCGTACAAGATGAAAACTTCGTTATTTCGTTAGTTATATTCGCATTGACTTGTCTTATATGCGTATTATCCGTAATACACGACAAAGTCGCAGTCGCAGAATCAAAACCGTTCCACGTCCACACGACGTTATCCCCGTCGTATTGATGTTCTCCTATATCAAGGAAATCCGTTTGCACGGAATTGCATTTCGTGCATTTACGATTTTTCGTTCCTTGCGTCGTACAGGTCGAACGAGCAGAAACCGACCATTCTCCCCATTTATGCGCACATTCTTCCTCTCCACACGACGAACAAGCGGAAAAAAGAAATATACTACAAGCTAAACTACATAAAGCGAGCAATTTTCCTATAATTTTCTTCTTCATAACAACACTCCTTTTTAACAACATTGAAGCATAAAAAACTACAAATGAATATAAATCCTCATTTGTTGTTTTATATTATAAGTCCTCATTTGTTTATTGTCAAGCAAAAAATATACATTTGTGATAAAATTTTTTTAAGAGGTAAATGATGGATACGGAAAATTTCAAAAACATACT
>JAFUJR010000059.1 GCA_017468085.1 Clostridia bacterium | reverse complement strand
CCATGCCGAGCAATCTTGCGTAACGCCCGTGAAATATACGTTCTTGATTACAGATTCTGCCGCGTACAATCTGTTGATAAAGCCGTTCGCCGTCGTAAAGTTGGAAATCTTATATCCTCTGCCGTCGAGTACGCCGAGTACATTTGCACCGTCCGTAAGCGTTGCGCCCTCGTAATCGATATCGTTTAAGAGAACTGCGTACCAATAACTTTCACTCGTTCTCCATGCTTCCAATTCTTCTACCGTCGAAATACCCAAACCGTAAATACAACCGCCGATGACGTATTTTGCATTGGAGGTTTCAAAGGTGTAAAGCTGATCCCCGCCGGGAGCGTCCGTAAGCGTAACGCTGTTTCCGCTGACGGAGAACGCGATTTCTTGCCCGTTGCAAATCACCTTTTGAATATCGCTTACGTCAAATTCAACGCCCGTCAAATCAATCGTCGCCGCACCCGTATTATACGCCCATTTGCCTGCGTTGCCTTGCGCCATAAACATAACGTCTTCGGAAACGACAACCGTAGGCTTAGCGCTGACGGTGATCGTGCCATAGTCGTCGATAAGTTCGCCGAAAGCCATAAGCGTGATTTCCGCCGTACCTTCCTTATGCGCCGTTAACACGCCGTTTTCGTCAACGGTAGCAACCTCTTCATTAGAGCTCTTCCATTCGCCGTAGATAGTTTCTTTGTAAGAAGTATTGTCGTTTGCAAAAATCATACTCGGCTTTAATTGATACGTACCGCCAACGTACATATTTGCGTCGGGGACTTCAAGCGATATATCGCTACTAGGGTCAAGCACTTCGATTTCCAAATCATCATATGCATACTCTACGCCGTCGTAGGTATATTTACCCGTTTGCGAATTATATTTTACGCCGTACGCGCTGTAAATGCCTTTGTACAGCGTCGTTGTCAAGAACTCTCCGTAATTTTCGTAATCTTCCTCGTCGCGGTACGCTTTATCCGCGATGTATACGACGTTTCTTACGTTGGTTTCTACGTCAAGCTCAGCATATTCGTAAGCCTCGCCGTCCTGAATATACGCCACGCCGATGAAATCTCTATGATAGTTCTGCAAGCGCACGTTGTTCATTACCGCGTTTGCGCCGTAGACGCTTTCGCTTACTTGATAAATTTTTTCGTCGGGAATTTCCAAATTCAAGGTTTTCCCAACGCCGTAGGTTTCGTCAAGCCACGTATCCAACGCAGTCGCTTCCCCGCCCGCGCTTTGCCAATTTTGATAATAGGTATACGGAATAATGGCAACGTACAGCTTTGCGTCCGTTTCCGTAATTTTATCGTAATGCGCGCTGTCGAAATTTACTTTAAAGCGCAAACCCGTAGAATCCGCAGTTGCGCTGTCCGCGCGAAGGCTTGCGCCGCCGACCATTGCAAAGCCCGTTTCGGCAACGTCTGCTTGCGTTTCCACGCTTTGCATTACGCCGATTGCAGCAAAGGTCGTAAAGCCAGCCAAAAGCGACGATAATAACAATAAAACGTTTCTCTTATTATTCTTCATTGTCTTCAACTCCTTTTACGCAAAGTAAGGGTCGTCGCCGTCAACGTCGCTGTTGTTGTCGTCGCTGTTCCCTACGCCGCTTGTTCTCACTACGTCGTCTTGCCATAAAACGACGAGCTCAATTTCCAAATCGAGATACTTTTTCATGTTTTTTCTCCATTTTATTTTACGTTGCGGCGGCGGCAACCGCCGCAACACGTTTTATTTTCTCTATTTATCGTTTACCAGGGCTTCATCGTAATCGTTCTTGCCACGGCGTCGATATGCCAGTAAGGGCTGGTGAAAGAAAGTAACTCGTCGTTTGCTTCTTCCGCGACCATCCAAGAAAGTTTTTGATGGAAGCCGCTGTTCGTACCCCAAGCCGCTTCAGCGCTTTCCGTTGCGCCATTTGCGTAAGAACCGACTACGCCAACCGAATTACCGTCTGCCAATGCATAGTCGTGCATCATAACGTAATGGAAAAGCGTGCTGTCGCTCGTTACTTCCACAACTACGTTTGCAATTTTAGAGCCCGTATCCATACCAAAGCACAATACGCCGTAGTGTTCTTTTACTACGTTCGTCGTATGTACTTGCAGGTATACGTTTTCAAGCGTACCGTTATTCCACTGACCAAGCACACCGCGGTCAATACCGCCCGTCCATGCCGAGCAATCTTGCGTAACGCCCGTGAAATATACGTTCTTG
>JAFUJR010000040.1 GCA_017468085.1 Clostridia bacterium | reverse complement strand
GCGTTTTTTACTACGAAAAGCTCGGGAAATTTCGGCGTATGTAATCGGCTGCGGCAAAAGCGAAGGGGAAGTCGGTGGACTATCTCGCCGATCACACCTCGGGCGGCAGACTGCGCTTTTCTACGGATTCGAAAAAGTTCGTTTTGCGCGTGGCGTACGATTGTTTGGATGCGTCGTCGCATATGTCTTTGGAAGGGCAAGGCGGGTTTATTCTCTTGGAGGAAACGAAGAGGGGGACTCGGCTCGTGAAGACTTTTCCGCCGACGTTCGCCGATCAAAAAGGCTATACCGTTTCCGTCGATCTCAGCGGCGGAATGCGGAACTATATTTTATATTTCCCGCTGTATAACGCCGTCCATTCGCTGGAAATCGGACTTGACGAAAAGGCGACCGTGGGCGAGGGAAAACGCTATCGGGAAGTAAAACCTATCGTGTATTACGGTTCTTCCATCACGCAAGGCGGGAGCGCGAGCCGACCTGATAATTGCTATCAGGCGCTCATTTCCAAATGGAATAATGTCGATTATATCAATTTGGGATTCAGCGGTAGCGCGAGGGGCGAAGAGGCGATCGCGGAGTATTTGCCTACGATCGAAAGCAGTCTGTTCGTGTGCGATTACGACTATAACGCCAATACGCCTGAGGATTTGGAACGGACGCATTACCGCTTATACGAGCGATATCGCGCCGTGCGACCCGATACGCCGATTTTATTTATCAGCCGCCCGAATTTTAAGGGTGCGAAAGAGGATAAACGCCGCGAGGAAATTATTCGGAGCACTTATGAACGGGCGAAAGCACAAGGGGATAACAACGTTTATTTTCTGGCGGGCAAAACTTTTTTCGGTTCAGACAAAGAAAATTGTACGGTAGACGGCTGTCATCCGAACGATCTGGGTTTTTATCGTATGGCGAAAAAGATCTATGCGAAAATGAAAGAAATAGACGCAATATGCAGTAAATAAAAGGGAATCGCTCGGAAACGTAAAAAGCGAAAATCTTTTTTGTCTTACGTGGCAAATAGATAATTAAATATTGAAAATTGATAAGCACCCCAAAAATTAGACGAAACTTTTGGGTGCTTATCAGTTATTGTGGCTTTTATGGTACACCAAATGGTAATAATCCGAATCTTGTAATGCCGATAGGCGAAGGGTTCGGATTTATCATTTATCTAAAATAAAACAATTAGAGAGCGGCAAGAATTTGTTCTTGCCACTCTCTAATATTATACGTCTACTTTTTTCAACCACTTTGAAATGATTTTTTCCATTTGAGCCTTATCAAGAATATCCGTCCGCTGCTTGTTTTGCTCCCGTATCTTACTTTCGGAAATAGGCGGTCTTACATTTGCTATCGTGTTCTTAATGGATATTTCCTTTTGTATCTTCTCGTAATCGAATTGTGGATTATCCGAAAGCATTTGAGTAATGGAAACGCCGAAGAAATGCGCAAGACCGTCCGACGAGAAAATGGCGAAATGTAATGGAGCGACTTTCACGTGCGCGTATGCGCCGTATGGGAACGAGTTGCAGGTAATTCATACGGAACAGATGATACGCAACGAAATGGTAGAGAGAGTCGTGCGGGAGTTTTTCCAAAATTTGTTTAACGAACAAAAAAAGAAAGTCATCAGGGAAATAAGTCCCGATATAGACTTGTAAACTAAAATAAAGATAAGAAAAAGGAGCTGTTGCTTAACGCAATAGCTCCTTTTTTTATTCGTTTTTAAATTCGCGTAACAATTGAAGCAACGCGTATTTTTGCGCGTCCGTCAGTTCTCGTACCATTTTTAAGATCGCGTATTCCACGCCCGTTGCGGGTTGTTTATTGAACGATTGCGCTTCCCGCCCGAAAAGCTCGTCGATCGTCACGTCGAAAATTTCCGATAGTTTTAAAATCGTTTCGCAATCGGGTTCGCTTGCGCCGCTTTCCCAGTTACTTATATTGCGTTGTACGTTGCCGATCTTTTC
>JAFUJR010000058.1 GCA_017468085.1 Clostridia bacterium | reverse complement strand
TTTGTACGATTTTTCGTACTTATTTTTCTCTATTGTAGCACGATTTATCGTACTTGTCAAGCGTTTTGTGTAAAAAAAGTTGCATTTTTCGTACTTTTTTTATACAATATTTCTGCACCGTCATTTTCGGGGCAAAAACATACACAAGAAAACAAAACAATAAGGAGACGAAAATGCTAAACATTGATCTATGGAATAAAGTGAGAAAAGAAAGGCGCATTACGCTGGAAGAACTTGCACAAAAGACAGGAATATCTATCAGCACAATGAAGGACATTTTTCGAGGGAAAACCATCGCTCCGCGCATTGATACGGTGCAAGCAATCGAACGCGCGCTCGGACTCGCTCCTACGTTTACCGAAGAAGAACGTGCGCTTGGGTTGAGCGACAATCACCCGATTGCTCTTTCCGACGACGACCGCGAGCTTATAAACCTTTTTGCGGAAGCGGAAGAAAAACTCGGCAAAGCATACGTTCGGGGAGTTAAGCAAATGGTGCGCTTAGCAATAGACACCAAGGGACAGCCTTAATGGTAAAAATTACCAGCACTTAATTTCAAAATTTTGTAACTTTTTGGCAAATTTTCCAAGTAAATATTATAGAAACGTTTCAATAAATCTATAAAAATTACTTGGAGAAAAACAAATGAAAAATTCATTATCAGATGATCTTATAACAATAACTCAAAAGCTGATGATGGCGCGTGAGCGCAGCGAAGTGATGAACGTAGCGAGCGACTGCACCGCCTTAATCGAACGGCTCATTGCTTTGGAAACCCAAGGCAGTATAGCCGCATTGCAACAACGCGCAAGGTCTGTGACGACAATCATTAAATTCACTTACAAGGAGATTCAAATGATGTCGTTTACATTCAAGAAAGAGTTTATAGCGAACGGGCTGGCCGCCCACGTTATAAAAAAAGAAAGCGGTAGGAATTCGTATTGCTACGAGATCCGCTACCGCTCTAATGGTTACAATATTATAGCTTCCTCCACCGATTTGGCGGAGGCAAAAAGAAAGTTCTTGGCAAAGACCGTGCCGGGAGAAATTGAGAAATACCGTGTTCAAAAACGCAAGACGGGGATAAACCTGCTTGAAGAAGTGTTTGACGAGTGGTATCAATACAAGAAAGGCACGATCACCGAAAAGGAATTGAAAAGGTTTTACGTGAACTTTCACGCTTTGCCCGAAAATCTCCGCAAAAAGCCTATTGCGGCTGTACGTACGGGCGATATAGATAAGGTTATGAAAGATGTAAAGCCGCGCAAGTATGAGGAATTGCGAACGCTGTTCAACGGTATTTTTAAATACGCCGTGGCGAGTGGCATTATTCAACACAATCCTGTTGCATTGATTAAGTTCGTGAAAGCGGATAGGCAAACGCGCGACGCCTTACCCGAAGAAGAAATTTACGCTTTCTTGGAACGCGTAGAATTGCCCGAATTTGAGCCGATTAGACAGGGCGCATACTTGCTCTATTTCTTTGGACTTCGCCCTTGCGAAGTGGACCAAGAAACACGCAGGGAAGACGATTTCCTTATTGCTCGAAATCGTAAGCGCAAGAACGGGAAAATCGAGTATAAAAAAATCCCCGTACCAAAACAGGCACAGGGATTGATTGACTGGGATAAACCGCTCGTATTTAATTGTTCGGACTGGAAACGCGATAAACTGTTCAAGAAGTTGCTCGGCGACGGCGAGAGAACCGCCTACTGCCTGCGGCACACCTTTTCTACGGTTTGTCAAGAATATCTCAAACGCCCCGATATTGTCGATATTTGGATGGGAGATAGTCCGCAACGGCTTGTTGGAAAGGTATATACGCACTTTTCCGAT
>JAFUJR010000002.1 GCA_017468085.1 Clostridia bacterium | reverse complement strand
AATAATTCCAGCCCAAGCTGCCGTCCGTAATCATTGCGACGGAAGCGACGTCCGAAGAAGCCGAGCTTACGCTGATCTTCGCGTGGGTATAACCCTGTGCTAACGCGTCGTCGATAAACGCCTTTTGCACTTGAATGTTGCCCGTCGTTACGTTGACGGACGTTCCGTCCCAAGTATTCGTACCCCACGCGCCGAAGTGGAAATAATTGTAGAAGTCCGCTTCGCTCGACATCATCGTTTCGCCAAGCGCAACTTGCTTGACCGCCGTTACGCTGACCGTCGTATCGTTAACGATATTCGTAAGGGTGTAACTACCGTTTACACCTTTCGTAATGCTCGCGTTGTCTGCCGTTACGTCGGAGATAAAATACCCCTCTTTCGCCGTTACGGTGAAGGTGTATTCCTCGGCTTTGCCCACTTCTACCTGCGTAAAACTTGCCGTGTAGTTTTCATTTTCTGCAAGGGTGATAACGTAGCTGGATTTCGTCGCCTGTGCAATGACCGTAATCACCGTTTCCGCCGTCAAGTTGGAAACTGTATACGTGCCGTTGCCGTTATCCGTTACGCTCGCATTGTCCGCTGAAACCCCGTTGATTTCAAAGCCCTCGTTTGCCGTGAGGGTAAAGGTGAAACTTTCCCCCTCTTTTACCGTTGCGCCGTATACGTCTGCTATGTACATATCCGATTCCGCAATCGTTACCGAATACGCCGTCTTTCTGGTTTCCACTTTTAAGTAGGTATCTTGCGTGATATTGCTCACCGTATAGGTGCCGTCGCCGTTGTCCGTTACGACTGCGTCGCCGTTTGCTGCCACGGACGAAATTGCATAATTTTCATTTGCGGAAATCGCAAACGTTGCGATACCGTCCACTGCTTTTGCATACGTTGCACCCGTTACAGTGTAATTATCGCCCATAGGTACGCTTACGAGGAAATCGGTTGCTTCCGCCGTTTCAAAGCCGATAAGCTCCACTTCGATATTTTCCGCGTCTATATCGTTACCGCCGATATATCTGCCGAAGAATTGCACGATAATATTGTCGCTGTTTGCAAGGTCAGTCGATTCAAAATATTTACTCATATCGAACCGAACGACTACTTCGTTACCCACAAAAGAGTTCCAGTAATGATCCCAGCCATAACCAGCCCCTTTCGTTATAAAATAAATTTCCTCAATGGGAGTCGTTGTATTCGTCATCTTGACACGCAAGGTAGCGTATTTGTATCCTGCCGCAATCGCATCCGAAATCAAAAGATTGGTCAGTGTGAAATTACCACCTTTAATATGATACGTCTTACCGTCTACGTATGCGTTAGGATCGTTATGGTGAATATAAGCCCAACCAGGAAAGCCTGTATTCAATTTCTGCTGCGCCGCCGTCTGCGGGTCTAACGTCAAAAACTCTATCTCCGTAATTTCCAACCAACCGTCAAAGTTACGCAAAATAAAGGTTGCGCTTCCGTCCGCCTCCACGCGCAAGGTAAAGGTATTTTCCGCGCCCGTAGCGACTTTATCTTTCGATATGCCGTAATATTGTTCTTTGTTTTCCAAGGCGTACGTACTGCCCTCAATCCACCAAATGCTGGGCCCCGTCGCCTCGTTCACGTCCGCTTGATTACTGCTTTCTTGCAAAATTCTCGTTTTTATAACGACGGTATTGCACGCGCCGCCATGCGCCGCGATATAGCTTGCGGAAAGCACGGCGTTCACGTCGCCGGTTGCGCCCGTAATGGCGATATTGCCGTCCGCCGTCGCTTTTACGCCTTTCGCGCTCCAACCGTAATTGGTTACAAGAACGACGCCGTATTCCTTTTCTGCAATCTTTTCTTCACCGCGGTAGAACGCAATTGCGTAGGTATATTCGCCCGCTTCTGTCGGAGGTACCGTATATTCCGCGCCGTCGAGGGTGTATTTCACCTCGATAGCTTGCGCGCTGTTCGTATTTTTCAATGCCTGCGGCAAAGCGAATTCTTCCCCGACAAGATAGGTGAACGAAGAAACCTCGGGATAGGTAAACGCAGGCGCTTGATTGTCCGTAACCGCCGCCTTTACCGTCGTATACGCGTTGCCCACAACCACGATAAATTCCGTTTCAACCGCAAGTGCCAACGTCCTTGCGTAATCGGGCGTGAATACGCTTCCGCCGATGGTAGCGTCGTACCCGATATCCTTGTTCGTAAGCGCCGTCAAAGCGCCCTCGTGTACGGCGTATATTTCAAAGTCGACGAACACCTCGTAGTCGGTGAGCGCCACCGCAACGTTGGAAAGGTCGAACGATACGTTTTCAATCGTAGGCGCAGTTCCTTTCGTCATTGTCAACGTAACCTCTTTCGTCGCTACGTTTCCAACCACGTCCGTCGCCGTCAACACAACTTTATAAGAACCTGCGTCGTAAAAACCGTACGCATTTTTCTGCCATTCGCCGCTTACCGCCACCTCTACCGCATTGTCAAAGCTGTCCTTTGCCGATACCAACGGCTTGATTTTTTCCGCAAACGCAGTTTCATCCGCCATCATGCACCAATCGACGGAAACGTTTTCCTCAGCCGTGATGGTAGGCAAACCGTAAATGCGAATCACGGAGCTTACGCGCTCTTGATAACCCTCTACGCTGTATACGATTTCGTATTCGCCCGCGCTTGTAAAATCTACTTGACTCAAATCGACGTTTGCCGTAGTTTCCGCTCCGCCCGCCGTCGCCGTAACGCCGTTTAAATAGTATGCCGCCGCCTTAGCCTCGTCGTCGATTTCCGAGAGTTTAAACTCGAATTTTTCAGGCACGCCGGAAATCACCGCAGTCTTTTCTTCACTGCCCGTATCCGTACCCGTATTGCTTTCCGTATCGGTTGCAGAGAAGGGAGGCTCGGACGTGGAATTGTTGCCCTTGTCGCCGCACGAAGCAAAGCCGCCGAGCGCAAACAACGCCGTCAAGCTGCAAATAAAACTTAAAAACCATTTCTTTTTCATCATCTTCCTCCTATTGGATTATTTTTGCTTTTTCAAATATACATATCGCTGAATTCGGTCAAGCCGTCTGCGTTATACAAGACGGTTTTCACCTCAAATTTGCCAAACGTGAAACGCTTCTCCGCGTTTCCGCATCTAACCGATGTTTGATTTCCCTTTGCGCTGTTGTTGAACAAGCGAAGGATATACCCCTCTTTCTGCACCGATTTTTTAATCGTTACAACTTGAATTTCGCTGTTGTCCGTTACGATTTCAAAACCGTTGTCCTGCTTTTTGTCCACCGTCGGGAAAATATTTTGCGCGTACGGTTTTTCGATAAATTCCTGCGCGTTTTTACTCAACTCGTTCTCGCTTGCAATCTGCAATCTAAACGCGTAATCGCGTTGCGCTTGATCAATCTTCGGGGTGAAGATGTTTTCCCGCAAAAGCGGTCTGTCCACCGCGGGATGCGCGCAGTAAGTAGCCGAGCGCAGGAGGGTGAAACGCACCTCTCCGTCCTTGCAGGAAGACGCAAACGTGGACGGCGTAACAATCTCTAAATATTTTTCGCCGCATTTTTTCGCCACGAAATTCTGCGAAACGCACTCCCTGCCGTCCTCATACAGTCTTTCTATGCCGAAAACCTGCTCCCCGCAATATTCCTCACCGAGGATAGGCACGTGCAATTTGATTGCCTCGTTTGTTTCGTTGGGAAAGAGGTTTACCTCCACGTCCACTGCCGTGCTCTGTTTATAAATTTTATAGCCCAACCGTAAACGGGTGTTGCCAAATCCGAAAAACGCTTCCGCGCCGATATACACGTCCCCGTCCTCGATGACCTCAAAGGATTGCAATCCCTTGAATACGCCGTCGGGCTTTTGCAATCTTTGGAAGGCTACGGGTTTTGTCCCGACGCCAACCGTCCTTTGCTCGTCCGACATTGCCCAAGGGTCGGCGTTGTCCTCCCAAGCAAACGGTTGAAACAATCCGCCCTTTGCATACTCTATTCCGTCGATTTTATAGCTTTCGATCAAGCCGCTCTTTGCGCTGATAACGACCCGTTTGCTGCCGTTATCGAATACCACGTCTTGATTGACAGGATATTTCACCGTAGGCTTCACCACCGTTTTTGCGGTGAAACGAGTAATGCCAAGCGGTTTTAATTTCCCGTAGAACACAACTCTTTTACGCCAATCGATGCTTTGATTGCTCCCCTCTTTTACCGTTTGCGCGCAGAGTTTGTTCCCCTTTTCGTCGTAAACTTCTATTTGCGAAAATTCTTCTTCGTACAGTTCCGTAGGGATAATGGACAATTCGCACTCGATAAGTTGCTCCGCCTCGTAGGTTTTAGGATTAAACACCAAAATCGGATATGTATTTTCCTCCGCGACGGCTTGCCCTTTGCAAAGGGCGAAAAATGCGTCGATTTTTATCTGCTCCAATTCCTTTAATCCGTGGTATAAGAAACGGAACCCGTTTTCCTCCCCTGGCTTGATACAAGTACCCGGCAATACGTCATGGAATTGCACGTTGAGCAAATCCTCCACCGCCTCCGATATTTTTTGCCCCGGATAAACGCGAGCGCCTTTCAATTCTGCAATAGACGACATCTTTTCCGTAAAGAACAAATCACGCTCCAACTCGCGGAATTTCTGCTTTAAGCCAATCATAGCGGAATAACAGCCGGGCATACACGAAATGAGCGATTCCGAAAATACCGCCGTCGGGCTGATTTCCGCAAAGAATGAGTCCGGATCGGAATGTACGATTTCAAATTCCGCGCTTTCGATAAACGCCCTAATATCACCAAGGTCTTTTGCGGAGGGTCCGCCGCCGTGGTTGCCCACCCCCCAAAGGGAAGCGGATATATCCTCTTGCGTATAGTCGATATCTCTTTGAATTTTTTCAAGCGCGTGTCCCAGCCCCGTATTATACGCCGTCGCGCGATGCGCCTTGACGCGGCTGCCGTCATAGCCCTCCCAAAGGAAACTTTCGGCAGGCAATGCGAGCTGTTCGTTTTGATAACTGCTGTACGGACGAACGAACAAGTAATTTTCCTGCCCGCATTTTTTTACGATTTGGACAAGCCCGCGAGAGTGCCCGAACGCGTCCAAATTCACCGCCGTTTTCGAGCTTTTACCAAACTTCTGGTCAAAGAACAGCTCCCCCTCGCGGATTTGACGCACGAACGTTTCTCCGCTTGCCATTAAGCAATCGGGCTGAATATACCAACCGCCCATAATACGCCACTTATCCTCTTTTACAAGCGTTTGCATTTTTTCAAAGAGGGCGGGCGCGTACCGTTCAGTATATTTATAAAGGCTCGATTCGTTATGACAGAATACGTAGTCAAACTTATCGAGAAGATTTGCCGCGCTTTGAAAAGTGGAGAGCGCCGCCGACATACCCTCGGTCCACTCCCACTGCCAAATCGGGTCGATATGCGCATTACAAATCAAGTGCAACTTCTTCATTTTCTACTTCTCCTAAACCATCTGCGTGTAGTATCTTTTAGATACTACCCGACTATGTACGTCTATTATAACACGGCGAATATACGGTGTCTTGTCATTTTTAGTTTATTTTTTGTTTTTTTTAGTCGTTTAATTTGGAAAATTTTGGCTAAAATCCTTGTATTTCCTAACTTTTCCAAGTTTTGTTATATTTTATATTTTCAATTATTTTTTCTCAATAGGTCTTGACATTTATCTTTGGTTTGATTATAATCATAAATATCGAGGGGGGTGAAATTATGAACGAATATGTTACAAACCAAAATGAATTGTATCCAAAAAATATGTTTTCCGCAGTCAAACAATCGAGAAGCTCTGCCGTTTTGCATTCCCCCGAAGACTATACTTTCCACCTTTGGAGTAGTCCGACCTCGTGCTATCACTCGCACGACGACTACATTGAAATCTTTATCATTACAAAGGGGAAATTGACCCACCGCTTTGGAAAAAACAAAACGACCTTAAAAGCGGGAGACGCTTTTATTATGTTGCCCGAGCAATTCCACAAACACAGTCAATATAAAAATTATTCCGCTCAGCACATCAATCTCACTTGCCGAATTCCATACGCCAAGGAAATATTTAAACTCTATTTCAACACGGAAACGCCTATCATTAAAAATCAACTTATCCATCTAAGCGCTAAGGTTTTTGAAATGGTGCTCACTTTCCAACAGATGATTCTCGAATCCAAAACGGAAGAGGCGAAAAACACCTGCGTAAAAGCCTTTCTCTCTTTTGCTTTCAGTCTGTTCTATTACACAGAAACGGCTGAAGAAGAAAAACACATTCCCGAATGGTTGCAGGAATTTATACAAAAACTCAACGATTTTGACTTCACGTCCGAATTCAATTTATCCGATATATACGCTTTATCCAACTATTCGCAAACTACGTTAAGCCGCGAATTTAAAAAATACGTCGGCAAAACGCTGATTGCCTATATCAACGACTTGAAATTGAATTATGCGTGCAATCAGCTAAAACACACCGACCTTTCTATTTTGGCGATTGCCAGCTCGTTGGGATTTGATTCTCTTTCCCATTTCTCCCACTTGTTCAAGAAAAAATACGGGATTGCCCCCTTGCAATACCGAAAAAATTAACGCGAATATACAACACTACTCCACGCGGCCATCGCGTGGTTTTTCTTATATCAAAAAACTCTCCGCTGTCACCAACGGAGAGTTTTTTCTGTTTATTGATTAACCTAAACTCGCTTCAACCGTAACGTTTTCCGCTACATACTGCACGCCTGCCGCAAGCATATCCGCTTGGAGCTCTGCCTTCGTCCCGACAACACCACTCGTATCGTCGCCGTATTTCATCAAATACATGTACCTGGGCGAGAATTTCAAAAGGTTGATATGCTCTGCATAAACGCTGCCTTCACCGACTGCCGAAATACCGCTGTTCAAATATCCTATCAACGTTATTAACGTTTCCGCAGAAATCATCGACCAATCCCCCGTATATCCAAGAGACCAAGCGTCGGTCTTATAACCTTCCGTGAAGGTGGAAGCATACGCCGCGTTCAATTCGTCGTAATATTGTACCACGTAGCTATACGCCGCTTCACCGTAGTAATATTTGATGAATTCGTTACGCCACCCTTCCACCAAAGCGTCAGTTACCGTACCGTCGTACCAAACCGCCTTGGAAAGCACGTAGGACTTCATCGACATTTCAGGAAGCTTATCTTCGCTGTTGCTCGCTTGAACCATATAACTCGTGAAGCCGCACTGTTTCGCATATTCGATATTCTCCGCTAAAACGCTCAACGTATCCATGTAGATGAAATAGTTGTTGTCATAGCCCCACAGCATAAATTGATTGTTCTGCACGTAAGCGCTCCATTGTGCAAGTTGCGCCGCAACTTCCGTTCTCGCGCCTGCGCTCGTCGTGTCGTTCAAAGCATACGCTTCGTCCAACCAGATGGGCGCCCACTGCAAGTATACGTTAGAGGGCAATTGACCAATGGTATCTACGCTAACCGCTTCAATATAAGGGTCGTAGCCTGTCAGCCAGTTGCCATCCAACGAGCCCGTCGAAGGTACGTCGCCCGAGGAACTGGAATATGCAAACATAACCACTTTCTTATCTGCGTGCTTGGTAAGCATTTCGTTTGCTACCGCCTGCACAAATTTATAATAGTAGTACGTCTTATTGTACTGATATACTTCCACCGTACCCGACATCGTACTCTTTGAAGTCGTCGCAGCACAGGTCGAACAATCGCAACGTTCTTCTTGGTCGGAATAACCGAGCATGAAATAGGTGTTGTTTTCGCCCCATTTCGTCATCGCGTAATCCATACCCGCTTTGACAAGCGACAACGCCGTAACCGTGTTACCCGTATCCTTCAATACGCCGCTCGAATAGCAAAGGTCGCTACCGTCCGAATACAGAACTCCACTGTAATTTGCAGTCATATACTCATTATCCAAACGGATAGATTCGTATGCGATTTCGCCGCTGATAAGAGGCTTAATATTCACTTCGTCAAAGCCGCCCCAAGTCGATTCGAGGGTATCAGGTGTGGAATCATTTCCCCAATACCACGTATCGGTTGCGTAACCGAATTCAATCATTTCCGACCAATCGGAAATGGAATCTCTCATCGCGTAAACGCCCAACGCCGCATATTCCACCGCGTTATGGGAAGAGCTGATTTGTCCGTTTGCAAACCAATCCATACGGACCTGCGTCGCTTCAAGCGTTGAAAGCGTACCGCCCTCCCCGTAAATATACTCGTCGTTGCCGTTGTTGGGCGCGTAGTAAATGTTTTCCATCGCCTCGCCCGTGAACTGATGTACGAAGCGCAATCTCGACGTGTATTTCACCTTTTCAAACGAAGTTACGTCGTGCGTTTCGCCCGTGTAATATGCGGCGTATTCAAATACGGGTTCTTCCGCAATCGACGCCGTCAGCGCCGTGCTCAATTTCGTCGTTTGAGGAATATGCGTATATTCCGCCGTAAGGAATTTCACTCCAAACGTTTCCAACAACTCGTAAACGCCGTACAGCGTTCCTCTTTCGTTATAACCGCCGATGAGAATATTCCCGGCTTCCGGTTTGATGCAGAACGCTTCCGCCATTTGAGGAATATCGCTCTCCGTCAACGTCGACGCACCGATCAAAATTTTTCTGCCGTTATAATCGCCCGCCGCGCTTTCCGCAACGATGGGAAGGGTTACCCCTGCGATTTCGGTTACGAAATACTGCAATTCATCCGCCGCGTAGCTTGCCGTATCGCTTGCGCCGTCGGGAAGAACGATTGCGTAAGAAATCACTCTGCCGTCTGCCGCCGTATACGCGATAGGCTGTTCGGGGGTAACGTAGATTTCAACCGTGCCGCCGTTATTTACCAGGCTGTACGTTCCGTTTTCCCCTTCTACCAATTCGTCATTATAATATACGAACGTTCTCGTATTCGCGCTGTCGTTTGCAGAAACGGTAAAGGTTACCGTTTCCCCTTTGTTTGCCGTCAATTCGTTGTCGAGCGCATTGCCGCTGCCGTCCGTAAGGGTATAATTATCCGTTTCCCCTGCAAACGCCAAGGTTGCCTTTTCAACAACGACCAAACCGCCGAACGTCCACGTAATTTCCACGTCGGACATTGCCGCATTGAAGAACAAACAAAGTTTATCCATCTTTGTTAAATCGAGCGTAACCGACGCGCCGCTTGCTAACGAGTGCATATAGCCGCTATCGCCCCAAACGTCGTTACCTACCCATAAATCGCCGCTTGCGTACGTTGCGCTGACGGTTACCGACGTATAGCCTGCCGCCACGTAGCTTGCATATTGCGCAAAGAAGAGCTTTT
>JAFUJR010000057.1 GCA_017468085.1 Clostridia bacterium | reverse complement strand
CGCAAATGACAGAGTAATTCAAATAAGGAGAATTATAGCGTAATGTCAAAGAAAGACGTTAATTTTATGGGTGTAGAAAAGCACCACCCGAATACAAAACGAAATTTAATCATTGTCGGCGTAGGAATTTTCGTGTTGCTGGTGCTTGGTTATTTCCTCTTTATAGGTAGTTTGGTATGAGCAGAAAGGTAAAGGAAAAAACAGGCTTTCGGAAATTATGGTCGATCATTAGAGGCATAGATTATCGGCATTACCTCTGCGGGGTAATCACGATAGGCTGTATTGCGTGTTGGCTGTTATTCCCGAACGCGCTCGGGCGAGTGATCGAAAGCGTGCGCGATCTCTGTTTGTCCGTGCCCTATTTCGTATGTGAATTTTTAGGCGTAGAGCATAACATATCGCCCACGGTAAACAAGCTCCCGAAAATTCCGTTTTTTGATTTCTCGCAACCGTCGGGCGGTAGTTCGACTGTTGCTCCCCCTGCGGTATTCATACCCAGCGATTGGGCGGTATTTAAGGCGAAATGGGTTACGTATTGGCGCGCGTGGGCGAATTGGAAAAACCTATTGCGCTATCTCGTTTACGTCGTATACGGGTTTATACTCGCCGTACAGGTCCTGTTTTTGTTGGGAATACTTTTATACTTTTTACGTAGGAAGCTGAAAAAGTACCTTGAAAACCATAACAACGATTACGATAAGGACAGCAAAGGCGTACGGATACATAGGAAAATATCCTTTTGCTTTTATCTGCCCGTCAAGTGGTGGGTAACGAATTTTATACGGTTTTTGCGGGAAAACGGGTTTTGGTGGAAGATTTGGCTTTGTATATGGGCGTTCTATTTCAACGTGTTCACGATCGGATTAGAACTCGTAGCGTATGCTTTTTACCTTATCGGGTCGTTTGATTTCGGAAGTCTGTATCGGCAGTTGTACAAGCTGTGCATCGACCTGCATACGCCGTTGACGTTTATTCCCGTATGGGCGTGGGTGATCTTGGCGTTCGTTGTGTTTGATAAATTCCGAAAAAGCCGCGGTTACGATAATCTCAGCCATATGGAACGGCGCAACTGCGGATTTACGAACGCGCGGTCGATCGTGTCTTTAATCGTTGCCGCTATGGGTATGGGTAAAACGACAATGGGCGTTGATCAATGCTTATCCAACAGCGTGGAGCATAGACGGATTGCGTTTGAAAAGATACTTGAAAACGATTTGAAATTTCCGCATTTCCCGTGGATACGGCTTGAAAAAGCCCTGCAACGCGCTATGGCTGCTCATACGGTGTATAATCTCGCTACCATTCGGCGTTTTATTCAACGGCGTAAAGCGTACTTTGAAAAGCACCCCTCACGGCGGAACTGTTTTTGGTATGATTATGAGCATTACGGATTTACTTACGACGATAAATTAAAGGTCGTAACGGTTTGGGATATTATCGAAACGTACGCGCAGTTGTATTTTATCTATATCATCGAAACGGCGAATATCGCGAACTTGTCAATCCGTTTAGACGATATATTAAACGACGTAGGCAATTTCCCTCGCTGGAACAGCGATTTCTTCAAGAAAGACAGCCGTTTAATGGGCGCGTTCTCCCGCCATGCAAAGATCATTGATTTTAATGCGCTTCGTTTGGGCATGAAATTAGGCTCAGATCGGCGTTTTGCGGACAGTTTTGAATTTGGTACGGTGTTTATTACCGAGGGCGGTAAAGAACGTGGAAACAAGGTCGAAAACGCGGGGAAACGCAAAGACAGCGCAACGGCAAACCAACTCAACGACGGGTTTAATCTTTGGCTGAAAATGATACGGCATTCCGCAACCGTAGACGGTTATTCGTTCGTGCGCGTGATTATGGACGAGCAACGCCCGGAAAGCCTCGGCGCGGACGCTCGGGAATTGTGCGAGATCGTACATATTCGGGATAAAAGCGAAAAACGGCTTGCTATGCCGTTCTTCGCGTTGACGGAACTGCTGTACGTGTTCGTGTTTAATAAGTTTGCGGAGCTGTATTATCAATACCGTTTTTACCGCTCGGATAATACCTTGCCTATGCTTTGGCTGAAAATCTTCGTGGCAAAGATAGAGCATTATTACAAGGGTATTTACAATACGTTCGGGTATCACGTGTTGCATGTAGAAGTAGAACGTGGTACGCAAGACGGCGAAATGCGGAAAGCGGAATACTATATCATGGACAAGAAGATATACAGCAAGCGGTTTTCTACGGATTGCTTTTCGGATTTCTTCACGGTAAAGGCGTTGCGTTCGCCCGTAGGGCTTGCGGATATGCCCGAATACAAAACGGAAAAGGCGAGCTTTGCAGAAATGAAAATGCAAAACAGTTATTTCTTCAACGACCTCTACGACGGGTTGTTTGATGAGTATATGAATTTCAAATAAAGGAGAAAAAAAGCTATGCCCTCAAAAGTTTGTCCAACTTTTGGGCATAGCACTTTCTTGAAAATTAGTCTTTTTTCGGCTTTAATTGTCTGCGCGTTTCCGCTTCGAGTTCTTTTATACTCTTATCGGGAAGGGGCAAGTCTTCTGGCATTGTACCGCCTGCTTCTTCGATCGCCTTGCGAACAATTTTACCGATTTGATAATGCGCGGCGTTTGCTTTTGCTGGGGTATCCGTACCCTCACGACGCATTTTAGCTTCCGTTTGCGTAATACGGAAAAGGTTGGCTGCAAGTTCTTCGCTGCCCATATAATCAAGGATTTCTTCACCGTTTGTAAGTCCTTTATTATCTGCGATATCTCTTGCGGTCAAACCGCCGTATAATCCGCGATAGCCTGCGTCTTGGAACGTGGCGTATTCCAAAGAGGTAATAATTCCTGCTTTATGTGCGGCTTCGGCAAGAAGCATATTCTTTTGTTTGATATCGCCACGGATAAATAACCGTTTTTCGTCTTCGGTTAATTGGTCGTAAAGCTCGGCGAGCTCTTGCTGACGGGTCTTGACGGCGAAATAAGTCTGCGCCCAAGCAATTACTTCTTTGCGCGGGTCTCCGTTCATTACAATAAGGTAACAAGCGTAACGAGTGAGCTTATAGTCAATGGCTGTTTTGCTTGCACCTTTGGGCATAGGGATCGTTTTCCTGACCTCGGGAAAATGATAAGTAACTTCTTGTTGGCTGATTTTGCAAGCGATTTGGGCGGTCTTGATTACTTTGTGGAAATTTTCCCATTTTGCATAAGTAAGTGCGCCTTGCAATTCTCTGGCAAACCAGTATTCTTGTCCGTTTTCATCGATATGGCGAATATCGTCAAATAATTTTTGCTGTTGTAAGGTAAGTTTATCCATAAATATATTGTAACATATTGCGTAACAAAAAACAAGATTTTTAGGTGTTTTTTTGGGATATTTCAGTAATAAAACAAAAAGGAGGCGGGGTATGGAAAAACCGTATTTGATTCCGATAGAGGACGGACTTGGAAATCCTTTTGAGGAGAGGCATTATTACAAAATTTATAACGACGGTGGGCATTACGTCGGTACGCGTGTGGTGCGTAGCAAGGGTAAGCGTCCACCCAAAAGACCAGCGCAAACGGCGTTTGATATTGCCTTTGACAGCTTGTATTTTCAGGCTGTAAAGCAAGGGTTGAAGAATGATGCAATGGCAGATTTTATACAAGCGGGATTAGAGAAGCTCTATCCCGCTTCTTCCACGTTGCGGAAATATATCTTGGAGAAAATAGATAAAAAGCAACGCAATTTATGGAAACGCATCAAGCGGTTTAGAAGAAAAGCGAATATGTATCGGTGGAATTATTTCGTAACGTTTACGTACGATCCGAAAAAGCATACGGCAGAGAGTTTTAGAAAGAAATTACGCAAATGCCTTTCAAATTTACATACGCGCAGAGGGTGGAAATATATGGGTGTATTTGAGGAGGGAGGCGAGAACGGAACTCTACACTTTCATGCTCTTTTATACGTACCGAAAGACGAGATGATAGGTAGGATTATTGAGAAGAACGAATATAGCTTAAAAAGGCGAAAGAGATATACCAGGTATGGGAATACCTTTTTTGACGAGAACTTTGGGATGTCGGATTTTCAGGAGCTGAACCCTATACTTTTAAAGCGTGGCGGAACGATAAAATATTTGATAAAGTACATAGTAAAGACGGGCGAAAAGATTGTGTATAGCAGGGGGATACCTGCGGAGATTTGCAAAGAGATAGCGGATAGTGATATAGCGGGAACTTTTTTGAATTTTGTGACGAAATACGTATTATTTGATGATGTGATTGATTGGGAGAGAGATATAAAAAATTACGGAAAAATGCAACGTCTGCGCCTATAATATAGGGAAACGCAAAAGCGGTAGCGCCAGTACGAAAGGGGTACATGGCGCATTTTGGCATACAGAAATTTCTGGAAAAAAAGAAAACGGCGGTGATTTCGCAAGCGGGATAGCGCGAAAACCGCCGTTTTTTCCAACGTTCCGTTGGAGTAAGCCTTTTCTATCTTTCTGTTTCGAGTTAAAAGAGCTATGAGTAAATCGTTTTTATCTGTCAAGTAGGTAAAGTAAAAGCGACGACACCTTGACCGCGCGCCGCAGGCGCGCGCTCGTATAGTCAAGG
>JAFUJR010000056.1 GCA_017468085.1 Clostridia bacterium | reverse complement strand
TGAAAAAAGATATGAAGCAGGCGAAACGGTTATAATCAAAACTGCGATTGTGACCGATGTATCAGTAGAAGCGTTTGTAAACGGTGAAAGTATCGGAACGCAAACCGCTGTAAAAACAGGTGATGAATACACTCATTGGGAATTTACATTTGTTATGCCCGAATGTGATGTTACTTTGACTTTCGTTATTTCAGACGGCTTTGACGTATTACCCACGGAAGTAAAAACAATAACCGATATTGAACGATATGCGGATATGAAGCAAGAAGCCGATAAAATTGAGGTTGAATTTGATAATAATACAGGAGTCCCCGTATTATTTACTATTGAAGATCAAAACGAAATTCAAGAAATAATGCAACTTATTTTTGACGCGGAGCTTGTAGATCGTGGCAAAGAAATGTATGATGGCGATAACACAAACATAGCCATTATTCAAGGAGATAAGGAATATCGTATGTCAGTTAGAATGAACAAAGAAAATGATCGTTACTATGCTTTTGCGACAGACGATTTACAAGTAAAAATCCGAACACTTGCAAGTCAAATCCCTAATCCACAATAAAAAAAGACGGGGCGCGGCAGCCGTTTCGGTGCCGCGCCCCGTCTGTCTGTTTTGGGTACGCTATTATTCGTTTTGGGCGCGTTTATATGCGCCGTGTGTCTTTGCTTGTCTGCGGCGCGAAAGGCGCGTAGGGCGCGCCCTCGCGCTTGTGGGCGTTATTTATTCCTCGTCGTCAGCCGCGTACACGTCAAGCTCGGCAAATTCCTCGTCGGTCATAGCGCGGAGCTTTTCAAGGGTGCGGTTTGCAAGGTCGCGCATATCCTCGTCCATATAGGGGAGCGCGTCGCTCATTTCCTCTATCAGACTTGCGCGATCTTCGTAAATGTAAATGCTGATAAGGTTTAATTCCTCAACGGTAAATCTTGTGTTCATTCTCATACCTCCAAATCGTTATTTTTCTTTTTGGTCGCCGCTTTTTTCGGGGCGGCTTTTTCTTTGCCCGCGTCCTTTTTAAGCTGTGCGCGGATAGATTGCTTTTCCTCTTTGGGCTTGCCCTTGCCGCCCTTTTCCTCTGCCTTAATTGCATTTGCAAGATCGACAAGGGAGATCGGCTCGCCCGCCTTTGCTTTTGCTTCCAATGCGTCAACGGTGGGCGTTTCGGGTGTGTTATTGATGATACCGTCTAACTTGTTGTCGTTCTGCTCGATTGTGTCCTCAACGTGCTTTATGGGATTTTCTATGGCAACGGCGAAAGCCTGCGTACCGTTTCCCATAATCAAGTGCTTGCCGTCGTCAGACGTATGATGTACGCCGTAGCCCACCGCCTCCATTTGCTCACGGGTCATATCGGTAACGCTGAAACTGCCGCGTGGCGTCGTGATCTTCTCGCCCGTCGTGTGTTCGTCGGGGATAAGCACTTGTGCTTTGTCGCGGTCAAGAAACTGCGGTACCTCGTGAAAGCCGACGCTATCAACGTAATGTGCGCTAACGTCGCCGTCTTGATGAAGCACCACCACGTCAGAGAGCGACAAACTGCGTCCCGTGTAATCTTCGGGAATATCGATATTGAAACGTGTGTAAATATCTTCAAGCGTCATATCAGGCGTAAGCGGCGCGGCATACACCAATTCGTAATTTGCGCTGTCAACCGTATGCCCCGTAGCTATCAATCGGTCGTATGGCTCAAAGACGATTTCTGCCGTCTGCTCGGTGTTTGCGATTTGGTAAATCTCAAAGTACGTTTTCTTTTCGACCTCTGCCTTGACTTGCGCTTTATACGCTTGCAGTTCGGGGTCGAAGTCTGACCGCTTCGGAGCTTCGGGAAGCTCGTAGGTCCCGCTATTGAGCATAGCGCGGCACTCTGCAACGTACTCGGTAATTGCCGTAAAATATGCCGTATCAACGGGTGTCAGACTTGCGGTGTTATGGAGCGCACTTTTCGCCGCTTGTTCCATTTCCGAGAGGTTGCAATGAAGCCGCAAATACGGGACAACCTCGCCCACCAAAAGCTCGCGCGTGGCGCGGTCTGCTTCCATAGCTTCGCGCCCCTCACTCCGCAATAGCTGATTCTGCCATTCCTCATTGTTCAGATAATAGGCGTTGAATTTCTCAATGTGATCTATCAAGGATCCTTCGCCGTCGCCCAAGTCCTGGCGTCCCTCATA
>JAFUJR010000055.1 GCA_017468085.1 Clostridia bacterium | reverse complement strand
TCAAGTCCCGTAAATTGTGGCGTATTATGCAAACCACCAACCCGCGATCTTTTAAATTTCGCTTTATAGAACGTATTGAAGAATCCCGTATTATAACGATCAGAGCAGATCTTGATCCGCGCGAGTTCGTAGTGGCAAATCTTACTGCTTTTTTGCGCTTCGCCGTTGGATTGATCTACGACCTTCAAATCAAGCTTTTCCGAGGAAAACCGATTGAATACCCGCATACGGTGGTTGAAGAGCACCGAATACAGCCTTAAAGCTATGTAGAAAAATAACGTCATTTTCCCGTGCCGTGAGCTGAAAAAGAGTACGAGCTTTTTCATAATTTTTTGAGAAATTACAAACAACAGCTCTTCAAAGGCGAAGAAGGGAAGCTTAATCTTCGGGTCGTGCTTTTTGAGTATCGGCATTTCGTTCCCGATCTCGCGGAAGTCCGCCAAAATCGACATAGCGCGTTGCTCGTCGCAGAGTATTCTAAAATAGGTAAAGAAATCGATCGTCGAGGCGTGCGAATACATTTTTGCGTTCAACGTCCATAGATCGTTATTCGGGTTACATTCTCCCGCCGCGCGCTCGCCCCTGTTCGTGTTCTGATTGCCAAGCTCCTTGCCGAGCTCTGATAGAGTCAAGCAGCCTAAATCGTACGCGTCGTTATAGATCCCGTAAGGATTCAATTTTTTGCCAAGACGAAGCCCGTCGTGGTTCACGATATGGATAAACTGCGACCATTTCGCCCGATCGCGAGCCTTACGCTTGAACAGATCCGCTTTCATTATCGGATAATTCCCGTAGGTTTTCCAGCCAACATCGGTACGGATCGGGTAGTTCCCGAACACCAAAGGCGAAGGGTGGGTGTAGATATAAAATTCTTCGGCGTATAGCTCGATCGATTCAAATACGTTGACGATACTCAGTTCGTTATCGTATTCCGTGCCGTGCCGTTTATAATCGTAGTTAAAAATAAAATCGTTGCCTTGATAGCCCCAACGCTTAAACCGTGCAAGGGCTAATTTTTGCGTGACGGGATCAAAGATCCTACGCCCCATAAAATGCCATTCCATATCCGCGAACCATTCGCGGATAAACGTCAAAGAGAAGTTCCAAATGCGATCTCGCATTTTTAAAATGCTTTGTTCCAAAACGCCCCATTCGAAGAAGGGAAATTCCATTCTTCGCGCAAGAGATTTTTCTTGCGCGATCTCGCGGAAGCTTATTTCTTGCGAGATCGTCATATCCGTTATCGTTTGCGTTTTACCCACGCGGGGCTTACCCGTCGCAAGTAGATTCCCCGGGTGATCCAAAAGGAATTTTTTATTTAACGCTTCACCGTCTTTGAGCCGCTCAAACCCGATATGCCGACGAATCGCGTTGAAGATCAGATATCCGAATACGATCCAAAGGGGCAGGGGAATAAACGCAATCGTCGGGCGAAGATCGAGATAGAGCTTTGCGATCTGCACGAGGATATTATCAAATCTCCTTGACCAACCCACCCAAAGCACGAACGCGATAAACTCGAAAACGATCGTGAACGCGTTCAGATTCCACGCCCAAAGCAGGGAAAAGGTCAATATATACCATTTCCCGCGCGCCCGCAAAAAGCCCGCGTAGCCTACGAAAAACCGTTTAAACGGTAAATAGAAGATATCTTCGAGCCAAAACCAACCCTTTAAAAAGATCGACTTTTTCCCCGTTTGATTATCGGGGATCGCATACCAAGCCCAACCGAGCAAAAATAACACGGTAAGCGGCAGGATCAGAGCGAGAACCGCGAGCGCAACGCCCGACAGAACGCGCCCGACCAAGGACATATACGCCGAAAAATTATTCGGGTCAATGAACAATTCCAAAAACCGTTGCCCCGCTTCTTTGGCTTCCGCGGTCGTGATCGGGAGCGACGTCGCCGCGCCCGAAGGAAGAAACTGCACCGTCGAGTGTACCGTTCCTTGCGTGTTGGAAAATCCGTGCACGTAGTACACGCAGGCGTTCCCCAAGTCCTTCAAGGCTTGCCAAAGCCGCGCGAAGGGGGTGAAATACGACAACGCAAAATAGATCGAAAAGGCGATCAAAACCGCGCTGAACGCGTGAAATATGAAGTTTTCAACCTTTTCTTTTCTATTCATAGTCGCCTTAGATCGCCCCCGCTACGCAAAAGAAAAAAAAACAGATCAGGAGTATCCCTGCAAAAGTAAGCGCGCAATTGAGCAATAATTTGAAGTTTTCTTTAAAAAATCGTTTCATTTCTTCGTGTTTTTATAAATCTGTTCGTCGCGCCAAAGCTTACGGAGCTTGAAGATCAGCTT
>JAFUJR010000009.1 GCA_017468085.1 Clostridia bacterium | reverse complement strand
TACGCCGAGTACGTTTGCACCGTCCGTAAGCGTTGCGCCCTCGTAATCGATATCGTTTAAGAGAACTGCGTACCAATAACTTTCACTCGTTCTCCATGCTTCCAATTCTTCTACCGTCGAAATACCTAAAACGTATACGCAGCCTTTTACCGTATACGTAGCCGTAGGCGTATCAATCGTGTAAATATGGTCGCCGCCGGGCGCATTGGTGAGAACAAGTTTATTGCCGTCGATTACGTAATCGTTAAAAGCTACGCCGTCAAGCAATACGGAGCTCACGTTAGTCAAATCAACACCCTTATCCGTAAAATCAAAGGTAGCTTTGCCCGTGGTGTATTCCCACTTACCGCCGTTCCCTTGCGCCAACATAACTTCTTCCAAAACAACGGCTTCTTTTTCAACCGTGAAGGAAATTTGCTTGCTAAATTCGGGGATAGCTTCGCAGGTTACGTTTACGGTGAATTCCGCGCCGATACTTGCGTCCGCACCGATTGCAACTTGATTGTTTTCAACGGTGATGCCCGTTACTTCTTCCGCCAACGCATAAGTCAAGGGATAGAAAGACGTCGTATTAAAGGTAATCGTTCCGCCAACCGTCGCTTTGCCAGCCGCTTCTACGTAAGCGTTTAACTCGTCGTCCGAATAATCGCTCATGTAAGGCACGCCGTCAACAACCTGCCACAAGCCGCCCCACGTATCGAATTTCGCTTCTTGAACCATTGCGTCCGTGCTTGCGTGGCCGCCGCTGCTAATCGCACTTTGACCGCACGCCGCAAAGCCCGTGCCTGCACATACCATACGCACGTTTTCGATAACGTTTGCACCGGCAGATTCCGCGCCTGCGCCGCAACCGAAGAAATAATGAGGGGTGCAATTTGCCGCTTCTGCGTAAATAACAACGTTCTTCATCATGCCCGTTTCTGCAAAATAGTAGGTCAAAATGCCGTAGTGGTCGGTACCTTCCAGCATATTCTTAACCGTCGTTTTAACCAATACGTTTTCAACAGTACCCATCAAGTTGTTGCCAAATAAGCCGACGATGACGGCTTTCCCTTCTTCTTGTCCCGTGCAATCCTGTACGGCGTTGACAAATTGAATATTTCTAACTTCCGCGCCCGCGTTGATATAATAGAAGAAACCGCTCGTTTCGCTATACGTGAAGTTGGAAACCGTATAACCTCTGCCGTCCAAGCCGCCCTTTAATTGGAACACCCCTTCTTCCAGCACAACGCCGCCAAGGTCGATGTCGTTCATAAGTACGGTATACGCCTTCCAGCTTGCCATATTCTTACGCCATTCAAGCAGCTCTTCCGCCGTGGATACGCTGTAACCGTATACCATACCGTCGATTACGTAATCTACCATAGGCGTTACGAGGGTATAGAGCTTATAGCCGCCGTAAGCGTTGACAAGCGTAATATTGGCGCCTTCAAAGCTAAATTCTACTTCTTCCTCTTCGCAAATCACCTTGCTTACCGTGGACAAATCGATTTCCGTCGCGGAAAGGTCGATAACCGCGTTGCCCGTTTCCGCGCTGGTTTTACCCGCGTCGCCTTGCACGAAGAAGTTTACGGATTTTACTACCTGCTGTTTGGAAACGGTTACGGTAATCGTCGTATCGTAAGTCGCCATTTCCGTCGTAAAGGAAACCGTTACCGCCGTTTCACCTACCGCGACGGGCGTAAGTTTTCCGTCCGCAAGCACAACCACGTTTTCGTCATTGGAAACCACGGTGAACTCGGGGTTTTCCACGTTGACGCCGTTGATTTGCGCGGTGATGTTGGAAAGCGCATAGCCTTCTTGTCCGATCCATAATTGCAATTTATTTTCGGGCAGGTCGACAATGAGCGTACCGAATTCGACTACGTTTACGGTAACCGTTGCCGTTGCAACCGCTTCGCCGTTTACCGTTGCCGTTACGGTAAGCGTAGCTTCGCCGTATTCAACCGCAGTAACCACGTTTTCGCTGACGGAAATTTTATCGCTTTCCGTCGTTACGCTGACCGTTGCCATTTCAAACGCTTCCCCTTTATAGGTAAGCGAAAAGTCGAGCTCTTCGCTCGTGCCTTTAATCAACGTGAGCGACTCGTCGAGGTTTGCAAACACGGGAGTTTCCGTGGCTTCCGCAACCGTGATTTCACAGCTTGCGGTCAAATCGCCAGCCGTTGCCGTAACCGTCGCGCTACCCGCTTTGTAAGCGGTTACAACGCCGTCTACGACTTTGACAACCGATTCGTCGGAGGAAGACCAACGAATTTCTTCTTCGCTGTTTTTCAGCTCCGCCGTCAACGTTGCGCTTTCATATACTTCCATCGAAAGCGTGCTTTGGCTGACCGTCAGCGTAGGCGTTTTGTCTTCCGTGGTATCGCTGCCCGTGTCCGTGCTTACGTTTCCACTGCCCGTATCCTGCGAATTATCGGGCTTTTCCCCGCAACCGATTGCGCCGAAAGCGAGCATCGTAGCCGCCGCAAACACTGACAATAATGCAAGTAACTTTTTCTTCATATATAATTCCTCCTTAACTTTTTAACTTTCCGTGATGCTTTCTATCGTTTCTTGCTCGCCGACCATATTGAAATCCAAGCGGTTGACGTCTACTTTAAACGCCGCCTTAAACGCCGCTAATTCCGATTTCTCAAAGGTCTCTTCAAAGTGCTTTATCAGCAAGAAACGGGGGCTTATCGTTTCACAAACGATAGAATCGTAAATAGCTTGATATAACGCAGAGTCGCTCGTTTCGTATTTCGCAATAAGCGTCTTCGCTACGTCCATTTGGTCAAGCTGCATAGTCAAATAACGCTTCGTCCAGAAATCCGCTGTGTTGGGCGAGGAATAAATACTGCCGCTTCTGCCCATCTCTCTCTGCGTTTCGGAGAACGCGCGCCACGCCCAGAACGTACCTTCCATGACGTCCGAAGCTTCGCGGTAAACCTTATCGAAGTAATCGGAAATCAAGTCGTTTACGTCCAAGTTACAGTTCCACATCAGCTTTGCAAACAAATACCCTTTCAGGTTGTCATAGCCCGTGTTTTGGCGCAAATTCCAATTCCCTTGTACCCACAAGAATTTGGTGTTGTGCGTAACGAAATATTTTACAAGGTCTTGCAAGGACGAATAAGAATCGTAAGGGATAAGATAATTATCGAAATACACGTTGTACGCCCACACGAAATAGCTGTTTGCAACCGCGTGCCAGCTTTCGAGCATCATGCGGATATTACTGCTGTCGGGATGGGTTACGCTGATCGTATAATCCTCGTACAAGGGCGCGATCCATACGGATACGTTGTCGTTGACTTTAATACCGTCGATTGCCGTCCACGTGCCGTCCGCGTTTTGCGTAGCGGGCGCGGCTTCAGATTTATGATAAGCGAAGAACATAAACTGCACTTCTCTGCCGCCGCATTCGGTATCCAGCCATTCCTTTACCTTAGACGTAACGTCGTTGACGAAGAAAATTTGGGAAGCGGCGTTCGTGCCGTAATGGTCTTCCAAGCCTTGACAAACGCCGCATTCGCACCAAGTCTGTTCGTCCATTTGCGTAATAGACATTAGGTTTTGGTTGGGCGTCCGCTCTAAAATCGTCTTAATATTATCCACCGCTTCCGCAACCATAAGCTCGTATTCTTCTTCGTTGCCGTGCGCCGTATAACAAAGCTGGGTCTTGTCGCCGCTGAACCAATCGGAATGGGTATATTCGTGCTCGGTAATGGGGACGATATATTTTAAAATATTGTGCGCGTTCCCCTCGCCTACGATCACTTCGTCTTTAAGCTGCATACGTTGGCGGTGCGCAGTTACCTTACTGCCGAGCTGTGCGCCCGTTACGGGAATTCTGTATTCGATATCGGGCACTTCCGTTATGTCCAAGTCGGGCAAGGCAATGGTATTTACGCCCGTTTGCATATACGAAATTTTGGTGGTGTACGTTTCAAAATCCACCAAAATCTTTAACAGGTCGTACACGCCGTAAAGCACGCCGCGCGTTTTGCCGCAAACGAACAAGGATTGCCCCACTGTTTTGATTTGGTAGCCCTGCTCGCCAAGCGTTTGATAGTCCGCTTTAAAGCCCGAACCCTCCAACGCCGCCGTATCGCCAAGCGAAATATATTTCGCATTTGCCGAATAACTGCCCTCCGTTACGACTTCGAGCTGAACGCCCGTCGCTTGCAGGAATATCGACTGCAATTCGTTGATTGCCTCGATAAACTGCGATTTTTGCGCCTCGCTGACGAGGATTTTATATTCGGTTCTGCCGTTTTCTAAAAGTTTATAAGAGGTCGAGCCTACGTAACGCTCGTGCGTCGTCCCCTCCACGTTAGGTAAGGAAGAGCCCGAAACGTGCGCCCCTCTTTTATCGCTACAGCTACACCCCACGGTCAAAGCTAAGGAAAGCGCCGCAAGCACGCAAGCGGCTATTTTTCTCAATTTATTCATACTCTTTCCTCCTTTCCGTTAAGATACTTTGATTTTGTAGTATTCCAAAGCAAAGTTTCCCGCTTCGTCCTCTACGTAATATACGACGGTGTACGTACCTGCCGTCTTCGCCACGAAGCCTTTGCTGTTGCTTACGTCCAGCATAGCGCCGCCGGGAATGATAACGTGAATTTTAACCGTCAATTTCTTAGACAAATCGTCCGAAGCTTTCACGGTGGGCAGGGTTACCTTTGCGCCGACCTTTGCCGTTTCCGCTACCTTACCCGAAAGGGTAAACGCGGGCGCTTGCGTATCTACGACCCAAAGCACAGTAGGAATACTTGCGGGGTTGTACGCGTTATCCTCCGCCGTAACGTTGATGGCGTAGCAACCGTATTCGTCCAATTTTACCTTTAATTCCGAGCCGTCGCAGTAGAAGTTGTCAAGCAATTTTCCATCTACCGTCGTAACGGGCTTGCCGCTGGGCGAGGTAACGGTGATGTACGCCTTTACGTCCCCTGCAAGCACGTCGTTCGCCACGATTTGCGGAAGAGTCGCCACGTCGCCGAGGGAATATTCCCCGCCAACGTTACCTACCAAGTCGATAAGAGGAGAAATCCAATCGTCCGCTTCATCGCTGAAATAATGACCGTTTAACGCATTGACGCAAATGTTTGCGCTCCCTTCCACGCCCTCAAAGGCATAGGTAACGTATGCTCTGTGGTTGGTAAAGCCCGTAAATTCTTCACCGTTTAAGAATTTGCCGACGGGGAGAATGTTGCTGTTTACAATATCGTAATCGACCTTCTTTTCGTCCACGATAAAGCTGAGCGCGAAACGCTTTTCTTCTTCAATAGCCCCGTCCACGGGCACTGCGCCCGCTTCGTCGTCGTTCACGTAAAAATACGCTTGACTGCCGCTTAAAACGTAGGTAAATTTGAGCGTTCTTGCGGGATTTGCAATATCCGTGAAATAGATATGCACCTTTTCCGCATTCTTCATTTCCGTACCGAGCGAAAATTCGGTGTCCAACGAAATTGCGGTTACGTAGTTGATATATTCAAAGGTCGCGTCTGCCGTCGCTTCGAGTATGATTCCGTCGAAAGCGGTAGTTACCGTCGAATTTTCACTGCCGAGGAAATATTTCCCCATATCCAAGCCGTCGTCGTTTTTCACGTTATAAACGGGAATGGTTACGGAATATTCGTTTACTGCGCCGTTGATTTCCGCCCTATAAATAATTTGCGTTTCCGTTACGTTCGCGGGGCTGTATTCGCCGTTTTGAAGTGATTTTTCAACGCCGTTTTCCTTGACGTAAATTTCCGTGGAAATCGCGTCGCCGCGCGCCGTTACGTAGTTATAGGCGTTCAGCTTCGGCAAAATATAATCGTTGCCCGCAATCAAGTATTTGGGCAGAATGGGCGTTTCGATGAAGGTGGGCTTTACCGCCGCCTCCACGGTTACGTTAAAGGAGGTTTCGTGCGTTCTGCCGACGTAGTCCGTAACCTTATACGCCACCTGCATTTCCCCTTCCGCGTAAGGTCTTACGCAGTTATTTTCAACCGCAATCGACTCACCGTCGACGGTAACGATCACCTCCACGTTCGGGTTACCGAGCGCGCCGTTTACCGTATACGCAGGGAGAGTGTATGCGTCGCCCTCAGCCGTGGTCGTAACGAGGTTTTCAAATTCGATTTTTAAATCCTCCACGCTGTTTACAACGTTGATTTGAACGACCTCTTCACTCTTATTGCCGTGCGCGTCCGTCGCCGAATATACCACGTAATGCGACGTAGGCATTTGCGGAGTGAACGCTCCGTTTTTCACACTGACGGAAACGGGCGAACTCGAATAGTAATTCAAATATACCTGGATATCCGTTTCCAATTCTCCGTCTACCGCGTCAAACGTAGAAACGGGGAAAAGCGGATACGCCCTGTTTAAGAGCGCATTGGGAAGGGCGTCCTTGGCATATGCGCCGTAGTCCACTTTGATAACGGGCGCAACTTCGTCGAAAATTTCGGGGTTGGACAAATCGAAATTGCCGTACTTGGAAACCAAGAAGCTCGCCTTTTCCTTTTTGTATTCGTCGCACTTAATGCGGCAATATACCTCGCCCGTCGTAAAGCCCGACCAAAGATTGGTGCCGAAGTACGCAGGCTCGTCAAAATCGATGATCTCTCTCTTGCGCCCGCTCGGATCGGTGGCGGAAATGGAATTTTTTTCCACGTCGTAGAAAAATCCCGTGCCCGTGTATCTGCCGTCGTTGTTCGTGCTTACTATCTTGCCTTGCGCGTCGTAAGTGAAAAGCAAATCGTTAAACGAGAAGGTAGCGTACTGACCGTACTCGTCGTTGACGTGCAGCTTGCCGCTACCGCTGCCGCTCGATTCATAGCCCGTAAGCTTTTGCCCGTTGCTTGCACAAGCAAGGAAATAGCTGGTATGCCACGAATCTTCCAACTGAGGCGCGGCGTTGATTTGAATTTTGATAAAGTTCGTTTCGTCGTAAACGTCGACGACTTCAATGACCATGCGTTTGTATTCGGAAACGCCGCTCGTTTCCACGATGGGCTTGATTTCCAAAAAGGGTTTTTCCGCCGCATACATCTCGTTTAAGTTGATAACGTTTTTTATCGTCAGCTTATCGTCGGCTACGAGCGTCGCTTTGATGCCCGTCGCCTCGGAGTTGTTGTCTTTACCGTATTCCGCAACCGAATCCTCTTTGCCCACGAAGTACGCCTCGTTCCCCGTCAACGCCGTATTTTGCGTATTTTGCGCGGGTTTTTTGGCGTTTGCGCCGCCGATACCACCGTTGGCAACCGCCGTAACCGCCACGCCCGTGGTCAGGCTCGCCGCCGCCAAAATGGAAAGAAGAAGGGTCGCAACACTCTTTTTCTTCATCTATCTAATTTCCTCCGTTATCGAATTTTCCTTATTTTAATCCGCCGAGCGAAACGTTGCCGAGCAGTTTCTTTTGGAAGATGCAGAAGATGACAAGCAAAGGCACTGCCATCAGCATACAGCCGCCCAACTGCATCGGGGGATTGCTCGTTTCCAAATCGTACGCGCCTTTGATATAATGCCAAAGCCCGAATGCGAGCGTAGGGAAGCTGGGCATATAAATAAGCGGCGTTTGGTAATCGTTCCAGAACGCGATAAAGTTCAAAAGCAGCACCGTCGAGAAAATGCCCGAGGACATAGGCAACATAATGTTGAACATGACCCTAAAGTTGCCCGCGCCGTCCAAGTACGCCGCCTCCGTATAATCTTTGGGGATAACACGGAGCGCCGCATAGAAGGACAAGAAATACAAGCCCGTAACGTACGATTTCATGAATAACATACCGTACACGGTGTTGTACAAACGCAACGTCTGCGCAATGCGCAATTCCGAGGGCAACGTGCCGACGGTGGGGATAATCATTTGTAAAATAACGACTGTATAAATGACGCCGCAGAATTTAAACTTAAATCTTGCCACGACGTAACCGACCAAGAAAGACGCCATCGTAGACACAATCGACGTGCCGAGCGCATACCACGCGGAGTTGAGTATCATAATACCGAGCCCCACGTCTACGTCCCCCGCTTCCGTTTCCATAGGCGCTACGAATTTAGAAAAAATCGTTGCGTAGTTGGAAAACATAAATTGCTTAGGCCAACCGAAACCGCCGTTGTCGAGGAAGTCGTTATAATAATCCTTGAACGAGGTCATAAGCGCCCACAAAAGGGGTACTATCAACGATACTGCATAAGCAAACAAAAATACGAAGCTGATGATGGCAAATACCGACACCCGTCTCTTTTTAAAGAGGTTTTTCAATACGTTTTTCATATTCCACCTCCTTATTCTGCCGACGGGCCAAACTTTTCAAGCAGCCAACGAGTACCCAAGGTAAGCGGCGCAGCAATCAAGGTCAAGCTTGCGCCGTACGTTGCAAGACGGGGATAGGCGTACTGCGTCGTGCCCGCCGCCTGCGTATCTTTAAACAAATAGTAACCGATTGTCATATATTTCCCCTCTGCGCCTAAACCTTCAAACGCGACGAGGTTGATTTGGTTGATAAAAATACCCGCAATGCCCGTTACCAAGAAGGTTTGAATGGTGGGGAAAATCAAGGGAAGAATAATACAGAAAAATTCCACAAAGGGATTTGCGCCGTCCAGCTTTGCCGCTTCCGTGATCGAAGGCTCAATACCGTTCATCGCGCCCGAATACATCAAGATCTGCGTACCGAACCCTATCCAAATATTATAAAAAATAATCGTGCCGAGCTTGGTGGACGGATTGCTGAATAAGCCCTGATCCAGTCCAAGAAGAGCGGGAAGCGCGCCGTCGACGAAATATCTGTAAATGGTAACGGTAACCGCCGCCGACAAAATGGAAGGGGCAAACAAGAGAATGCGGAAAATGCCCGCACCGGGGAATTTTTTAAATATATACAAAGAGAAGATGAGCGCAAAAGTAATGCCCACCAGCGTGATCATGACGAACGCCAATAAGGAATTGCCGAGCGCTATACCGAACACGCCCTCGTTTTTAATTTCTGCAAACATATCCTTGAAATTGTTCAATCCATTAAAAACGTACGAGCCGCGGTTGGTGATGGGATCTACCTCGTATCTTTGAAACACCATCGCAAACGACGTGATATTTACGCCGACATAGAAAATGGCAAACTGTATCATCGGGATCGCCAATATCAGCAAGCAGAAAATCACATCCTGCGTCTTTTTGTCTTTGAAAAATGCTTTTTTCATAGATCGTCCTTTAACACTTTTGCGCGCCCCCGCCCCGTCATAGGGCGGGAAACGCTCGTTTTATTTTGATTGGAATGGGTAAAATTAAGCAATTACCGTTTGCCAGCTGTCCGCATTATATTTGCCGCGGAACTGGTTGAAGAAATCCACCGCCGAAATCTTTGCGCGGATCGCGTTGATAGGCTCTGAGTAAGCGGTTGTGCCAAGTTCGTACGTCGCATAGAACGCGTCGTAGTTCTTTTGGAAAATCGGCGAAGCCGACGCAGGCATAATGTAATTGCAAGAGCTAAGCAAATCTACGACGCTTTGGGAATACGGGCACAGATCGTCGTAGATATTCGAGTAATCTACCTTGAAATTACGCGTCAGACCCGTCTTTACAAGGAATTCCTCCAAGGACTTCTGCGTGGTGCAATACTGCAAGAAGGTGGTTGCAAGCTCTTTCTTGTCTTCGTCGATATAAGCGGAAATAAACGCAAGCTGATTCAAGGAGTCGACAATCGTCGTCTGCTCGCCAACCTGTTCCGCCGTCGCCTTGGGCAAGGGCATTACCCTCAAATTTCTTTCCTGCAAGGACGAACCTTGATAGGAAGCCATACTCTTAAACGCGGGGCTCGCTTCGTTTACCCAATACAAGCCCTCGATCAACATAGCGATGTCGGTTGCGGAAGTAAAGCGGCTCTTCAAGAAATATGCGTGCGCCGCGCTGTGAGATACGTTTCCGTCAATGGAATGCTTGGAATAATAGCCGCCTTTGTACATCTCTTCCAAGAATTTAAAGGCATAATAATAGCTTGCGGAAGAAAGCGCTTCATAACCGTTTTGCTCGGTGATGGTTACGGGGTCTTTGTATGTGATATTCCCGTTGCTGTCAATCGTGTCTACGATATGGCTCATCGTACCGTTAAAGGTATAAGGCACGGTTGCCTCTTCGCCGTCGAAGTCGGCGCGAAGCTGTTTTGCAAAACGGGTGGTATACCACTCGTACATACCCGACCAAATGATGGGGTCGACGCCGCGTTTTTTCATGGTCGCGCAAAGATTGAAGAATTCCTCGTAAGTCGCAGGCAAACCGTCGTCGTAAGTGCCTTCTACGCCGTCTACGCCCAAGGAAAGCTCGCCTTTATCCGTAGATTTTTTGTTAGGTCTGCCGCTTTTATCCAAATACAGGCTCTTTAAATCGAACAGATCCGCGTCGTAGGTGATAAGTGTGGGAGATTGCGCGTGCGGCAAGCCGTAATATCTGCCGTTGACCTTGTAATATTCTTGCTGGGAGGGATAAAGCTTATCTTCAATCGTGCCGTCTTCCCCAAACTCCGTCAATTTTTCCGTTACCATATCGGTAATGTCGAGGAATCTACCCTGCGCAATTTCGTCGTGGTAGTTGATCTTTTCAAGGAAGTATACCTCTTCTTTTGCCTTCGCCATTTTCGGGCCGATTTCCGTCATACCTTTCTTATGAGGGGAAACGATAATTTGCACGCCCTTTTTGCCGGGGGTAAATTCTACGTCCGCATAATCCTCTTGGAAACGTTCAATATGCGCGTCCAGCCAGTTGCGACCAACGCCGCCGTTGAAGAGCGAGACGTAAAGCTGCGTCTTGGTCTTGTCGATTTTTACGCCGTCGCTACACGCCGCAAAAGGCATACACGCCGTCGCCGCGCAAAGCACAGCCATTACCTTCGTCAAAATCTTTTTCATAAATTTTCCTCCGCTATTGCGGCATAACGCCGCTTTTTTTATTTTTTTCCTTTAACAGTTTTTGTTTGTCGTTTACGACAAACAGCCCCATGGGGCTTCGTTTTTTAACGGGCATACTCGCATTATGCAAATATCCCATACCGACATTATATAATACATACTTTCGTGTGTAAAGACTTATTTTTTACTTTTTGGTTGCAAATTTTTACCTGTTTTTCCATCTTACAGACCACAAAAAAAGGAGGCTTTCGCCTCCAAATTTTCCGTGATTATTTATTGCATTTCGGGCAAGTCCATCAACTCGACAAAACTTAAAATCAACGAGGTTTCGCACCAACAACTCAAATTGAATACGCCGCCGATACACAAATCCGTTTCCCAATCGCTCGTATTGACGCGCTCGCAAATATAGCCGTCTAAAAGCCGACCTGCCTCGTCGCCGTGCTTGTGGTCCCAATCGTACAAAGGTCTTTCGGGCGTAGAAACGCACTGCGGAATAAAACAGGCAATATCTTTCAACAGCTCTAAATACCGCTTTTCGCCCGTGTGTTTATACAGCCGATAAAGGGTATCGCCCGAAAAGGTGCAAATCCCCGGCGCAGAGTGCTTGTTCTGTATATTCGCAAACACACTGCCCGTCGTGTTGATTTTTTGAATTTCAAACTCGCAGCCTTTGGGAAATTGATAAGCGTAAGTCATCACCCAAGAAGAAAATAAATTCGCGCTGTCCTTCGCGTATCGCAACCATTTCGCCTCGCCCGTCGCCTCGTACAGAAGGACGCAGCTTTCCACCATCGCATACGCGCTTTCGCTGTCCGGTGCCGTCAAGATTTCCCCGGGACCGCCCGAGGTTACCCCTTGCGCCACGAAATTTTGGTAATAATATTCGCACGCCTTTTCCGCGGTTTGTACGTATCTGCCCTCGCGGAAATATTCCCACGAACGAACGAGTCCTGCAACCGCCGAAGCGCCCGCGCAGGAAAGCCGCACCAACAATTCCCCCGTTTCGATATTGACGAATTGCCCAAACGTACCGTACCTCTCAAACAGCTTCACGAATGCGTCCGCACAGTTTTTCGCCGCTTCTTCCCACTCTTTTTTAACGGGCATCACGTCAAAATGCTTGTATAAAAAGAGCAGAACGTCCCCGCTTTTACGCACGAGATGACAATCCTTCATCGCCAGATATTCGGGCTTATCTATCCCCTTACGGCGCAGATTTTCGTAATAGCAATCGTCGTGCTTTACGCCGTCGTAAATATTCCCGTAGAAAAAACCCGTCGGGGCAACGTTTTCCGTCAACCAATCTAAGGTTTGCACCGCGCGTGCCTTGGTGCGCTCGTTCCCCCCCACGTATAACGGATAAGAGGAAATCGCACAGCCGCACCAACCGCATTGCCAGTCCGCCGTATTCGTGTTGCCGAAATATTTGCCGCTCCAATTATGGTCGTTGAAATGCCTTTCCATCACCGACCAAAGCGCCTGCGTATACCCGTTTTGCGGGCGTTCATCGCGCATCAAGCACTTTCTGTTGTCCATAAAAATATCAAAGAATTGCGGAATATCCTCGCAAGGAAAGGTCTTTACGATCAAGCGCGACGGAATTTCCTCGCCCTCGCGCACGGAAACCCCTTTGTCCGCGCCCTTTTCGGGCGGTAAAACGTAACGGTACGCCCAGCCGCGCTGGGTCGGGAAGTGTACGGTGATTTTTCCGCTTTCTATACAAAAACCGATATTTTTATCCTTGACCGCCTGCTCCGTAAACAGAAAAAAGGCTTGCTTTTGACGTTTAAAAAAGATACCGACGCAGGGGGTTGCCATATCCCCCGCCGTAACCTCTATTTTCCCGCTCCCGTCTACGTTTAAGGCAGGAATCCCCTTCATAATAAGCGGCTCGGCATTTTCTCCGATTTCCTCTTTGAGGTACATGGGCGGATAAATGCGGCCTACCTGACGAAAACGGTTGCCGTTATAAGCGCAAGCAGGCGAAAAGACGTAGCGATCCTCCTCCCAATCCGCAAAGGCTATTTCCACGCGCCAAGAAACGTCCTCCGCGCAAGTATCCGCACGGAAAACAACCCGTTCGTTTTCATATTTGCACGCCCCAAACGGAGAACTTGTTACAATGGAATAAAGCATAAGTAGTATCCTTACCGTTCGCTATTTTTTAACGGTTTTACCTTGATTTTTTGTACCATCTCGTAAATAAACCCGACCATGGTAGCCACAAACGCCAAACCAAGCAACGCCCAAAACACCGCCGTCCAGTCCCAATGATCGGCTATAATACCCAGCCCGTACGAGCTGATCGTACTGCCCAAATAGCAAAATCCGTTTAAAATACCCGCCGCCTTGCCCGAGTTGATTTTGTCCTTCCAATACAAGGGTACCATACTCGTTACGATATTATTCACGCCGGACATCAAGCAGGATACGAGCGCAAAACAACCAAGGGTAACCGCAAATACCTTTTGCGGCAAAAGCAAGATGACCACGCCGATAAGGGCGGTGGAAACCAAGAAAAGGGTCGCCCCAAGCGCGACGAAACTTTTGATTTTTTTATGTAACCAAACGGCAACCGTTACGCCGAAAATAGCAAGAACGGGCAAAAGGAGGGTAAGCAATATGCTCACGTAGTCGGGCAACGCGTATAGATCCTTTAAAATCATGGGCACCCACGTCGTCAAACCGTCCTTCACCAAGTTGTTTACAATTGCATACAAGGCAAGCACGATAAAAACGCCCAAAACACTTTTCAACGCGTACCTGCCCCCTTTATTTTGATTTATCGTAGGAGATTCCGCCTGTTTTTCGGGCTGTTTTTTGCGCACCAAAACGGGGTAAAATATCAACCAGATAACAGCGATAACAGGAAGCAAAATCCCCGCCGTATAAAAGACGGCGCGGAAAGAGGTGAACGCCACGAATAACGCGCTCAATCCGTAAACCAGAAACGTACCCGTCGCCACCGTCGTCCCCATCACAACGACTGCGCGCCCCATATATTTTTCATCCAAATTCTCCGAAAGCAAGCGGATGAGACTCGTCCAAAGCACGGACAGCGCCGCCCCGTTAACCAACCAAAAATATTTTAAAAGGGCAAAGCTACGCACAAACCCAACCGCCAAATTCATGCCGCCCGATAAAAGCAAGCTCCCAAGCACCACGTAGCGAATATTGTATTTTTTACAGAAAATTCCGTTGACGATTTGTCCAATTCCGTAAGCGAAAAAGAAAAAGGTGCTTACCATACCTGCATTTGCATGCGACGCGCCGTACTGTGTTTCTATCTGCGTGATATTCGCGTTATATCCCAATTTGCCGATATACGAGCAGGTATATACCAACCAACATAATACAATCAGCCACACCGCGCGCTTATCCGCCCCTTTTCGCGTTTCGCAAGGGCAAGAATTTACAGTATTCTCTTGTTCAGTTGCCTTCAGATTGTCCATATCCACTCTCATCCGCTTACAAAATCTTTTCCTATATATTCTTGCACACCAAACCCTTTTTGTCAAGTTCTATGTTTGCGAATTTTCGTGCAGTTTTTTACCTTTTCGCACAGTAAAAGGCACCCTTTGTTAAGAATGCCTCTATTTTACCGCACCTTCGTGTCCGTTACGCAATATTTTTATTTAATTTTTTACTGATATTTCTTACAATCAAATATACTGTCAGCCAAACGATCAAATACACGGCGGCAAATATCCCCGTAAAGATTGCAACCACTTCCCACGCAAAGGGAATCCAACGATTCACCAAATAACACCCCACATACACGACGTACAAGCTGGCAAAATGTATGCCCATACTCTTGGCAATCGGCCACCCCTCTACTTGGTTGAAAACGCTTGAACCTGCCTGCACGAACGCCAAAACGTAGGTAGATAAAATGGCAACGAGTACCTCTGCGCCGTTCAAAATCACTTCCACACCACACAACTGCAAAATCCAAAATACGATCCCCGTTATAATCGGTCCAAAACCGCCGAAAGCGATCCCTCTCTGCAAATAATTTTTTACGTATTTATTCATAATCCAAACCTCCTTTTTACATCTTTTAATTCCCTACGGGAAACGTAATCGCCATACCCGTCCTCAAAAAACACGCGTAGGGCGCCGCCGAAGGACGCAGCGAACTTTTTCACCTTCTTTACGTTTGCGACGCACCCTTGATTGATTTTTATAAAGCTGTCGTCCACAAGCTCCACGACGTCCTTTATGCGCAGCCTCGTCGCGTATTCTCTCCCTTCCACACGCGCAAATACCTTACTATCCCGCGTGAAAAAGCAAGTAATCGTCGACAGTTCTAACGGAAAAATTTCTTCTCCCTCGTATCCGTACAACAACTCCCCGTCCGCATCTTCTTTGCATAATGCCTCAATTTGCGCGACGGCACGCGTTACCTTATCGCAAACGACGGTAACGGACGGCTCTTTTTCTTTGTCAATAACCAAAAAGAACTTCATTACTTTACTCCTTGCAATATCCTAAAAGCTTTCAGTGATTATAGTATAGCACATGAATACGAGTTTGTCAGCACATTTTTATATTCGGTCATTTTTTAGGGATATTTAGCAGATTTTGCACTAAAACACAATAAATCCCCCACCCATGTACGCGTTGAATAAAAAATATACCACTTTTCAAAACGCTCACCGTTTATTTTCCTAAAATAAAAGCCCCAAAAGTATATCTACTCTTGGAGCACGTCGCAATTTTTTCGTCTATTTTTAAATATTTCTATAACTCGCAAAAAATAAAAACGCCCAAACAAAAAGAAAATGCATTTATTCTCCGCGCCACAACGCCGCCGCACCCAAAAGTCCCGCGCTGTTTTCGTGCTCCGCAATCGCCAAACAAACAGACTCTGCCGTTCGAGAAGAGGGCGTTTTTATTTTCGTTTCATACATGGTACATCCATTTCGTCGATAACGCCACCTTTGATGAACGTTCCGCCTAAATCGATTCCGATAATTTTCTCCACCGCTCGCTCCTTTAAAAATATATTGCCCTTATTTTATAAATGATTGATGTCCAATCCGCCGCGAATTTCTTTCATATGTGCCAAGTCCGCCGACTCTACGTTCTGCATTTGTTTTAATTGCTTTATCGCCTTAGGACGTGTAAACAGAACCTGCATCCAACGCACAATATGGAAAAACGGCAATAACCACACCGCCTTTTTCAGTACAGGGAACAAGAATTTCATTTGCTCGGTTGGCAAGAAAATTTTCCGCCATACGGATTTCTTTTTCGCCTTTTTATCGTCGTTTTCGATTGCGTGTGCGGCAACGTCGGACGCCGATTTCTTTTCCTCGTTCGCTAACAAAGAAGATTCCAAAATATGTTTTGCCAGCTTTTTCGTAAATTCGTCCGCCTCCGCATCCTCAAAGAAATATGCGGACACCTTTTCAAATTCATCCTTAAATTTCCGCAAACCGCACTTTTCAAGCTCGGCGTTCAAATACTCCTCGTTTAACTCGTAGGCTTTTCTGTACAAATAGATGTCGGTCAAATGCCGAATACCTACCCCTGCGCTTTCCGCAAAATGATACGCAGAATGTCCAAGTAGGGAAATATAAAAAATTTCACGGTCCATTTCGTAGAAATATTCGTACCCGCCTCTTACGCTTGCTCGTTCAAAACCCTTGTTTTCAACACCGAAATACTTTTCTAACGGGCCGACAAAAATCGTTTTATGCAGCTCGAAAATCGTTTTCGTTTCGGAATAATAGACGATATCGTGGTGCTCGTCATGGCGTTTTGTTGCAAGTCCAAGCTCGTCAACAAGCGCGCGTACTTCTTTTAACTGATTTACGTCAATGAGCACGTCGCAGTCAGACGCATAACGCATATCCGTTGAAGGATATAGCTTCTTCAAATGATAGCCTTTGAGAGGCATATATTTCAAGCCGCGCTCTTCAAACGCCGTCAACACCGTGTTAATGTCGTACTCGCTTTGCACGTCCAACATCACGTGCCTTTGCGCGGAAAACTGCAAACGCTTCCAAAACTCGGGCAAAACTTGACTTTTCAAGTTTTCTAACGCCTTGAATACGACAACACTCATCGAGTGCGACGCGCAAAGATTATAAAATTGTTTATAGTCAAGCTCGTTGGGAATAACGTCGATTTTCTCGTCCTTGATACCCCTTTTTACACACTCAACAAAGAATTTTTCCGTATTTGTCACGTACCTGCCCCCGTCAAATTGAATTTTTTAAAATTTTCTCCAAACCATTTTATCGACAACGCCCGTGTAGCTTTGAATAATCTTCACGACCTTCGTCGAAACGTTTTCTTCTACGTAATCGGGCACGGGAATACCGTGATTTTCGTCACTCGTCAAATCCACCGCCGTTTCTACCGCCTGCAAAAGATGCTTTTCATCAATGCCAGCAAGCACAAAGCACGCCTTATCCAACGCCTCGGGGCGTTCCGTAGAAGTACGAATGCATACCGCAGGGAAGGGCTTTCCAATGCTCGTAAAGAAAGAGCTTTCTTCAGGCAACGTACCGCTATCGGAAACCACCGCAAACGCGTTCATTTGCAGGTTGTTATAATCATGGAAGCCCAAGGGCTGATTTTGAATTACGCGCTTATCGAGTTTAAAACCGCTTGTCTCCAAACGCTTTTTGCTTCTCGGATGACAGCTATACAAAATAGGCATATCGTACTTTTCCGCCAACTTGTTGATTGCTGTGAACAAGGAAACGAAGTTCTTTTCCGTGTCGATATTCTCTTCTCTGTGTGCCGACAAAAGAATATATTTTTTCGATTCTAAGCCAAGGCGTTTAAGCACGTCGCTCGCCTCGATTTCCTTTAAGTTATTATGCAGAACCTCTGCCATAGGCGAGCCCGTTACGTACGTTCTTTCCTTAGGCAAACCGCAATCCGCAAGATATCTTCTCGCGTGTTCGGAATACGCCAAGTTGACGTCGGAAATTATGTCGACGATACGGCGGTTGGTTTCTTCAGGCAAACACTCGTCCTTACATCTGTTTCCCGCTTCCATATGGAAAATGGGAATGTGCAAACGCTTTGCAGAAATCGCGGAAAGACAGCTATTCGTGTCGCCCAAAATAAGGAGTGCGTCGGGCTTGCAAGCCGCCATCAGTTTGTACGAGCAATTGATAATGTTGCCCACCGTCGCGCCGAGGTCGTCGCCCACCGCGTCCATATACACTTCGGGATCGGCAAGTTTCAAATCCTTGAAGAATACGCCGTTCAAATTGTAATCGTAGTTCTGTCCCGTATGCGCCAAAATACAGTCAAAGTATTGACGGCACTTGTTAATAACCGCCGCCAAACGGATAATTTCAGGGCGAGTGCCCACGATAATCAAAAGTTTTAACTTGCCGTTATCCTTAAATTTTACATCCGAGTAATCCAATCTAATTTTCGTTTCCATAATTATATATACCTCAAGGTAAAAATAAACAATTGGTGGGGTTCAGAGGGATTGCACCTCT
>JAFUJR010000008.1 GCA_017468085.1 Clostridia bacterium | reverse complement strand
TTCATCCGTACTTTGGAGGAATACCTTTGGTATTACAACAACGAGAGAATTTCTCTCAAATTAAAAGGAATGAGTCCTGTACAGTACAGAACTCATTCACAAATTTAATATTTTTTTGTCTAAACTTTGGGGTTCACTTCACTCTCTACGCTCCGTCCTTATATCCTATGCAATTTTATGCGGAAAAATTAGGAATAAAATTCCGCTTTGGTATCACGCGCAAACAGCTTAGCCAAAATCTTTTCGCAACGTTCGCGATAGCTTTCCTCGCTTTCCGTATAGCAAATCTCGTACACTGCCTCCGTCAAGGGCAGGTCTACGCCGTACTTTTCGCCCAAAGCCTTCATCGCCGCGGACGTGGGTACGCCCTCCGCAAGTTTGGCAAATTTCTCACCTTTTACAAGCATTTCGCCGTATCTTCTGTTGTGCGAAAATTCGCTGAACAACGTCGCTTCGTAATCGCCCAAATGCGCCAAGCCGTAAGCGGAAAATTCGTTGCCGCCCATCGCCTTGATAAGGCGGGCAACCTCGCGCGCGCCGCGCGCCATAAGCGCCCCTTTCATCGCACCGTAACCGCAACCGTCCAAAACGCCCGCGACGATACCGATAACGTTTTTCGCCGCCGCGCCAAGCTCCGAGCCAATCAAATCTTCGCCGTAGTAGAAACGAATCAAATCGCTCTTAAACGCGTTTGCAAGCTTCACCTTTAATTCGGGGTTTGCAGAATCGATGACCATACAGTTGGGAATCCCCGCCGTAAACGCCTGAATGTGTCCGGGTCCCACCCAAACGGCAATTTTCATAGGGTCGATACCGCTTTGTACAAGCACCTCGGAAAGACGGCAGCCCGTCGAAACCTCGATGCCTTTCATGCAAAGCACGAAATTCTTCGCCGAAACGTCGTATTCGGTGATGCGCTTCATAAATCCGCGCAAACCCTGCGAAGAAATGGAAATAATAATTACCTCCGCATGCTCCACCGCCTCTTTTAAGTCGCAGGTCAAATGAATACGCTCGTCCAAATCTACGTATTCGTTTTTGCCCGTATCGCGCAAAACCTGGTAGGAATAATCGTCCTCGGGTCCCCACGAATACACGTCGTGTCCGTGATTGCAAAGATACCAAGCGATAAACGAGCCCCAACGCCCACAACCAAGTACAGATATTTTCATAAAAGGATTCCTCCTGTTTGTTTTTCTTTTTTATAAAACGGATCGCTCCGCCCGTCGCGCACTCCGTTAAAATGCTGCTTAAAAAACGCAAACCCGCACACCTGCAAACTCCGTATAGAAACGGACGGTAAGTAGTAAGACTGGGTCAAGGCTCACTTTTTTAAAACCCTACTAAGAAACCGCAAACCCACACACCTGCAAACTCCGTATAGAAACGGACGGTAAGTAGTAAGACTGGGTCAAGGCTCAGCCTTGTTACATTTTGTTGCGTTCCACAAACGCGCGCGCAAGCGTTACATCGTCGGTGTATTCGATTTCCGAGCCGATGGGGATTCCGTGCGCCAAACGGGTAACGGTGATATCGAACGGTTTAATCAGCTTTGCAATATACATCGCCGTCGCGTCCCCCGAAACGTCGGGATTGGTCGCCACGATCACCTCTTTCACCTCGCCTTCTTGCAGGCGCGCCAAAAGCTCGCGAATGCGAATATCGTTCGGACCTATCCCCGATAAAGGGTCAATGACCCCGTGCAACACGTGATATACCCCCTTAAATTCGTGCAATTTTTCAATAGCGAGTACGTCCTTAGGCTCTTTCACCACGCAAATCACGCTCTTATCGCGCGTGCGGCAGATCCCGCAGGTTTCTTCCTCCGTAAAATTTCCGCAGACAGAGCAGTATTTGATTTTCCGTTTCGCGCCCAAAATAGCGTCTGCAAATGCGCGCGCGTCGCTTTCCGACATATCGATAATTTTGTACGCGTAGCGTTGCGCCGTCTTTTTGCCTACGCCGGGCAATTTGGAAAATTCGTTGATAAGCCGACCAAGCGGCTCGATAAAAATCTCCATCGATTAAATCATTCCCCCAAGCGCGCCCATGTCGCCGTATTTGCCCATTTTTTCTTCGTAGACCTTGTCTGCCTTTGCATAGCCGTCGTTGATTGCCGCCATAATCAAGTCTTCCAACATTTCCACGTCGGTGGGGTCAACGATGCTTTCGTCAAGCTCGATACCGTTAATGATTTTTTTTGCGTTCATATACACGACGACAGCCTCGCCCGCCGCCGTACCAACGACTTCCCAATCGTCCAAAAGAGCCGCCGTCTTTTCCATCTCTTCCTGCATTTTCTGCGCTTGGCGCATCAAGTTTTGCATATTGCCGTTGCCGCCTTTAAAGCCTGCCATAATATTTTCCTCCGATTTTTTTTCGTATATTAAATTTACTTTTGCCCTATTTTACTTCCACTTTCACGCCGCCAAACGTCGCCTTGATTTCGTCCACCGACTTATTAAATGCGTCCGATTTTTTGCCGCGCAAACGAATTTCAAAGCTCCCTTCTCCCATACCGATTGCCGCAAACGCCTGAACGATCAAGCCGTAATGGTCCTCTCGCGTCAACGAACGGAACGCCGTTTCACTCTGCGTATACAGCACGAATACGCCGTCCTCAAGCGCCGCGTCCAAATCCATACAGATGGTGATAAGCACGCCGTTTTTCGCCGTCTTTCTTACGCTTCTCAAGAAAGTGCCGAACACCGTCCGTGCGTCCCCGCTCACCGCGGTCTTCGCAAGTGCGGGCGCAGGAACGATAGGCGCGGGGCTTACAGGCGCAGGCGCGGACGCAACCGTGTGCGCGCTCTTTGCGGAACTTGATTTTTTGACGGGCATAACGCTCTCGTCAAAGTACGCGTTGCCGCCCATTTCCGCCTCGTCGGGAGGCGCGTCGTAGTCCATGGGGATATACTCCGCCTCCGCCGCTTTCGGCGCGGGAATTTCTTCCTTTTGAACGGGTTTTTCCGTCTTAGGGGTAGGCGTGGAAACAAAGTTCGTCGCAGACGTGCCCCCTCCGTTTTGCACAAATACGCCGCTTGCCAACTTGTTTTCCAAATCCGCAATCCGCGCAATCAAAGCCTCGATATCGTAATCGGCTTGAGGCATACTCGCCTTTAAAACCGCCGTTTCAAACAAGATTCTCGGCGAGGTAGAATATTTTAAATCCGTTTCCACGCCCGCAAAAATTTCCGTTACGCGAAGCAATCTGTGCCCGTCCGTACCTTTGGCAATTTCCGCCACCTCCGCATACATATCGTCGGGCAGAGCCAAAATCGCCTTGCCGTCCCGACAGGTTTTCGCCACTGCGCAAGCGTTGAGAAAATTGAGGACGTCGCCAAGCAACATGCCTACGCTTTTCCCCGCCGCCAAAAAACTTTCCGCGCGCTCGAACGCCGCGCCCGAATCACCGCTTAAAATCGCCGAACAAAGCTTTGCCACCGCCGAAAAATCCGCCGTGCCAAGCACCGCCGTTACGTGTGCGTAGGTGAGCGTTCCGCTCGTATACGAAACGCAGGTATCCGCAACGGAAAGCATATCGCGCACGCTTCCTGCGCCCGCGCGCGCAATCGCGGCAATCGCCTCGTCGTCGTATTTTTTGCCGATACTGTCGAATACGTGCCGTAATCTCGCCTCCAAATCCGCCTGCGGAATGAGCTTGAAATCAAAACGCATACAGCGGGATAAAATGGTTGCGGGAATTTTTTGCGATTCCGTCGTCGCAAGGATAAACACCGCGTGGGAGGGCGGTTCTTCCAACGTCTTTAAAAGCGCGTTGAACGCGCCCGTCGAAAGCATGTGGACTTCGTCGATGATATATACTTTAAACTTCCCCGCAACGGGCGGATATTGCACTTTTTCGCGCAGATCGCGCATCTCGTTTACGCCGTTATTCGACGCCGCGTCGATTTCCGTTATATCCAAATTGGAGGGATCTTTTAACGCCTTGCACGCCTCGCATTTTCCGCAAGCCGAGCCGTTTTTCGGACTCTGACAGTTGATTGCGGCGGCAAAAATTTTCGCGATACTCGTTTTACCCGTACCGCGCGGTCCGCAAAAGAGGTATGCGTGCCCGATCTTCCCCGTGCTTATTTGGTTTTTCAATACCGTAACGATGTGTTCTTGTCTTACGACGTCGTCAAGCGTCGTCGGACGGAACATACGGTATAATGCCAGATGCGCCATCTCGTTCTCCTTGGTTTATTTCTGTTCTTTTTTGAAAACTTCTTGCAGCTTCGCCTTGCTTCTTTGCAGGGCGTTGCTTACGCTCTTGTCCGATTTGCCCGTCGCCTCGCAAATTTGCGCGTTGCTCATGCCCTCTAAATATAAATTGAATACTTTGTATTCAAAGTCGGATAAAACGCGGATCATCTCCTGCTTAAACTCCCTTCTTTGATCGCTTAAAATCAAGCTGTCTTCGGGATTGAACGCGGAATAAACGAGCCAACCGTCCGCCCACTCCGCAGAAACGCCCTCGTTGAGAGGGGAATTTTTTTTACTTGCCGCGCGCTTTACCGCGTCGATAATTCTGCGTTTTACGCACAGATAAGCAAAATTTTTAAAGCTGCTTCCGTCCTCTTTACGACGGTAATCGACGATAGCGGCGTAAAGACCTATCATTCCTTCTTGTATCAGGTCCTCCGTCTCACCGCCAAGCAGAAAAAATCCGCGCGCGCAGCTTTTCACCATATCCGAATAGCGGCAAAGCAGCTCTTCCATCGCCCGTCCGTCGCCCGATTGCGCCGCCGTGAGCAACTCGTCCTCCGTAAGCCCTTTCTTCTTTTTCCCCATTTTTATCTTCCTTAAAGTCTGTTACGAACGACCTCGTACACCGCGATTCCAAGCGCCACCGACGCGTTGAGGGAATTGACCTTACCTTGCAAGGGTATCGACAAAATTTTGTCGCATTTTTCCTTCGTCAAACGCTTTACGCCGCTGTCCTCGCCGCCGACGACGAGCGCCACGTTTCCGTCAAACTTTTCCCCGTAAATATCCTCGCCGCCCGCCTCCAAGCCAAACACCCAATAGCCCGATTTTTGCAATTTTTCAATCGCTTGATTGAGGTTGCCGACCTTTGCGACCTTCATATGCTCCGCCGCGCCTGCGGAAATGCGGATCACGCTCTCCGTTACCGACGCGCTCCCCGACTTGGGGATAACGACGCCGTCCACGCCCGCGCACTCCGCCACACGAAGGATACTTCCGAGGTTGTGCACGTCCTCGATACCGTCGCAAAGGACGATAAAGCCGCCTTTTTCGCTCTTTTTCGCCGCGATAATTTCGTCCAAATCGTAATATTCGTAATCGGTGGTAAACGCGATAACTCCTTGATGTCTGCGCGTTTCGCTCTCTTTATCCAACACCTGCTTGTCCACGAATTGCACGCGGATATTTTTACGGCGCGCCTCGGCAAAAATCAAGCCGAGCGAACCCTGCGCCCCCTTTTCCAAGAGGATTTTGTCGATATTTTTTTGCGTTTTCAGCAGTTCGATAACCGCGTTTCTTCCTTCCGTTTTCACTTCTCGTCCCTCGCTAACCTCTTCGCTTTTCCCTCTTACTTTTCACCTTACCGATGTACGGGCTTAAACGGTTGCGCCGCCGCGTCCACCTTAAAATCTTCCGCCGAACCCAAGGCAAACAGCTCTTTGATTCGCTCCTCGTTGCCCGTGAGATAGAGATAACCTATCACCGCCTCAAAGCCGGTGGAACGGTTGTATTCCAAACTGCTCGCACTCTTGCTCTTGCTTGCTTTTTTGGCGTTTTTACCGCGGCGGAATACGTCCGTCTCCGCCTCCGTAAAGGCGGGCAACAGCCTGTCCAAAAACTCGCTTTGCCCTTGCGCGGAAACCACCTTCGACGCCGTCCGTTGCAAATCGGAGCTCTTTCCGCCCACGTCCAAGGTCAAACGCTCGCGAACGTACAAGGAATACACCGCGTCGCCTACGAACGCAAGCGTTACGGGGCTGATTTGCGCGGCTTCGCGCTCGGATAAAATCTCTCTTTTCGTCAGCATTTCCTCTCTCCTTGGCGATTTTTGACGGAAAACCCGTAGGGTTTTTATTTGTCCTCCGTACATTATAACACAGATAAACGAAAAATACAAGTATTTCTGACAATTTTTTATATTCAAAGGGTATATTTTCATAAAGCGGACCGTCGCTTGCCGCCGCGCATTTTCTCGTTACGCCGCCCCGCCGGCAAAATACGCCGCTACGCCCGCCGCAATCGCCCGCGCCGTCTTTTCCTGCCACGCTTTACTCAACAAAAGCGCCTCGTCCTTGGGGCTTGACAAAAATCCGCACTCGACGATGACGGACGGACACGCCGCGCAATTTAAAATGAAAAAATCTCCCTGCGCCGCATTGCGGTTTTTCACCCCTTGCGCCTCGTAAATTTTGTTCATTTGCGCTTGGATTTGCGTTGCCAGCCGCCCGCCGTTTTCGTTGTCTGCGGCATAAAAAACTTGCGCCCCCCGTTGCATTTTCGAGGGATAATAATTTTGATGCACGGAAACGACCATCGTCGGCGCAGCGTCCAAAATAATCTCTTTGCGCCGTTGCATATCCCGTTTTTTAAATCCCTTTGCCGTCGTGTCGTAAAGCCCCGCGTCCGTCTTGCGCGTCATCACCACGTCAAATCCCATTTCCTCTAATACGGCGCTCAGCTTAAATGCGATGGCAAGGTTGATTTCACTTTCCTTCGCGCCCGTCGTTCTACCCGTTACCCCACCGTCGATACCGCCGTGTCCTGCGTCCACGACGATCCGCATTTCCCCGTCGAATACGGAAACCGCCTGCGCGCCGCTCAACGCCTGCACGCACAGCGCAACCGCCCAAACAAACCCTACCACTACCGCCGTACAAATGGCAAAAAAAGACTTTTTCATACCCTTATCCTATGCGAGTAGCCAAAAGGAATATACCCAAACGCAAAGCAGAGCTTTGCAATTTTGCAAAACTCCGCTCTCTCTTTTTTGATTTTACCGCCGTTCCGCGCTTAGCATTCCGCATTCCGCACTTGCGGAGCATTTTCCGCACTCCGCACTCCGTCCGCAAGCATTTTTTGCGGCTCGCGGATAGGCAACCGTAACGCCGTAACAGCGGGCTTTTCCGCCTCTGCTTTTATTTCGGTCTTTTCCACCTTTAACATCAACTCGGGGAAGTTGATTTTTTCCACCTCTTTCATCCACTCCAGGTACATATCCCAAGCCTGCGTTGTGAGTATTCGTTCCACACCTGCCCCGTGCATTTTCTTAAAAACAGACAAATCTTCCACGCCGACGACCTGCAATTTACACCCGTTTTTCAGCTCCAACCTAAGCCGCTCGCAACCCTCGAAATAGGGCACGCAGAAATACGCCGCGCCGCCCTCGGCGCACAGCCTTGCCAGTCGGGATAAAACGGCGGGGGTGTACGTTCGATTCACCCGCACTTTTAACCTTACCTTGGGCGCGGCGCGCTTGACCAGCTTTATCTCTTTTGCGATCTCATCATACCGCCCGTTCACCACCGCGTAAGGTGAAATCATCAAAGTCAGCTCGCTTGCGCGCATTCTCGCCGCCCGCTTCGCCTCGTACGCTTTCACTTTGGCAAGCGTTTCCCCGTTGCCGCCGATGAGGCAGTCCACCGCCACCCCTCTTTCCACGTATAGTCCACCAATCGTCTGCAAACGCTCAGGCGTCATACAAACCGCCGCTTGGCGAAGGCGCATTGCGCGCTCCCGTACCTTTTTCTCGTCCTCAAAATCGTTTAAAATCCCCTCGGAATTGGCGATAGCGGAAAGGATCTCCGCGCGTTTTCTCTGCCGTTTATACTCTCTGTATTCAATCGCCTCTTGCGTCGTGATACGCACCCGCTTTTCTTCTTCGTTACCTTTCGTAAGTATCTGTTTGTTTTCCGTTTGCTGTTCCATGCGCTAATTATGCGACAAAGGAAGCGCGTTTATTCCATTTTCTTTTAAATTATGACAAGCAAAATTTTGTATACTGCAACCATGAAAAATCTTCTCACAGCCGCGGCGCGCGGCAACCAAAACCTGCGCCTTTTTTACAACAATCTTTTAAGCGCCCGTACCGTCGGCGGTATTTTTTGCCTCATCTTCCTTTTTGCCCTCTGTTTTGTGTGCGTACATATCCTCAAATGCGCCAAAATCGGCTTTTTACAGCACAAAAAGCCGACTGAACCGCCGCCCCCGCCAAAAGAGGACACAAAAAAAGCTCCTACGCCGCCGCAAGAGCCTATTTATTATATTGTCGAACGGAAACGTATGCGCTCCAAACCAAAATACGGAGAGCCCAAACAAATCCAATTCAAATAGCGAAAACCGCTGTTGCGCCTTGTTTTCCGCTGGGCGCGCCAAATTTCGTTAAAGCGCCTATTTTTTGCGCTCAGCGCGTACCTGCCCTATGCATTTTACGTTTTTGCACGCAAAATTCGTCGTTTTAAGACTTACTTTTCGGGAACGTTGGTATACAATTCACCCGTTTTATCATTGAAACGTTCGATATTTCCACCGTCCGTCCAAAGGCGTTCTAAGTGGTAAAAAAGACGGGTTTCGTCGTTGAAAATATGTGCGATAACGTCGCCGTAATCAAGCACCGCCCAACGCCCGTCGCGCACCCCCTCGGTGCGGGAAGGCACAAGCCCCAAATTCTTTTCTACAAGCTCCTCCACGCGCTCGCCCATCGCCTTGATTTGCGGCGCGTTGCTACCGCTTGCGATTACAAAATAATCGCAAAGGTCGGTTTTTTCACGCACGTATAAAACGATAATATCTTTGCCCAATTTATCGCTCATCGCCTTGCAAATTTCGATTGCCAACGCCTTGCTCGTTACTTCTTTCATAATGTATTCCTCTCTTTTTTATTTTGTATACGGGCGTAAAATTCGTACGCCTCTCTTGTCAGGGGATAAATCTCCCCGCCTTTTTTTTGTAAAAATAACAGAGTTTGCCGCAGGGCCTCCGTCAAGCACTCGTCCAAATCCTTGTCCTTGAAAAACAGAAGCCGCAACTCGTCCACGCCCTCGTAGCTTCGCGCCTCCTCCAACATATCGGCAAGGAAAATCAATTTTTCCAATTCGCCCATATTCGGCCTTGCGCTGGTATGATAACGGATCCCGTCAAGCACCTCGCCGTCCGTTACGCCAAAATGCTTTTCGGCAACGAATGCGCCCGCAAATTGATGGTATACCTCTCGTGGGATTTCTCCCCACTCCGTCGGCGGAATAAAACCGTCCAAATACGGAGAATTTACGTCTAAATTCTTTGCGCAATCGTGGAAGAGCGCCGCCGCAATCGCTTTTCTTTCCGAAAGTTTGAGCGCAACCGCGCGCGCCGCCGCAAGCTCCGCAACCCGCAGGCTATGCGCCTGCCTTTGCTGTGTTTCCAAGCCGAGCGCTTTGTCTGCGTTTGGGATTTTATATAAACCCTTCTCTTGAATATACCTTTCGACTTTTTCGCTCACGAACGGCGTTAAACGCATACCTGCCCCCGCCAAAACGCGAATTTTCGTCGAAGATACCGCCGCGCCGTTGTAGGAAAAACGCCTAAAACCTACCCCGAATTTTTGGACGAAATTTTTCTGTTCCTCCTCCCACCAGCCATCCGCTTCCGCCCTGCCGCATACGGCAAGGGTTACGTTTTTTAAAATATCTTCGGGATGACGCCACGTGGGGAAATCGCGCAGCATATCCGTACCGACTATCCAAAAAATTTCCGCAGACGGATATTTCTCCTTGAAACGCCTGCAAGTGCGGTAGGTAAAGCTGGTGCCTCCCTCTGAAATTTCGTAGTCGCTCACCTCCACCTTGGGGCAATCGGCAAACGCCAAACGGCACATTTCCAATCGATCCGCGTCGGGCGAAAGTTCTTTACCGGGCTTGTGCGGCGGCGCGTGCGCGGGCATCACGAACAACTTGTCCAAGCCAAGCTCCTCAATCGCCGCCTGCGTAAGGCGTATATGCTCCGTATGCACGGGGTCGAACGACCCGCCGAAAACTGCAATCCTCATAAAAACCACTTCTTTCTTATTTTACGCCGAACGAAAGGATCTATCCCGCCGTTCCACGCGCGCCCACTCAAGCCGCGCCGCGTAAAATCCTACAAACGCCGCTTTAAAGCAGACTTTTTCTACATTATACTATATATTTCCGTTTTTTTCAAGTTTAACCGCAAAATTTTTCGGCAAAAATTAAAATATGAAAAAACTTGCTTTTATATCCGACTTGATTTTTACTTTTTGCGTGAGCTTTTTGTTCACTCTCTGCTTTTTCCGTTTTCTCCGCGTCGGGCTCTTCCTTTCTCTTGCGCTGAGCGCCCTCTGCGGCGCGTTGACAGCCTGCGCCGTCGCCGCCGTCTTAAACGCCCGCCGTAAAAAATTTTTCTTGAAAAAATCGGACGCGGAAACTCAGGAGAAACTGCTTGTGCACCTTGCCCTGCTTTCCGACGAAGAATTGACCGACTACTTTTTCCGTTATTTCCAAACGGAGGAGGGAAACGAACCCCCGACCCGCCGCGAAAATTTACAACTCTCCGTCGGCGAAAATTTCTTTTATTTGCATTTCCGCTTTGCGCCCGTCGCCGCCGACGACGTCGCCGACCTTTTCCGCATACAAACGCCGCAAACGAAAATTTTGCTCTGCGCCGCTATCGAACCGCAAGCCAAAGCCCTTTGCGAAAAGCTCAAAATCGGCGTACGGACGGGAGAGGAGGTGTACGCCGCCCTCAAAAAAGCCGACGTCCTGCCCCAAACCTACCTCGGCTCGGACGAAAAGAGAAGGCGTAAATTCAAACTCAAACTCTGGTTTGCAAAAACCAACGCCCGCCGTTTTTTAACGAGCGCCGCGCTGATCTTGTTCCTCTCTTTCCTTACGCCGTTTTTCTATTACTATCTGATATTCGGGACGGTGTTGCTCCTTGCCGCCGTATTCGTGCGTATTTTCGGCTACGACGCGCCGACGCAATAACGCGGCTCACGCCCGCCCAAGCACGGACAAAAACGCCTCGCCCAAGCGCGCGATGCAATCGGTGGCGGTAAGAGAATATTCCCCCACGGACTTCGCCGCGAGCTCCGCCGCTTTCCCGCAAAGAAACGCCGCCGCGCAAGCCCCGTCAAATCCGCTTGCGCCCTGCGCGCAAAGCCCCGCAAGCACGCCCGACAAAACGTCGCCGCTCCCCGCCTTGGCTTGCCCTGAATTGCCCGTCGAATTCACCGCCGTTTTCTCGCCGTCCGTGATGACGCTTGCGGCGTTTTTCAAAAGTAAAGTAACGGAATTTGACTCGGCAAACGCCCGCGCACACCCAATTTCGTCCTGCAAAATCTCCTCGACGGGAAGCCCTGAAACACGGGAAAATTCTTTGATATGCGGCGTTAAAATCACGTCGCATTTTGCATTCTTAAGCAGGGAGGAAAACCCTTCTTTTTTATATACGGAAAGGCTGTTTAAGCCGTCCGCGTCCAAGATCAGCTTGCCTTGATAATGGGAAAGCAACCACGCCGCGCCCTCGGCTACGTCTACGGAAACGCCCATGCCCATACCGTACGCCACGGCGTCGTATTCACGTAATTTTCCCATAATTTCTTCCTTGAACGCGTACCTGCTCCCCTCGTTTGAGGTTTTCAATAAAATTTCAGGCACTTTTAAAATATAGTGGGACAGTATTTCCGACGGCACAAACAACGCCGTGTATCCCGCGCCCGAGCGCAAGCACGCCGCAGCCGACAAAAACGCCGCGCCCGTATACTCGATACTGCCCGCCATAATTGCCGCCTTGCCGTAACTGCCCTTGTGCGAATCCCTTTTACGTTTGGGCAAAAGATTGAAAACGCCCTCGGAAGTCAACGCCAAATTCAATTTTTCTTTCGTCAAAAAATCCATAATTTTTCGCCTTATAAACGGATGGACACCTCAGCGCTCGTCAACCGTTTTTTCTCGCCGTCAAGTTCAACGAGCAAGCCCCCTTCCGCGTCTACGGAAATCAGCCTGCCGCGACATTCTCTTTCCCCAAAAATCAGCAGAACCTCCCTGCCGATATATCCGATATAGGAAAGATATTCTTGCATATCGTGTTCCCTCAAAAGTTCTTCTATCAATTTCTCCGTTACTTGTTCCACGGAAAAACTTTTCCCCGTCCGCTCTTGCATGGAGGTGGCAATTTCCTTTAGCTCCCCCTCGAAGCCGCCGTTTACGTTCAAGCCGATACCCACCACCGACGAATGCACGAACGCGCCCGAAAAGGTGTTTTCAATTAAAATCCCGCAAATTTTTTTGTCGTCTACGAATACGTCGTTCGCCCATTTAATGACGGGAGAAAGCCCGAAATAGCGTAGGGTGTTACACACCGCCGCCGCCGCATTCGCCATGATTTTAAATCCTTGCTTTGCGGGAAACTCCTCGTAAAATCTTAAAGCGGAAAGGTACACGCCGCCAAGACCCGAAACAAACTCTCTGCCCTTCGTGCCCCTGCCCTTACTCTGCCGCGCTGCCGTTACGATAAGAGGTTTTCCCTCCTCCCTTTTTTCCTTTGCGTAATCGTTGGTCGAAGGCAACTGCTCAAAATGTACGCGTTGTATTCCGTTGCTTTCATATTTATATTTCATCGCATATCTGCCTATACCCTTTTTATTTCAGCGCGTACCTGCCCACGCCATTTTAATCCTCGTCGCAATCGCCAAACGCAGACAGCGCCGCTTTTGCCACGTCGTAGGAAAAGCCTTTGCCTATCAAATACCGATACGCCTTTTGCAAGCCTTCTTTATCCGCCGTTTTTCCGCGCATATATTTTTGTAAAATCCCTCTCGCCGTTTCGATTTCCGTATCCTCGTCCACGGAAGATAACGCCGCGTCGATCTGTTCGTCCGTTACGCCCTTGCCCCGCAATTCCATACGAATCATTCGTCCGCCCTTGCGTTTTGCCGCGTGTTCTACGTACGCCTCCGCATACTCCCCGTCGTTAACGAAATTGTAGGAGCGGAGCTTTTCTATAACGTACTCCGCCACGGCGGGCAAATACCCCCTTTCCGCAAGAAACTTGCGGATTTGTTTTTCCGTTTTCCGCGTAGCGGAAAGATGGGTAAGCGCCTTATCGAACGCCGTATTTTTTTCACTTTCCAACTGCATATCCGCAAGTTCCGTTTCGGTAACGGTTTTTCCAACCTTCAAGCGGTTTTTTACCACCGTTTCCAAGGTCAAGCCGCAACAAAAACGCCCGTCTAAATAGATATTGCACCGCGTTTTATCCTTTACCTGCGGTAAAATCCCCGTAATCTCGTTCACGCGCTCCCTCCTTTTTATTCCGCAACCGAGCGCTCCGCATTCCGCATTTAGCGCTTTTAAGTATTATACCCCAAATCCGCGGCAAAAGTCAACCCGCGCCGACGCTCCTTTCGTACAATTCCCTTCCTAACCCCATAAAAATTTTTAAATTCCCCTCGGAAACGTTTACTTTTTTGAAAATATATGCTACAATAATAGTAGAAAGACAACGAACGTCGCCTTTTTAATACACCTTAAGGGGGCATATCCTATGAAATATCATACCGTAGACATCGAAGGTTTTGAAGCGCAGCTTCCCATCCTTCCCTTGCCCAGCGGCATCTCTATCGCATTTTTTAATTTACACGGCGACAGCGCACTGACCGAACATTCCGCAAAAGCGCTCGCTCCTAAACTTGCCGACTGCGACGTACTTATCACCGCGGAATCCAAAGGCTTACAGCTTACCCATTGCGTAGCAAGAGAGCTTGGCCATAGATATTACGCGGTTGCAAGAAAGACGAAAAAACTGTATATGCAGGACGGCATTGAAATCACCATTCGCTCCTCCATCACGACGGGCAAGGAACAAAAGCTGTACCTTTCCAAACACGACGTAGACCTTATCAAAGGCAAAAAAGTAGGCATCGTGGACGACGTCGTTTCTACGGGCGCTTCTTTGGCAGGCTTGGAAGAACTCGTCGAAAAAGCAGGCGCAACCGTCCACAAAAAAGCGTTTGTACTTGCAGAGGCTGACGCGGCGGACAGAACGGACGTTATTTATCTCGCGACCATTCCCATTTTCAAGTAATTTGACAAAATAAACCAGGAAAACCGTAAAAATTAGGCAACGAATTGTATTCGTTGCTTTCTTTTTTTTGAAAACCCCTTGCTTTTTTCTTTTTTATGCTGTATAATGAACTTATTATTACATAATAAAATTCAGCGGAAACGGATTTTCACGGTCCGTACTCTGCCAAACTTCAAAAACAACCGCGACGGCGAAACGCAAAGCAAAATTTTTTAACGCCGCCGCCGACTTATAGGAGGTAAGTATATGTCTGAAAATATGGACAACAAACCAACCGGACAACCTACGCCCACCCCTTCCGGGCAACCTATGGGACAACCTCAACAGCCCCAAACGGCAACGCCGCCCGCGGCGCAGCCTCAACCTGCGGTTCAGCAACCCGTAACGCAGCCTCAACCTGCGGTTCAGCAACCCGTAACGCAGCCTCAACCTGCGGTTCAACAGCCTGCGGCGCAAGCCCCCGCCGCGCCCGTACAAGCGACGGCGCAACCGACGGCAACGTCCGCTAAGTCTACGGCAGAACCTTCGGAAAAACCCGCCCCGCCCAAAACGCAACCGACGGGCGGCGACAATAAAACCAACAATCCCGACAATAAGAAGAAAAAGAAGAAAAGAAAATCCGATTGGGGCGGCAGGCTCATCACCGCTATCCTCTCGATTATTCTCGGCTTCGTGTTGGGCGTTGGCTCGGTATTCGGCACGGTAACCGCTATTATTTATTCCATCGGCACACAACCCGTTGACGAAACGGTAGAGCTTGTCGACACGATTGTCCCCGGTTTGAATTTATCCGAGCTCCTCTTCGACAATGAAAGCGGTATTTTAAGCGAAGAATACGCCCATAAAAAAATCATGGACCTCGTCGGCGACGTAGCGGACGCCATCAGCGGCTTAGCCAGCGAAGAAACTACGATCAAAAACATAACCGACCTTTCCCCCTACGTAGGCGTTCAGCTTCGAAAGCTGTTGGACACCGTCAAAACCGACTTCGGTATCCCCCTTGATTACGATACCCTTCTAAACACGAAGATCACGGGCGGCGTAGATGAAGAAGGCTCCCTCGTCAAACAGCTCCTTGAAGACGTTATGAACACGGAGCTTTGCGCCCTCCTCGATACCTTCTTGGGCGAAGAGGAAATGAACCCTATCCTCAAATACCTCTGCTACGGCAAAGAAGGGGTGGATTACACGTTGGACGAAAACGGAAAACCCCAACCGATAGAAGAAGGCGCGAAATTCCTCACCATCAAAGATTTGGCGAGCGAAGGCGGCGAAGAGGTGCTTTACGGCCTTGAAATCGCAGCCCTTTTAAGCATCAACGAATACGACCCCACCGACCCTATCCATTCTATTTTATTCAAGGACGGCGTAGACGAAAACGGCAACGACGTAAAGATTCCCCTCGTTATCAACGACCTTATCCACGACAGTGAAAGCGTTGTCAACGGCATTAAAATCACGGGTATCTTGGGCATAACGGAATACGACCCCGAAGACCCCATTCACTCCATTTTGTTTAAAGACGGCGTAGACGAAAACGGCAACGACGTAAAAGTACCCGTTTCCGTGGGCGATTTCATGACCGACAGCGAAAGCATCATCAACGGCATTAAAATCGCCAACATTTTAGGCGAAACGGAATACGATTCCACCGACCCTATCCACGCCATTTTGTTTAAAGACGGCGAAAACGGCGAAAAAGTGCCCGTTACCGTAGGCGATTTCGTAAACGACAGCCAAACCATTATCAACAACGTTAAAATTGCGGAAATCTTGGGCGAAACGACGTACGACCCCACCAACAGCATGCACGCCATTTTGTTTAAAGACGGCGAAAACGGCGAAAAAGTGCCCGTTACCGTTCAAGACCTCACAGGCGAATTTATCGACAATATCAAGGTCGCGGAAATCTTAGGCGAAACGACGTACGACGCAACCAACCCTATGCACGCCATTCTCTTTAAGGACAGCACGGACGCAGACGGCAACCCCGCCAAAGTACCCGTTGCGCTCAAAGACCTTACGGGCGACTTTATCAACAATATTAAAATCGCGGAAATCTTAGGCGAAACGACGTACGACGCAACCAACCCCATGCACGCCATTCTCTTTAAGGACGGCACGGACGCAGACGGCAACCCCGTCAAAGTACCCGTTACCATCAACGAGCTTGACGAAACCTTTATCAACGATATCAAGGTAGCAGACATTTTGGGGATCAAACCCGACGACGACAACTCGCTCACCTCTATCCTTTACGACGAAAACGGCAAAGCGCTCACGATTAACGAGCTTTCCGAGTTTGACCTCAACACGATCAAACTTGCCGACGTACTTACTTTGAAAGAAGACGCAAGCGAGGTTCTTCTCTCCATCGTATTCAAAGGCGAATACAAACTTGAAGGCGAGGGCGAAAACGCAAAATATGTTCCCATCGACGACAAGGAAGAAAACGCTTCCCGTACCCTTGGCGAGCTCACCGGCGATATGACGAAAATTATCAACGGAATCGAGCTTGACAACGTCATTACGGTAGATGAAAACACCCACCCCGCTCTCCTTTCCATCATTTACGTAAACGGCGACAAAAACCAACCGCGCACGATTGAAATGCTTTCTACGGACAGCGATTCTATCATCAACGGTATCAAGCTCTCCGACGTTATCGACGAAAGCACGGCAAACCCCGTCATCAAATCCCTTTTGACCACGACGGACGACGAGGGTAACGAAATCCCTACCACGCTTGCACACCTCACCGATTCGGCTCAGAGCGAAAAACTCATCAACAGCATTAAGCTCTCCGACGTCATCGACGAAAGCACGGCAAGCCCCGTCATCAAATCCCTTTTGACCACGACGGACGACGAGGGTAACGAAATCCCTACCACGCTTGCGCACCTTACCGATTCGGCTCAAAGCGAAAAACTCATCAACGGCATTAAGCTTGCCGACGTTATCGAAACGGATGACGCGTTGCTTAAATCTATCCTCTACGTGGACAGCGACGAGAGCAATCCCCGTACCCTTGGCGACTTCAAGGGCGACGGCGCGCAAAATATTATCAACGCTATCAAACTTGCGGACGTACTCGGTATAACCGAAGATTCGCACGCCGCGCTCATCTTCCTTGCTTACGGTGGCAAAGAGATCACCGACAGTCCCCGCACTCTTGGCGAGATCCGCACGATGGGCGACGACCTCATCAACGATATTCCTCTTTCCTACGTCATCTCGCCCGATATGGACAACAGTATCGTTTCCTACCTCATTTACGGCATAGAAGACGTCCACTACACGGTAGAAACCACGGTGGAAAACGGCTCTACCGTCAAAACGGCAAAAATGCTTCAACGCCATATCATCATCGACGGCGGACTTGCTTACAACGAATACGGCGAAGCGCTGAACGCGGCAAGCTATACGCTTAACGGCACGTCTACCTTCACCGAACTCAACGGCGACGGCGAGGAAGACGACGTTACTTACAACCTTACCTTAGGCACGCGTGCGGACGAAACGGAGGTTTACTATCTTTTCGACGGTACCACCGCAGTGGAATTCACGGAAACGACCTTAAAGCAGTTCTCCGGTAGCAGCAACCTTCTCACCAAGCTCACCTCTCGTCTTACGGTTGGCGATATTTTGGGAGAAGAAATCGACGGCAACCCTATGTTGAAGCATCTTGCGGGTACCCCTATCGATCAGCTTTCAACCGCGGTAGGCGAACTGTCCTTCGGTCAAGTATTTGAAGATCAAATTTACAGAACCTACAAAGAAGGCGATTCCTACGTCGATAGCAACGGCGAAACGGTAAACGTGGGCGACTATATCGACTACGACGGCAACAAGATACTCTACGATCCCGACTCGGGCGTAGATAACCGCGTCCTTGGCGATATTTGGCATTATATGTTGACGGGTGAAGACGAATACGGCAACAAATACAACGCCGCTTATGAATATTCCGTTGTCAACGATATGGATAAACTCATTGAAAATATGAAGCGCGAAGTGCACGACGCACAGCTTAAACAACTTGCGCACGACGGTATTTTGAACCTCAGCAATGATATTTTGAATAGAGAGATCATCCTTGAAATTGCAGATTATCCCGTCAATACCACGCACCCTAGCGGCACGTTGATCGGCGATTTAACTACGGAGCAAATGTTGATTTACGTGGAAGAACTGCTTAAAGCCGTTGACTATGTCAACAGCCTCGCCTAATCAAGCAAAAAGAGGAGGACAAAACCTCCTCTTTTGTTTTACTTTGAGCATAATTCGTGAAATTCCGTAGGAATTCTATAAAAAACGCGCAAAAAACGTTTGACTAATCCCTACAAATAGGCTATAATAATTCTACACGGCTGTATGAATACGGCTGTTTTACCTTGCACGTCAGGGCAGACGTGCCGAATAAGACCAGGAGGTGAAAAAATATGGCTAAATACGAAATGCTTTATTTGCTCAACAACGACTTGACCGACGAAGCAAAAGACGCTAAGGTTGCCAAATTCGAAAAGGTAGTTACTTCGATGGGCGGCAGCGTTACTTCTTCGGAAAAATGGGGTACGAAGAAAACTGCATACCCTATCAAGTTTAAGAACGAATCTTATTACGTTCTTATGACGTTCGAAGCAGACGGCAAAGTTGTAGAAGAGCTTAAGCGTATCGCGCTTATCGACGCCGACGTTGTTAGACGTTTGATCACGAAGCTCAACTAATTAAGAGGAAAACGTATGAACAAAGTATTTTTAATCGGAAACTTAACGCGCGACCCTGAACTGCGCGAAACCCCTTCGGGCGTGCCCATGTGCCGTTTCGCCATTGCAGTTACCAGACCTTATTCGTCGCAGGACGGCGAACGCCAAACGGACTTTTTTGAATGTACGGCTTGGCGCGGTTTGGGCGAAACCATCGCGCGTTTCACCAAGAAAGGCAACAAGGTTGCCGTTGTGGGTCATATCCAAATCCGCAACTATGAAGACAACCAAGGCACAAGACGTACTGCTGTGGACGTAATCGTGCAGGATTGCGAATTCCTCACGCCGAAAGACAACAGCAACGCTTTTGACGACGTTGCCGACGCGCCCCGTTCGTCCGCTCCCAAAAAGAGAGCAACGCTTCAAGCGATGGACGACGACAGCGACATTCCTTTCTAATCTATAAGGAAGGACACAAATAATTAAAGGAGTAAAAATCATGGAAGAAAAAGCACCTGTTAAAAAGGTATTCAAAAAAGCGCCCCGTAGAAAGGTTTGCGCATTCTGCCAGGAAAAGCTCGACGTTATCGATTACAAGGACGTAAACCGTCTTAAGAAATTCATTACGGAAGGCGGCAAAATTATTCCCCGCAGAATGAGCGGCACCTGCGCAGCGCACCAAAGAAAGGTTGCGTCTGCTATTAAGCGTGCAAGAATTACGGCTCTTCTCCCCTTCAAAGGCGAGTAATCAGCTTAACGAAACAACCAAAACACCGAAGCAATTACGCTTCGGTGTTTTTTTATTCTCTTGCAATATTTACCAACTGTTTTTTCTTTTTCTTCGCATACGAATATGCCTTATACGCTCCGCTGTTTTCACGCTTTTCTGCGTAAAAAATAATCAAATCGCTTTTGTCTATCATCGCGCAATTTCTAAAATAAATGCTTTTGTACCACCCCTCAAACGTAGGCGTTAAATATACAACTTCCTCGTAATCCTCACCGTTAAAATACCTCGATTTTTTTCGCAAATACCCCGCCTGCGCAACGCAGTAAACCCGCTGAATTTGCTTTTCGGGCAGCTCCCCTTTTATTTTCGTTACGATTTTATAGCAAAGCTCGTCAAAAGCTCCATACCCGCCAAAATAAAAAATACGACAACCTAAACCCACCGCTTTCATAATTTCGGCAGTCGTTGTCGCGTATAATTCTTCCGTTATTGCAATCTCACGGTGTCCAAAAAACGAACAAATTTTATTTTCTTGCATATTTGACCACCCCTCGAAATCACGTTTCACTTTATTTTATCAAGTCTTATAATACTTGTCAAGTCTTTTTCGACTTAAACAGGCTATAATATAAGTATGAAATTCAGCGAAAGGTTAAAAGAACTGCGACAAGAGCGTGGATTATCACAAATGGAATTAGCCAAGCAGACAGGGTTAAGTCAATCGGCAATCGCCAAATGGGAAAAGGACAAAACTGACCCCACGTCGGCAAATTTAATCGTTTTATCTCAATTTTTTAATGAAAGCGTAGATTATTTATTGGGATTAACCGATTAAACGCGTACCTGCCCCCCTTTATTTGTAAAAAGCAAACCACCGAGGTTATTCTCGGTGGTTTTTGTTTATAAAAACCGCAATTTTTGCATTATGCAACCAATAGTTGCGAAATTGCAAAGCAAAATCGGTTGAACTATCCCCCTTTTTATTGTATAATAAGCATACTAAAAACGCTAACGCGCAAGGAGTTATACTATGACCAACGGCGAATTACTTGGCAAAAAACTTTACGAGTTAAGAAAAAACGCCAACCTCTCCCAAGAAGAATTTGCGGAAAAGCTCAACGTTTCGCGGCAGGCAGTTTCCAAATGGGAATGCGGCGACGCTCTGCCTGACACCGAAAACCTTATCAAAATTTCTAAATTGTACGGAGTATCCTTAGACGAGCTGGTAGGAAACACACCCCAAAAACAAAACCGCGAATCCGAAGAACCCGAACAAGAAAACGCGCAACAAACAAGCTACGAGGAAAATACTCAAAGCACGCGCAAAAAAGGCATTCATATCGACGAAAATGAAATTCATATCGACGTTGAAGGTAAAATCCAATTCGATGACGACGGCATACACGTCGGCGGAAAAAACGGTATTCACATCGACGACGACGGCGTACACGTCGGCGGCGAGGGCGGAATCCATATCGACGATGACGGCGTACACGTCGGCGGTGAGGACGGAATCCATATAGCCAATGACAACATACACGTCGGCGAAAAAGAAGTCAATATCAACGTACACGTAGACGTCCCCACTAAAAAGCGCGTCAAAAAAGAAATTGCTATGCGTTTGCTCAGGTATCTTCCCTACCCAATAATTATTACGATTGCTTATCTTCTTTGGGGATTTTTGTGGAACGGCTGGGCGATAGGTTGGACGCTTTACGTTACCGTTCCCGTTTATTATTCCATATTAGAATGTATCCGCAAGAAAAAAGCAAGCTGTTTTGCTTACCCTGCATTAATTACCTTTATTTATCTTTTTGTCGGTATGCAATGGGACTACTGGCACCCGAATTGGATTCTTTTCATCACCATTCCCGTCTATTACGCCATCGTAGAAGCGATTGAAAAAAGATAATTCAACGCGTACCTGCCCCTTCCTTTATAAATAATCATCCACCCGAATATCGCGTGGTTTTCATTTTTCGGGCATAGCCCTTGTTCACTGGCATAGCACAAATGTGCTCTTGGTTGACCTGCCAGTCATGCACGTGTTACTTGCTACCCGTCAACGGGCTTTCTCTTTGTGAAATTAACCCCTGTCATACCGAGCGGAGCAATTTATTGCGTAGTCGAGCGTATCTCTTTATAAACCTTTACCTCACTTATTCACTTTTCGCCCTTACTTCTTACTTTTTTGAGATACACTCCACTCGCTTCGCTCAGTCGGTATGACGTTTC
>JAFUJR010000007.1 GCA_017468085.1 Clostridia bacterium | reverse complement strand
TTTTTCTTTGTGGTTTCTATTGTAGATACCGAAGAAACGCAAAAGAAAACCAACTTCAATCAAACAAATATAACCACGCACATTGAAAAGCTGTCCGAAAACGGACCACGCTCCATTATGGATACGGAAGCGAATCAAAAGGCGCTTGAATATCTCATAACTACGGTAGAGAGTTACGGAATAACCGAAGGCGATACAACGGAAAAACCCGCCTATGTTATTCAAGATTTTGTTGCGGAAGACACCGACCATCAGAATTGGTATTTGAGTAATTTAATCGTACATATTCCTGCAAACGGAACGCAAAAAACGGGCGAAGCGGTTATGTTTATGGGGCATTTTGATTCCGTACCAATGGGGCAAGGCTCGTCCGACGACGGCGTATCTTGCTCGGTAATGTTGGAGGCGATTCGGTACTATCTTGATAAAATGCAAAACGGTTATACGCTTTCCAACGACTTGTTGTTTGCATTCGTCAACGGCGAAGAGTTCGGTATGTACGGCTCGGAAGCAATGGCGGAAGAATTTACGGGCTTTAATAACGTAATACAGCGCACGAAATTCGTAACCAATCTCGAATCGCGCGGCACGAGCGGAACGCTCATTATGTTTGAAACGGGCAAAAATAATTATAATACCGTCAAATTATTTTCCGAAGTGAATAAGAATTTGTTTACTTGCTCGATTGCAACGATGGTTTACGATATGATGCCGAATAATACCGATTTTACGACGTTCAAAGCGGCTTATCAAGGCGTAAATATGGCGAATATCGGCAGCGGCGAGAATTATCATACGCAGAATGATTCGCCCGATAACATCGGTATGAGTTATCTTTCTCAACAGGCGCAAATCGTAGACGGGCTTATCGATAAGCTCGGCAATTACGAATTATCAAAATTATATGACGCGGACGAATCCGCTATCTTCTTTTCGTATTTGAATATTACGACGGTCGTTTACAATCATACCGCCGTGATCGTGTTTGCGATTATCGGTATCGTAATGCTTGCGGCGAATATTTTGCTTTCGATATTCTATCGCAAGGAAAACAACGTCGGCAAAACGGCAAAGGCAATCGGAGCTATCGTTGTCGGATTGATCATTGCAGCAGTAGTAACGTATGCTTGCTATTTCCTTTTCCAACTGATTGCCGCGTTGTTTGGCGTTATTGATATACATATGCTCGGAACGATTACCTATTCCAATATAGCAATCGTTATCGGAATCGGTATATTGTCGTTGGCAATCACGGCACTTACAACGCATTTCGCTTGTAAATGGCTGAAAATCGAGCGCAGGGATATGACGAGAGCATTTGCTTATATACACGTATTTTTAGGTATCATCGTTTCTTTCGCCTTACCCGACGCAAGTTATTTATTTATGTTCAGCGGTATTATGCTGATGATCAACGAACTGTTGGTTACGGGATTAAAGAAGATCGATTTCGCGCAATATCACGGCGAGTTGCTTGCTACGGCGTTGTATTTACCTATCGTTATTCCCGTTATTTTCCTTGCGACGTCCGCTTTGGGTATGACGATGGCTTACGTTTACGGGCTTGTATTTGCGCTTACCGTATTCGGCGTGGGTATCTGCATTACGCCTATTTGTGAATACTCGTCCGTTCGCACGGCAATAAAAGCAAGCAAAAACGTTATTCAAGAAAAGAAAGAGGTTGGTCGCTTTGAAAAGGTCAACGTAAAAGTATCGGCTTGGGAAGGTGCATTACATATTTTAGCCGTTGCATTGGTAATACTTTTCGTCGTTAGCGTAATTCCTTCTAACGCAAGCGTGAATTTGCAAGGCAAGCAAAATAACGCAAAATTACCGTGGGACGACGCGCTCGTGTACGTCGTAGATGAAAACGGCGACAGCGAGTACCGCATTTACGATTTGAACGCATACCGCGCGTTGAAAAAGTATGCGCCCGAAATGGAATACGATACCGACCATTACGTTGGCGATGGCGAGGAAAAGAATATCGGCGTTTCTATTCTTTCCACGTTTGAGGACAATACGCTTTCGGTCAAGAAAAACGAAGGAAAAACCATTGTGTATCTCACATTTACAAACGAAACGGCGGAATCGTTTACCATTGACGACGGCACAACGGTAAAAACTTATGAATTTGGCGAAAATAAGACTTGGGATATTGCCATCCATTATGATTGTACGATTACGGTAAACGGTGGCTCGGCAAAGGTTGAATATAAAGAAGTGATACGCGATTATGCTTTATTGATACCCGAAGAATACGCGAATGACGATAATAAATTACATTTTAACTTATGGCTTATGAATAGTTATTTGTTGCGCGAATAACGCCATTAGCACAACTTTGTTTAAGTCTATGTAAGAAAAAAACGAGATTTGGAAATTTTCAGATCTCGTTTTTTATATATCAAACAGAACGGGATTTATAAATTTCCAAATCCCGTTCTTAAATAAACTGTTTATTGTTTATGATTTTTCTGTTTTTCCTTTTTCGTTCTGCGGAATAAGTAATGGTGTGAGTTTGACCGTCCCCATAATAAATTATGGTTTGATAATCCCGTCCATATTTACCGTTTTGGAGTGTTTTCCCGATAATAAATAACCGAATCGATGCAAAAGAGTAAATACATACATCGCTACTATTGATATAACAAATTTATTTGCAAATCTTTCTTTTATATATTTTTGAACTTAATTTTTTCCATGCTAATTTGCGTTTTAAGTAGTATGTCCTATATCAAGCAATTTCTTATAAGGTCAACGAATTATTAAAATCCTATAAAATTATTTGTTTTTTCTAAATCCATTTTTATAATATTCCAAATTAAACTTCCGATCCAAAAAAACTATGACCCAGCATACTTTTTAGATTTCCTTGAAAATTTAATCTCAATTCCGATAGCTTTTGTAAATCTCGCGGAAAACAAATTGCGCTGTTTTTCTTTAATTCTACCGCGTTACTTTTTTGCAATACTTCCGCTACAAATTGCGAGCAAAAATAGCGATATTTTTGCTTTATCGGGATATGGAATAAGCCGAATATTAGTCCTAATTTCGCATAACGGTATAGTCCTTTATTTAGGACAAAATCATTTAATATCTTTTTAATTGAATTGTAAACCGTTTCAGTAACTTTCAACTCGTAGAGTTGGCAAGGGAAAGGCTCACGGTTGGACTTTATGTATTTTGAAATTTTTTCGACGATAAAACCTTTGTTTACAAAACTATAAAAAGTGTCTAAATCTTCTTCAAGTCCGATAGCTGCATGGGTATAATAAAAACCTGAAAAAAACCTATGGCTTTTGAACGGTTATCCGAAAATCTGGTCAATAAAACATACACTTTTCTAAGACTTTTATTTTCATTTTCAAGCGACGGTTTCATTTCTATTTCCTTTAATTTTATTGAAATGATTATAGATTATAAATGTTAAATAAATACTAAATAAATACTAAATAAATGTCAAATAAACATTAAAAGCATGGATTATTTTCACATTCTTTCTAGCCGTAAATACATAGGCAAATAGAAGTTGAAGGATACAGTGGTTGAGATAGTATGCCTTCAATTATCGACAAAGATTTATTTGAAAAGGTACAAAAGCGAATAGCGGTAAATACTCGCGCCCCTGCTACGCATAAGGCAAAGGAAGAATATTTGTTATCAACGAAAATTTTTTGCGGCAAGTGCAACGCGATAATGTTTGGCGAAAGCGGAACGAGCAAGACGGGAAAGACCTACACTTACTACAAATGCGCCAACCAAAAGAAACGGCATACTTGCGACAAGAAAACGATAGCGAAAGACAAGATAGAAAATGCCGTTGCGAAAGCCGTTATGGAAAAGGTTATGGACGATAACCTAATGGAAGAATTGGCATATCGGCTTTACGATTTACAAAAGCAAGAAAGCAATATTTTGAACGCCTTGCAAATTCAGTTAGCGGAAGTAGAACAAGGCATAGAAAATATGCTCAACGCCATACAAAGCGGTATCGTTCTTGATTCAACGAAGAAACGACTTGCGGACTTGGAAGAACGGCAAAAGGAACTTACCATAGAAATAACGCAAGAACAAATAAAAAGACCTGCCCTTACGAAAGAGCAGATATTGTTCGGAATACATAAATTTAGAAAATGCGATATTTCCACGAAAGAAGGCAAGCAAAGGTTGATAGACAGCTTTGTGAATAGTGTATATTTATTCGACGATTACGCTTTGCTAACGTGCAATTTCAAGGAAGGTACGACGAAAATCACACTTGACGATATAGAGAACTCGGGGTTTGGAGATTTTGTGAAAGCACAAAAAAATAAACCCGAACAAAAGTGTTCGGATTTATTTGAAGTTGGTGACCTTATCGGGACTCGAACCCGAGTTTGCGCCGTGAGAGGGCGCCGTCCTAACCGCTAGACGATAAGGCCTTGTTGTATTTTTTCATAGTATAATACGTTTTTTATGTAAACAGTTCGATTTTAGAGGTCCAAAATCGAACTGTTTACATTTGGTGGACGATCAGGGACTCGAACCCTGGGCCCACTGATTAAGAGTCAGTTGCTCTACCAACTGAGCTAATCATCCACACGTCTGGTGGTCCATCGGAGGCTCGAACTCCGGACACCAGGATTAAAAATCCTGTGCTCTACCAACTGAGCTAATGGGCCAAATAGTGGGCGCTATTCATTTTTGTGTATGCCACATAGTGGCTGGGGTGGCAGGATTTGAACCTACGAATGCCGGAATCAAAATCCGGTGCCTTAACCACTTGGCGACACCCCAATATGGGATTAAAAAAGTGGGGCGGGCGACGAGAATCGAACTCACGACCTCCAGGGCCACAATCTGGCGCTCTAACCAACTGAGCTACACCCGCCATATATGTTGTGGTGCGCCTGAAGAGATTCGAACTCCTGACACACGGCTTAGAAGGCCGTTGCTCTATCCAACTGAGCTACAGGCGCATAAACGACACGCTCTTTTAGTTGGAGCGGGTGATGGGAATCGAACCCACGCGGCCAGCTTGGAAGGCTGGAATTCTACCATTGAACTACACCCGCATTTCGTCGCACTTCACCGCTGTATCGACAACGCTTGTATATAATAGCATTATTAAATTAAATTGTCAAATAATTTTCGCCACTTTTTACAAAAAAAATGCTAAAATTTTCAATAATTTTCAAAGTGAACGTTTTTTTCATAAAAATGTAAAAATTTAACTTTCTAAAAAAAACGAAAAAATTTCGCCATTTTATACCAAATTTAAAAAAAGTATGGTATAATATAATTATCGCGTTAAAAAGCCGCTTTTTCTTGCTTTATCGTATTACGAAAAAGGACAAGCCCGAGCGGAAGAGCAAGACCCATAAATAGACGTTTAAAACGCCCAACAGCGGCATTAGTACCATCAACAAAAGGTCGGTGCGCTTATATTTAAATAAAAACATGCACACGTAAATGGTAATCGCGCCCCCAAGCGCGCCCGTTATATACAACCTACCCGTAGGGCGAAGGGGCAGTTTCGATGTGCTAGACGCTTTTTGCTCGGCGTTTTCGCTTGCGGAAAGCAACGGCTCGGCTTGTGCGTTTAATTCGTCTTGTTTTTCCTTATCTCTAAGGCTTTTGACAAGAAGAAATGCATAAAAATTCACGGCGATAATATAAGCGATAAGCAATATATACAGTAGTATCATACGTTTAGTATGGCTCAAAATTACGCAAAAAATAACATAGGTGGTTCAATTATGAAAAAAAGAGCTTTGGTAAGTGTTTCTGACAAAACTGGCATTGTGGACTTTTGTAAACGCTTGATCGCGTGTGATTACGAAATTATATCCACGGGCGGCACGGCAAAGGCGTTGCAGGACGCAGGACTTCCCGTTATCGGCATCAGCGAGCTTACGGGCTTTCCCGAATGTCTTGACGGCAGAGTGAAAACGCTTCACCCCGTCGTGCACGCAGGGCTTTTGGCTATGCGCTCCAATCCCGAACACATGGCGCAGCTTGAAAAGCTGAATATCAACACCATCGATGTCGTTGCCGTAAACCTTTATCCGTTCAAGGCTACCATCTCCAAACCGGACGTTACCTTTTCGGACGCGGTGGAAAATATCGATATCGGCGGGCCTACAATGCTTCGCGCGGCGGCGAAAAATTATCAAGACGTAGCCGTCGTAGTAGACCCCAAAGACTATGAAAAGGTACTTTCCGAGCTGGAAAGCGGCGAAGTTTCGCTCGATACCAAAAAATATCTTCAATATAAGGTATTTGCGCACACGGCTGTGTACGATAGCATGATTTCCAACTATTTGGCGCAACAGCTTGATATTCGTTTCCCCGACAGCATCACCTTTGCATACGAAAAAACGCAGGATATGCGCTACGGCGAAAATCCCCATCAGGGCGCAAGCTATTACAGCGAAGAATTTATCCGCGCAGGCTCTCTCTCCAAGGCAAAACAACTTTGGGGCAAGGAACTTTCCTACAACAATATCAACGACGCAAACGGCGCGTTGGAGCTTGTCAAGGAGTTTGACGAGCCCTGCGTCGTGGCTTGTAAGCACGCAAATCCTTGCGGCGTTGGTACGGGCAAAACCATTTACGAAGCGTATATCAAGGCTTACGAATCCGACCCCGTTTCCGTGTTCGGCGGCATCTTGGCAATCAACGGTACGGTGGACGAGGCTACCGCAACGGAAATTAACAAAATTTTCATTGAAATCGTTATTGCGGAAGCATTTACCGACGGTGCGCTTGAAATTTTAAAACAGAAAAAGAATATTCGACTGCTTGAATTGCCTGATATTAAGGCAAAGCGCGAGGCGAGCGCGTACGATATGAAAAAGGTGTACGGCGGCTTGCTTGTGCAGGACTACGATAATACGCTGTTCGCGCCCGAAAATCTTAAAGTTGTAACCAAGCGCGCGCCCACGGAAGAAGAAATGAAGGCGATGCTTTTCAACTGGAAGGTGGTAAAACACACAAAATCCAACGCAATCGTCGTCGGTAAAGAGGACAGAACGACGGGTATCGGCATGGGGCAAACCAACCGTATTTGGGCAGCACAGCAAGCGATTGCGCACGCCGGCGACGAGGTAAAAGGCTCGGTCATGGCAAGCGATGCCTTCTTCCCTTTCCCCGATTGCGTAGAGGAGTGCGTAAAGGCGGGTATTACGGCAATTATTCAACCGGGCGGAAGTATTAAGGACCAGCTTTCCATTGACGCGTGCGACGAAGCAGGTATAGCCATGATTTTCGTCGGCGACAGACATTTCAAACACTAATTTCGAGGTAGCATAGCGAAAAGCCGCGGCGAATACAGCCGCGGTTTTTTTTCTACTGAAAAAGGGCGTTGGGGAAATTTCCCCAACGCCCTTAAAATAGGTAAAAACAAAAATGACAAGGGCAGGTACGCGTTTAAGCGTTTTCCTGCGCCTTACTTGCCTTATATTCGCCAATCGCCTTAGAAAGTTGGTCGGGGCAAGAAGTGTTTCCTTTGCAACGCACGCCAGCAAGCAATGCTTCGATTTCGTTGATGTCTTTGCCTTCTACAAGGCGCGCAATGCCTTGCAAGTTGCCGCCGCAACCGCCGATGAAACGAACGTTATGCATTTTGTCGTCTGCATCCACGTCAAAAAGAATTTGTCTGGAACAAGTACCTTTGGTAGAATAAGTGAACATAGAAAAAACCGTCCTTGTTAGTTATTATTTTGGCGTAAACGCCGATAGGGGAAAAACGCCTATGCGTCAATCCACCAACGTTTCGTAGATAGCGGAATACAGGTCGGACGCCTTGTGTTCCCAATTTTTATAAATTCTCTGCGCCGTCTTTTTGTCGGGAATAACAAATTTCAGCTCCAACATGGGTTGGGTGGGGGCGAGAATTTTTAAATATACGGTGTAAGTGCCGTCCGTGTTTTGATAATAGTCGGACTTACATTCCTGCCGAGTGCGAAGTTTTCCGCTGTTGCTTTTAATAAATGCGGAAATCTCGTCGCGGATACTTTTTGGGATAGTGATATAAAAGCTGTTTAAGGTTTCTCTGCCATCGCTTGTGAGCGTATAAAGGGGCTCGTCGTCAGGCGAGGAAGCGCGGCACAAAAATCCGTTATCAACCAGCTTGGGGAATAATTCCATGCAATCCATATAATTAAGCCAGTTGTTGCCCGCCGTACACATTTCTACAACCGTGCGCTCGGAAAGCGCGCTTTCCATTTTATCAAAAACGAAAAGTACGATCAGTTTATTGACGGACATCTCACCCTGAATTTGCATTTGTAAAAGCTCCTTTTGACGGAAAATTGTTCGTGCAAAATATTTCGTCTGTATTATAGCAAAAAATCAAAAAAAAATCAAGATATTTTGCAAAAAAACATTGGTTATTTTTACAATTTGTGCTATAATGATAACAAAACCAATAAAAGTTGTTCAAATTGCCTTATTTGGCGACAAATCAGGAGGGCGTATTATGGATTATATCGAAAAGACGGTTAATAAAAATTATGTATTCCGCGGAAAAATTTTAACGGTTCGTTGCGACGACGCGCTTTTGCCCGACGGCAGACCTTGCACGCGCGAAATTATCGAGCATAACGGCGGGGCGTGCGTTTTATACGTGGAAAACGACGCGGTCTTGCTCGTTCGTCAATATCGTTACCCTTATGGGGAAAGTATTTACGAAATCCCTGCGGGAAAACTTGAAAAGGGGGAGGATCCTATGCTTGCGGCGGCGCGTGAATTGGAGGAAGAAGGGGGGATTAAAGCGGAAAAATTAGAACTGCTTTTCGTAGACTATCCCACGCCCGGTTACACGGACGAGAAAATTTATATTTATCGCGCTTACGACGGCAAAAAAACGCAAACTAACCTTGACGACGGCGAGTTTTTAGACGCGGAATTTCTCCCGCTTGCAAAAGTGAAAGAGATGCTGAAAAACAGGGAGATATGCGACGGGAAAACGTTGATCGCACTCCAAGCCTATTTTTTGGAGGAATTGGGCTTTTAAAAGGAAAACAAGCATACCATGTACGCGTTGAAAATGGAAAATACGTAGAAAAAAGGGTCGGCTAAACCGACCCTTTTCCCATTAAAGCATTATAAGGAGACAACAAGAAAAAGCTAACGATAATAATTAGTAGCCGCAACCGCAACCACAACCACGGTTGTTATCGCAACCGCATTGAGGGGTCAAAATCGCGGCGAGCGTTCCGTTTCTGTAAAGGCAGAACAAAAGCGCGATGATGATAGGCAAACCACAGCCGCTAAAGACGTTGGAACAGAAAATCCCGTCTTTCGAGCCGAGTACGAGCAAAGCGATAAGAATCCAAAGGGTGATATTACCCTGATTGCAACAAGTCATAAAATACCTCCTGTGTTTCGCCGCAGGAGTATGTAAATTGCCAAAGCGTAAAGGTCCTGCGGTTTTCTCTTTCTATTACATCATATTCTCATTTGATTAAAAATGTGTAAATCAAAGGACTTTTCAAAGAAAAAAATCTGCAAAATTGTCCGTTTTTCCGTTTCAATTCCTTGCCATATCCAAAAAAATGCGTTATAATAGTGTTATGCTCGTGGAGAACACGCCTTTGGCGGTTCTACCAATCAAACGGGTAAATCTACATTTTTTTCTACGGGTATCCTAAACGGAACTCGATGGAGGTTTTATGACAACTAAAAAGTTTTTTACGGCAAAAAACGTTGCGACGCTCGGTGTGCTGTTGGCGCTCGTCGTCGTGTTGCAAGCATTCGGCGGCGCAATTCCTATTGGCGCGGTGCAGCTGAATTTCACGCTTATCCCCATCGTTTTGGGCGCGTTGCTTCTCGGCCCTTGGGCAGGCGGTTTTCTCGGCTTAGCTTGCGGCGTGGTGATTTTGATTCAAGTTATCATCGCCCCTGCGGGATTTTACTATATCATTTGGGTGAATGATCCCGTAATCACGGTAATTACATGCCTTTCTAAAACAACGTTGGCGGGGATTGCGGCAGGGTTCTTGTTTAAATTAATCGAAAAGAAAAACCGTTACGTTGCCGTATTTACGGCGTCTGCAATCGTACCGATTATCAACACGGGCGTGTTTATCCTTTGCTGTCTTTGGATGAACAAGAGTATCGGCATGACGCAGGATTGGATGGTCAACGATTTGGGAATGACGCAATTCCTCGGCTTAAATCCGTTTGTATTTATCTTATTGGGGCTTGTTACCTTCAATTTCTTCGTGGAGCTCGGCGTAAATTTAATTGTTGCGCCCGGTTTGCACACCGTATATAAAGTTGTGGAAAAACGCATTGGTAAATAAGGAAAGGAAAATGATTATCTGCATTGACATTGGCAATACGAATATTAAATATGCAATTTACGATAAGGACGAATTAAAGGTTTCTTTTCGCGTTGCAACCGATTTTAGAACGACTTCGGACGAGTATGGCGCACAGCTTATCGGTATGCTTACGGCGCAGGGGATCGGGGCAAACGAAATCACGGGCGGTATTATGTCCTCCGTCGTGCCTTCTCTCGATTATACGATTGAAAAAATGTGCTCGCTTTATTTGGGAATTGAACCGCTACACGTTGCTCCCGGTTTAAAATCGGGGTTGAATATCCGTTGCGACGATTCGCGCGAGGTGGGTGCGGACAGAATTGTAAATTGCGTTTCCGCAATCGTCAATTACGGCGAAAACGTGCCTATGATCGTCGTGGATTTTGGTACGGCAACCACCTTTAATATCATCAGCGCCAACAACGAATTTATCGGCGGCGTTATTTCCCCCGGTATCAAAGGTTCGCTCGATTCCCTTGTCAACGGCACTGCGAAATTGCCGCGCGTGGAAATCGAAGCGCCGAAAAGTATCATTGCAAAAAATACCGTTACGAATATGCAGGCGGGCATCGTTTTCGGCTTTGCAGGGTTGACGGAATATATCGTAAAACGTATCAAAAAAGAATTGAAAGCGCCTAAGGTAAAAACGATTGCAACGGGCGGTTTTTCAAAGATTATCGCTAAAGAAATCGAAGGAATTGACGTCGTGGACAAGTTGCTTACACTCAAAGGGTTAAAGTATCTCTACGATTTGAATACGCAGGAAAAATAATACGGGCAAAGAAGAAATCAACGCAAGTTGTAAGGAGTAGAATATGGTTAAGAAAGTCGGTGTAGCAATATTAGGACTGGGCGTAGTTGGTGGCGGCACCTACCAAACGCTGATCGATCATCATGATTTTTACCTCAAAACCCAACAAGTCGATTTGACGGTTGAAATGGTTTTGGATAAATCCACAGAGCGTTTAGACGCGTTAGGCATATCCGCCGAAGCGCGCGCAAAAAGCATTGAAGAAGTCATTGCAAACCCCAACGTTGATATCGTTGTAGAAACGATTGGCGGCGTAGGCGCGGCAAGGGCGTTCGTTACCGCGGCGCTTCGCGAGGGGAAAACGGTTGTTACGTCGAATAAGGAACTGATTTGCAAACACTCGCACGAATTGGAAGAAATTGCCCGCCGTACTGGCTGCGGCTTGTATTACGAAGCAAGCTGTGTAGGCGGCGTGCCAATTATCCGTACTTTACTTGACGGCGTGCAGGCAAACCATATCCAAAAAATGATGGGTATCGTCAACGGTACGACCAACTATATTTTGACGAAAATGGCAAACGAAGGGGCGGATTACGCTGAAACCTTAAAAGAAGCGCAACGCCTTGGCTATGCTGAATTCGACCCCACCAACGACGTAGAGGGATTTGATTCGACGTATAAGCTTTCTATTTTGTCGTCGATGGCGTTCCACACCAAAGTTCCGCATACTCACATTTTCCGTGAGGGTATCACGAAAGTGGACGGTAAGGATATTGCATTCGGTAAAGAGCTCGGCTACACCTTGAAATTGCTTGCAATCGGTAAGAATACGGAAAAGGGCATTGAAGTACGTGTGCATCCTACGTTCATCAAATCCTCGCATCCTTTGGCGAGCGTAAACGATTCGTTTAACGCCGTTTATATGACGGGCGACGCCGTGGACGACGTAATGCTCTACGGCAGAGGCGCAGGCGCGTTACCTACGGCAAGCGCAGTCGTTTCCGATATTATTTACGCGGCGACGCACTCGGATATTAAATATTCCACCTTCAAAAATAAGGCTACTGCGGAGAAAAACACGAAATTCATCACCGACTTTGAAAGCGCATATTATCTTCGCCTTTCCGTTGCGGACGAGGTGGGTGTGTTGGCAAAAATGACGAGTATTTTTGCGAAGTGCAACGTTTCCGTCGTCGAAATTGCACAAAAGGGCAGAGCGAGCGAGACGTCAAGAGTGCCTCTTATCATTATCACGCACGCCACGCGTGAAAATTCCATTAAAAAGGCGATTGCCAAAATTAACGAAACGAATTACGCTAAGGTCGAGGCGTTTATTCGCGTTGAAGAATAACAGACTTGCCGAGGTAAATTATAGCCTCGGCTTTTTTACGTAAAGGAGAACGCTATGCAAGGCTTGGTGCTTATCAACGGCTATCCAAACGGCGAAAAATTTTATAGACAGGGAGAAAGAATTGCGGAGGAGCTTCGTGCGCTTGGTGTTCAAGCGGACGTTTTGCGTAACGGGGAGGTATATGCAACCTTGTTTGCGGACGGAAAAATATCTTCGTCTGTTGCGCAAAAATATAATTTCGCCGTGTATTTAGATAAGGATAAATATCTCGGCAGAATGTTGGAAGGGTTGGGCTTACGCTTGTTCAATCCGATTTCCGCAATCGAGCTTTGCGACGATAAAATGCTCACTTACCTTGCTTTGCGCGAGGCAAACGTACCGCTTATCAAAAGTGTTCCCGCCCCGCTTTGCTATACGCCGAATGTGAAAGCAAACGAGTTTTTTTTACAAAAGGTCTCTCAAGAACTTGGCTTTCCGCTTGTCGTAAAAAAGAGCTACGGGTCTTTCGGTGCAGGCGTTCAACTCGTACATGGTATGCCCGATTTAATCAAAGCCGGCAACGAATTTTTGCACGAACCACACTTTTTTCAGCAATTTATTTCTGAGGCGGCGGGCAGGGATATCCGTGTAATCGTCATCGGCGGAAAAGCTGTCGCCGCGATGGAACGCGTTGCAAAAACGGGCGAATTCCGTTCTAATATCGAGCTCGGCGGCGAGGGGAGAACGATAGCGCTTTCCGAAACCGTCGCAAGCGTTGCGGAGAAAGCGGCACGGGCGCTCGGGTTGGATTATTGCGGCGTAGACGTATTGCAAACGCAGGACGGCGCAAGGATATGCGAGGTAAACTCCAACGCCTTTTTTGAGGGTTTGGAAGCCACGACGGGAATAAACGTAGCGCGTTTATATGCCGAATATATTTCTAATATATTCAAATTTTGAAAAAGCCTTGACAAAGTGAAACTTGTATGATATAATTATACGGATTGATTAGCGCTTGCCTTAAACGCTAAGGCAAAAAATGTAAAAACGAACAGAGGAATTGTGATGTCTAAAAAAACAAAGGTCAATGAACACGGAAATACAAAATGGCGCGGTTTGCTCATTAAAACGGCAACCGTCGTTTTGGATATTCTTTGCGTAGCGATTGCCGCGCTTGGCGCTTATTTTCTTTTTGTACATAATACCAAGAGATGGAGCGTATCCACGTCCGTATGGATTTGGATGACTGCCAACGCGCTTTTTGTCGTTATGTCGGGCTTATTGTTCCGTACCTACTCTATGAAGTTTTCTTCCGTAGGTATCCCCGAGTTTTTACGCTTGGCGGCGGTAGTCGGCACGGTTGCGGTTGCCAATTTTATATTTTTACTGATTGCTGGCAAGGATTTCCGCAGCGAATCCGGCATTATTTTTTATACCGTACTTGTTTACTGTATTCTGCTTTTATGCGGACTTTCAGCGATTCGCGTTTCCAAACGAATATACACCACCTTAAAGTGTAAATTCTGTAATTTTAGAGATAAAAAACGCAAGGTCATGCTTGTCGGCTGTAATAACGATACGTTCACTTTGATTCGTCATATGGTTTTCGACGATAAGAGCCGTTACGAGCCCGTTTGTATCGTAGACGCGGACAACCGTTCTATGGATAGGCGCATTTACGACGTTCGTGTAGTAGCCACCTTCGACGAGTTGGAGGAAACGGCGAAAAAATTTAAAGTAGAAGAAATCTTCATCACCATACCGTCTACACAGAAAAAATTGCAAAAGGAAGCCTTACTGCATTGCAGTAAATTGGGCGTTCCCGTGCGTATGCTCCCCGAGCTTAGCGAAATGACGAACGGCGAGATTTCCGTTTCCAAGCTCCGCAACGTCGAAATAGGGGATTTGCTTGGAAGAGAACAAATCAACGTAAACCTGAACGAGGTGGCGGGTTATATCGAAAATAAGGTCGTACTCGTTACGGGCGGCGGCGGTTCTATCGGCAGTGAGCTTTGCCGTCAAATTGCAATGCATAGTCCCAAGGAATTGATTATTCTCGACGTTTACGAAAATAATCTTTACGACATTGAACAAGAACTCAGACGACACTATCCCGACTTGCCTTTGCTTACCTTGGTGGCAAGCATTCGCGATAAGGTAAAAATCCGCGACGTATTTAATAAATACAGACCGCAAATCGTATTTAATGCGGCGGCGCATAAACACGTTCCGCTTATGGAAACTAGCCCCAATGAGGCGGTGAAGAATAACGTATTCGGTACGTTGAACGTCGCAAAGGCGGCGGACGAATTCGAGGCGGAAACCTTCGTGCAAATCTCTACGGATAAAGCCGTAAATCCCACCAATATCATGGGTGCAACCAAGCGTATCTGTGAAATGATCATTCAAACGTTGGGTAAATACAGCAAAAAAACCAACTTTGTAGCCGTTCGTTTCGGTAACGTTTTAGGTTCGAACGGCTCGGTTATCCCGCTGTTCAAACGGCAAATTGAGGAGGGCGGACCCGTTACCGTTACGCATAAGGATATTATCCGTTATTTTATGACCATTCCCGAGGCGGTTTCCCTCGTTTTGCAAGCAGGCGCATACGCTAAAGGCGGTCAAATCTTCGTTTTGGATATGGGCGAACCCGTCAGGATTTACGATCTTGCTTATAACCTCATTAAGCTTTCCGGCTACGAGCCCAACGTCGATATCGACATCGTTTGCACGGGGCTTCGTCCGGGCGAAAAACTCTTTGAAGAGAGATTGATGGAAGAAGAGGGTTTGCAGCAAACCGCAAACGGACTTATCAACATCGCTCAGCCGATTCCTTTAGACGAAGAAGGCTTTTGGCAAGATATCGACGCGCTTTACGTAGAGGCGCATAACGAAACGGATCAGATGAAGGAGTGGGTGAAAAAGCTCGTACCTACCTATACCATCGACGTGCGCGAGAGTGTGGCGGTTAGTTTTTTAAAAACGCAACCTACTGAAAAAGAAGAAACGGAAGAAAAACACGCGTAAAAACGCAAAGGGGTTTTCTATGCTCACCAAAGAAATTTATGCGGAATACGTCAAAATTCTCCATGAAGAGCTCGTTCCCGCTATGGGCTGTACCGAGCCGATTTCTATTGCCTACGCAACGGCACGCGCGAAGTCCGTTCTTAACGAAACGCCCATCTCTGCAAGGATAGAGGTGAGCGGAAACATTGTCAAGAACGCGCGTTGTGTTACCGTACCGCATACGGGCGGTATGCGCGGCATTAAATCTGCGTTTGCGGCGGGTTTGGTGGCGGGCGACGCGGGCGCGGCGCTCGAGGTGATTGCGTGCGTAAACGAAGAACAAATCAAGCAAATCAAAAAAATCAAAGAAAATTTTGACGTAGAGGTCGTTACCCCCGACGATGCGCGTGTGTTCGATATCGGCGTTATTCTGCGTTCTGAACGGCACGAGGCTTACGTCCGTATTGCAGACGCGCATACCAATATCGTTTGCGTAAAACTGGACGGGCAAATTTTATATGAAAATTTACCCAAGGAAGAACGCCGCGCCGATAGAGGTTGTTTAAGCGTAGAAGATATCGTTGCATTTGCCGACGAGGTGGATCTCGAAGCCGTACGTGCGCTTTTAGACCGTCAAATTTCCTACAATATGGCGATTGCAGAGGAGGGTTTAAAAAATAGTTACGGCGCAAACGTGGGCAAGGTTCTTCTCCGCGCATATCAACCCGATATCAAAATCACGGCGAAAGCTTATGCGGCGGCGGCAAGCGACGCGCGAATGAACGGGTGCGAACTTCCCGTCATCATCAATTCTGGCAGCGGAAACCAAGGCATCACCGCCTCCGTTCCCGTCATTGTTTATGCGCGCGGATTACATATTTCACAAGAAAAACTTTATCGCGCGCTGTGCGTTTCCAACCTTGTAACCACTCATTTAAAGAGTGGGATTGGGGCGCTTTCTGCATACTGCGGCGTAGTTTCGGCGGGCGCAGGTGCGGCGTGCGGTATTGCTTATCTTTTGGGCGGCGGCAACGAAGAGGTTTCTCATACGCTTGTCAATGCATTGGCAATCGATTCGGGTATTATCTGCGACGGCGCAAAGGCAAGCTGTGCGGCAAAAATTGCAACGGCTGTGGAAAGCGGCTTGCTTGGTTTGAATATGTATTATAACGGCAACGAATTTTTCGCGGGCGACGGTATCGTGAAAGAGGGCGTTGAAAATACGATTAAGAGCGTTTCCCGTTTGGCGCACGAAGGTATGCGCGAAACGGATAGGGAAATTTTGCGCATAATGCTTGAAGAATAACCTTTTTATTTAACAATGCATACACTAATAAAGGGCGACCCGACGCGGGATCGCTCTTTTTTATATAAAAACGTGGATCGGTAAAGCAAAAATCCGATTTTCATCTTAAAATCCTTGCCTTTTTATTTGCAATTTGTTAGAATATATTTTAATCAATATTTTCGATTAAAAAACGCGATGTGTTTTATTTTTTCGTTTGAGGTGTATCTATGGAAAGAGTATATAATTTTTCTGCGGGGCCGTCGATGTTACCCGAAGCGGTTTTAAAAAAGGCGGCGTTAGAAACGTTGAATTACGAAGGGTGCGGTATGTCCGTTATGGAAATGAGCCACCGCTCTGCCGTATATGAAAAAATTATAAAGGACGCAGAAAAGCTCTTACGTGAGGTTATGGCTATTCCCGATAATTACAAGGTGCTGTTTTTACAGGGCGGTGCGTCTACGCAATTTGCCGCCGTACCCTTGAATTTACTTTCGGAAACGGGGAAGGCGGATTATATCCTTTCCGGGCAATTTTCCACCAAGGCATACCAAGAGGCGAAAAAATACGGGGACGTGGCTGTGGCGGCAAGCACGAAGGAATGGAATTTCTCGTTTGTTCCAAACGAAGAAGATTTAAAATTCCGCGACGGAATCGATTACGTGCATATGTGCGTCAATAATACGATTTACGGCACAAAATTTCCGTATATCCCCAAAACGAACGCACCAATCGTAGCGGATATGTCCTCGTGTATTTTAAGCGAGCCGATCAACGTATCCAAATTTGGCGTTATATATGCAGGCGCGCAAAAAAACATGTCCGCGGCAGGATTGACGTTGGTAATCGTTCGCGAGGATTTATTGGGTAAAGCGCGCGCTTGTACGCCGACGATGCTCAATTATAAAATTATGGCGGATAACGGTTCAATGTATAATACGCCGCCTACCTATTGTATATATATTGCAAAGCTCGTTTGCGAGTGGCTTCTTTCCATGGGCGGATTGCAGAAAATGAAGGCGCTTAACGAGCGCAAAGCGGCGCTTTTGTACGAGTATTTGGATGGACAAGATTATTATATCGCGCCCGTCGAAAAAAATAGTCGTTCCATGATGAACGTCCCTTTTTTGACGCAAAATCCCGAGTTGGATAAACGGTTTGCAGAGCAAGCGGAAAAGAGGGGGCTTGTCAACCTAAAAGGACACCGTTTGGTGGGCGGTATGCGCGCCTCGATATACAATGCAATGCCCTACGAGGGCGTGGAAGCGTTGGTTGCATTTATGAAGGAATTCGCTGAAAAAAATCCAAAATGAGGCATACAGGTACGCGTAGAAACGAAATTTTTAAGACGTAAACAAGCTGATGTTCGGAGAGAAATATGTTGAAAATTAAGTTGATGAATAAAATTGCAAAGGTCGGTACGGATATTCTGCTGCCGAGTAAATACGAGGTGGGGGAAAACGTGAAAAATGAGTCTGCAATCATGGTCCGCTCGGCATCTTTACACGAAGCGGTGTTTTCGCCTACCTTACGTGCAATTGCGCGTTGCGGAGCAGGTGTAAACAATATCCCCTTAGAAAGGTGTACTGAAAAAGGAATCGTCGTTTTCAATACGCCGGGCGCAAACGCAAATGCGGTGAAGGAGCTTGCTATCGCGGCGCTCGTGCTGGCGTCCCGCGACGTCCTTGGCGGCGTGGCATGGGTAAAAAGTCTTGCAGGGCAAACGGGGATTGCCAAAACGGTAGAGCAGGGAAAAGCTGCGTTTGTCGGGCACGAGCTCGCAGGAAAAACGCTTGGCGTTATCGGCTTGGGGGCAATCGGCGGCATGGTTGCAAACGCGGCAATTTCCCTCGGTATGCGCGTAATGGGCTATGATCCCTACATTACGGCAAAGGCAGCGTGGAGCTTGGCGCCGTCCGTCAGTCAGGCTTCCGATTACGTAGAAATTTTCAAGACGTGCGATTATATCACGTTGCACGTACCCGCTACGCCGCAAACAAAAAATATAATTTGCCAAAAAACGATTGCCCAGATGAAGGACGGCGTGCGAGTCCTTAACCTTTCCCGTGCGGATTTGGTAAACGCCGCGGATTTGAAAACGGCGCTTATAAACGGAAAAATCGCCGCTTACGTAACCGATTTCCCTACGGACGAAACGGTGGGCGTGGAGGGGGTAATTCCTATTCCGCACCTCGGCGCGTCTACGGTGGAGTCGGAGGACCATTGCGCGATTATGGCGGCGCAGCAGTTGGACGAATTTTTAACTTGCGGCAATATCCGCAACAGCGTAAACTTCCCTACTGTGGGTATACCGCAATCTGAAAAACCGCGCGTTTGTATTATGAATAAGAACGTTCCGAATATGCTTTCGCAAATCACGTCAACCTTTTCGGCGCAGAACGTAAACATTGAAAATCTTGCCAACGGCTCGAAGGGGGAGGTCGCTTATACGATTGTTGAAACGAATCTCGCGCCTACGCAGGAAATTTTAGATAAACTTTCCGCAATCGAAGGGGTGTTTGCCGTAAAAGCATATATGTGAGCGAATAACAGAATAAATTGAAGTAAAAGACGGGTAGGTATAAATTTCCTGTCCGTTTTTTGTTTGAAGTTTTGTGAAAATTAAGAAAAATAGCTCGCATTTGAAATTTATTTCAAATATAGGAAGAAGATTGATTGACAAACGGCGGAAATTTCGATAAAATTAATTGTGTTATAAGGGGGATTAATGCAAATTTCCCTCTCCACGTTTAATAAATTGCCAGATTGTAAAATTCTCTTTATTACAGAGGTTATCGATGAAAAAACAGTTCAAAAAAATACTAATCGTCATCTTAATGGCGCTCGCGGCTATTCTAACGTTGGCGGGATGTAAATTGGGAGAAAGCCTTGATGACGTGCTCGATAAAAACGGCTTGGTATCGCATATCACCTATTATGCCAACGCGGAGCAGGCTTTTTTTACGCCAAATTCGAGTAAGATGCGCGACCTTTGGTACAAAAAAGACGCGCAAGCCTTTAATATCGGTACGGACGACGGTAACTTGGGCATTGAATACGAGGGATATGAAATTCTCGGTTGGTACTTTGTGGAACTCGACGACGACGGCGAACCCGTCACGACAGGCTCGTATACCTTTGAGAAAGAAACTTGTTATTTGTATAAGTTGACCGATAAAAAGGTGGATTTTTCCCAACATATTCAAGAAGGGGAGCATTGGATCGTTGCGGCGAAATGGGCAAAGATATCCCGTGTAAACGTCGTTCTTGTGCATGATGAGCCGAACGTCAGCGTTCCCGTAGATACCAAAAAATTGACGACGGAATCCCCGTTGTACGACGCGGAAACGCAATCGTATAAAACGGCGGTAACCAATGGCGACGTCATCCAAAGTTACCGCTATGACGACGACGGAATGTTGGGCGTGTTGGCGTCCAACCCTATCGCGGTAGTGAACAACGAATACACTTTCGTTTCCTATTATGCGGATAAGGATTGTACGCAATCTGTTCAATATCCGCTGATTAAAACGGACGAGGATCAAATCGTATATGCAAAATACGTAACGGGCAATTGGACGGTAGTTCGTACGGCGGACGACGTGGTGAGTATGTTTAAAATACTCTTGAATTCCAAACGGTATTATTTCTTAAAGGACGCGGTGATTGATTGTGCGGGCTACGAGGTTTCGCCCAGTATGTTTACAGGCTGTGAAATTCAAGGCAACGGTGCGGTAATTAAAAATCTTACGCTCGATAACCGTATCGTCGGCGAGTCGGCTTCACTGTTTGGTAAAATTGAGGAAACGGCAATCCTTGAAAATATCTCTTTTGAGAATTTCAATATGACGTACAGAGTAAGCAAAATCGACGTCAGCGTATATTTTATCTGCACCGCGTACGTGGACGGCGCTAAGATCAACAACGTTACGGTACAAGGTTCAGTAAAGATTATAAAACCCGATGCCAGAAAAGTAACCAATCTTGTCGATTCGAACGGGAATCCCATCTACACGCGATGCTTGTTCGGTTCGTTCGTAGCGGACGAAGAATATTACGTACAACACCCTAACGGCTTTAAGGTCGTAGGCAATCCTGCCGAATTTATCACGGTTACGGCAGAAATCAACTAAACTAAGAAAATGAAACGGAGGATACATATATGAATAAATCAGTAAGAGGTCTTGCTTGCGTGCTTACCGGCTTGCTTTTGTCGGGTTCGCTTTCCAGCTTTGCGGCTTGTGGAAAAACGCAGTCGAACAACCCTGAAGAACGTCCCTTGGTTTTGGCGACGGAGGCGTTAGACGGTACGTTTAATCCTTTCTTCGCGACGTCGGCAACCGACACGGAAATAATTTCTATGACGCAAATCGGTATGCTCAGCGTAGACGGCAAAGGGAAGCCCAGCTGCGGCGAAGATCAACCCACGGTTGTAAAGGATTATACGGAAACGTATATCAGCGCGGCGGATATGCCGCTCCCCGAATCGCAGGCGTCGTCCGCAAAATATACGGAATACGAATTTCTTATCAAAAACGGGATTCGTTTCAGCGACGGCACGCCGCTCACCATTAAGGACGTACTTTTCAATCTCTACGTCTATCTTGACCCTATCTATACGGGCTCTGCAACTATCTATTCGACGGACATCGTCGGTTTGAAGGCATACCGTGCGCAAGACGAAACGATGAGCGAAATGACGGAGGGGGAAATCCAAAGCAAATTCAAAGATGCGGCAATGGATAGATTTAACAACTTACTTGCGTATCTTGAAGACCCGTCCGATAATGTGGAAACGGAAGAAATTAAGAAAGACTTGGCTACGGTTAAGGAACTTTTAAAGGATGAAATCGATACCGACTGGACAAACAGCCTTGGGCAGGTTAAGAGCTTCCAGGACAATAAATTCAGCTTTACCGAAGATTGGCAGGTATACCTCTATAATTCGGGTATTATCTTTAAGCAATTTGACTCTAAAAACGAGCCTGTCCGCGATACGCAGGGCAACTATGTCGTTGACGATACTTCCGCAAGAGAGTGGATTGCCGAAGCGACGACGCAAGATAAAATAGACGCCTACGTGGCAGAAAACGAAGTGAGCGCGGAGGCAGCAAAAGAAGCGCTTATCAAAGCCGTATGTACGGAAGAAGTATATAAGAGCAATACGACCACTTTTGCGCAGATTGCAGACGTACTTAAATATTGGATGACCGGTACGAGGGCAATTGAAGAATTTGCGGCGGAAGAAAAATCCGCGTATTATGATAAAATGCAACAAGAGGGCGGTTTGCGCGTTCCTAACGTTAGCGGCATCACGACGAGAAAGACCAAAGAATTCAACGGCGTGCAATACAAGGAAGAATACGACGTACTCACGATTAAAATCAACAAAATCGACCCCAAAGCAATTTGGAATTTTGCGTTCGGCGTTGCGCCGATGCATTATTATTCCAATCAAGAAGCCATCGACGCGTCCGTTTGGGAAGGTCCCGAAGCTACGGGCTTTGGCGTAAAGGTAGGCAACAAGGAATTCTTCGATACCGTACTTAAAGCGACGCATAAAACCAAATTTCCCGTCGGCGCAGGCGTATATATGGCAAGCGACGCGGACGGCGGAGAGGCAGACGGTTCTTCTTTCTATAAAAACGATTGGGTATATTTCGAGCGCAATCCTTATTTTGAAACGGTAGGGGAAGAATTACATAACGCAAAGATTAGGAAACTCCGTTATAACGTAGTAAAAACGGACGGTTTGTTGCAACAGTTGGAAGCAGGCACGGTGGACTATGGCGAACCCAACGCTTCCGTTGACAACACCAACGACGTGGCAAACATTAAGCACTTGACGTCCATCCCTTATAAGACGAACGGCTACGGTTACGTTGGCGTTAATCCTAAGCACGTTCCCAATATCTATATCCGTCGCGCAATCATGAAAGCAATGGACGTTGACGCGATTATCAACGTTTATTACGGCGGCGAGCTTGCAGAGCGTATTTATAGACCTATGTCGACGACTAGTTGGGCATACCCGAAAAATGCAACCGTTTATGCGGGCAACGCTCAAGGTGAGGGTAATCTCGAATCGGTATTCTTGAGAAACGAAGGGGATGACGAAATCTTTTACGATACTACTGAGATAGAACTTTTGGTAAAGCAAGCAGGTTATGAAAAGCGTTCGGACGGTAAGGCATATCACGTTACGACGGGCGAATCTTTGACGTACACCTTCACGATTGCAGGCGAATCGACGGATCACCCCGCATACGAAATGTTCTTCTTGGCGAAAGAGGTTTTGGAAAAATGCGGCTTCACCATCACCGTCAACACGGACGTTGCCGCTTTGTCGAAACTTGCTGAAGGTCAACTTCACGTATGGGCGGCGGCTTGGTCTTCTACGGTTGACCCGGATATGTATCAGGTGTACCATAAGGACAGCCAAGCGACAAGCGTAAACAATTGGGGCTACGACGTTATCTTAAAAGACATCGTCGGCACGTACGACGAGGAAAACCGTATCATCAACGAGTTGAGTGAAAAAATCGATGCAGGCAGAAAGACGCTGAGTTTAGCGGAAAGAACGGAGATTTATAGAGACGCCCTTGATTTGGTTATGGAGCTTGCGGTAGAACTTCCTACCTATCAAAGAAACGATCTCGCCGTTCTCAATACGAATGTTATTGACTTGAAGACGGTAAACCGCGATAAAGACTCCTTGGTTTACGTAGGCGTTTTGGGCAGAATTTGGGAAGTCAATTACGTTTAATAATTCTGTGTCATTTTATAAATTGTAACTCTACGGCACCCTTTAAAATAAAAGAAAAGTGAAGAAAAACAGATGGTAAAATACTGTATAAAACGAATTCTGTTGTCCCTGCTGATATTGTTTGGGGTATCGATAATCCTTTACACGCTGGTATGGTTTATGCCCGCGGATTATCTGTACAACCAAGCAATTACGGCGGCGGGTACGACGGGAAACGTGGAAGAAATTTATCAAAACCTTCGTTCTTATTACGGACTTGACGGAACGATGTTTCAAGGGTATTTCGGTTGGCTGTGGGATTTCCTTCGCGGCGATCTTGGCGTATCCTTTAAATATCAACGTCCCGTCGAGGAGGTTATTTTTGAAAATATGGGCGTATCCTTTATGCTCTCGTTTGTCGCGCTCATTTTAGAGTTGCTGATTGCAATTCCGCTTGGCGTAAAGTGCGCTTGCAACCAATACGGCAAGTTGGACTATACGGCAACCGTATTTACGATGCTTGGCATTTCTTTCCCGACCTTTTTCTTGGGAAGCATCGTTATCAAATTTTTGGCGATAGACTTGGGTTGGTTTCCTGCGGGAAGCCTTCCGCCCGACCCGGGACAAGGTGAAAATATATTCCTGTGGCTTTTGAATTTCGGTTGGCATCTCGTTTTGCCTATGTTCGTGCTCGTTATTTTAAATATCGGCGCGTGGATGCGTTATACGCGAACGAACACGTTGGAGGTGCTGAACGCGGATTATATCCGTACGGCGCGCGCAAAGGGCTTGTCCGAGCATTCCGTCGTTTATAAGCACGTATTCCGCAATACCTTGATCCCACTTGTTACTTTACTTGCAGGTACGTTGCCGTCCTTGTTCGGGGGTGCCATGATTACGGAAACCGTATTCAATATCCCCGGCATTGGTAACACGGCGTATCAGGCGATGCTCGTGGGCGATATTCCGTTTATCATGGGCTATAATATGTTTATTGCGTTTTTGACGGTCATCGGTATTTTAATCACCGACGTAATGTACGCCGTCGTTGATCCTCGGGTCAAACTTGCGTAAAGGAGGGCAATTATGGAAGAAAATGAAGAATTGAAAACCGATTTGCCCAAAACTTCGGCTACGGAAACAAAGGAAGATTTGCACGGCGAAAATTTAACGGACAGAGTGCGCGTACTCTCGCCGGGAATGATGGTCGCAAAGCGCTTTTTCCGCTCTAAACTCTCCATGGTGGGATTAATTACGCTCATTATTTTATTCGTCTTTTCCTTTATCGGTCCGCTTTTTTCGCCTTGGGCTGATAACGGTGCAAAGGTCAAAGACAACGCACGCGGAAACGACATTATCACCTATTCGCGAATTGATTATTACGACGCCGAGGACGAGCTTGTTTCTGCCTTCGATATCACCGTTAAGCCTTCGGCTTGGAATTACAGAGGGGATATGACGTGGGAGCATTGGCTTGGCACGGACGACGGCGGTTACGATTTGTTTACCTGCCTGATGCTCGGCGGCAGAATTTCCTTAACGATTGGATTTGTCGTCATTATTTTAGAGGCGATTATCGGCGTTGTTTTAGGCGGTTTAGCGGGTTATTTCGGCGGCTGGGTCGACAATCTGATTATGCGTATCGTCGATATTTTAAGCTGTATCCCGTCCCTGCCGATCATGTTGATTTTGTCCGCGCTTTTGACGGGTTTTAAGATTGAGGGTATCGAGCGTTTGTATTATTTGATGATCGTTCTCACTTTGCTTGGTTGGGTTGGTATTGCGCGCTTGGTGCGCGGTCAAATTTTGTCCTTGCGCGAACAGGAATTTATGCTCGCGGCAAAATGCTCGGGCTTGTCTACGTACCGCAAAATTTTCAAGCATTTGTTGCCTAACGTAATGCCTCAGCTTATCGTTTCCATGACGATGGGGCTCGGTAGCATTATCTTAACGGAAGCAACGCTTGGTTACTTAGGATTGGGCGCGCCGCTCGGTACGCCGACGTGGGGCGCGATGATCAGTTCCGCCTCGCAAATGAAATACTTGCGCGATTATCCAAATTATTGGATCCCGCCCGGGCTTTGCATTACGCTCTCTATTTTGGCGTTCAACTTTGTTGGCGACGGGTTGCGCGACGCCTTCGACCCGAGGATGAAGAGGTGATATAATGGCAGAAGAACAGAAAAAACGGTATATCTCTGCCAAGGAATCCCGTAAGATTGCCAGAGAAAATGTAAAAATCACAAAGGCGTTTGAAAAGGAAAAGAAACGCAAAAAAAACGAATCCGAATACGTTACGCAAATGCAAGACGAAAAGAACATCGTCGAATTTGACAATCTTCACACCTATTTTTATACGGATACGGGTGTGGTAAAGGCGGTCAACGGCGTTACGTTTTCTATCCCCGAGGGTGCAACCGTCGGCGTGGTGGGGGAATCCGGTTGCGGTAAGAGTGTAACCTCCCTTTCCCTGATGCGTCTTGTGCAAGGGCCTACGGGTCAAATTGCAGACGGGGCTATCCGTTTTCGTACCAACGCTTTTAAATTGGATAAGCACGGAAAAAAAATCCCCGTATACGAAACGGAGATCGTAGACGGCGAAGAAGTGATTAAAAGGGACGAAAAGGGTAAACCTATTCGTAAAAAGAACGAATTAGGCGGGTACATGTACGAGATGAACGAAAAAGTGTACGACATCGCAAAGATGCCGTTGGACGCCGTTCGTTATATCCGCGGCAGGGAAATTGCAATGATTTTCCAAGAGCCGATGACCTCGCTTAATCCCGTGTTCACTATCGGGAATCAGCTTGACGAGGTTGCGTTTTTGCATATTGAAGGCATCTCTAAAGCCAACGCAAAAAAGCGCAGCATTGAAATGCTGAACTTAGTCGGTATAGCAGACCCAGAGGGCGTATATAAAAAATACCCGCATGAGCTGTCGGGCGGTATGCGTCAACGCGTTATGATCGCAATGGCATTGCTCTGCAACCCCCGTTTGATTATCGCAGACGAGCCTACAACGGCGCTCGACGTTACTATTCAGGCGCAGATTTTGGATTTGCTCCGTGAAATTAAAGCAAAAATCAGCGGTTCTATTATGCTTATCACGCACGATTTGGGCGTAGTGGCGGAAATGGCGGACTACGTCGTGGTTATGTACGCGGGCAAAGTAATTGAAATGGGTACGGCGGAAGATATTTTCGATAGACCTATGCATCCGTACACGATTGGCTTACAGAAGAGTAAGCCCACGGTGGACGGCGAGGTAGATAAGTTGTACTGTATCCCCGGATTTGTTCCTAATCCTATCGATATGCCCAATTATTGTTATTTCCGCGATAGATGTGAAATGTGCCGCAAGGAGTGCGCAGGCGATTATCCTCACCTTATCAAGGTTTCGGACACGCACAGCGTAGCTTGCTATCTTTACAAGGAGGAAGCGAAAGATGAGTGATAAAAAACCTACAAATGCGCAAAACTCCGTGGTAAATGGCAGAGCGATTATTTCTTGCTTAAAGTGCGCGACCAAACTCTACGTAAGCCAATCGGGCGTTTGTCTTTGCCCGAAGTGCGGTATGTTTCTTCAAGTAAACGCGTCGAAAAACTTACAACAACCGCAACCTGAAAGAACCGATTCCAATAAAAAGCCTACGGGGAACACGAAGACCGTTCGGGCGGGCGAGGTTTTGCTTGAAGTGAAAAACTTAAAAAAGCATTTCCCCGTTGGAACGAATTTCTTTGGCAAGCCTACCAAGTTTTTGCGCGCGGTTGACGACGTTTCTTTTACCCTTAAAAAAGGTAAAACACTTGGTATCGTAGGCGAATCGGGTTGCGGTAAAACGACGATGGGACGCACCATTTTACGCCTTTATGACGTAACCGGCGGCGAGGTGTGGTTTAAAGGGGAGGAAGTTTCTAAAATTCCCAACCGTGAGTTTGACAAATTACGCCCGAATATGCAAATGATTTTTCAAGACCCGTATGCGAGCCTTTCGCCGCGTATGACGGTTGGGGAAATTATCGGCGAAGCCGCGTTAGAGCACGGCATCGTTACCAAGGACGAATACAAGGATTATATCCTTAAAATCATGACGATGTGCGGTTTGCAACCCCATTATTTCGAGCGTTATCCGCACGAATTTTCGGGCGGTCAACGTCAGCGTATCTGTATTGCGCGCGCGTTGGCGCTCAATCCCGAACTCGTCATTTGCGACGAACCCGTTTCCGCACTCGACGTTTCCATTCAAGCGCAGATTATCAATATGCTCAAAGAATTGCAAGCAAAGCTTGGCTTGACCTACATTTTCATTTCACACGACTTGTCGGTGGTAAAGCATATTTCCGACGAGGTGGGCGTTATGTATTTGGGAAGTATGGTGGAATACGGCACAAAGGAGCGTATTTTTAACAATACGTTGCACCCGTATACCAAGGCGCTTTTCTCGGCTGTGCCCGTGCCTAATCCACACGTCAAAATGAAGCGAGTTATCCTCAAAGGAGATATCCCTTCGCCCGTCAATCCGCCTGCGGGTTGTAAATTCCACACCCGTTGCGCGCATTGTATGGACGTTTGCAAAACGGTTGTGCCTCCTTACGTTGAGGTGGAAGAAGGACATTTCTGTGCTTGCCATTTATTTGCAAAGAAAACGGAAGAACCGCAGTCTTAAGCGGGGTACGAGGTTATATGACCGAACAGGAAAGGCAACGAAAAAAAGAGGAAAAGCGTCAGGCAAAGGAGGCAAAACGCAAAGCGCGCGCAGAGCGTAAACGTTTGCGTGATGCTGAGCTTGACACCGAAACTACTTTTGCGGATATGAACGTGGAGGGGTTTAGTTGGTATAATCCCCACCTCAAAAAACAGCGCGAACAGAAGGTGGACGTTTCTCGCAAGGAATATTGGGCGATGGTATGGGGTATGCTACGTTCCATGCTTCCGTTAATCGGTTGTATTCTTGCGGCGGCGATTCTTGTTTTTATGATTGCGCTCGTGTGGTTGCAATAACAACAAAAAAACGGCTGTAAAAAGCCGTTTTTTTCGTTACTTAGGGGTTGCGACGAGCTAAGACCTTCCCGTTTGTTGCATTGACGAGGAAAGCGTAAATATCGCCGTTTCGGTCAATAACGCCGACGTAGTAATACGGCGCGTCTTCGTAAAGCAGCCGCAGGTAAATTTCTCCCTTAAATCCGTATTTATCCGTCAGATTTTCAAAAATCTCGGGGGCGTATGCGCGGACGTTATCTAAAATGTTCCTTGGCGTAACCGTTTCATTACGCAAAACAGAACTTGCAACAAACTGCCATTTTGATTCTCCGCATTGTAAAACGCAGGGCAGCTCTTTCAATTCCGATATATCTAAGCTGAAAGATAAAAAGTACTCTGCCTTTACGTTGTCAAACGCCAATTCACCGCCGTATTGTTTTCCGTCTACCTCAATATATAAGGTGTAATTTTGCGTGCCTTCAGGTGCGGACAAAAATACCTCGGTACGCGCCGTGCTTTCGTTTGCAACGCCGTCTGCGGCATAGGGCGTTTCTTTTAAAACGGAATGGATGTACAGACATAATCCGTCCGTTTCGGCGAGAAATATGTTGTTTCTGAATTCCGATACGTAGGAAAAATAATCGACGGATTTTTGGCAGCCGCTAAGCGCAAATACCCATATGAAAAGAGGGACTAATAAAAGGATATTCAGTAAGCAAATCGGGCGTAAAACGGTATTGTTTTGACGAAGTTGATGTTTCATACCTTATTATATTAAAAAAATACGCCGTTCATGCCCAATAAATTTCGTTTATACAGTTGATTTTTTGTTTTTTATGTGGTAAAATAATATCAATACGATGGGAGGAAAGGAGTATGAGCGTCGACAAGATTATCTTAAGAGCAGTTTTGACTACGCTTGCGTCGATTGCAATCTTGTTCTTGTTCATGCTCACCGCGCTCGTTTGCGTCTATCCGCAGACGATGATGAAACTGACCTACGACCTCGGTATGGAAGACGCCAGCATTTGGTTTGCGGAAATATCCTATGACCGCTCCCATGAAATTAACTACATTGCGCACGCGGCTGAGGTGGCAATCGGTCAGCACGATTATGAAAAAATCGATAGCTGTGGCGAGCGTTTGATTAAAGACGAGGCGTTTGATGATTTTTGCGCGATTAAAAATGCAAAAGGACCACAGAACGCGGAGCTTACCTACGAGCAGTACGTATACGGGCAAGTTTGCATTGCTAAGTATGAACGCGCGCGCGTAACGGAGGCGGTGGAACGCGCCTTTGCCTTGGTTGGGGATAATGCGTTCCCCAAAAACAATGCGGTGGTTGCCGTGCTGATTACCGCGTTGCAACACAAGGATGCGGATACGGTCAATTTGATAAAGGTGGAAATGAAAAATATGCAAGTTCGCGCCGAATATGAGGCGTATTTCAATGCGATTCTTGCGCTGACGGAAAGTCAATAAAATGGATGTGTTTTGGCGCGCAGTCAAAACTGTCCATTTTGTTTTTATAAATGATATAAATACGTTAAACTAAGTAAGGAGAAAAACTATGAGCAGTAAAATAGTGAAAGAGGGACTTACCTTCGACGACGTGCTGTTAATTCCTCAGGCGTCAAGCGTTCTTCCGCACGAAGTGGATTTAAGAACCTGTCTTACCAAAAACATTAATTTAAACTTACCTTTAATCAGCGCGGCAATGGATACCGTTACGGAAAGCCGCATGGCGATTGCTATGGCGCGTGAGGGCGGTTTGGGCATTATACATAAAAATATGTCGATTGAAGAACAAGCAATGCAAGTCGATAAAGTAAAGCGTAGCGAACACGGCGTCATCACCGACCCCTTCTTCCTTCATCCCGATAATCTCGTTAGGGACGCTATCGAATTGATGGAAAAATACCGCATTAGCGGGGTGCCTATCACCACGCCCGACGGTAAGTTGGTCGGTATTTTGACCAACCGCGATTTGCGTTTTGAAAACAATTATCAACAGCCTATTTCCAACGTGATGACCAAGGAAAACTTGGTTACCGCGCCCGAGGGAACGTCGCTTGATGAAGCCAAGGTTATCCTTGGTAAGCACCGCATTGAAAAATTGCCCATCGTAGATAAAAACGGTTATTTGAAGGGTTTGATTACCATTAAAGATATCGAAAAGAGTATTCAATACCCCAACTCTGCGCGTGATGATAACGGCAGATTGCTCGTTGGCGCTGCGGTTAGCACGGCGGCAAACGCAATTGACAGAATTTCCGCGCTCGTCGATGCGAGAGTGGATATTGTTGCCATCGACACGGCGCACGGCCATTCTGCGGGTGTTATAAAGAAAGTGGAAGAAATTCGCGCTAAATTCCCTAACTTGCCTATTATTGCAGGCAACGTTGCAACGGCTTCGGCCACGGAAGCGCTCATCAAAGCGGGCGCAGACGTAGTAAAGGTCGGCATTGGCCCCGGCTCTATCTGCACCACTCGTGTCGTTGCGGGTATTGGCGTGCCTCAACTTACGGCGATTATGGACTGCGCGGAAATGGCGGATAAGTATGGCAAGCGAATCATTGCGGACGGCGGTATTAAGTACAGCGGCGATATTGTTAAGGCATTGGCGGCAGGCGGCAGTGCGGTTATGGTCGGCTCGCTGCTTGCAGGTACGCTTGAAAGTCCCGGCGAAGTGGAACTTTACCAAGGCAGAAGCTATAAGGTATATAGAGGTATGGGTTCGCTTGGCGCGATGGCGGCAGGCAGTAGCGACAGGTATTTCCAAGAAGGTACGAAAAAGTTTGTGCCTGAGGGCGTAGAAGGGCGAGTTCCTTACCGTGGTTCTGTTGCAGAAATTATATACCAAATGAAAGGCGGTTTGCGCTCCGGTATGGGGTATTGCGGTAAGGGAACGATTGAAGAACTCCGTACAAGCTCGGAATTCGTGCGCATTACGAATGCGAGCTTAATTGAAAGCCATCCTCACGATATTTCTATCAGTAAGGAAGCGCCGAATTATTCCCAGCACTAATTAACAAGAAAGATTATCTTACGGAGGAAAGAATTATGCCAAATAACGTGCGTCCCGAGAGCATGGCTCGTATTACGACAAAAGCGCTCGCTGACGAATTTATTACCGAACAAATCAAAGAAATCCGCGCGCAAGTAGGAGATAAAAAGGTTTTGCTTGCATTGTCGGGCGGCGTCGACTCGTCCGTCGTTGCGGCGTTGCTTATCAAAGCGATTGGCAAGCAGCTCGTTTGCGTGCACGTTAATCATGGGTTGATGCGTAAAGGAGAAAGCGAGGACGTTGTGGAAGTGTTCCAAAATCAGCTGGACGCCAACTTGATTTACGTAGACGCAACTGACCGTTTCCTTTCCCTTTTAGACGGCGTGGAAGAACCTGAAAAGAAGCGTAAAATCATCGGCGGTGAATTTATTAAGGTGTTTGATGAAGAGGCAAGCAAACTGTCGGGGATTTCCTTCTTAGCGCAGGGTACAATTTATCCCGATATTTTGGAAAGCGACGGCGTAAAAGCGCATCACAACGTAGGCGGTTTGCCCAAGGATATGCAATTCGAATTAGTTGAGCCTCTTAAATTCCTTTATAAGGACGAGGTACGCGTTGTGGGTATTGCGCTCGGTTTGCCTGATGCGATGGTATATCGTCAGCCTTTCCCCGGACCTGGGCTTGGCGTGCGTTGCCTTGGCGCAATTACACGTGAAAGATTGGAAGCCGTTCGTGAATCCGACGCGATTTTGCGTGAGGAATTTGCAAAGGCGGGCTTGGACGGTAAGGTATGGCAATATTTCACGGCTGTACCTAATTTCAAATCCGTGGGCGTAAAAAACGGCGCGAGAACGTACGCTTATCCCGTAATTATCCGTGCGGTAAACACCGTGGACGCAATGACGGCTACGATTGAGGAGATTCCTTACGACGTATTGAAGAAAATTACGGAGCGTATCACGGCAGAGGTCGAAAATGTCAACCGCGTATTGTACGACTTAACGCCGAAGCCTTGCGGTACGATTGAGTGGGAATAATTCTAAAATAAAGAGTTATGCCACGCATTATATTACACATAACAGCTGAGTGAAATATGCTTTATCCCCATAGGGGATAAAAATTTAAAAGACGAATTGGTACTATGCCACACAGAATTGTTCTGTGCGACATAGTACTTTTTGTTTTTTACTTAAAATAAGGTTTAGCTTGCATTGTACAACCATTCCGTTGCATACGATATTTGGCGAGGTGTGAGAAGAATGTTTTTAGATTTTATTTGGATGTTATTGGGGAAAATTGTTTTTTTTACGGGAATGATCGGTAATAAAAGCGCCTTTCCAAAACCGTTGTCAAAAGAGGAGGAAGAAAAATATCTTGCGTTGGTAGCGCAGGGCGATAAACAAGCGAAAGAAATTTTAATAAAGCACAATATGCGTTTGGTTGCGCACATTGTCAAAAAATACTCGGGCGCGGCGGAAACGGACGATTTAATATCTGTTGGAAGTATAGGGCTTATCAAGGCAATCAGTACTTATAAAATCGGGCACGGAACGGCGCTTGCGACTTATACGGCGCGGTGCATTGAAAACGAAATTTTAATGCTGATTCGCGCCAATAAAAAGCATAAAAGCACTATTTCATTGTCTGAGCCCGTAGGTATGGATAAAGACGGAAACGAGCTTACGCTTATGGATTTGCTCTTTGAAAAAGAGGATTGCGTTTTCGAGCAGGTGGAACGCTCCGTACAACGCGAAAAATTACTTTTACAAATCAAGCGGGTATTAAGCGAACGGGAATATAGAATAATATGCTTACGTTATGCGTTGAAAGGGGGGATTCCGTTACCGCAACGCGAGGTGGCAAACGTGTTAAAAATATCCCGTTCCTATATTTCAAGGATAGAAAAGCACGCGATAGAAAAACTGCGTGCCGCGCTCCGCCCCGAAGATTTTTTAGATTAAAGGGCAAGGGCTTTCGTTTTGCCTTAAAAAATATGAGAATTGCCAAATTTTTTTGCTGTAAATTGTTGAAATTTTAAAAAAGATATGTTATACTTATAGTTGGTATAAGGGATATTTTGGAATTTTACCAAAATTCCTCTTATCAGTAAACAGCAAAATAATATTGGAGGAATTCATAAATGACTATTTCGTCAGAAGTTCAAGAAATGTACTGCGTTGCAAAAGGCGCAGGCGTTGCTCGTCATGAAAATGCCCCGATTCCCGAAGAAGGTAAGTGGGTTCATGCGAAAGAAATCAAAGACATCAGCGGCTTTACCCACGGTATCGGCTGGTGCGCTCCTCAACAGGGCGCTTGTAAGCTCTCGTTGAACATTAAGCAGGGTATCATTCAAGAAGCTCTCGTAGAAACCATCGGTTGTTCGGGTATGACCCATTCCGCGGCTATGGCGGCTGAAATTTTGCCGGGAAAAACTCCCCTTGAAGCGCTCAATACCGACTTGGTTTGCGACGCTATCAATACGGCAATGAGAGAATTGTTCTTGCAAATCGTTTACGGACGTTCGCAGTCTGCATTCTCCGATGACGGTCTTGTTATCGGCGCGGGCTTGGAAGACCTTGGTAAAGGGCACCGTTCGCAGGTGGGTACGATGTATTCCACCCTTCAAAAAGGCGTTAGATATCTCGAAATGGCAGAAGGCTACGTAACCCGTCTTGCGCTTGACGCAAACAACGAAGTTATCGGCTATGAATTCGTTTCCCTCGGCAAAATGACCGACTTTATCAAGAAAGGTATGGAACCCAACGAGGCTTACGCAAAGGCTATGGGTCATTACGGTAGATTTACGGCAGAACAGGGTGCGGTTAAATTCATCGACCCTCGTAAAGAGTAATAAAGGAGGACAAGCAAATGGCATTATTTGAAGGTTATGAAAGAAGAATTGAAAAAATCAATGGCGTTTTGAAAGAATACGGCATTTCCTCCGTTGAAGAATGTAGAGATATCTGCCTTGCGAAAGGCGTTGACTGCGATAAAATCGTTCGCGCAGGTCAACCTATCTGTTTTGAAAACGCAGTTTGGGCTTACACGGTAGGCTCGGCTATCGCAATTAAGAAAGGCTGCACGAAGGCTTCCGACGCGGCTGCGGCTATCGGTATCGGTTTGCAGGCGTTCTGTATCCCCGGTTCCGTTGCGCAAAACCGTCTTGTCGGTCTTGGACACGGTAACCTTGGCGCGAAGCTTCTTTCCGATGAAACGGAATGTTTCTGCTTCCTTGCCGGACATGAATCTTTTGCGGCGGCTGAAGGCGCTATTTCCATTGCGCTCAATGCAAACAAGGTAAGAAAACAACCCTTGCGCGTTATTTTGAACGGTCTTGGTAAAGACGCTGCTTATATTATTTCCAGAATCAACGGTTTCACCTTCGTAGAAACGAAGTTCGATCCTGCTACGGAAACGGTAGAAGTCGTTTATGAAAAAGCGTTCTCCGACGGTCCTCGTGCGAAGGTTAAGTGCTACGGTGCGGACTCCGTTCCCGAAGGCGTTGCAATCATGAAGCTTGAAAACGTTGGCGTTTCCATTACGGGTAACTCCACGAACCCTACCAGATTCCAGCACCCTGTTGCAGGCACGTACAAGAAGTGGTGCAACGAAAACGGCGTAGAATACTTCTCCGTTGCTTCCGGTGGCGGTACGGGCAGAACGCTCCACCCCGACAACATGGCGGCTGGTCCCGCTTCCTACGGTATGACGGATACGATGGGCAGAATGCACTCCGACGCACAGTTCGCTGGTTCGAGCTCCGTTCCCGCTCACGTAGAAATGATGGGCTTGATCGGTGCAGGTAACAACCCCATGGTTGGTATGACGGTTGCTTGCGCGGTTGCTATCGAAGAAGCGATGAAAGCGTAAGAAAATTTGTTTGAATAAAGAAGGGGGGGGCGATTGTTGCCTCCCTTTTTGCTTAATAGGTGTTAAAATGGAAAAATATTTGCATATAGTCGACCAAAGCGATGCTCTTTCTTCTGCCTTGCTTGAAAATAATATAACCTATGTGGTTTTACATAAAATTTTGAAAAGAAAATGCAGTAAAATTTTTACGAACAGGGAGAGTTTTATCGTTTGTTATTCGAGTGCGCCTTATCCTGTTTGGGTGTGGTGTAAGGATGAAAATAATTTGCAAGACGTAGAAACAATTATGCAAATTTTGGCGGAAAACTTCCCTTTAGAAAGTGGTTATAATATCATTTTATCGACAGCCCTGCTTGCAAAATTAAAGAAGCATGACGCACGGTATAATGATTGCCGATTAAAAATGGATTTATTATCCTATCGATTAGATAGACTTGAAAATACGCCGCACGTTTGTGATGGAGAAATAGAACTTGCAAATAAAGTGGATATTGAAATTCTTTCACGCTATTATAAGGAAATGACTTATGAAATGGAGGGTTTGGAATTCAGTATCCAAAGGTCAAAAGAATTGATAGCAGAAAAGATTGAAAAGGGAAATATCTTTATTTGGAGAAATGTGAAAGGAGATATTGTAGCAACTACCGCCAAGGAAGATGGAGAAAAATACAGTAAGATCTCGCTTGTATATACCGTGCCGCAATACCGTAGAATGGGTTATGCAATTAATCTTGTTTATAAGGTAGCGGAAGGAATTTTAAAAGACGGGCTTATTCCCATTTTATACGCGGACGGTGGATATATTGCCTCAAATTCTTGTTATAAAAAAGTGGGCTTTTACCAAGTAGGCAGTCTTTGTAATATTCAAGCGAAAGGACTTTAAGAAAATAAAAAAGCACCCTATTGGGTGCTATTGTGGTGGACGCGAGAGGGAATTGGCTACGCCAAAGCTTCGTCGGCAAGGAAAAATAAAGCAGATATAATGAATAAGGTTTGCTTGCCTCCTCGCGCGAACCTCCGCTAAGCGGACTTTCTTCGCTACTCTCGCATCCTGCAAAGAAAAACAGCACCCTATTGGGTGCTATTGTGGTGGACGCGAGAGGGAATTGGCTACGCCAAAGCTTCGTCGGCAAGGAAAAATAAAGCAGATATAATGAATAAGGTTTGCTTGCCTCCTCGCGCGAACCTCCGTTAATACGTAGTTTCTTCGCCACTCTCGCTTCCACGCAAAAACAGCACCCTGGTGGGTGCTGTTGTGGTGGACGCGAGAGGGCTCGAACCTCCGACCTCTACCATGTCAAGGTAGCGCTCTAACCAACTGAGCTACGCCTCCAAATATGTGTTTTTTTGTGGACGCGAGAGCGTTTTGATGCTCCGCATCAAGGCTTCGCAGGACTCGCGCGAACTCCGACCTGAAGTTCGCTCTAACCAACTGAGCTACGCCTCCAAGCGATTACTCCGTTATTATAACAGATAATACGAAAGTCGTCAAGCCTTTTTGCTGTGTATATAGAAAAAAGATAAAAATCAACCTCCCTGCGTTTAAACAGGGAGGTTTTCGTTGGGATTATTTCTTGCTTTCCTTTATCGAGAACACATAGTAGAAAGTAACGAAAAACAGAATGTTTGTCAAGTATCCAATGGGAATAACGATATAAGACAAAAGCTGAGGAACAAGGGAAATCTGAGCTTTCATATAAACGGCAACCATCGTTACTAAAATCACACAAATCACAAAGATGATAGTTGAAGTGAGTATATACGAAGCCCGTTTTTTCAGTTTTGCGTTTGCTTTATAACCGGTTGCGTAAAGGATTGCGCAAACAATAAAGGGGATAAATCCAGCCGTAAACCCAAGGATGGGATAAAGCACTGAAACGTTCAAATAATTTTTAGCAAAGAAAACGATAAGGCTTTCAAATGCCACAATACAAAGTATGATAAATGCGGATTTAAACAATGTTTTCCCCATATTGAAATGACCGCGTTTCGTGGATTGCGTTGCCGTAGAAGTGGAGATAGGCTTCTCTATGACAGTCGGTACGTGAGTGCTCTGCGTGCCGCGCATCGTTCCAACGGTATTCAAACGGATCCCGTCCTTTTGCGCTCTGTCAAATAATTCGTTTTTAGGATTAGGAGCAGTAGGCGTAGGGGGGAAGTTTTGAGGATTGGGGAAGGACTGTTGCTGAGGGAAAGTTCCGTATGCATACGGTTGCGCATTTTGTGCGTTTTGTACATCGCGGAGACGCTCGTTGATAGCATTTTCGCGTTGCTGAAGGGCAGTTTCCCATTCTTGTAATTGTTTCATACGAAGTTGGAAACCCGAGGCGTCGTCATGTGCGCGTTTCTGCGCTTCCATTTGATTGCGCGCGAGTTCGTCCTTTTCTTCTTCGAGACGGGCTCTTTCTTTTTCTAATTCCGCTTTTTTTCTTTCGAACTCACGGACTTCTTCCTCGTGGAGCGCCTTTTCTTTTTGGAGGGCAAGGCGTTCGGCTTCTAATTTTTCAAGATTTTCATTAAAAATCTTAACTTGCGCATTGTAGGTGCTCAATTTTTCAGCAAAATCAAATTGTTGCGCGGCAAGTGCATTTTTGCGGGAAATAAATTCCAACTGTTGCTGATTATAGATACCTTGACGGACGGCGAGCTCCTTTTGCTGTTGTTGAAGAGAGAGGATTTCGTCTTGTAATTTACTGTTGCTCTTAAGCAAGTCGTTTTCGCGGCTTTCCAAATCGGTCAATTGTCTTTGCACCACTTCATTGGACGCTGTCGCCTCGTTTTGCTGGTTGTCCAACGTACGCTTTTGCTCTTCAATGCTGTATTGGAGTTGTGTGATTTCGTAATTTTTCTTATCAAGTTCTTCGCGTTCGGTTTTAAGGCTTTCCTGGAAAGCGTTTAAAGACGCTCGTTCTTCTTCAAGCGCAATTTTTGCTTGTTCCAAAGCCTCGTTTTCATTGCGGAGAATGTTGCGTTCCACCTCAAGCGTTTCCAAGCGGTTTTGCAGTTCGGAGCGTTCTTCTTCGAAAGCGCGTCTTTCTTCTTCCATTTCAATGAGGTTAACGCTCGCGAATGCTTCGGATTTGGTTTTTAGTTCGCTCTCAAGCAAATTCAACTCGCTTTCGCGGGAGAGGAGCTGCGCTTCGCGTTCTTCTAACGTGCGTCTAAGCTCTTCCGTTTCGGTTGCTTGCGTTTCGATTTGTAGTTTATCGCTTTCAATTTTTTGTTTTTGTGCGTCGATTTGCGCTTGTTGTGCGCGAAGTTCTAAGGTCTTGTTATAAAAATCGGTGGTTTTATTGTCGTAATCCGTCTTTAACAGATTCAACGCGTTTTCTTGTGTGGTCAACGCAGAATTTAAAGAGGAGATCACCGTTTTCTTGCTTTCAAGTTCTTCTTGAAGCTCGCTGATTTCCTGGCGTGCGGCGTCTAATTCTTCGTTGTTTGCCGATTGCTCGGTAAGCAGGGCGTTTTGCTCTTGCAAGGTGCGGATTTCCTGCTTCGCATTGCGGAGCTCGTTACCTTGCTCATCATATGCGTTTTGCTGTTCTGTCAGCTTTTGCTTTAATGCAAGGATTTCTTCGTTTAAGCGTTCAAGCTCTAACTTTGCGTTACCGATTTCACGTTCTTTTTCATGAAGCTCAATTTCCTTTGCGTCCAATTCGCCTTGTTTTTCATTGATAGCGCGCTGTTGTCTGTCTAACTCCTGCGTTTGGGCTTCAACTTTTTCGCGCAATTCGTTAAAGTCGGATTTTTGGTTGGACAGAGTGGAACTCTGTGCGGCAAGGAGGGAACGTTCTCGTTGAAGTTCGTTTTTAAGGCTTGCAAACGCTTTTTTCTCTTCTTCGAACGCCTGTTCACGCGCGTCGAGCGCACGCTTCATTTCGGCAAGTTCGTTTTGTTTGTCGGTAATAAACGAAAAGTCGTAGTGCGCTTCTCCGTCGGAAATCAAACTGTCGATAATCGTCCTCGAATATTCCCACTCGGAAAGATTTTGTTCGGTTACGCGTTTACCTTGGTCGGTGAGGGAGAAATATTTTCTTCTTCCGCCAAGCGATTGCTCGCCGAAATAGGACGTAACGTAATTTAAACTTTCCAAACGTTTAAGCGCGCTGTAAAGCGTGGGCTGTTTTAACGTATACATGCCGCCGCTTTTCTTTTCGATTTCATAGATGATTTCATAGCCGTACTTATCCCCGTCGTAAAGGCTACGGAGAATAATGGTGTTGATGTGGCCTCGAATAAGGTCGGAGCTGATATCAAAGCTCTGTTCTTCGCCGCCGGTGAGGGCGCTGTCCGTTTCTAATACGGTGTCGCGTTCGCTCATAGTAACCTCCTGAGTTTTTGTCTGACAGAGTAGTACTCTGCGAGATATAATCGTTCGTCAATTTTCCACAAAAACCATTGAGAAACAAAGGATTTCAGGTAATCAACTACATTACATAAAGTATTATATCATATGCAAGGTTGTTTGTCAATAATTATGTGTGAAAAAATAAAAAACTTTTGTCTTATTTATATAATTTACTATAATTACTTAAGCATACGCCTTGACTTTTTAGCGAAAATCAAGTATACTTAAAATATGGAAAAATACGAATTTTGTAAACCGTTTGAAATTAAATATTGCGACGTGGATTTTAAGGACGAATTAAAACCCTCGGCTTTGCTCGCTTACCTCGAAGAGATTTCTTGTTTTAGCGCGGACGAGCTTGGGTTTGGGTATAGCTACGTGAAAGAGCGTGGTTATGCGTTTATCGTTACGGGCTATCGCTGTGAATTTAAAAAGCCGATTCCACTCGGCGAAATAGCGCGCTTTACAACGTGGCCTACGCCGCCGTCGCACGTCGTTTTCGGGCGTGAATATCAAGTTTTTTCCGCTGCGGAAGAGTTGTTGGTAAACACGACTTCGCGTTGGTGCTTAATCGACTTGAAAAACAATAAAATTCTGCCTTCAAAAATATTGGAGGGGCAGGATTATTCTACCTACAACACGACGAAATTGCTTCCAGATTGGCGTTGGAAAATCCCTACCTTTTCACCAAACGAAGGGAAATTAAAGTTTACGATTACGATTGCAAATTCCGAGTACGACCACAATATGCACGTCAATAATACCCGGTATGCCGATTATTGCTTTAATTGTTTTTCGGTTTCTGAATTGGTGCAAAAAAGATTACAATCCTTTTCGATTAATTACGTAAAACAATGCAAGGAGGGGCAAACTCTGCGTTTTTATTTAAAGCGGAACGTAGACGGGACATATCTCGCACACGGTTTTAACGAGGGGGACGAGCTCGTCGTGCAATCACAAATTTATTTTGAAGAATAAACGGTATTATGATATGACGGTTAGAAAAAATGCGGTCAACAGAGAATTGACGCCTATACCGGGCGGCGTTTGCGCTCCTGACGACTTTCGTGCAAGCAGCGCTGCGTGCGGTTTTAAGCAAAACGGTGAATTGGATTTAGGGGTAATCGTATCGAAAAGGCGGTGTCCTACTGCGTGCGTTTATACGACTTCCGCAAAGCGTGGCGCGCCTATTCTCATTACGGAAAGACATTTGGAAAACGAATATGCGCACGCGATAGTGGTTAACGGCGGCATTGCCAACACTTTTCAATTCGGCGGCGAGCGTTTGGCAAAAGACGTGTGTCGTATTGTCGAAAATTACTGTAACGTCATCACCGAGGACGTCGTTGTGGCTTCGACGGGTATTATGGGGCAAGAACTTTCTCTGCAAACCTTTGAAAAAGGGGTTAGCGCCGCGGCGGAAAAATTGGCGCGCTCGCACGAGGCGAGCTATTCGGTTGCGCAAGCGATGGCGAACGGTGGGGCGGAGCCTATGCAACTTTCTTTTTCCTTCGAGCTTGGGGCAATCGTTTGTAAAATCGGCGCGGTTTTTAAGGCGAATACGCACGTTTCGCCCAATATGGCAACGACCCTGGTCTTTGTAACGACGGACGTAAATATTACGCCGAAAATGCTTCGCAAAGCGTTGCAGTACGCCGTCAATGAAACGCTGAATTTGATGGATATTGACGGGATTTCCTCGCCGAATGATATGGTTTGTATTATGGCAAACGGACGGGCTGATAATTGGCGAATTGATTGCGAGGACACCGATTATAGAAAGTTTACGTCGGCGTTGAAGGAGTTTTTCCATCAAATAGCCTTACGAATTTTACGAAATAGAAAGGACAAGGATCGGATTTTGCTTTGTCGCGTTTACGGCGCGCAATCCGCACAAATCTCCCGTGCGCTCGCAAAAAAAATAGTCGGCTCGGTTGCCGTAAAAGAGGATATAAAACGGGGGAGCGTGAACGCGGAAAATATATTATTTTCGGTTGCGGAAATCGGCGGGACAAAAGAGTTTGACAACGTGAGTATTTGCATCCGTTCGGAGTTTGGTGAGGCAATCGTGTACGAGGACGATAAACGAGTTCCTGAAATGCGAGAACAATATAAAAAGATTTTTGCGTCTTCTTGCGTGGAATTGTCCGTCCAGCTTGCGCAGGGGAATTATAAATCGGTTGGTTATACGTGCATTTAAACAAAAAATATTTTTCTTTTTAAGAAAAAGACGGGTTGAACCGTTGACAAAGACGTATTATAATGGTATAATATGTTGAAACAAGTAGGTGCGTTATGTATTCGGTTTACTCTTTTGAAAATTTGTCTACGATGGTTGGCCGTTGCGAAAGTAACAACGTTCGCGCGAACGGTTCTCTTTCGTTTTCTCTTTTCCAAGAGTCAATATTTATTTTAGCAAAACAAGACTGATTTTCGTAATCAGTCTTATTTTTTATAAAATTGCGAAAAAATTTTTTTATATAGGTACGTTATGAAAAAGAAAAAGGTGTATTTGACGTTACAAAACGGCAGGGTTTTCCAAGGCTACTCGTTTGGCGCCGAAGGAGAGGTTTCGGGCGAGCTCGTTTTTAATACGGGCATGGTCGGTTATATAGAAGCATTGAGCGATCCTTGTAACCAAGGTCAAATTCTTATGCAGACATTTCCTTTAATCGGCAATTACGGAATGGTTTATTCGGACGTCGAGGGAAAAAAAGCGAGCGTTTCGGCATACGTTGTGCGCGAAATCTGCGACGAACCGTCCAATTTCCGCATGGAAGGGAAATTAGAAAACTATTTAAAGGAGCAAAACGTCGTTGGCATCTATGGCGTGGACACCCGTCAATTGACAAAGATACTTCGCGAAGAAGGCACGATGAACGCACGTATCAGCTTAAAGCCTTTAACGGAAGCAGAGATTAAAGCGCTTGCAAACCATCGCCAACACGCGCATGATTTCAGCCAAGAATCTTTTGAGAATTCCGTTTGCCGTGAAGGGAATACAAAATATATTACGCTTTGGAATTTCGGCGCGAAAAACAGTACGATTGAAAAATTCCTTTCCCTTGGCTATAACGTTATGAATTTACGAGGGGACGCTACGGCGGAAGAAATTTTGGCATCGGGCGGGGACGGCATCGTGATTTCGGAAGGCCCCGGCAATCCCAACGATTATGCAAAGTCCGTTGAGGAAATAAAAAAGGTCTTGGGCAAGAAACCCATTTTTGGCTTGGGGCTTGGACATCAGCTTGTTGCGTTGGCACTCGGCGCAAAAGTGGAAAAGCACAAGTACGGACACCGCGGAGGCAATCAACCCGTCAAATGCCTGGAAAGCGGCAAGGTTTATATCTCTACGCAAAATCACGGCTACGTCGTGATAAACGACAGTGTGAAAGCGGGGACGGTGAATTTCATTAACGTAAACGACGGTACTTGCGAAGGTATTGAATATAACGCTTTAAAAGCGATTACGGTGCAATTTACCCCCGATTGTTGCGATATTGGAAATGCGGAAAATCCGATTTACGCAAAATTCTTTTCGATGATGGAAGAGGAGAAAGAAAATGCCTAAGAGAAGTGATATTAAAAAGGTTTTGGTGATTGGCTCTGGTCCTATCGTAATCGGTCAAGCCGCAGAATTCGACTATGCAGGCGCGCAGGCTTGCCGCGTCATGAAGAGCGAGGGTGTGAACGTTGTACTTTGCAACTCCAACCCCGCTACGATCATGACGGATAAAGCACTCGCCGATGAAATTTACCTCGAACCCCTGACCGAGGAATCCTTAAAGCGTATTATTTTAAAAGAAAAACCCGACAGCTTGTTGGCATCGCTCGGCGGGCAAACGGGTCTTACTATGGGTTGTAAACTTGCAAAATCGGGCTTTTTGGAAGAACACGGCGTAAAGCTTATCGGTACGAAATTAGACGCAATTGATCGTTCGGAGGATAGAGAGCTCTTCAAGGAAACTATGGAAAAAATCAATCAGCCTTGCGTTCCCTCCGACATTGCTTATACGGTAGAAGAATGCGTCGCGATTGCGGATAAGCTTGGCTATCCCGTTATCATTCGTCCTGCATATACTCTCGGCGGCGCAGGCGGTGGCGTAGCGTACAACGAAGAAGAGCTCCGCCTCATTTCTCATAACGGTTTGATGCTTTCGCCCATTACGCAGGTCTTGATTGAAAAATATATTGCAGGTTGGAAAGAGGTTGAGTTTGAGGTTATTCGCGATAGAAACGGCAATTGCCTTACGGTCTGCTCTATGGAAAACGTCGACCCCGTCGGCATTCACACGGGCGACTCCATCGTGGTTGCCCCCGCGGTAACACTCACCACCAAAGAATATAACATGCTCCGTACGGCGGCTCTGTCTATTATCACCGAGCTTGGCATCGAGGGCGGCTGTAACGTGCAGTTTGCGTTAAATCCCGATTCTTTCGAGTATTCCGTAATCGAGGTAAATCCCCGTGTAAGCCGTTCTTCTGCGCTTGCGTCCAAAGCGACGGGCTTCCCGATTGCTAAGGTTACGTCGAAGATTGCGCTCGGTTATACCTTGGATGAAATCGTAAACGACGTTACGGGTAAAACCTACGCTTGTTTCGAGCCGACAATCGACTATTTGGTTGTAAAGATGCCCAAGTGGCCGTTTGACAAATTCTTGTATGCAAAGCGCGAATTAGGTACGAGAATGAAAGCAACGGGCGAAGTAATGTCCATCGGTACGTCCTTTGAAATGGCGATGATGAAAGCAGTGCGCGGCGCGGAAATTTCGACAAGCACTTTCAATTATAAGAAATTTATCAATTCCAGTAAAGAGGAATTGTTGGCAAAGTTGCCCGAGATGACAGACGAAAGAATTTTTGTCGTATATGCGGCGCTCAAAAAGGGCGTTACGGTAGACGAGGTGTTCAAAATCACCAAAATTGACCGTTGGTTCTTAAATAAATTCCTCAATCTTATCCGTTACGAAAATCGTCTTGCTTCGGGTGAGAAACTGACGAAAGCGCTTTACGAGGAAGGGAAGCGTCTTGGCTATTTGGATAAAGATATTGCCGCGCTCAGCGGGCAAAAGGTTCCTTATCGTAAAAAAGTTGCCTATAAAATGGTGGATACTTGCGCGGCAGAATTCCCTGCGAAAACTCCGTATTTCTATTCGACGTTCGACCCGCACGAGCACGACGAGGCAAAGCCTTTCGTCGGTGGGAAGAAAAAACGCATCGTCGTTATCGGATCCGGTCCTATCCGCATTGGACAGGGGATCGAATTCGACTATTCTTCTGTGCATTGCGTTTGGACGTTGAAGGAGCTTGGCTACGAGGTTGTCATCATTAACAACAACCCCGAAACCGTTTCCACGGATTTTGATACGGCGGACAGATTGTATTTTGAACCGTTGACCCCCGAGGACGTGCAACACGTTTTAGACGTGGAAAAGCCTTACGGCGTCATCATCACATTCGGCGGGCAAACGGCAATCAACCTCTGCGCCTATTTCAATACGCACGGTATACGTATTTTGGGTACGCCTGCAGACAGCGTAGACAGAGCAGAGGACAGAGAGCGCTTTGAGGCTTTGCTTGAAAAATATGCAATTCCCCGCCCCAAGGCAATGACGGTTATGACTAAGGAAGAGGCGTTGGCGGCGGCGGAAGCATTGGAATATCCCGTTCTTCTTCGTCCTTCCTACGTTATCGGCGGTCAAAATATGACGATTGCGTTCACCCCCGAGGACGTTTGCCGCTATATGGACGTTATCTTGGCGCAAGGCATCGAAAATCCCGTACTTTGCGACCAATATTTGATGGGTACGGAATTGGAAGTGGACGCCATTTCGGACGGAAAGGACGTTCTTATTCCCGGCATTATGCAACATATCGAGCGTACGGGTATTCACTCGGGCGACTCCATTGCCGTATATCCTCCTTATAACCTTGAAGATTCTATGCTCGAAAGAATTATCGAGGTTTCTACTCAGCTTGCGTTAGAGCTTAAAACCAAAGGGCTTATCAACATTCAATATTTGATTTATCGCGGGCAGCTTTACGTAATCGAGGTGAATCCCCGTGCTTCGCGTACCGTGCCTTATATTTCTAAGGTAACGGGCGTGCCTATGGTAGAGCTTGCTACGAAAATTATCGTCGGAGCAAAACTCAAAAAACTCGGCTATGGCACGGGCTTATATCCTTCTTCGCCTTACGTGGCGGTCAAAGTGCCCGTATTCAGCTTTGAAAAACTCAATGACGTAAACTCTCAGCTCGGACCTCAAATGAAATCGACGGGCGAAGTCCTCGGTATCGGCAAAACGATAGAGGAGGCAATGTTTAAAGGGCTTGTTTCCGCAGGCTTTAAGATGTGTCATCCTTCCGAACGCCGTTCCGTGGGCGTGTATATGACGGTAAACGATCAAGACAAGCTCGACTTGCTTACGATTGCCAAGAAATTTGGCGATTTGGGTTGTACCATGTATGCAACCAAGGGTACGGCAAAGGTCATTACCGACCTTGGCTTTGACTGCCAAGTGGTGGATAGACTTTCCGCTACAGATACCGTCATCAAATTGATGGACGAAGGAAAGATTGACTATATCGTTTATACGGGCAAGACGGACATTGAATCCATCAACGACTTTATTCGTTTACACCATCACGCAATTTTGCTTGGTATCACGGTGCTTACGGCGTTGGATACGGCAAATGCGCTCGCGGATATTATCGCAAGTAAATTTACGGAAAACAACACTGAGCTTGTAGACATCAACGCATTGCGCGGTGAAAAATTAAAATTGAGCTTTACGAAGATGCAATCTTGCGGAAACGATTTTATTGTTTTTGATAATCGCGACGGAAAAATCACTTGTCCTGAATCGATAGCCGTCAACTACGCTTTGCCGCATTACGGCATTGGCGGGGACGGAATCGTATTGATTGAAAATTCCGAGGTTGCAGACGCAAAAATGCGCCTTTTCAACGGCGACGGTGTGGAAATGCCTACGGGAGGGAATGCAATCCGCTGTGTAGGTAAGTATTTGTATGAAAAGGGCATCGTCCGCAAGAACGATATGAAAATCGAAGTCGGTAAAGGCATTTGCGAGGTGAAAGTATATTCTTTCAGCGGTAAGGTAAACACGGCAAGCGTAAATCTTGGCAAGGTGGAATTGGAAGGCAAAAAGATCCCTTGCGTATTCAAAGAAAAGCAGATTGTCGATAAAACCGTGCGCGTGGGTGGCAACGATTATCAAATCAATCTTGTCAACGTAGGTAATCCGCATTGCGTTATTTTCAGCGATAAAGTGGACGCAATCAATTTGGCGGCGGTTGGCGCGGAATTTGAAAACAGCGAATATTTTCCCAAGGGAATCAGTACGGAGTTTGTGCGCGTCGTCAATAAGGTTACCTTAAAAATGCGCGCTTACGAGCGCGGCAACGGTGAAACGTGGGCGTGCGGTACGGGCGCTTGTGCGGCGGTTGTGGCGGCTGTGCTTCGCGGCTATTGCGAGATGGATATCAACGTAACGGTCAAACTTCGCGGCGGCGATTTGACGGTTAATTATCATTCCGATGGTGAAGTTGAGCTTAGCGGGAACGTGAAAACCGTCTACGAGGGTATGCTCGAAATTTAATTTAAATTATCTAATAACGGAGAAAAGTAAATGGATCTTTTTTACGAAGAAAGCGCTAAGGCGAAAAACGAGGCGAAGAAAGAGAAAAAATATGCGGTTTTGAATATACTTTCTAACGTCTTTATGGTTATCGGCATTTTGATTTCCATCTTTTTCGTCTTATTTATTCCCGACGTGGGTTTTATGATTTTCTTTGGAACCGGTGCATTGACGTCTTGGGGAATGTGGTTTATTCTCTTTAAATGGAAAAATTCGACGAACGTTTCCTACGATTATGCGATTGTAACCGATGAAATTCGTATTTCAAAGGTGGTGAATACCAATAAAAGAAAGCTCGTTGCGCGCATTGCAACGGAGGCAATTATCCAAGTCGGCGACGTGGATTCAACTTCCTATGACCGTTTCAAGGCGGACCCCAACGTAAAGAGCGTGATTTGTACGTCCAATGAAGAAGCGGCGGAGGACAAGTTCTTTATGTATATTTTGGCGGATTATAACGGCAGAAAGCTTTTTGTGTTAGAATGCAGGGAAGAGTTTTTAATAAACTTAATGCACGTAACCAAGCGCACGGCGTTGGATAGGGATTACGTTGCGCAAGAGAAGAAAAAACAACAGCAAGTATGATTTATTTAGATAATGCGGCAACCACGAAACCGTCTTTGCGGGCGGTGGAGCGGGCGCAGATTTACGTTACGGAAAAATTTTATAATCCTTCTGCTTTATACAAGGAGGGTTTTGCATTGCAGAGCGAGCTTAAAAAAGCGCGCTCCGTTCTGCTTAATAAGGTAGCGGACGAAAGCGCGTTTGAAGTAATTTTTACTTCGTGCGGGACGGAGGCGGACAATCAAGCCGTTTTCTCTTTCGCACGGCGTGGAAACGCCGTTACGACGGAGGGGGAACACTCTGCCGTTTTAGCGGCTTTTCATGAGCTAAAAATACGCGGCGTGGTAGAGCCTCGTTACGCTCCGCTCTTAAAAGACGGCAAGGTAGACGTGGAAAAATTGCTTACGCTCGTGGATGATAAGACGAGCTTGGTTTCCGTTATGCAAGTCAACAATGAAATTGGCGCGATTAACGACGTGAATGCCATCGCAAAAGAGGTAAAGAAAAAAAATCCGCGCGTCATTTTCCATGTAGACGGCATACAAGCGTACGGAAAAATCCCTTTCCGCTTGGCAAAGGAAATCGATTTATATTCTATCAGCGCGCATAAAATCGGCGGATTGAAAGGCGTTGGTGCATTGATTAAGAGGAAATCCCTCGTTTTGCCCGCTTATATTATCGGAGGAGGTCAAGAGGGCGGCAGAAGAAGTGGCACGGAAAACACTTTCGGTATTATGCAGTTTAGTTATGCCGTAGAAGAAAAATTTGCTACGTTAAAGGCGGATTTCGAACGTTTGCGCGAATACCGTGAAATACTTTGGGATGGTTTGGATAAAGAAGTGTATATCCGTTTATCGCCTTTGGACGGAACGCCTTATATTTTGACGGTCTCGGCGGTAGGTTTGCGCGGTGCTGTTTTACAACAAATGGCAGACGACAAGGGCGTACTTATCGGTACGGGTTCTGCTTGCTCGTCTAATAATAAGCTCCGTTATAGTAAGGTAGTTTTGGGATGCGGCTACGACGAAAAAACAGCGGATGGCGTACTGCGCATTAGCTTTTCGAAAGAGACGACTGAGGAAGAAATTCAAACCGCTATTGCCGTGCTTAATGAAATTGGCAGAGATTTAAAAAAGAGAATGAAATAAGAGGACGACATGAAGAAGGTCATTATAATCCGTTATTCAGAGATATACTTAAAGGGAAAAAACAGAGGTTTTTTCGAGCGCGCGTTTGAAAATAACTTAAATCGCGCCTTATCTTCGTTTGAGCACGAGCTAATCAAACAATGCGGGCGTTACACCGTGCGCGAGTTTAACGAAGAAGAAATCGAGGAAATCATCGAAAAACTTAAAAAAGTGTTTGGTTTGCACACGTTAAGCGTAGCGTATGAAACAAACTCGGACATGGATTCTATCTTCGAGGCAGCAAAGCTCGTAGCGCGTACAAGCGGTACGTTTAAGGTTGAATCTCACCGCGGGGATAAAAAATATCCTTTAACGTCCGTCGAAATTAGTAAAAAATTGGGCGGGATGTTGCTGGATTACGCAAAGGGCGCGATTTCCGTGGACGTACACAATCCTTCGTTTAGCGTGCGCGTAGATATTCGTGAAAACGGCAAAGCGCTCGTGTTTGGTGAATTTATTCAAGGCGCAAACGGTATGCCCGTAGGCACGGCAGGTAAGGGCGTTTTGTTGCTTTCGGGCGGTATTGACAGCCCCGTTGCGGGGTATATGATGGCAAAACGCGGTATGAACGTGGATTGTTTGCATTTCCACAGCTATCCTTACACCAATTTGCAGGCAAAGGAAAAAGTAGTGGATTTGGCAAGAATTTTGTCCGAATATACTTGCGGAACAAAGCTCTGCACCGTCAGCGTAACGCATATTCAAGAAGCAATTCACGAAAAGTGTAAGCCGGAATTGATGATTACTCTGTTAAGGCGCTTCATGTATCGAATTGCGGAACGCCACGCAAAGCGCATCGGCGGTCAGTGTTTGATTACGGGCGAAAGCCTCGGTCAAGTTGCAAGCCAAACAATTGAGGGGATTACCTCCTCAAATTCCGTCGTAGAGGAGTTGCCCGTGCTTCGTCCTTTGATTGGTTTTGATAAAAACGAGATTATTGATATTTCCGTCAAAATGGGCGCGTACGAAACGTCAATTTTGCCCTTTGAAGATTGCTGTACGGTGTTCTTGCCCGATTTTCCTGCAATCCGTCCTAAACTTACAGACATACTTCGAGAAGAGGCGCAGCTTGACGTAGAGGGGCTTATCGAGGAAGCGTTTGCTACAATAGAAAAAATTCAATTATAATCCACGGCACGGAGTGCGCCCATCTAAAAAGTGGGCGCTTATTATTTATTCCACCAATCCGTTTGCGTAATCTGTTTATCTTCTATAAGAGTGGAATCCTGCGCTGTAGTAAAAACGGTTGGCAGGATAATTTTTTTGCCCACGTTTTCTTTGTAAATTGGGGTAATGGTATAAGTGTAACATTTTTCTTTTTCGATATGCTCGTCTACAAATTGCGGAATGAATTCGCCTTCATATATGGTAGTATGTGTCGCATAATCACTCCGTTCGATTCGGTAACGGTAATAGTTTGGCGAGTGCGGATTTAAAGTGATAATCACCTTGTTTTCTTCCACGGTTACGGAGGGGGAAAGGATGATTGGAAAAGTAAAGGAAGTGCTTGATTCTAAAGGGCTTGCCTCTTTTTTGAATAGTTCTGTAAAACGAAATTCAGCAGGGGAATTTTCATCTGCGCGTAACATAGTATGTGTATCATAATACATGTTTTTATCAAGCGCAATTTTTACAATATTTGGGGGGATGGAAAACGGGGAAATCGATTCTCCGTTTTTTTCGTATTCATTGTATAAAAATTCGTTGATAGACTTTAAATAATTGCAAGGCAGACCGCCACCCGAAGTTTCTATTTTTGTGTTGTCAGGATTCCCGCACCAAACGCCAATACAATTTCTTGTTGTGTACGAGAAGGCATAAGCGTCCGTATTTCCGTTTTTCGTACCAACCGTACCCGTTTTTGCCGCTACTTCAAAAGGGAGGGAGCGTAGCTTTTTTGCCGTGCCGTTTTTTGCTGTGCCTTTCAGCATGTCCGTCATTAAATATGCGCTGTCTTCGCTAAACACCCGTTGCTCTGTTTTTGGCTTTTTATAAACGGTTGCGCCGTTTATTTTTATCCTTTCAATAAATCCGCACGACTTTTTGACGCCGCCGTTGGGAAATACGGAATAAGCAGAAAGCAATTCTTTAAGGGTGTATCCATGTTGCATACCGCCCAATGCAAGCGCTAAATTTTTTTCGCTGTCCTCAACCTGCAAGCCCATTTTTTGCATATAATCGGCGCATTTTGAAACGCCAAGTGAAGATAAAACTTTTACGGCAGGGATATTTAAGCTCCTTTCTACGCATTCCCTTACGCTCACGTAACCGTGATATTTTCCGTCGTGATTTTGCGGAATATATCCGCCGTAATCTATTTTTTCATCTAAAATCGGCGTGGCAGGCGAAAGATAATTTTCTTCCAATGCGGGCGCATAGACCAATAGGGGCTTTATAAGCGAGCCGGGTAAGCGGTTTTCGTTTCCTATCTTGGAAACCGCCGCTGTAAAACCGCCGGTTTTTGGATCGAGAGAAAGGAATGCCTTGCCGCAATTTTCATCCGTTGCGCTCAATGTTTCCAAGTATTTCTGCAACGGCTTATCCATATACGTTTGAATTTCAATTTTCCCGCCAATTCTAAAATTATATTCGTCGGCAAGGGAGGAAAGCTCGTCCATCACAAAGTAAGCGTAGCCTTTGTCTTTTCCCGTCTTTTTAGGGGAAACGGGGAGAGGAGCGGCGTTTGCGGCAAGCTGTTCTTCATTGGATATGCTGCCGTTTTTGCGCATAATACGCAGTACGCACGCGCGCCGATTTTGGCATTTTTCCGCGTAGCGAAAAGGGGAATAATTGTTGGGGGATTTAATTAAACCTGCAAGCATTGCGCTTTCGGCAAGGGTCAAGTCTTTGGGCTTTTTATCGAAATAGAACTCCGACGCCGAGGCGATTCCAAAACAGTTATGCCCAAAGTAAATCGTGTTTAAATAAAGAGTCAAAATATCCTCTTTGCTGTATTTTTTTTCCAACTGTTTGGTTAATTTCCATTCTTGCAGTTTGCGCTTTAAGGTTTTTTCTTGAGATAAGTGGGAGTTTTTGATGAGTTGTTGCGAAATGGTCGAAGCGCCCTCTTTTAAGGAGCGGGATTTGATATTGTGCAGGAGGGCGCGTACAATCCCTTTCCCGTCGAAGCCGTGGTGTTTATAAAACCGTCTGTCTTCAACGTCGATAAAGGCTTGCTTCGTATGCCACGGGATTTCTTCGGTGGTTACGGCTTGGCGGTTGGCTTCTGCACCGAGTGAAATCAAATTTTTATCCTTATCGAGTAGGGTTAGCATATTTTCGTTAATGGTCAATCGAGAAGGGTTTAACGTTACGTCTTTTGTTGCCACGTGATAGTAAATAAGTGCCGTCGTTATGCCTATTAGGCATAAGCTGAGCGTAATCAATAAAATTCGTTTTAATGTCTTCATCGTAAGCAGTATTCTTCATTTTTCCGTTTTTATCACGAAAAAACTCGCTTTAACATTGTTAAAGAGTTGAAAAAACGCGAAAAAAAGTGTATAATAAAAAAAATGAAATAAAAATAGGGTTATTATGTCGGAAAAATATTTTATCGTAACCTATGGTTGCCAAATGAACGTACACGAATCGGAAAAAATCGCAGGTATTCTCCGTCGTATCGGTTACGAAGAGGAAGCCGAGAAAAAAGAGGAGGCGGATATTATCGTGTTCAATACCTGCTGTATTCGTGAAAATGCGGAAAATCATGCGTTCGGCAATATAGGGGCGTTGAAAAAATTAAAAAAACAAAAGCCTCATTTGCTCATTGCCGTCGGCGGTTGTATGACGCAGGAAAAGGGAAAAACGGACGTATTGAAGAAGAAATTCCCTTTCATCGATATTATGTTCGGCACGCTCAACTTGGAAGAATTGGAGGAACTGATCCGTAAAAAGAAATTACAGAAAAAGCGCGTGATTTCCATTCGTGAGAAAGAGGGGGAAATTGTCGAGTTTGACGACGCATATCGCACGAGCTATCCCAATGCTTGGGTAAATATTATGTACGGCTGTAATAATTTCTGCTCCTACTGCATCGTGCCTTACGTGCGCGGCAGAGAACGTTCGAGAGACCCCGAAAATATCGTTGCGGAAGTAAAAAAGTTGGTTGCCGAGGGCTATCGCGAGATTACTTTGCTCGGTCAAAACGTAAACTCTTACGGCTCGGACGGCTCGACGGGCGTTACCTTTGCAGAGCTTTTGGACAGAGTGGCGTCGATTGCGGGAAAATTCCGTGTTCGTTTTATGACGAGTCATCCTAAGGATTTTAACGAGGACGTTGTCAAGGTCATGCAAAAACACCCTAAAATTTGCAGACTTGTACACTTGCCCGTGCAATCGGGCTCAAATTCCGTTTTGTCGGCAATGAACCGCCGCTACACCCGTGAAAAATATTTGCAAGAGGTGGAGATGCTTAGAAGCTATTTCCCCGAAGCGGAGTTGACGACGGACATTATCGTCGGTTTTCCCGGCGAGACGGAAGAAGACTATCTTGCTACGGAAGAATTGGTGAAGGAAGTGAACTTTGCCTCGGCGTTTACTTTCGTTTATTCGCCCAGGGAGGGTACGAAAGCGACGGAAATGCCTAATCATGTCCCTGAGGAAATACAAAAGGATAGAATCATGCGCCTCGTGGCGTTGGTAAATTCTTTAACACGCCAAAAGTCGGAGGCTTACGTGGGTAAGACGGTGGAAATTCTCTGCGAGGATTACGACGAGAAAAAGGGCTTGTATCTCGGCAGAGACGAATTTGGCAGAATGGGCTATTTTAAGAGCGAGAAAAACCTCGTCGGCGAATTTATATCGCTGAAAGTTACGAAGGCAAACGGTATTTCGCTTTTTGGCGAAATCGTAGTGGATTGATGGGATAAGGAAGGTAAGATTATGGCGCTTTCACAAATGATGCAACACTATCTTTCAATGAAAGAAAAATATAAAGATTGCGTGCTTTTTTATCGTCTTGGGGATTTCTACGAGATGTTTTTTGAGGATGCGGTGAAGGTATCGGGTATACTCGACCTTACGCTCACGGGCAGAGATTGCGGGCTTGAAGAGCGCGCGCCGATGTGCGGCATTCCCTATCACGCGGCGGATACTTATATTGCAAAACTCGTTGCGGTGGGCGAAAAGGTTGCAATTTGCGATCAACTTTCCGACCCTCAACCGGGGCGCGGCTTGGTAGAACGCGACGTTGTACGCATTGTTTCTGCCGGTACGCTCATTGAGGACGATATGCTTGATGAAAGCAAAAATAACTATATTTCCTGTGTCTTTAAAGAGGGAGAAACGATTGCCGTTGCTTGGGCGGATATTACGACGGGCGAGTTTTTGGTAGAAGAATTTTCTTTGCAGTACGCTTTAGAAGAAGCCGTCGGGCATTTGGTCAAGCTTTCCGTCGCAGAAATCATTTGCAATGAGGAAATGTTGCTTGCAAGCAAGGGCGTCAAGGAAGTGAAACACGGCATGTTGCCCGCGTTTTCCTGTTACGTACCTTGGGCGTTTAACGTAAAGCGTGCGGAAAAAACTTTGCTTGAACAGTTAGAAACGTCTTCACTTGCGCCTTACGGAATTTCAGGTAAAGAAAAAGCGATTTCTGCGGCGGGCGCGCTTTTAGAATATTTAAAGGAAACACAAAAACACGCGCTTAGCAACATCAAGTCGGTGAAATGCATCAACCGCGAGCAATTCGTGGTTTTAGACAGCAATGCCGTGCGCAATCTTGAGCTTTTGCAAAATAACGCCGAAAATAAAAAATACGGTTCTTTGCTTTGGGTTTTGGATAAAACAAAGACGGGCATGGGCGTCCGTTTGCTTACGCAAATGATGCTTTCGCCATTGAAGGACGTTGCGGCGATTGAATATAGGCAGGACGGCATTCAAGAATTTTTCGACGCGTCCGTGGTGCGCGTGGGAATTGGCGAAACGTTGAAAGACGTCAAGGACGTAGAACGTCTTTCGGGTAAAATTTCCAACGGGAATTTTATGCCCAAGGATTGTAACGCGCTTGCAAAATCTCTCTCTGTTTTGCCTACAATCAAATTCCAGCTTACGGGCTTGTCCTCGCAAGTAGTTTTAGATATTGTTAACGGTTTGCCTGACGTAAGCGATTTGGCAAACTATTTAACTGCGGCAATCGACCCTAATCCGCCCGCTTTGATGAAGGACGGCGGATATATCCGCGAAGGTTTCTGCAAGGAATTAGACGAACTTCGTCAGTTGAGAAAAAACGGTCAAAATATATTGCAGCAAATCGCTGAAAGAGAGCGCGAACGCACGGGCATAAAGAACTTGAAAATCGGCAATAACCGCGTGTTTGGCTACTATATTGAGGTCAGCAATTCTTTCAAGGATAAAGTGCCCGAAGATTATATCCGTAGGCAGACGTTGACGACGGGCGAACGCTATATCACCGAAGAATTGAAACAATTGGAAGAAAAGATTTTGAGCAGTGAAGAACGCGCGCTACAATTAGAGGCGCATATTTACGCGCAGATTTTAGAGTTTCTTGCCAGCCGTATCGAGCAGTTAAAACAAATTGCAGCTTCGTTGGCGCTACTCGATTGCTTGGTCAGTTTAGCGACGGTTGCGAAAGAAAGACGTTACGTTCGTCCCAAAATGAAAGAGAGCGGCGAGACTTTGCGTATTACAGAGGGGCGTCATCCCGTTGTGGAAGCGATTTCCAAAGAGCGTTTCGTGCCTAACGACGCGGTCTTGGATAACGAAGAAAACAGCTGTGCAATCATTACAGGCCCGAATATGGCGGGTAAAAGTACGTATATGCGCCAAGTTGCGCTCATTGCGGTTATGGCGCATATCGGCTCGTTCGTGCCCGCAAAAGCGGCGGAAATTCCGCTTATAGACCGTGTATTTACGCGCGTCGGCGCAAGCGATAATCTTATTTTCGACCAAAGTACGTTTATGGTCGAAATGACGGAAGTGGCGGCGATTTTGTTGCACGCTACGAAGGACAGCCTTTTGATTTTGGACGAGGTTGGGCGCGGTACAAGTACGTACGACGGCTTGTCCATCGCTTGGGCGGTAATTGAATACCTCGTTAAACACGTTAAGGCAAAGACGTTATTTTCCACCCATTATCACGAATTGACGGAGCTTGAAAACACGCTTTCGGGTGTTAAAAATTATAAGGTTACAGTCAAGGAATTTAACGGTAGCGTCGTGTTCTTGCGTAAAATTGCGCGCGGCGGCGCAAACCGTAGCTTTGGTATTGAGGTTGCGGCGTTGGCGGGTGTTCCCAAGGAGGTAACGACAAGGGCAAAAGGCATTTTGAAATCTCTTGAAAAGAATGATATTGCCCGCGGTAAGTTACAGATTGAATACGAGGAGGAAGCGCCCGAAGAAAAGCAGTTATCCGAAGTGGAGCGTATTATTGCCGAAATCGATATTAATACTCTTTCGCCAATGCAAGCATTTTTGCTGCTCAGCGATTTAAAGGATAAGCTTCAAGGAGAATAAGTATGGGTAAAATTAACATATTGCCGTCTAAGGTCTATAACCGAATTGCCGCAGGCGAGGTCGTAGAAAGACCCTGTTCCGTCGTAAAAGAGTTGATTGAAAACTCTATCGACGCGGGCGCGACGGAAATTGAAATACACATTGAAAAGGGCGGTAAGCAGCTTATTCGCGTCATTGATAACGGTTGTGGTATCGAGCGCGACGATTTGCAATCGGCGTTCTTGCCGCACGCTACCAGTAAAATTGCCGAAGCGGAGGATTTGGAGCGGATCATGACCCTCGGTTTCCGTGGTGAAGCCGTGGCTTCTATTGCTTCCATTTCCAAGATGAGCATTACTTCTAAGACGTCGAACGGTAAGTGCTATCGCTTGGATTCCAACGGCGGGGAAATGGGGCAAATTATGGAAGTAGCAGGCGAAAACGGTACGGACGTCTGTGTAGAGATGCTCTTTTTCAATGCGCCCGTGCGGTTAAATTTTTTAAAGACGGACAAAGGCGAGGAAACGGAAATCACCAACTGTATTTCCCGTTTCATTTTAAATCGTTCGGATATCGCGTTCACCTATTATGCGGACGGGAAGAAAATTTTACAATCCTTTTCGGGCGGCGACGAGGAGGCGTTAGTAAGCGTGTACGGCGCGGCGGTTTTGCGTGAATGCATTGCAATCGACGCGGAAAAACACGGCGTACGCGTTCGGGGATATATCGGCAACCAGAATTATTATAAGGCGAACAAGACTTATCAAAGCATATTTCTCAATGGCAGATATATTGTGAACGCAACGATTTCTTCTGCAATTTCCAACGCCTATGCGTCCTATTTGATGAAGCGCCAATATCCGTTTTACGTTTTGCATATCGACGTCCCGCAGGAAATCGTAGACGTTAACGTGCATCCTAATAAGGCAGACGTTCGGTTTTCGGATAATAAAATTATTTACGGGTGCATTTACACGATCATTTCCGCGGTTTTGGACGGAAACAGTAAAGCGCTTGAATACGTAGTGCCGACGAGTGTGCAGAAAGAAACGACGGTTGATATTCCCGTGGACAATCATGGGAAGCCGTTTGCCATGCCGAAATTACCTACGGAAAATATTTCTGCGCCGCCGCATACGCCCAAGGAAAAAGTATTTGACGTTCCCGACGTAGAAAATGCCCAAGAAAAAAGCGCAAGCGATAAAGGGCTCGTTGGTTTTTCGACGATGTCTTACGAGGACGCAAGGCGCGAAATAGAGCTTTGCAAACCCGATTTTTCCGTACATGATTCCAATTTACAACCACAGTACGAATTGGATTTACCCGTGAAAGGGTTAACGCCCGCATCACAGGTAGGGCCTAATTATATTCACAGAACGTTTGAGTTTACGAATTTCCCTAATCCTGACCGCGATCCCGAAAAATTGCACAAGATGTTCCCTGATTTATATTTCGAACCGAGTGTGATTAGGGCGGAAAATTCGAACGCCTTAAAAAACGGCGATTTAACCGAACCTATAACGCTTGGGGCAAAGGAGGAGGGAACGGAAAATTACGGGCCGTATTATCCCAGCTATGTGCCTCGCCCCGTCGAACCTCCCAAGCCTCGTCCAATCCAAGAAGACCCGCGCGTGCCTATGCCCGTATATCAAACGGACGTATTTGAAAGCAATAAACGCTTGCTTGAACAGGAAGAAATGCAAGCCAAACAGCAAAAGATGGACATTTCCACTTTCCGTTTCGCGGGCAAGCTCTTTAACACCTATTTGCTTTACGAGCGCGACGGTGTGATTTACATTATCGACCAGCACGCCGCGCATGAGCGTATTATTTTTGATAAATTGCGCGAAAAGATGCGTAACCGCACCGTAGTGATGCAACCGATGATTTCCCCGTATGAAATCCAAGTCAACCACGTGGAGGCGGATTTCTTAAAAGAACGCGAGCAGGATTTGCTTGATCTCGGTATTACAATCGTTCATCACGAAGGAGATCGTTACAGAGTAACGACAACGCCCGTGGAGGCGTGGCGTATGGACGTTCATAGCTTCATGCACGAAATTTTGGCAAACGTAAACAATTATCGCTCCATTCGCGCGGAAGAGCTTATACGGGATAAGCTTGCAACCTCAGCGTGCAAAGCAGCGGTAAAAGGCGGTATGAATATCAGCCAACAAGAGATTGACGAGCTGTTTAAGCAGATGGATGGGGATATGGGCATGAAATGTCCTCACGGTAGACCTATCGTAGTAACGATGACCAAGAGCACGATTGAAAAAATGTTCAAAAGGATTCGCTAATGTCGAAAGTATTGGTAATATGCGGTGCAACGGCGTCGGGTAAGACGGCGCTTTCCGTTGCGTGTGCCCAAAAATTTAACGGGGAAATTATCTCTGCGGATTCCATGCTCGTATATCGCGGTATGGATATCGGCACGGCGAAACCTACGATGGAGGAGCGAAACGGGATTCCACACCATATGATAGACGTCGTATCGCCTAAAGCGCCCTTTTCCGTCAGCGATTACGAAAAGATGGCTTTGCCGATTTTAGAGCGCATACTTGCAGAGGGGAGAATTCCCATAATTTGTGGCGGTACGGGTTTTTACGTAAATTCTTTGCTGTATAAGCGGCAGTTTGGTAACGTTGGCGCAAATCCCGAAATACGTGAAAAATACGAGCGTCTGACGGAGGAAATGGGCAAGGAATACGTCCATGCGATATTGCGCGAAAAGGATCCCGAAAGCGCGCAAAAGCTACATTTTAACGACGTGAAGCGCGTGATTCGCGCCTTGGAAATTTACGAGGTTACGGGAAAGGCAAAGTCCTTGCAGGACGATACTCCTACGCCGCGTTTCGACTTTGTTTCCGTTTCGATAGAATATCCGCGCGAGATTTTGTATCATCGCATCAATCTTCGTGTAGAGGAAATGTTTCAAAACGGCTTAATTGACGAGGTACAGGGCTTGCTAAAAGGCGGTGTAACCGAGGATATGCAAAGTATGCAAGGCATAGGTTATAAGGAAGTTGCGGAGGGATTACGCATCGGTGCAAACGTCGGGGAAATCAAAGAACTTATCAAGAAAAACACCCGAAATTATGCAAAAAGACAGCAAACCTTCTTTAAGCGCATGGAAAATCACGTATATTTATCACCGACAGAGGACAATCTTGCAATGATTGAAGACTTATTAAATAAGTAGTATGTCAGATAGAATACCTATGTGTGGCATAATAAATAAATGAGAGAGGAATTATGACGGTAGAACAACTTATCCAAAAAAGTGAAGAAGAATTACGTTCGCAGTTTGCAATCGCAGACGAAATTAGCGAATTTAATCAAGAGAAGGTGTTAAAAGCATTCAACAAGCATTCTATTGCGTTACGCCATTTTAATCCGTCTACGGGCTACGGATACGGCGACGAGGGGCGATTTGTACTCGGCGACGTTTTTGCGGATTCACTCGGCGCGGAGGCGGGCATTGTTTCGCCTGCTATATTGAGCGGTACGCACGCGCTCACGGTGGCTTTGTTCGGCGTACTTCGCACGGGTGATAGTGTCTTGTGCGTTTCGGGTATGCCATACGATACTTTACATGGCGTTATCTATGGCGAGGGAAACGGCTCTTTAAAGGATTTCGGTATTTCCTTTCAATGCACGGATTTGACTGACGAGGGGAAATTCGATAAAAATGCCGTAAAAAACGCCGTTGCGGCAATGGGCGACAGCTTAAAAATGGTTTACCTTCAACGTTCGCGTGGATATGAACTCCGCGACGCGTTCACCGTAGCGGAAATCGGCGATATGTGCGATTTTGTCCGCGGGCTTGGTTTTACGGGCTGTATTTTCGTCGATAATTGCTATGGGGAGTTTGTAGAAAAGCAAGAGCCGTGCGACGTCGGCGCGGACGTGGCGGTGGGCTCGCTTATCAAAAATCCCGGTGGCGGTATCGCGCCTACGGGCGGCTATATTGTCGGTAAAGAAAAATATATCGATTTGATAGGCAGAAGATTGACCGCGCCATCGATTGGAAACGAGGTGGGTTCGTATGCATACGGCTGGCGGCTTTTCTATCAAGGCTTATTTATGGCGCCGCATACGGTCAATCAAGCCATGAAAGGGGGCTTTTTAATCGGTAAATGTATGGAGGCGCTCGGCTACGAAAATTTCCCCAAACTTGACAAAACCCCTTCGGATATCACACGCGCAATCCGTTTCAACACAGCGAAAGAGCTTTGTGATTTTATTCAATCGGTGCAAGAGGCTTCACCTGTCGATAGCTTCGTTACGCTTGAGCCTTGGGATATGCCCGGTTATGATAGCAAGGTGATTATGGCGGCTGGTTGTTTCGTGGAGGGGGCTTCAATCGAGCTTTCTGCCGACGCGCCTGTCAAAGAGCCGTATACGGCTTATTTTCAAGGCGGTTTGACCTACGAGCATTGCAAATACGCATTGAAAAAGATTTTATCAAGACTTATGTAAGAAAATTCCACGGAGAATAGAACGAAAAAAGGCAAAACTCTACGCTCCGTGGGTGTTTTTTTCTCAAAAACCTGCTATTATGTTTATAGGAGGCGCAAGATGGACCAAATGACAACGGGAAAATTTATTGCAGAACGGCGTAAGGCGCGCGGACTTACGCAGCGTGAGCTTGCGGATTTATTAAACATAAGCGACAAAACGGTTTCTAAATGGGAACGAGGGGGAGGTCTACCCGAGGTTTCATTGATGTTACCGCTTTGTAAAGAGTTAGATATATCCGTAAATGAGTTGTTATCGGGCAGAAAATTGAGCGACTCCGAGTATAAACAAAATGCGGAGGATAATATTTTGAGTTTAATTGAAGAACAAAAGGTGAAAACCAAGTTTCAAACGATAATTGCAGTGATCGTAGTGGGGATTACCTTGCTTGCGGGGGTTACGATAATCATGTTGGCTGGGCATTTAGAATTGAAAACGGTTACTCGTATTTTACTAATTGCCTTGAGCTTTATCATTATATTGGTGGGGATAGGCGTTGCTATAGCACTCGAAATTACTTGCGGTGCGTTTGAGTGCCGTAAATGCGGACATAGATTCGTGCCTACCGTGGGTGCGTATTTAATAGGAGCGCATACGGCTACCACGCGTTATCTTAAATGCCCTAAATGTAGCAAGAGAAGCTGGTGCTCGCGAAAAATGAGCCTTTTAAAGAAAGAAAACGAACAAGAAAACAATCAAGAAGATTGAAGAACACGGCTTTCCAAGCGCGGAAAGCCGTGTTTTATGCTTATTATTTAACGCCGCGAACTATCATCGTGATTATGGCGTCCGTATCCCAATATTTCTTTTTGACTAAATAATCGTTAATTCTTGCGTCGTATTTTTCGTTGATGCGCTGTTTCATATTCATAATTTCTTCGCTTGAAAAAGCGTCGGGCAATTTGTAAGCAACCGATTCCACCGCTTCTAAGTCGTTTATTCGGTTCGCATTTATAATTTCGAGGGCTTTTTCTTGAGAAAACTTGGGGTTGTCGGGAGTTAAATCCGCGATGACATATCCCGTAGAAACATCTTTAAATCCAAAGCGTTCCATTGCAGTGGGGAGCTCGGCTTCGTTCATAGGATATCGGCAAATTTGAAACTGCTCCAAAGAATGGTCTAATTCGCTTGCCTTTTGCCAGAAAGCCTGCTCGCATGCATTATCGTCTAAAATGGTTGATTGGATATGTATACCTTTCCGTGAGGATAAAACTAAGCAAATCCCGCCTGGTTTTAGCACTCTTAATTGTTCTTGATAAAATAACTCGGGTTTTATGTGTTCGCTTACAGTATTAGATATCGTAACGTCAAACTCTTCGTTTGGAAAGGGAAGGTGAGTTGCGTCTCCCTCCATAAAGGATATTTGCGGTGCGACTTGCTTTGCAAAACGGATAAAATCGCTGTCGCGGTCAATGGTTGTGATTTCTGCGTTAGGATACCAACGTTGGAGCGCAATAGCGAGTGCGCCCGGTCCGCAACCGATTTCAAGGATTTTTAATTTCTTATCCGTTTCCAGATTAAAAAGAGAAATGTATTGCGTTGAAAATAAATCGTCGAATCTTAACTTTCGGCTGGAATACAAGGTTTGTATTCCTTGAATATTTTTTGACCAAATCGTATTCATGGCTTTTATATTATTTCGTTAAATCCCAATCAATGGGCGGTAAACCTTGGCTTTGTAAATAGGCGTTTGTTTTAGAGAAATGCTTGCAGCCAAAAAATCCGTTATAAGCGGACAAGGGCGAGGGGTGCGCGCACTCTAAAATAAGGTGTTTCGAGGTGTCAATCAAAGGCTTTTTGCTTCGCGCATTCCCGCCCCAAAGAATAAACACGACGTGTTCTTTTTGCTCGGAAATAAGTTTGATAACGCTGTCCGTAAACCAAGCCCAACCGCATTTAGAGTGGGAATTTGCTTGGTGTTCGCGCACGGAAAGAGAGGTATTCATAAGCAGCACGCCTTCTTTTGCCCATTTGGTCAAGTTGCCGCTCTTGGGCGCGTCGCAGCCTATGTCTTCCCTTAATTCTTTGAAAATGTTTTCAAGAGAGGGCGGTTTTTGTATGCCGTCTTGCACGGAAAAACAGAGCCCGTGCGCCTGCCCGACGTTATGGTAGGGGTCTTGTCCCAAAATCACGACGCGCAAATCGGCAAACTGCGTATATCTAAAACAATTATACAAATCGTACATATCGGGATAAACGGTATAATTGCGGTATTCATCAATTAAAAATGCGCGTATTTTTTTATATCGCTCGTCAGCAAAGAGTGGCGCAAGCCGTTCGTTCCAATCGCCTAAATCAATCATTTTAACCTCTGTAAATTTTCATTATAAATATTCAAAAACGGTGGCTAAAGCAGTTTTTAAATTACAAAGCGCCTTGTCTTTGTTTATCAAATATTGCTCGGTAGTACTGCCGCTGCCCGCCACGTCGGAAATGGCTTTAATAGCATACACGGGCAGCTCTGCAGCAAATGCCGCTTGTACGATTGCGCCGCCTTCCATATCGCGAATATCTGCTTGTAATTCTTTGGTTAGAAGGTTGAAATCGTCCAAGGAATCGTTAAAACGGTCTGCCGTCCCTAATTTGCGTTTGGGGAAATCAAGGGGAAGGGCGTTGAGCATTAAATAACTTTCTTGGTATTCGTTCAGCGTACCGATTTTTGTGCCGTTCAATTGCACCAAATCAAAGTCGAATTGCGTAGCTGCCGAAATTTGGTATACCGAGCAAAGTTCCGTCTGCGGATTTAAGCTCCCTGCTACGCCAAAATTAAGCAACTTTTTCGCGTCGAATTTACTGATAAGGATTTGCGTGCCGAGCGCCGCGTTTACTTTACCTACGCCGCATATACATACGGCAACGTCTTTGCCGTAAGCCTTTCCAACGTGAATTTTTTTACCGCTTACCGTCAAGGAACGGAAAATTTGCATTTCGTCTAACAAAATATCCGCTTCACTTTGCATTGCGATTACTGCGCCAATCATTTTTTCATTTCTCCTATGTACTTCATTTTCTTGCTTTTTCGCGGCAGGAGTGTTATAATAAAGCCGTTGAAAGCAGTTTTTACATTTTATAAAGATATTATAACAAGGAGAAGAAAAAATGTCAAGGGCTGAAAAGGCAAAAGAGCTATTTAAGCAAGGATATGCGTGTTCGCAGGCGGTTGCATTGGCGTTTGTTGACCTCGTGGGCGTGAGCAGAGAGGATATCACGAAATTGACTTTGCCGTTTGGCGGTGGACTTGGCAGATTGCGCTTAACCTGCGGCGCGATAAGCGGTATGGCGGTTGTTATCGGTTTGTTATTTGCCGAAGATAAGGCTACGCAGGAAAACAAAAAAGAGGTCTACGCCATCACGCAGGTACTATGCGAAAAGTTTAAAGCGGAAAACGGCAGCTTAATATGCGCGGATTTGCTTGCAGGGGCAAATTTACAAGTATCCGTTGGCGGCGTGGCGGAAAAGCGCACCGACGAGTATTATAAAAAACGTCCTTGCGCGGATATCGTTTATTCGGCGGCAAGAATTTTGGAAGAATATTTGCAGGAAAAGGGAATTATCGCATAAAAAAACGCAGGGTCGCAATCTCGCGCCCTGCGTTCTGTTTTTCTATATTATTTATTGCTCTTGGAAACGTTGAAATAATATTCTACGACGTCGCCGTCTTGCATGACGTATTCCTTGCCTTCACTGCGTACTTTGCCTTCCGCTTTTGCGGCGGGGATAGAGCCGAGGGTTACGAGAATTTCCCAGTTTACAACGTCTGCGCGGATAAAGCCTTTTTCAAAGTCGGTGTGAATTTTACCAGCCGCTTGCGGCGCTTTCGTGCCTTTGACAATCGTCCAAGCGCGCGTTTCCTTTTCACCTGCGGTCAAGTAAGAAATCAAGCCGAGTAAGGAATAGGATTTTTTGATAAGACGGTCAAGACCGCTTTCACCGAGCCCAAATTCTTCCATAAACAAAGCCTTATCCTCGTCGTCCATTTGCGAAAGCTCTTCTTCCGTCTTTGCGCAGATCACCAACACTTCCGCTCCCTCGTTTGCGGCAAATTCTTTCACTTTTACGACGAAGGGGAGAGAGTTTTCGTCCTTGCCCATATCGTCTTCTTTAATATTTGCAGCGTAAATAACGGGCTTTTTCGTCAAAAGGAAGCAGTTTTTCATGAATTCTTCTTCCGTATCCGTAAGGGGGAAGTTGCGCGCGGGTTTTTCGCTCTCTAAAAAGGCGTACAGTCTTTCAAGGAAAGCATATTCCTCAACCGCTTTTTTATCCGAGCCGCCGCGTGCCTGCACTTTCACCTTATTCATGCGGTTTTGCACGGCTTCCATATCCGACATGATAAGTTCGAGGTTGATGGTCTCGATGTCGGTTACGGGGTCGATTTTATCGTCTACGTGCGTAATGTTCGTGTCTTCAAAGCAACGAACGACGTGTACGATGGCGTCTACTTCGCGGATATGAGAAAGGAATTTATTCCCCAAGCCTTCGCCGCGCGACGCGCCTTTTACGAGCCCTGCGATATCAACGAACTCGATAACGGCAGGGGTGATTTTTTTACTGTTATACAATGCGGCAAGTTTGTCCAATCTTTCGTCCGGCACGGCAACGACGCCTACGTTGGGTTCTATCGTACAGAAGGGATAGTTTGCGCATTCTGCGCCGGCGTGCGTAATTGCGTTAAAAAGAGTGGATTTGCCTACGTTTGGAAGTCCAACAACACCAAGTTTCATATTAGTTTTCCTTTTTTAATCAATTTTCTGCTATATTATAATACAAAATTAAAATTTTGGCAAATTAAACGCGCCCAATTTAGAAAAATACTTGCTCAAATTGAAAAAATATGGTATATTATATAGGAATAAAACGAACAACGAAGGTGTTTACTTATGGATTATAAAAAATATATCACCGATTTGATTGATATTGGCGGGGTAAGCAAGGAAGAACTTTACGACTTGATCGCCCTTCCTCCCAATGCGGAAATGGGGGATTATGCGTTGCCTTGCTTTAAGTTTGCCAAGCTGTTGCGTAAAAGCCCCGTTATTATTGCGGAAGAGTTAAAAAATAGTATTATGTCTGGCAGAATACCTATGTCTGACAAAGTAATCAGCGAGGTGAGCGCAATCAACGGTTACCTTAATTTTAAGGTAAATAAAGGGGATTTGGTGCGTTCTACGCTTGACAAAATACTTAACGAGGGCGATAAATTCGGTGCGTCCAGCGAAGGTGAAGGGAAAACCGTTTGTATAGATTATTCCTCTATAAATATTGCAAAGCCTTTCCATATCGGGCATTTGTCCACTACTGTGCTGGGCGGTGCACTCTACCGTATTTTTAATTATTTAGGCTATAAAGCGGTGGGTATCAATCACCTTGGCGACTACGGTACGCAGTTCGGTAAGCTAATTTCTGCGTACAAGCGTTGGGGCGTTAAGGAAGAAATTGAAAAGGGCGGCATTCGCGCCTTGAACGAGTTATACGTTAAATTTCATCAAGAGGCGGAAATGCATCCCGAGTACGACGACGAGGCGCGTGCATATTTCAAAGCAATTGAACAAGGCGACGAAGAATGTCTTGCGCTTTTCCATTGGTTTAAGGAATTGACCTTGAAGGACGTGCAAAAAATTTACGATATGTTGGATATTCATTTCGATTCGTATGCGGGCGAAAGCTTTTTTGCAGACAAGATGCAGCCTATCGTAGACGAATTGCGCGAAAAGGGATTGCTTGTAGAAAGCCGCGGCGCGCAGGTGGTCGATTTGGAAGAATACAATATGGCGCCCTGCATGATCTTGAAATCGGACGGCACTTCCTTGTATGCAACGCGCGATATGGCGGCTGCAACTTACCGCAAAACGACTTATGATTTTTATAAATGCTTATACGTCGTTGCTTATCAGCAAAATTTGCATTTTAAGCAGTTTTTTAAAGTGCTTGAATTGATGGGCAAGGATTGGGCAAAAGATTTGGTGCACGTGGCGTACGGTATGGTTTCCTTGGAAGAGGGTACGATGTCTACGCGTAAAGGAAACGTGGTTTTCTTAGAGGACGTAATCAATAAATGTATCGAAAAGGCGTATGCAATCCTCAACGAAAAGAACCCCGACCTTGAAAATAAACAAGACGTAGCGCAAAAGGTCGGCGTTGGCGCAGTCATTTTCGGCGCGCTTTATAACAGCAAAATCAAGGATATCGTATTTTCTTACGATAAGGTGCTTAATTTCGACGGCGAAACGAGCGTTTACGTGCAGTATACTTGCGCCCGCGCAAATTCCGTTATTCATAAGGGCGGTGTGCCTACGGAATATACCATCCCTGAGCTGACGGCAGAGGAAATCGAGCTTGTAAAAGGGTTGGCGACTTTTCCCGAAGCGGTACAAAACGCGGCGGAAAAATACGAGCCCTCCTTTATCGCCCGTTTTGCTGTGGACGTTTCGCAGAAATTCAACAAATTCTATTTCAACTGCAAAATTTTGGCGGCTGAAACGGAAGAGATTAAAAATTTCCGCTTAACCTTAACCAACGCAACCTTGCAAGTTCTTAAAAATGCCTTTGGGCTTTTGGGTATCGGCATTCCCGATAAAATGTAATAAATATAAAGGACCGAGTAAAAGCGCTCGGTTCTTTTTTTATCGAAACCCGTCGAAAAATTCTTTTAAAAATTTTCCTCAAAACCCTTTCATTTTTCTTTTTTATATGTTATTATTAAATATAGTACGTTGGAGAAAGGGCTATGTCGGATAAAATTCCTTACGAAAAACTTTTAACTTTGCTTGACCCGAAAAAGAGCGGCGACCACGATTGGTTTTTATCCCTTTTGGATGAGGATAAACAGCGCGCATACGAGGACGAGCATATTACTGCGGTGATGCAAATGTTACGCATTACCCGTATTCGCTCGCACAAAAACGCAATCAAATCCATTAAAGCGGAAATCGCACAGTTGGAACGCGAGGGAACAAACGCGGAGAATTATCGAAAAATAAAATGTTTACTCGCAGAGATTGAAGAACACGAAAAGAAGATTGAGGCGGTGCGACCTTTCTTTGAAGAGCCATATTTTGCCCGTATGGACTTAACGGACAATAAAGAGGGGTATAACAGCTATTATATCGGCAAAAAAGGGGACGTAAAACTGGAAATCCTCGATTGGCGTACGCCCGTGGCGCGTAGATATTATCAAAAGAGCTGTTCCTCGTTTACCTTTGGCGAATACGATTACAAAACGATTTTACGCCGTGCCATTCGCACGAAAAGCGGCAAGGTCGTCGATTTTAAAAACGAATACCTTTCCTTGCGGGATTACCTTTCCCCTGAGGAAATCGCGGATAGGGATGAGGAGAATATTTTAGACCCTTTCTTGCGCGAAATTATTAAAAACCGAAAGCAGGAAAGCTCGGTTAAGGATATTATCGAAACGATACAGGAAAAGCAGTACGAAATTATTACTCGTCCCGAAAAGGGGAATTTTGTGTTGCAGGGCTGTGCCGGCAGCGGCAAAACGATGGTTATGTTACACCGTTTAAGCTATTTGATGTACAACAACGAGGACATTTCGCCACGCGACGTACTTGTCATTACGCCAAGCAATTCTTTTAACGATTTCATTGACGAATTGGCGGAAATCCTTGATTTGGAAAGGGTAAAAACGGTTACGATCTACCAATATTTTTTGCAGGTATTAAAGAACGAAAAGGTGGACGTGGAAAGAAAAATCGATCCTACCCAAAAAGAGAACGAGGAATATCTGCAATACGTATATTCGCCGCAGTTTGTGAAGGACGTCCGCAAAAAACAAAACAAGGTCTTTGACAATTTATACGGCTTGTTTACGGGCGCGGAATGTCAGGATTTCATTGCCGATATCGTTGAAAATTGTAAGCGACAGATTGCCGATTACGAGGGGATTAAAAACGCCTCGATGCGCGTTCGACGCAGCGTTTTAGGGGAAATAAAAGAGCGGAAAGAGGGCGGCTTATATTACACGAAACCCTTCCGCGAGCTGATGAATTGCGTTTTGGACGTAGACGATTTTTTAAACGGAACGCTTAAAAGCGAAAAGGCAAAGTCCCCCGAATATTTCTATAAACAAATGCTTTCATTTTATAAAAGCGCAGGCTTCGTCGCAAGAAATACGGAACGCATCGTCGCCGTAGCGGAAGAGGATTTAAACGCGCTTCGTATAGCGCTTGAAAAGGAGCTTACCGACCTTATGCGCTTCAAGCAAAAAATCGGCGGCGTGGACGTGTATATGTACGCGGACAGAATCGAGCGTCGTAAGGAACTGCTTGACGAAGTTGAAAAAATAAAGCAAAAGGTGCTCGATTTGGGCGAAGCAAATATCGCGTTTGCAGAATTTTACGCGTTCTTACGCGGCGAAAAGAACTTCTCCGACGTTGGCGGGGGAGAAAGTTTTGTGGACGTCGTTCGTTATTTTTATCGCGAAACGGTTAAAAAATATAAACTGAAATACGGTATGACGTCCAAGAGTATGTACCCTTCGGACGCTTATGCGCTGTGCGTGATTTGCGCGGGGATTTGCGACAGACTTTCGCCCGTTTATCCGTATATTTTCGTGGACGAGGGGCAGGATATTTCCGCGTGCGAATATGCGTTGCTTCGTCAAATCAATCAAAACGCTTCCTTTAACGTGTTCGGGGACGTGGAACAGAACGTAACTGCTTGGCGTGGTATCAAAAAATGGGAAGATTTCGACGGATTTGAAATTTATCATTTAAATCAAAATTACCGAAATACCAACCAAATCGTTGATTTCGTGTCGTCTACGCTCGGCTTAAATATGCAGTCTATCGGCTACGACGGCCCGCAGGTCGTTCGCATTAAGCAAAAAGGGATAAGCAAGTTCTTCCAAGACAAGAAGGGTTTAAAAGCCGTTATTTGCAGTGAAAAAGTCAAGCGGGAATATATGCGGAAATCATACAACGACCTCACGGTAAAGGGTAGGCTTTCTAAGAGCAAAATCAATATTATGAGCGTATATGAAAGTAAGGGCTTGGAGTTTACCTCCGTAGTCGTGGTGGAAGACGGATTGAGCGAAAGCGAGCGTTATATCGCCTATACGCGTGCTTTGAACGAGCTTGCGATTATAGAGTAAAAGGTGTAATTTTTTTGATTTTTTTGCTAAGAATAAAAGAAAAAGCAAAAATTTTTTGTGTTCAAACATTTGAAAAAAATGGAAAAAGGTGTTATAATAGCATAATGTGGCATATTATGGCATAATTTTATAAATTCCAAATACGTTGAGGAAAAAATGGCAGCGAAGAAAGAAAAAGTAGAAGTAAATACGGAATACAGCGCCAAGAATCTGGAAGTCTTGGAGGGCTTGGACGCCGTTCGTATGCGCCCCGGTATGTATATCGGGTCTACGGGTATCAAGGGCTTACACCACATCCTTTGGGAAATCGTAGACAACGCAATCGACGAGGCGGCAAACGGCTACGCAAACAAGGTTAAAGTAACCTTGCACAGCGACGGTAGCGCGTCCGTTGAAGATAACGGCAGAGGTATTCCTACCGATATTCACCCGAAAGAAAAAGTTTCGGGCGTTCAGCTTGTATTCACAAAATTGCACGCAGGCGGCAAATTTGGGCAGGGCAACTACGAGTATTCGGGCGGCTTGCACGGCGTAGGCGCGTCCGTTACCAACGCGCTTTCCGAATGGTTGACCGTAGAGGTATGCAGAAATAAGCGCATTTACAAAATGAGTTTCCACTCTAAATATAACGCGCGCAAGAAGAAGGTAGAATCGGGGCTTCCCGACGGACCTTTGGAAGATACGGGCATATCGACCAATCGCAAGGGCTCGACCATTCGATTTAAACCCGATCCTACGGTCTTTTCCGAGGTGAATTTCGACTTGGAAACGGTAGAAGAACGCTTGCGTGAGCTTGCTTTCTTAAACCGCGGCGTTGAAATTATCCTCATCGACGAGCGCACGACGATGGCGGAGGCGCGCCGAGCGAAAATGCTTTTCGGCGCAGACGAAGAATCGTCCGAGGAAGAGCGCGGCGAGGATACCGCAACGGAAACGGCGGAAGAACCCGTGCAAGAAGATATTTTAGCGGCGGGTCAACAGTCCCTGTTTGGGGAGTTGGACGAGCTTGCGCTTGAAAGCGAGCCTTATCGCGTTACCTTTAAATTTGACGGCGGTATTTCCGACTTTGTTAAAAACATCAACGAGGGCAAGAGAAGCCTGTATTCTCAACCCATTTATTACAAAGCGGAAAAGAATAACATTCGCGTGGAATTTTCCTTACAACATACCGCGGATTATTCGCAGAGAATCTTCTCTTTCGTTAACAATATTCCCACTCCCGAGGGAGGTTATCACGAAATCGGCTTCAAATCCGGCTTAACGAGGGTATTGAACGAATATGCAAGAAGTAACGGCTTTTTGAAAGAAAAAGACCCCAATTTCCAAGGAGACGATTTCTGCGAAGGGTTGACGGCAGTTTTGTCCATTAAGATGGCGGAAGTGCAATTTGAAGGGCAAACGAAGACCAAGCTCGGCAATACGGAGGCTCGTCCTGCAGTAGAAGGTACGGTTATCGAGGGCTTAAATTCCCTGCAAAACGTACGCGGCTACAAAAAGACGATGGAGGAGATCATCAAAAAGGCGCAGGGCGCGGCAAAATCCCGTCTTGCGGCAAAGACGGCAAAGGAAAACGCACGCGCAAAAAACAGTATCGACGGCTTGACGCTTATCGGCAAGCTGGCAGCTTGCTCGGGCAAAAAACCCGAACTCAACGAAATGTTTATCGTAGAGGGCGACTCGGCAGGCGGTACGGCAAAACAGGCGCGCGTAAGACAATTCCAGTCCATTCTGCCTTTGCGCGGTAAACCGCTCAACGTTGAAAAGAAAAAACTTGGACAAGTCCTTGAAAATGAGGAAATCCGTACGATTATCAGCGCAATCGGCGCAGGTATCGATCCCGATTTCAAGTTGGATAAAATCAATTATCATAAAGTCATCATCCTATCGGATGCCGACCAAGACGGTATGCATATTCGTTGTATTTTGCTCACTTTCTTCTTCCGTTATATGCGCCCGCTCGTCAACGCAGGGCACGTTTATATCGGTATGCCGCCCTTGTATAAGGTGTATAAAGGGGATAAGGTGGAATACGCTTACGACGATAACGAACTCAACGAAAAGATTGAAAAGATAGGCAAGGGCTATCAGCTGCAACGCTATAAAGGTCTTGGTGAAATGAGCGCGGAACAGCTTTGGGAAACCACGATGAACCCCGCAACGCGAAACCTTATTCAAGTTACCATCGAGGACGCGGCAAAAGCAGAACGTATGATCACGACGCTTATGGGCGACAAAGTCGAGGGCAGAAAGGAATTCCTTGCTAAATTTGCAAACTTTAATAAGCACGATACGTTTATGGACAAAATAGAGAAGAAGGAGGGCGACAATGGCGAGAAGTAAGAAAGAACCGGAAATTATCGAGCCTACCGGTCAATTATTCGTTGAACCGTTGGACAAAGTTCTGCATTCGTCGATGTTGCCTTATGCGGAATTTGTTATCCTTGACCGCGCTTTGCCGAGGGTAGAGGACGGCTTGAAGCCCGTCCAGCGACGTATTTTATATACGATGAACGAAATGGGGCTTACGCCCGATAAACCGCACAAAAAGAGCGCGCGTATCGTCGGCGATTGTATGGGTAAATACCATCCCCACGGCGACAGCTCGGTATACGATGCGATGGTGCGCATGGCGCAACAGTTTAACATGGGTAAAACGCTTGTCAACGGCCACGGTAACTTTGGGTCTGTGGACGGCGATCCCGCCGCGGCAATGCGTTATACTGAAGCGAGAATGGAGCCTTTGGCGCTTGAACTTTTGCGTGATATCGACAAGGAAACGGTCAGCTTTTCCTTGAACTTCGACGATAGCTTAAAAGAACCCGACGTTTTGCCCGGGCGTTTCCCGAACTTGCTTGTAAACGGCGCTTCGGGTATTGCAGTTGGTTTGGCGACGAATATTCCAACGCATAACTTGGAAGAGGTTATCAACGGCGTCGTTGCGTATATCGACAATCCCGCCATTTCCTTGGAAGAGATGATGGAGCATATTCCTTCTCCCGACTTCCCTACGGGCGGCATCATTATCGCCAACGAGCTTATTCAAGCGTATAAGACGGGTCGTGGTAAAATCACGCTCCGTGCAAAAATTACGGCGGAAAAGACGGATAACGGCAAGACCAACTTGATTATTACAGAGCTCCCTTATCAAGTCAACAAAGCGCAATTATTGCGCAAAGTAGTCGACCTTCGCGAAGAGAAAAAAGAGGAGCTTGCCGGCTTGGATTTCGTTGCCGACGAATCTGACCGCACGGGTATGCGCGCGGTTATCCGTATCAAAAAGGACGCGGACGTAGACGCAATTTTAAAATGTTTATACAAATATACCGATTTAGAAGTTACCTTCGGTATCAATATGGTCGTAATCGCGGACGGCAAGCCTCAACAACTCGGTTTGATGGATATTATTCGCCATTACGTAAAATATCAACAACAAGTCATTAAGCGCAGAACCCTTTTCGATTTAAAACAAGCGCAGCAACGTTGCCATATTTTGGAGGGTTTGATTATCGCCGTTCAAAACATCGACGAGGTCATTGCCATCATCAAAAAATCCGACAGCACGGCGGACGCAAGGGCGAAATTGATGGCTCGTTTTGAAATTTCGGACGCACAAGCGCAGGCAATTCTCGATTTGCGACTTGCTCGTTTGACTAAGTTGGAAATTTATAAGCTCGAAGAGGAATTAAAAGAACTCAAAAAGCTGATTAAGAAATTGACGGCAATTTCCAAGAGCGGTGATTTGCAGTTGCAGGTCGTAAAAGAAGAAATTACCGAAATTAAGAATGCGTACCCTACTCCCAGAAAGTCGCGTTTGGTTTACACGCGCGAAGAGGCGGACGGCACACTTGAAGCTACGACGGAAAAGCAACCCGGCGTACCTTGCACGCTTGTATATACCGCAGACGAAAGATTTAAGGTATTGACAGGTAAGCAAGCAGACGCTTTACAAAAGTCGCTCGAAGGAAGATTTAAACCGCAGCTTGTCGCGCTTCATATCCTTGAGACGATAACGGACAAGACGGTTTTTGCATTCACAAACTACGGTAATTGTCATAAGTTGAACATTTACGAGCCCAATTTGGCTTGCAAACTTTCCGACGAGGGCGTAACCTTGAAAGATTTGTCTAAGGACGCCGAGGATGGAGAACGGGTCGTTGCTCTTTTCGAGGTTGGAGAACATATGCCTTACGGCAATTTGATGTTCTTTACCAAGAAAGGTATGATCAAAAAATCCGAGTGGGCGGAATACGAACAGCGCAAAGATTATTTCCAAGCCGTGAAATTAAACGAGGACGACGAGCTTTTGAACGTAGAAGCGGAAACGAGCGAAGAGGATACGATTATCATCGTTACTAAAGGCGGTATTTGCTTGAATGCGGAAAAAGACGATATTCCCACGCAAGGCAGAGTTGCGGCAGGTGTTCGCGGTATTATGCTCCGTGATGACGACGAGGTTGTGCTTATGACGCAAATCGACGGCGATGGGGAGATTGTAATCGCTACCGACGAAGGTAAGTTTAAGCGCGTAATTTCCTCTTTAATCGATACGTCCAAGCGTTACCGTAAGGGTTCGCTTATCGTAAGTTTGCGCGATGGCGCAAGCGTAATCAGCGCAAGCTACGTCAAAGAGCCGTATATGCTTGCCGTTGTAGAAAAAGGCAACGTCGTATCCGAATTACCGAGCGAGGACGTCTTTATCTTGATGCAGAGCTCTAAAGCGAAAAAAATCGATAGATACGTCGAGGAAAACGTCAAGGCAGTCATTCCGTTACCCTACAAATTAGTGATAGAAAACGGATAAAATCAGTTATAATCAACGAAAAACCGACATAATATATTCCGTAAGCTATTGCGGAGGGGCGGGATTTTGTGGAATTATATTGAAGAAAGAGTTTTAAAGTGCGCAGAATATATCGTGGAAACGGGTTGTACCGTTCGCGCGTGTTCTGCGCATTTTTCTATTAGCAAATCAACGGTACATAAAGACGTTTCCGAACGTTTGAAATACATAGACGCAGATTTATTTGAGCGCGTCCGCGAAGTGTTAAATCTTAATTTGAGCGAGCGGCATATTCGCGGCGGTATTGCAACACGCGCCAAGTACGAAGAAAAGAAGAAATAAAGTAGGACTTATAAGTGTTTATTTTCTTATGATTGCCTATACGAATGCTTGAAAAATGTTTTTAAGTGTGTTACAATATACAAAAGAGGTACTTATGAAAAAGATAGCAATCATTGGTTTAGGGATTATCGGCGGCTCTATTTGTGCCGCTTTAACGAAAGCGGGGTATGCCGTAGACGGTGCGGATATCGACGAAACAGTCGTTGGATATGCCTTAGGGAAAGGATATATCCGAGGTAAAGCGGAGGATATTTCCGTTTATGACGTCGTGTTTGTGGCTGCGCCGCCTCGCGCAACGATAAATATTTTAGATAGTTATTCGTTTAAAAACGGCGCAATCGTGTGCGATATCTGCGGGGTAAAACAAGAAATGGAGCGAGTTGTATACAGCAGGGCTCGCAATTATCGTTACGTTGGATTGCATCCGATGGCAGGTAAGGAAACCTCGGGTATCGCTTCCGCATCGGCGGATCTATTCGCAATGGCGAATTTGGTAATTGTTTTGGCGGAGCACACGGATGAAGAAGCCTTAAACGAGGTGAAATCGTATGCAAAAGCTATGCGTTTTGGGAAAATTGTCGAATGTAGCGCGGAAGAACACGATAAAAAAATAGCCCTCACCTCACAGCTTGCGCACGTGGTATCCAACGCCTATGTAAAAAGTCCGCAGGTTGCCGATTGCGACGGGTTTACGGGCGGCAGTTTTCAAGATATGACGCGCATTGCCGGCGTAGACGAGGATATGTGGACGGAGCTCTATTTTCATAACCGCGCATATTTGCTGACGGAGTTGGACGGCTTGATTACAAATCTGGAAAAATATAAATCCGCTCTAATAAATGAGGACGAAAATGCATTCAAAGATGCTTTGAAAGAAGGCAGGTTGATTCGTGAAAAAATTAAATTCAAAAAAAAATGACCCTTTTCTAGGGTTATTTTTTATTATTTTGCAAAAAATTAGAAATAGGGGTTTACTTTTTGTACAATATTTGTTATAATAATGTCGAAAAATGTCGAAAAGGGAAAAACTCGATAATGAAAACGTGTTATTTAACTATAAAATCTATAGTCGACGGCGCGGAAAATTCTTTTTTCGCGGACGGCAAACTTGAACGTGTCGACGAAAAAATAAAACTTTCTTATTGCGATGATTCTGCCCTTATCCGTCTTACCTTTTATGACGGGAAAGCGCGGGTGGATAGAGAGGGGGATTATACTTTATGCCTTGAACTTGCACAAGGAGAAACGACGCGGGGCGAAATTGGCATTAACGGTAATGTGGGCGATTTAGAAATCTGCACGCACGCGATTGAATTCGCTCATTTTGGCGACGGATTGACGGCTCGTCTCCGGTATGATATTTTGCTTGGCGACGACGAGCAAAAAATGGAACTTCACGTCCAAGCTAAGATGAAAAAGGGGGAAGTATGAACGTTCGTTATTTAGGGCACTCTTGTTTCCAAATTACGTCCGAGCAGGGCACGACGATTATCACCGATCCATATACGGGCGTCGGTTATGAATTGCCAAGCGGGTTAATGGCAGACGCCGTAACCGTCAGCCACGCGCATTTCGACCATAATTATACGCAAGCGGTACAAACTGACACGGTAATATCCTCCCTCGGCGCGCATCGTGTTGCGAATATTGAAATTATGGGTATTCATAGTTGGCACGACGGTAAAAACGGGTTGTTGCGCGGTGAAAATATCATCTGTAAATTTAACGTAGACGGTATTCAAGTTTGTCATTTGGGGGATTTAGGCGAAGATATTTGTACGGAATTGGCGGAAAGAATCGGCGCGGTGGACGTGCTGATGATTCCCGTTGGCGGCACGTATACCATCGATGCTTTGCAAGCTAAGTCTTTAATAGGAAAATTATCCCCTAAAATCGTTATTCCGATGCATTTTAAGGCGGATGGGAAGTTGGATATTTGCGACGTTTCGGTGTTCTTAAAAGGGTTTCCTACGTCAATAATTCAAACGAGTAACGGAAATGAGGTAAACGTACGTAAGGAAGATTTACCCGATTCGTTACAAATTGTTTATTTGGAGCGATAATGGTATGAATGAAGAAAACAAAAGAGAATTTATATTTCGATGCAGAGAATTTTTGTCTGCTCAATCGCTTGCCAGTTTGCGCTCGTACGGCAGAGAGGTAGGGGTTGTAAGTCCCACCTCGCGTAAAAAGGGGGAGCTTGTAGAAGAAATTATCGGCGTTTTATCCAATGAAATTCCGGCACGGGCACGAAGCGGTAGAGGCGCGCCCGTTTTAGATGACCGTCCCGACGTAAAAATCGTGCAAGAAATTGAAAGGTTAAAAGTAAAATACGATACGTCGATAGGGACGGGCACGGGCTACGGTATTCCCGATTATCATTTTGAAGAAAGGTTGAAAGCGATTCGGGAAAACGAAAGTAAATTCGTTTTAAATTCCAACGCACATTTCGAGTGCAACGCCGACGGTACGCCTCGCGTTTTCCGCGGACAGATGGCGACGCACGACGACGTTTCTTTTTTGATTCCCTTGGATTATATTAAGGACGAGGAAAAAATGCTTCTTCCCATCGATTTTATACGCAGTTATGGGTTGAAGGACGGGGACGTGATTTCATGCAATGCAAAGAAAAATGAAAATATCGCAATTGTCATGAAAATTATAGACATCAACGGTTACCAACCTGCATTTTTTAGGAGAAACGGCAATTTTGACGATTGCAACGTATGTTATCCCGTTGGAAAAATCAAGGTGTTTGACAAGGAGATATCTTCTTCCCTGACGGCAAAATATATGGATTGGATCGTTCCTTTTGGCAGAGGTCAACGCGCATTAATTGTTTCGCCCCCCAAAACGGGGAAGACGCAACTTTTAGAAAAAGTGGCTTACGGTGCGACGAAATTAAACGCAGACGTTACCACTTTAGTACTGTTGATTGATCAATCGCCCGAAACGGTTGCGCAATTCCGTAAGGTTATTGATAAAGATTTTTTAGCGTATGCAACCTATGAGGATGAGCCTGAACGCCAGATATTTGTAGCGGAAAGCCTATTAAGACGTGCAAAACGTTTAGCGGAGTGCGGCAAGGACGTTATTTTGATTATCGATTCCCTGAATGCATTGGCGCGTGCTTATAACGAAACGGAGGAGTCTTCGGGCGGCAAAATATTGCCGTGTGGATTGGAAAGCAAAACCGTGCATTTTATTAAAAAATATTTTGGCTCGGCAAGGTGTTTGGAGGCGGGCGGTTCGCTTACCGTTTTAGGGGCCGTTTCCAATTCTACGGGCAATCCCGCGGACGATTTATTAACAACTGAACTTTCGGCTATATGTAATTTGCAAGTTCAGTTAAAGGAAGACCTAGCGAAAAAGCGCATTTTCCCTGCGTTAGGGACGGATTCCGTTTACGTGAAATATAACGGAGAAGAGGGACGTGGCGAACCTGAAACGCTCGTGTTACTCCGAAGGGCAGATCCTACGCAATTTGGCGACGTGGAATTGCTTACGGCTTTACAAAAAGCCGCTTCTCAGCAAGAATTTAATGAAAAATTAAAGAAATTTACAAAATAAGCAAAAATGGCTAAAAAGGGCGGGTTTTACCGCTCTTTTTTGTCGCGGAAATATTAAGGTATATTATTTTTCTATAATAAAAAAATAAAAATTTTTGAATAACGACGGGTTTTCAAGCAAAAATCGACCTCAAATCTTTTTTTGGTATAAGTTTTTTGTATACCACATATTGTGTTTATAAACTTGACTTTAACACAAGATATGGTATAATAATAAGGCACGATTTGAGAGATACACAATATATTGTGGCGTTTTTTGCTCTAAGTACACAAGATATTGTATTTTTGATATTGGAAAAGAATTGTCAGGGGTGTACGGAAGAATGAAGGAAATGAAGATTATAAAAAGAAGTGGGCAAGAAGTTGTTTTCGATAAGGAGAAAATTGCTTCGGCGTTGCGCAAAGCAAACCGCGAAGTGCCCGAAAGAGATAGAATTTCAGAAGGCGCGTTAAACGCTATCGTTGACGTAGTCGCGGAAGAATGCGCAAATTTGGGCAGAGCTCCGCACGTAGAAGAAATTCAAGATATGGTTGAAAATCGCTTGATGGCAAGTCTTTGTTTCCCGCTTGCCCGCAAGTATATCACCTATCGCTACACGCGTGCTTTGGTTCGTAAATCCAACACGACGGACGCACAGATTTTAACCCTTATTGAATGCAATAACGAAGAAGTTAAACAAGAAAATTCCAACAAAAACCCTACGGTCAACAGCGTACAGCGCGACTATATGGCAGGGGAAGTTTCTAAAGATCTTACCCGCAGAATTTTGTTGCCCGAAGATATTGTTGCCGCACACGATCAGGGCTTAATCCATTTCCACGACGCCGATTATTTCGCGCAGCATATGCACAATTGCGACCTCGTGAATTTGGAAGATATGTTGCAGAACGGTACGGTTATTTCCGGCACGCTTATCGAAAAACCGCACAGCTTCTCTACCGCATGTAATATTGCTACGCAAATTATCGCGCAGGTAGCGTCCAACCAATACGGCGGGCAGAGTATTTCCCTTACCCACCTTGCGCCTTTCGTTGATATCAGCCGTAAAAAAATTCGCTTGGAAGTAGCGGAAGAACTTGCGGCTATGGGGATTTCTGACGAGGAACAGATTAACCGTATTGCGGAAAAGCGCCTTTTGGACGAAATCAAGAGAGGTATTCAAACCATTCAATACCAAGTTGTAACGCTTTTGACAACGAACGGACAAGCGCCCTTCGTTACCGTGTTTATGTATTTGAACGAAGCGCGTAACGAGCGTGAAAAAGCGGACTTGGCGTTAATTATTGAAGAGACCTTAAAGCAGAGAATTAAAGGGGTAAAGAACGAATCCGGCGTATGGATTACGCCCGCTTTCCCTAAGCTTATTTACGTGCTTGAGCCGGACAATATTTCCGAGGATCAAAAATATTGGTATTTGACCGAACTCGCCGCAAAATGTACGGCAAAACGTATGGTCCCCGACTATATTTCCGAAAAGAAAATGTTGGAATTTAAGGTGGATAAAAACGGTGAGGGGCATTGCTATACTTGTATGGGGTGCAGAAGTTTCCTTACGCCTTACGTTGACGAAAACGGCAAGCCGAAATATTACGGTAGATTCAACCAAGGCGTCGTTACCATAAACCTTGTAGACGTTGCACTTTCTTCTGGGCGAGACGAAGCAAAATTCTGGGAAATATTCGACGATAGATTGGACCTTTGTTATCGCGCTTTGATGCAAAGACATAACCGACTTCTCGGCACTTATTCCGACGCCGCGCCTATTCTTTGGCAGTACGGTGCGTTGGCTCGTCTTGAAAAGGGCGAAACCATTGATAAATTACTCTTTGGTGGCTATTCCACGATTTCCTTAGGGTATGCAGGTCTTTACGAGTGCGTAAAACACATGACGGGCAAATCGCACACCGACGAAGAAGCAAAGCCTTTCGCGCTTGCAGTAATGAAATATATGAATGACAAGTGCAAAGAGTGGAAAGCGAAAGAAAACATCGATTTCTCCCTGTACGGAACGCCGCTTGAAAGCACAACGTATAAGTTCTCTAAGTGCTTGCAAAAGCGTTTTGGCATTATCCCCGGCGTTACGGATAAGAGCTATATCACAAACAGCTACCACGTGCACGTTTCCGAAGAAATCGACGCGTTCACGAAACTGAAATTCGAGAGCGAATTCCAGCAACTTTCGCCCGGCGGCGCAATTTCCTACGTCGAAGTTCCCAATATGCAGGATAATATCCCTGCCGTGCTTTCCGTTATGAAATTCATTTACGAGAATATCATGTACGCAGAGTTGAACACAAAGAGCGATTATTGCCAAGTCTGCGGCTACGACGGTGAAATTCAAGTCGTTACGGACGAAGCGGGTAAACTTGTTTGGGAATGCCCGCACTGCAAAAACCGCGACCAAGCAAAGATGAACGTTGCAAGACGTACTTGCGGTTATATCGGTACGCAGTATTGGAACCAAGGCAGAACGCAGGAAATTAAAGACAGAGTTCTGCATTTATAAGCTATGAACTACGCAACCATTAAATGGACGGATATAGCCAACGGCGAGGGGGTACGCATTTCTCTTTTCGTTTCGGGCTGTACGCACCATTGTAAAAACTGTTTCAACCAAGTGGCTTGGGATTTTTCCTATGGCGAGCCTTTTGATTCGACGATTCAAGAAAAAATTTTAAAAGAGCTCGAATCGGATTATATCGCAGGGATTTCGTTGCTTGGCGGCGAGCCGTTAGAACCCAAAAATCAAGAGGCGTTATATCCCTTCGTGAAAAAAGTTCGCGAAAAATTTCCGCAAAAAAGTATTTGGTGTTATACGGGTTTCATCTTAGACGAAGAGAGCGGTGATTTGAAAGAAAAGGACAAAAATACTTTTTATACCAAAGATTTAATTGCGCTTTTCGACGTCCTTGTAGACGGGCCGTTTATCGAGGAACTCAAAGATATTCGCTTAAAATTTCGCGGTTCGTCTAACCAAAGAGTGCTTGACGTGAAAAGAACGTTAAAAACCGGCTCTTGTATTTTATATTTAAATTGAGTAATCACAAAAAACGTCGCATACAATAAAGTATGACGACGTTTTTTGTGCGGAAAAATTTATTATACCTATTCGCAGGCGGACTATTCGTTGTATTTGTTCTGCTATCCTTTTTTTACAGCGTTTTTTTATCGCGAACAAAAGCCGTGCCGATTTATACAAATTTTTATTTTTTAGTGACGGAAGAAATGCACGTTGAGGCAGGCGCAGAGCTTATCAAATTGGAGGGAGGCGCAGGATACGTGCTTTGTTGCGAAGGGCGGGAATATGCCGTGATATCTGTTTATTTAAAAGAGGGAGAAGGGGAAAGTGTGCACGCTGCCATGACGCAGTTAGGAAAAACCGTACAAATTTTGCCCGTAAAAATAGATTATTTGTATTTAAAAGGTAAAGATAAAAAGAAAGAAAGCGTTTATCTTTCCGCATTAAACGTTTTAAAAGGATATATTTCTTTGATGGAGGAGTGCGTGGGGCTTTTGGATAAGGGTTCCACGCAAGAAAGCGTAAAACGCATTTTAATTGCGATGCGTAGACAAATACTTTATACGGTTAAACAATATCAACGAGAATATTCGCCCTTTTCCCGCCTTTGCAGGCAAATTGCAGAGGGTTTGGCGGACGTTGAAAATGAAATTCTATACGCAAGCGAGTTGCGTTATCTTTCCTGCCAAATGGTAGACGGGTACTTAAGCCTTTGCGGACAATTTAAATTATAATAACAAAAAAAATAAAGCAATCGGTGAAAACCGAGTGCTTTATGTTTGGAGCGACTGGCCGGACTTAAACCGGCGACCTGCTGATTACGAATATAATTTAATACTCTTTTTCAGCTTAGTAACTCCGATTTCTTTTACATTTTTTATATCTCCAAATAAGCATTTAACTTATGTAATAATTATAATTATTTCTTTACCTTTTGTCAAGAAAGATTATTGTCCGACATCTCAAAAAGAAAAGCGCAAAGATACCCAAGAACAAAGTAGAACTATTCTTCGTCTTGTTTAACCGTCCAAATTATAGGCGTAACGCCGTCCGTATCGTAATGCCAATAATTTCCGTCCGAATTAAGCGTAGGCTCTGTTTCCCTGTAATAATATCGTGTTGTCGAATCTAATTTTGTATTATTAGAGCCGAATGTAATCGCCGACCAGTCTCCGTAGGTTCCCTTATAATACACGCTCGTCAAGCTTGTGCAATCTTCGAACACAGACTCACCAAAAGAAGTTACGCTTCCGGGGATGACTACGCTCGTCATGCTTGTGCAACATTCGAACGCAGAATCACCGATAGAAGTTACGCTGTCGGGGATGAGCACGCTCGTCAAGCTACTGCAATTTCTGAACGCAGAATAACCGATAGAAGTTACGCCGTCGGGGATGACTACGCTCGTCAAGCTTGTGCAACCTTTGAACGCACTATCGATAGAAGTTACGCTTCCGGGGATGACTACGCTCGTCAAGCTTGTGCAATAGTTGAACGCACTACCGATAGAAGTTACGCTGTCGGGGATGACCACGCTCGTCAAGCTACTGCATTTATCGAACGCACCACCACCGATAGAAGTTACGCCGTCGGGGATGACTAC
>JAFUJR010000054.1 GCA_017468085.1 Clostridia bacterium | reverse complement strand
GCAAACAATTAACCCCGACAAGAGATATTTCCCTTTTTTCCTACCGCGCCCGTTCTTTTGCATTCGCTTATCCAACAGGGCTTGCACCCGTTCAAAGAGTTCTTCGTCCACGATAGCGGGCATACCGCCTTGAATCCGCACAACTTCGTTTTCCGTTTTCTTTTGCGTGCGCCATTTGTGAGCAGGCTTGCGCTTGTATTGATTAAACACATATTCGCCAGCATACTGCCGATTTCGTAGAGTGTCCGTTATGCTGTACGACAACGGTCTGCCGTCCCGCCGACGATAGCCTTTCTCGTTGAGATAGTTGACCGTTTGCTTGTAAGAATAACCGTCCGCGACCATTTGAAACATTGTCCGTATCGCTTCCGCTTCGTGGGGTACTATGCGGTATTTTTTATTTACCACTTCATACCCGTAAAGGGGAACGCCGCCGTGCGCCTTACCTTTTTGCGCGTTTTCTATTTGCCCGTTGAACGCTTCACGGGAAAGCCTTTTGCTATACAACGCCGCCATACCCATACTCATCAGCTTGAAGAAGTCGCCTTCGGGGGTATCGTCGAAGTTCTCTACCGTGCTTATGACCTTAACGCCTATTCTTTCAAGCTGTTTTTGCGCCGACAGAGCAAGCTCCACGTTTCGCGCGAATCTATCCCAACGGTGGACGATCACGACGTCGAACAACCCCAAATTCGCTTCCTGCAACATTTGTTGAAATTCTTCGCGGTTTCCGTCCGTTCCCGTCTTGGCTTCGTCCTTGTACTCTTTCACGACCTTCAAATGATTTGCTTCGCAGAATTTTTTGCATTCGGCAAGCTGAACGGTTATGCTCGATTCCTGTTGCTTGTCCGACGAATAGCGGGCATATAACGCCGCCTTTAATTGTATTGTCATTTCTCTTTCTCCTTTTAGTAGTTTAGCCAATACCCCCATTTCTTCGGGGGTATCGCTACCGTTTCCACGCCTTTGTCTTTCAAGGCTTGCCATATCTTCCAAGCTTTGAGCGTATCGCGGGAATAACGGCTTACGTTCGTTAGTATTACGTGCGTAAATGCTTTGCTGTCCGCGCTCGAAAACAACGCCTTTAAGCCGTCGCCCATTTCGCCCGTTCCCGACACACCTTCATCTTCGTACACGCACACAATTTGCAGGTTTTTCTCTATGCAAACCGCCGTGCATTCCTTGATTTGTTTCTTGGTCGCATTTCCGCCGCCGATTTGGTTTGAACGGGCGTAAACGCATACACGGGTGCGTGGTTTTAGTTCATCTACGGTCGGTATGCGCGCAATTTTCGGAATTTTCAGGGCAGAGTTCCAATAGTCCGTAAAGGGCGGTTTCGTATTCGTCGGGATTTCTCTTTCACCCGTTTTATGATTGTATTTCATAGCGTACATTTTCCCGTCGCACCAATCCTTATACAGCCACTCAAAGTATCGCCCGATTGCTTTTATCAGCCTATTCCACATAGGGGGAATTTTATCTATTCCGCGCTTGATGATTTTTCTTCCCTTGTCGAAAACCATAGTCAATTCCCACCAAGTATATTTCTCTCTTTGCTCGCCTTTGGAATAGAAGTCCGCCCACAACTCTATGTGTTGATTGTATAGCCTTGCTTTGAGTTGTTTGGTTTCTTCTTCGCCTATGGTATAGGGTGGCTCTATTTCCGTTTGTCGGTATTTCGGGGAAGTGGTTATTACCGCGCCTTTATCTTCAAAGTCTATTTTCAAGCTCTTGAAATCCCCGTTGCCGTTCACGTAGGAAAGGACGAATTGTTTTAAGTTGTCGTAGGCGTTCCTGTTCAACGCCTTTTCCATTTCGGGGCATTTCTTGCATTTTCCGCAAACCCTGTTTAGGCTTGTATCGTAAGGCTCTTTCGCCTGTTCTTCGTTTTCGCTATCCAAAGTGAACGGATAGCCTTTCAATTCCGTTTTTTTGCAGAACGGACAAGTGTTATTGTTCATTGATTTTTTCTCCTTTTGCGTATAGTAAAAGAGCCGAACGGCGGTTTTCGTCGTTCGGCTCGTCTTTCAGTTGTTGATAGATGATTAGTTGGAATCTGATGGCATATAGTGCAGGTAGTCAAAGAAGTCGTATTCAATTTCATAGTGAACATAGGCAGGGCTATCCTCCACAATAGAGCCTAAGGGGAGAATTTTGTGGTTAACTATATCTATTATCCCGTCTTCATTTAGAATCAACGTATATTTAATCGCTTCATACAAGTTTTTGTATGCTTCGTTGCTTGTTGCCGTCGCAATATACTCGCCGTTCTCATCAACAAGGTCTATCTCCATAAAGATTTTTCGTGTGCATACTACATAACGGATATCCTTTGGGTACAGTGTAATGTTTTTCATTTATTTACTCCTATACGCCAGCCTGCCACAAGAGCGGTCAGGACTTACGGCTCTTGTGGTTAATTTTTCAGTTGTATCTCTATGTTGTCTTTGCCGACGGTGATTTCCTTGACGAATGCCCGTATCAGCTTTCTCGTCAGCTCCAAGTCCGCAAACAGCCTTGTTTCTTCTATGGTCTGTCCGTCCTTGTCTTGCAACGTTCCCATATACTTCACGATTTTTTGCAGTTTCACGTTCTTTTGGCGCATTGTCCGCAATACTTCCGCGTTGTCCTTGATTTTCTTTTCAAGGACGGTTGCAACGCTTTCTTCCACGTTCAACAGCTTACGTGCAAGCTTGCCGTTCTCCCGTTCAATATCCTGTATTCTCCTTGACAGGTGTCCGATCTTGCTTTGGTATTCCTTTTGTTTGTCTGCGAGCATTACCGACGACAGGGCGTTCTCTCTCAAAAGCGTTTGCACTTCCCGATAGACCACCTTTTTCACCGCCGTTTCCAAGTAGTCCGCATCCGTTTTCGGTACGTTGCAACCCTGCTTGCTCCTTTGGTTAGCACAAGAGTAGTACCTGTATATGCCTTTCCCACGCTTGCCTTTCACGCTCTCGCCGTACATAGCCTTTCCGCATTCGCAACGCACCAAGCCCGACAACAGGTATTCGGGACGGGCGTTCTGCTTGGTAGAGCCAAGCTCCCGTGCGTCCAACATTTCTTGAACTTTCAGAAACTGTCGCTTGGTTACGATTGCCCGCAACACGGTATCGTCGTTTCGTACTTCGTCTTGTTCGCCAAGCAATACGCGGTGGCTTTTGCGGTTGACGGGATTGCCCGCCTTATCCTTGCGGCAGTACACGTACACGCCCGCATACTTCCAATTCCGCAACATATCGCTCAACGTTGCCTTGCTGAACGGTTTTCCCGCCCGCGTTTGATAGCCCTGCGCCGTCAGTTCGGCTATGATTTTCTCGTAAGACTCTTTGCGCTCTGCCATATCGAACAACAACTTGACGGCAGGGGCTTCCGTTTCTTCGATATCGAATTGTTTTCCGATACATTTCAACCCATAGGGAGCGCGCCCGCCCGCCGATTTGCCTTTCTCGGCTCTCAAATGCAACGTTCGCGCGGTCTTGGTCGCCGCCGTTCGCGCTTCAAATTGCGCCATAGCGAAGGACAGGTTGGCGTAGAACTCGCCCATATTCGTATTTTCGTAGTAGGCGTTGCCGAATACAAGGAATACCTTGCGCCGTTCCAGCTCGGCTTTGATGGTGTTGAAGTCGCCCACGTTTCTCGTCAACCGTTCGTGATGGTAGAACACTATCACGTCCACGTTCCCGTTCCTTGCTTCGTTCAAAAGCTCCTGAAACTCGTGGCGGTTGTCCTGAAACATACCGCTTCTGGCTTCATCCTTGAATATGTATCTTTCGTTGAGTTCCATTATATCGGCATTTGCTTGTATCAACAGCCGACAATCCGTGATTTGCGTGTCAATGGAAGTGGCGTTTTCATCTTCGGACGATTTACGGGCATAGATAGCCGCCGTCAGTTTCTTTTTGTCGGGGTTGGAAAATTGCTTGATAAGCAAGGTTTTTTGCATAAGCTCTTTTTCCTGCGGGTAAAGACTTCTCATACGCTCTCCACCTCCAAGCCCGACAGGATTTCCGCTATCAGCGCGTTTGCTTCTTTGATACTGTTTTCATTCGTCAACGTTCTCTTTGTCCGCGAAAGGGAGATTATCCCTTTCGCTTCCACAACGGCTTGTCTCGAAAGCTTTATCTTACGCATTCGCTTCACCGTCCATTTCAAAGATTTCTTCAAGCGTTTGGTCGTTCCACACCGTCGTATCTACGAGCGGTTCTGCTACAATTTGCGGAGCTTCGTTGACCGTTTCTTGTTTCTCATCAGCCGTATCTTCCGCAATCGTTGTTTCTTCCATTTTCAGCTTGAAAACGTTGCAGTTCACGCCGCCAACCTTTCGACGAGTTCGCATAGTGGTCTTGCCGTTCGACTTCTTTTCTTCCGTTCCGATAAGGATTCCCCGTTCAATCAAGGTTTTGGAAGCGCTTCCCCATTCGTTGAATCCTTCATTTTTGAGTATTCGCTTCATCGTTGTTTCGTGGATAGAAACTTTCCATTCGCCCGTTAGGGATATTTCAATCGTACCGTGCTTTGCTTGGGTTGCAGGTCTACGCATAGGCTCGCCACCGTTCCCACGTGTTTCTTCTTCCGTTTCAAAGTTTTGATACTTATGCTCAACAACGTAAGTCGTGATGATTTCCAAGAGCTTTTCAGCGGGATTGCGCTCTTGCACCGTTTCTTGTTCGCTCTCGATGAGCGGTTCTATGAGCTGTTCCATCGTCCAAGAGAACGCACCTTTGAAGCAATGCTTGACAAGGTTGCAGGTAAGGGCGATTGCCGCGATACGGGTTGCGATTCTATCCGTCAAACCGTCGCGCTCCGTCATCATCGGCTTTACTTTCTCCAAAGCCCGTTGATAGGCTTCCGCAAGTTTATCCACAGGGATTTTCGCCACGTAGTCTATGAACGCTCTTCCTGTGAAACCGTAATTTTGCGTTATCACTTTTTTGATTGTTTCCGCTTCTTCGGCAGTGCTTGTCCATTGTACGTTCGTCAAATTGAGCAAACGGGGATATGTGCCTTGTTGTACTTTCATCATTCCCATTAAGGGCGTTTCCGAGCTTGCCACCAAAAGTCCCGACCAACCGTCCGTATTTTGATTCCATTTCTCCCCGCAACGCATTTTGGTTTCCTGTTGTGAGATGGTATAGAGCAATTCCGTGAGATTGATTGCCGAGTTTTGTTGCAAGTCGTCAATAACGCGGGGCAAACCGTGTATGCCTTCCAATGCGTCCAAAATGCCGTTGAGCGTTCCCGAATGCGTAAGCCCCAAACCGTATTTGGAAAATGCAGGATTGCCAAACGGACTTATCATAAGCTGTTCCATAGTGCTTTTACCCGTAGAAGATTTCCCGTTTACGTTGACAACAACCGTTCCCAATTCCGCTATCTTCAACTTATCCAAACGAGAAACGACCACCGCGCTGAAACCGAGTATGTAGGCAAGGGTCAGTTCTTTGCGCGGAAACACAATGTCCGTCAACAGTTTTTCATACACTTCCTTTTTACCCGCCGTAAAATCAAATTCGCGGTCACAGATAGAAGGTTGTCCGTCAATTAAGGTTTCATTGTCATACAGGAAACATTCGTTTCCGTCAATGGTGTGCCAACCGAGCTTGGTATGGTGCAGTTCCGTTTTGGTCGGGTCAAGATTGAGTTTTCTTGCTTGGTCTGTTAATAGATTCGATACAGTAACGTCCCTACAAACGTGAATGAACAACTTTTGCCTTGAAAGCAATTCTATTATATTTCTGCAATTTGAAATATCACCGCAATTAAGAATTACTTCTCCCTTTTTACCGTGATCGTTGTACTCGATTTTTACTTTTGTATCATTTTCTTTTTTTGCGTTCACGTTACGGATGAAACCCACCATTTCAAAGTAAGGGCATACGTTATGCTCAACACTATTAGGCATTTGGAAGTTAAAGGCGTCTTTGTTTTTATTCGGTTTCAGATATCCCATATTGAATATCTCCTTTCTATCTAAATTTTTGATATTCTCAAAGGCTTTGAGAAAAAAAGTAGAGAAGAACACCGTCTGACAAAAGGCAACTATAATCGCCAAAGGTCTGAATATTCTTCTCAATAAATAGATATAAAATTTAATATTATATAAGATATCAATCAAAAAATGTTTGCCGTTCATTCATAGGGGAAATGAAACGTAGCCTTGTACTTTCTTCCTGTTTTTCCTTTTTTATCCTTATAACGTGTATTTGGAATTGGTACAAATCTTTCGGTTTTGTGTCCTTATTTTTTCCTGCCGACACTTCCCTATATAAGATTTATAACCAACGCCAAAACACGTTAAACACTTTTTTGCAAATTTTTTTAAGAAATTTCGACAAATTTTCCAAGCTCCTTTTCTTCTTCCTTTGTTGCTACGAACCTGCACAGCTTATCGTCTTTCTTTTGATTGCCGTTGATATAGCTCTTAAAGCCTTCCCCAACGCGAATCAACACGCGCTTTCTGTCAGGTACTTCATACGTTTTCTTATCCAAAGGGCTTACCCAAGCTTTCTTACCTTCATAGCTCTTGCTTTCAATGGTAAGATAGTTTTTCTTGATTACCTTATATCCGTCGTTGACAAACCGCATTGTGAGCTTTTGTTCTTCAAGGATTATATCCAAAACCGTGTTGATGGTAAGCTCGTATTTCTGCGCGATCAGCCGCGCAAAGGTCATTTGGTCAACCGTTTTGACGGGCATTCTCTTGATTGCCGCCGCCTTTTTCTCTTTACTTTCTTTCTTCGTCGTTGTTTTTGCCATAGTTGTTTCTCCTTTTATTTTAGTATTCATATCCAAACAGCATAGTGCTGTGGTCTTTATCGTCTATGACGAATACCGTTTCATTGAGAAAGTCTGCGTATTCGTCTTTGTAGCCCGTATAGTGAACGTACAGCCGTGCGGGTTTTTCCTGTTCGTGGCGTATTGCAAGCACTTCATTACTGACTTTCTCAAACTTGAACACTTGCAGATAGTCCAATTTATCTTTTGACTGTAAGCGCAGGTCAATACATAGCCAAAGCATTGCGATTAAGTGCGGCGGCAAGCGTTGTTGTACGCCGCACGTTATATACCTTTTGTCCGTTTGGAACATAGATTTTGCCTCCTGTTTTTTGATTTTGATGATGTGGGGGCGCGTTGCGGGCAACGTCGCACCGCAACGCGCCCCCTAAACCGCCCGAATTTCCACCGTTTCGGGTGGGGATAGCCACCCGTGATAGCGCGTGGGAAATCGCTACGACTCGGCTCGTTTCTCGCGCAATAACGGCACGCGCTCGTAGTAGATTACGCCGTCGCCCGCGTCCCCGAACACAAACACCCGTTCCCGCCAACACTTGCCGTCAACGGTCGTTGTGCATACGTCCGACTCGGGCGTACAACCCGACAGGACGTATTCCTTTTCAATTAGCGCGGCTTCCGTTTCGGTATCCGCTATGATGAGATAGGACGGGGAATAGCCGCTTTTCGCGTGCTTGTTGTAGCTCTCCACCTTTTTCATAGCATTTACGGCAGTTTCGCGGAAGTCTTGGGGATATTCTTCTATTTGGAAGAACTCTTTTAACTCCGCCATACTTTGAAATTTTTTCATGCTTTTTTCTCCTTTTTGACATAGTAAAAGGGCTGACGGTTGTTCGTCAGCCCCTAAATGGTTGTGTAGTTTTTATTCAGTTGTTCTCAATCCCCGTAAAGCTCTTGAAATTGCTCTTGGGTTATGAGTAGTTGTATATTCCTTGCGCCGTTGCTTGATTGAACGTAGCCGTTATCTTCCATCCATTGAACGATTTTTCGGGCGTGTGAATACCCAATGCAGAACTTTCTTTGAATGTTGGATATAGACAGATTTTCTTCTTCTAAAAGCGTAGCTAATGCTTGGATATACAAAGGGTTAATTCCTTTCATTTTCTTCTCCTATGCGTGGGAACTTTCACGATTTCCTTGCCTGTCTATCCATAGTTATAATATATGGTTAAAAATTCACAAGAAAATTATTTGGTTATATAATGAATTTTATTAGAACTATCTTTATAATCGCAATATTTACAGCCATATTTTTTATAATGGTCCAAATCTACATATTGAATTTTTCCTGTGCTTACTTGGCTGAAAAATTCTTTTCCTATTACTCTTTTATCTGTTGGCAAAAGTTGATTATTAGGATATGCATTGGCGTAAAATTTTTTATCAAGAGAAAATCTTGTCCCTTTGGGTAAAGATTGCAAGTAGTTTAAAATTTGATTGAATGCTTGTTGCTGTTGTTGAGTCATATTTTTTCTCCTATGTCAAAAAAAAATTATTTTTCAGCAGATAGGGCGAAGTGTTTTCAACCCTATCTGCTTGTTTTGTGTTATTCTTCGGGTTTTGTGTAAACCCAAACGACGATTTCACCCGATTCGTCGTAGTGCCAATAATTACCGTCGTAAGCCGTGCCGTCAGCATTGAGCGCAGGGGCGGTTTCGCTGTAATAGTACCGCGTTGCATTGGTTAAAGGGGTGTTATAAGAGTCAATCGAAATTGCCGACCATTCTTCCGCTGTTCCTGTGTAGTAAACACTCGTCAAACTACTGCAATTATAGAACGTATACCTACCGATACTCGTTACGCCGTCGGGGATTTCTATACTCGTTAAACTACTGCAATTGTAGAACACAGAATCACCGATACTCGTTACACTATCGGGAATTTCCACCGAGCCTGTAATAGCTTTAGGCACATTCAAAATGCTCGTTTTTTCTTTATTATATAACACTCCATCTTGACTTGCGTATTCCATATTATCATCCGAAACTATAATTCTTGTCAAACTCGGACAATT
>JAFUJR010000053.1 GCA_017468085.1 Clostridia bacterium | reverse complement strand
CACGTCTCTATCGTCTACGGACGGTTCGGTAATACGCCCGAATTTCTTATAACGCTTAAAATCTTTCGTTACGGCAAGATAGCTGACCGTTATATTTTTCTTTGCCATAACAGGCAATTCTTCGCCGTGGACGTCCGTTTCATCCAAATACATAGGCGGCTTGGAAACGCCCTCTACCCATTCTTCCAGCCAATACTGACCGGGCGCATAACAACGCGCCGCATACGTCATATAATACAAGTCGCCCAGCTTTACGATACGGGGATCTTCCACGCAACCGCCGTCGGGATCGTCTTGATGCCCGAAGAATACGGGGCTGTTACTCTTTCTTTCAAAATGAAAACCGTCTTTGCTCGTTGCTAACCCCATTTTTATTTCGTGGCGAACGTCCTCTCCTGCCGTTCTGTATACCATTACAAATTCTTCGTTTTTATCGTCGTAAATCACCGCGGGATTCAGCACGCAAAGCGATTCCCAATCGTTTTTTTCATTAGGCTCGAAAATAGGGTTGCCTTCATATTTTGTAAATCTCATAACATACCTCTTTTATCGTATTATTTATCTCCCGCACAAAACTGTACGGGAGATAGGATTTCCTTATGCGATAGGAACGATAAATACACCCTCACCGCAACCGATTTTCAAGCTCAACGTACCATCTTTCGCGATACGCATTACTTTCGCTTCGCCGTCTACATAAACGATTGCTTTTGTAAAACCGTCAAAGTCAAATACCGTCGTTACGCCGTCATTTTCATTATCGGGTGGATCTACGCTAACTGCGAGATAACCGTTCATACCGTCCACAGTTTTAAATCCGCCAACTACTACATCAAAATCCGCCGAAACGTTTGCCGCATTTATTGTATTCGTTGAACTTGCACCACCGAACGTATCCGAAGTTTCATTCGTACCTGACAAAAGCTGAACGCCCGTGCTGGTAAACTTTCTTAAAACTTCAAATACGCCTTTTGCTTCCGCGTTGGTATTCTTGATCCAGCCATAATATTCAGACTGATAATGACCTTTCGACCAGTCATCCTCGTCATTCCACATGATCGGCGTTTTTTGGAACACCTCCCCTGTTTCCCCAGCTGTTTCCTTCATTTCACGATTCATAGTATCCCAATATACGAAGTAATCGAGCTCGGTAAAGCCGTATGCCAAAGCTGTATAGACCTGCATAGAGATTTCCGCTTCTTTGTCGATATTTTTATATTTCGTAGTCTTGGTCAACCAACCGCTTTCCTGCGCACCTGCGGTGTACGACTGAATACAAGTACCCGTACCGTTTTCATTCGCACGGACAGCCTGCATATCCGAATACCAGCTGTCTTCCATCAAATTTTCAGAAGAGCTACTAAACAACCCGTCTTCGGACACATAATAGAACGGATAGTTATCAAACGAAATACCCGTATCCTGCATAAGCGTTGCGTATTTATTTACATACGTCGAATAACTATCACCGATTTTATCCGTCCCTGCATACGTTTGCAAAAGCGCACAGCTGAAATCGTACCCTGCCTCGATTGCCCCGCAAGTATATGCAATTTCGTTATAAGCTGCCGCAAACGCGTCATAATCAGCCAAAGTAGGTTCGTCGTGAAGCATGAATCCTCCAATCTGATTAATGCCGTTTACGGGCGAATTTGACGCCGTCGTAAGCCCGTCGTTATAGTTGGTGAAAATGTCATAAATAAGCCTGATCCACGTTTTGCCGCTTTCCACCTCATCCATAACCATATCCGTCAAATGAGGAATATTGATATAGACGGGGCAAGGCTTACCGGTTTCGTTTGCATACTGCGCAGCCAAATCCAAAGCGCGGTATACGTCATAAGTAGGCGTATCGCCTTGATAAGTTGTACCTTGTGCGGTATAGCCCGTAAGAGCGGACAAGCAAGATACGTCCACATACCATGCGTCAAAGCCTGCCGCCATATACGTCTTTAAATCTTCATACGTAGTCACGTAGCCGCCTGCAACAGTAGTATCTGCCGTAGTTTGTTTTACGCCGAGAGAAGGTCCGGAATATGCCGAAATTTGCAACGCACGCAAATCCTCTTTTTCCGCCATAGCATTTTCAAACGCCGCCAATACGTTTGCCGACATTTCACTTTCGGAAATCTTAAACGTACCTGCACTGACATCTGCCGAGCTTACAGCTACTTTTACACCTTCGACGTAAATCGCACCGATTCCAGTAATATCAAACCCATTGTTCGGTGTTACCGACACCGTATAATAGCCGTTTACATCAATATCGCTTACGGAAACCGTATAATTACGTTCTCTGCCTTGCAATTCAAGATACGCATTCAAATCAATGATGCCGTCGATATACTTTTGAATAACCGTCTTTTGCGTATCCGTATATCCAGCCACTTCATCCGCAATCGCCGCACTTGCGACGTCATACATAGAACGAATATGGTTTTCTGCATCAAATTCACCGTAAACGTAAGCTTGCGTACCGTCTACATATTCGACAAGAACATACGCACGTGCCGTGTACTTTACGCCATAATGCGATTTGCTTACTTTTTCAAGCACCAACGAATATAGATATTGATTTGCATAATCCTCATTTTCAACGTAGCGAAGGTTGCCGCTGTTCTTATTGTAATTGTAATACAAGCTGCTATCTGCGCCGCTTAAACCCGCAATTGTGAAATCGCTCAAGGTCTTTCTAACCTCGTCCGTCGTCATCAAAATGCCAAAATCGAGCACCTTTGCATATTCACTGTCCGCGATACCCACGGTTGCGGTAAAACGTATAGACGGGCTGCCGCCCAAGCGGATACTTGCGCCGTCGAGAATCCCCAGCGTAACCGTCTTAATAACGACGTCTTTACCCGTTTCTTCACTTGCCGTTATCGCTTCATTCAAATCTTGGTACAGAGCGTCGCCTACAAGATAACCGATAAAGGTTTTTGTTTCTTGCGTCCAAATCTCATAACCGTCATATTCAACAGGCTGACCTACCGTACATTCGATAACAATATCGTTACCGCTTTCGTCCTTAATAACGTATTGAAGTTTTGCATCCGTCGTTGCAACGATATCACAGGTTGGTACAGTGTCTATCGTTACTTCGTTACCGTTCTGGTCCGTCCAAACTGCATTCACGCCGAGGTCGGGCAATACACCGATTGCTTGACCTACAAGCACTTCACGCGTTTCTACCCCCGTGAAGGTTACGTTCCACGAATATTGCGCCACGTAAGCCGCGTTCCACGTAAAGATTCCCGCTACGGTGTCTCTGCTTGCCACCACGTCCTCGCCGATCAATACGTCGTTTATTTTTACGTAAAGATGCACTTTCGTTTCATTGGCATAATTGATCGCACCGAGCTCGATCTTATCACCAATGCCATAGGTTACGGAAACGCTCTTTTTATTGCCCGTATCCTCCGCACCGATAATAATTTGCGTTGACTGTATAAAAAATGCATAGCCGTTACCCGTCCAGTTATTACCTTGCAAAACGACTGCGTGCGTTCCCGTAGGTATACTATTGGCATACGTATACGTATATACTACGGAATTATTTCCGCTCGCAATGGGCGTATATGCAAATGCCGCGCCGTCTCCCGTCGTTTCCTGAGGGTTGGACATTCCCATATCGTCGTTTTGTACGGAAACGTAATCTGCATATTTGCTGTCTTCAAAATTTATTTGATAATTTGCCGTCAGCGTTAAATCAGAGGTAGGCACAGTGTTTTCCGTTACCGTATTACCGTTTTGATCCGTCCAACTTACAAATATTTCTCCCTCTTGTTCGGGAGCTTCGGGCAATTCGCCGATTGCTTGCCCGGCAAGCACTTCTTTTGCTTCGCCGTTAAAACTTACCTCGTATGAATACTGCGAGATCGTTGACGCCGTATTACCGTAGAACGAAATGTTTTTCGCGGTTTGCGTAGTAGCCGTTATCGTAGAAACGACTTCCACCCCGTCAACCTTCACAAATACCCACGTATTGTCGCTGTCTTTGATATCGATTACGCCAAGTTCTACCGTATGCGTGTTGCCTACCGTAAAAACTTCTCCGCTCGCGTTGGGCGTATTACCCTCAAATCCATAATGGAAATCCGTCTGACGGAACGCAAACATCCAACTGCCCCAATAGGACGAGCGCAAATACATATTCGCATTATTTGCACTTGCAGGCGTATAATTAAATTTATATACGAACGAAGCCGTTGTCAGCTCATTTGTAAAGCCGACGCCGTTCGTCGCGTCCGCAGAAGGTACGGTATACGTTGCCGGTAAACCCAAATCGTCGTTTTGGATCACTTGATATTCTTCATATTCGTACACAACGGCGGGACTTTCGGAAACGAGAGTACCTGCCGCACCGACAACATAGAAATATAAGCCGTTCCCCTGTTTTAAGCTTTCATCTCTCGTCACGTTGATTTTTTCTTCGTCGTTTACGGTAACGTAAATTTGATAATCGCTACTGTCCTTGACTTTAAGAACGCCTAATTCCACTGCATAGGTATTCCCCGCCGTAAAACCGCAAGCATCCAAATTGAACACGGTAGAATTACCGTTTGAGGGCCAAGAACCGCCAGCCAAGGGATAAATATTGATAGTGCCCGCCGTCGTACAAGTATACTCAAACACCCACACAAACGACCCCGTCGTATTTTCCGACGAAGGAGTGAAACTTACGTACGTATCATCTTTAAGTGCCCAACTTTCCGATAAACCAAGGTCGACATTATAAAGCGTATCATACGTTTCATAACTAATCGGCTTGTTAGAAACTGCTTTGCCGGCGCCGCCCTGTATGTAGAAATACAAATCATTACCCTTTTGGGCGCTTGCCGCACGATACGTGCCTGCTTTAAATACACCGTCCACCTTGACAAAAAGATAATAATTGTCATTATTCTTGACTTTTACAACGCCAAACTCTACTTCGTACGT
>JAFUJR010000006.1 GCA_017468085.1 Clostridia bacterium | reverse complement strand
TAACTATTTGTTATCTCTTTGCTGACTTGCTTTCAAGGTTACTTTGTTCAAGTACTTTGAAAAAATTAACGGAAATTACCTTTCATTTGCATATTGTCAAATAAAATCTCATTTCTTTCTTATTCCATTTTTAATCTTCTTAATACGGGCTACAGCCCGTGCCGCTCGGCTTCCGCCGCGACAGCTTGTATATAATACCACAAGCCTTTTACCTTTGTCAACTGTTTTTTCACACTTTTTTAAAGTTTTTTAAAAATTTTTGACAAATCTTTTTTCAGCTTTCCGCCTTACAGCTTGTCTATATTAACACTTTCTCTTTATGTTGTCAACTATATTTTAAAGATTTTTTGAATTTTTTTTAAAAAATGCCAAAAATTTCTTTATTTCGCCGCTTTTTTGAGGGCAAGGGTTACTTTTTCGCCATTGATATCTACTTCTTTACAAATATCCGCGTCTTCTGCAACGCCTTTTTCGACGCAAACCGCCAAAACGTCCGCCGCAAAGTTGCCAGCCGCCAAAACGTCCGCCGATTTCCCTTCCGCTATATAATATACGCGTACGCGATCTGTGATTTGAAAATCCGCTTCCTTACGCATTCCCTGCACCTTGGAAACGAGCTCTCTTTCAATCCCCTCCAAAATAAGCGCGTCGGTAAGCGTGGTGTTGAGCGCAACGGTTACCCCCTTATCGCTTGCAGAGATATAGCCTGCCTTGCTTTCGGTGAAGATTTGCAGATCCTCTTCCTTTAAAACGACTTCCGTATCGGTATCCATAACGTATTCTCCGCCGCCGCGTACAGCGTCCACGACCTTCTTCGCGTCGCAGTTTGCCAAGAATGCGGAAATTGCGCCGAGCTTTTTGCCGTATTTAGGGCCGAGCGTTTTAAGCTGAGGTTTGAGCTTATACGAAATAAACTCGCTTGCGTCCTCTGCCGACTTGTATTCCTTAATGTTCAATTCGTCGAGCGCAATCGCTTTCAAGCCCTCGTCCAAATCCCCTGCTCTTGCCGTAACGACGTACATTTCGGAAAGGGGTTGACGGTTTTTCACGTTGCCCGCGTTACGAGCGGCTCTGCCGAGATTTACGACGTCGAGGACGGTATCCATACCCTTTTCGAGCGCCTCGTCGACCATACTCGCATCGTAAGCGGGGAATTCGCAGAGGTGCACGGACTTGGGCGCGTCCTTGAAGAAGTTGGGCACAAGGTTGAGATACATTTGCTCTGCGATAAACGGCGTGTAGGGCGCGGTGAGCTTTGCAAACGTAACGAGCACGTGCCAAAGGGTGGTATAAGCCGCCGCCTTATCCTCCGTCATTTCACTGCCCCAATATCTGTCGCGACCACGACGAACGTACCAGTTGGAAAGAATATCCGCAAAATCCTGCAACGCGCGCGCGCTATCCGTAATATTATATACTTCCAAGTTTTTATCGACGGTATCCACGAGGGTGTTCAATTTGGACAAAATCCACTTATCCATCAAGGAAAGCTTGCATTTCTTCAAATCGAAGTCCGCGGGGTTGTAGTTGTCGATGTCTGCATACAAGCAGAAGAATGCGTAGGTATTCCAAACCGTACCCATGTACTTACGCTGTGCTTCGCTGACTGCTTCGGGATAGAAACGGGAAGGCAACCAAGGCGCGCTGGACGTATAGAAATACCAACGAACGGCGTCTGCACCCTGCTTATCGAGCACTGACCAAGGGTCGACGACGTTGCCTTTATGCTTGGACATCTTAATGCCGTTTTTGTCGTTGACGTGGCCGAGCACGATACAGTTTTTAAACGGCGCTTTGTCGAAGAGCAAGGTGGAAATTACGAGCAAGGTATAGAACCAGCCGCGCGTTTGGTCCACCGCCTCGGAAATGAAATCCGCAGGGAAGGTTTGGTGGAATAAATCCGCATTTTCAAACGGGTAGTGATATTGCGCGAAAGGCATAGAGCCCGAATCGAACCAGCAGTCGATAACCTCGGGCGTGCGCGACATTTTGCCGCCGCACTTGCCGCATTTGCAAGTTAAGTCGTCCAAATACGGGCGGTGCAATTCGATATCCGCAGGCGCGCCGCATTTTTCAACGAGTTCCGCGCGAGAGCCGATAACTTCGATTTCTCCGCAATCGGGACATACCCAAACGGGCAAGGGCGTACCCCAATATCTGTCGCGGGACAAGCCCCAATCGATTACGTTTTCAAGGAAGTTGCCCATACGCCCTTCCTTGATGGTGTCGGGCATCCAATTTACCGAGCGGTTGGTTTCGATAAGTCTGTCCTTGATTGCCGTAACCTTGATAAACCAACTGGAACGCGCATAGTAGATAAGCGGCGTATCGCAACGCCAACAGAAAGGATAGTTATGCGTGAATTCCATCGTTTTCAAAAGCAAACCGCGCGTTTTGAGGTCTTTTACGACTGCGGGGTCCGCCGCTTGTGCGCCAACGCCCGTGAATTCGCCGCAGCCTTCGGGGAATTTCCCTTCCTCGTTGATGAGCTGTACGACGGGCAAGTTGTAACGCTTACCTACTTTATAGTCGTCCTCACCGAACGCAGGCGCGATGTGTACGACGCCCGTGCCGTCGGAAAGAGTTACGTAATTATCGCAGGTAACGTAATGCGCCTTTTCACGGTAGTTAAATTTCTCTTTGCCGAAAGGATACAACGCCTCGTATTCGGTGTATTCGTATTCCGTACCCTTTTTGGTGGAAAGCACTTTATATCCATCTTCGCCGAGCACGTTTTTCAGCAAGCCCTCTGCAAGAATATATTTTTCCCCGCTCTCTTCCATTTCGACCATTACGTAATCGAAATTGGGGTTCATACAGAGCGCGACGTTAGAGGGCAACGTCCAAGGGGTCGTCGTCCAAGCGAGAATATAAGTATTTTCCGCGTTCTTGACCTTGAATTTTACGAAAGCGGTAACTTGTTTTACGTCCTTATAGCCCTGCGCGACCTCGTGCGAGGAAAGCGCCGTACCGCAACGGGGGCAGTAAGGTACGATTTTATGTCCTTTATAAAGCAAGCCTTTCTTGTGAATTTCCTTGAGCGCCCACCATTCGGACTCGATATAATCGTCGTGATAGGTAACGTAAGGGTTGTCCATATCGCACCAATAGCCGACGCGATCCGACATTTTTTTCCACTCGTTGGAATACTGCCAAACGGATTGCTTGCATTGATGAATGAAAGGCTCGATACCGTAGCTCTCGATGCCCGTTTTGCTCTCTAAACCGAGCTTCTTTTCCACTTCAAGCTCGACGGGCAAACCGTGCGTATCCCAGCCCGCCTTTCTTAAAACGTGCTTGCCCTTCATCGTTTTGTAACGAGGCACGATATCCTTCATAACGCGGGTCAAAATGTGCCCGATATGCGGCTTACCGTTTGCCGTGGGAGGGCCGTCGTAGAAGGAGAATTCTTCGTTCCCCTCCGTTGCCTGCATACTCGCTTCAAAGACCTTGTTCTCGTTCCAATATTCGACGATTTCCTTTTCGCGTTCTACGAAATTTAAGGAAGTGTCGACCTTCTTGTACATAGACATAATATTTATTGCTCCTTAGAGTGTTTTTTATCAATTTGTTGTATTTACAAAATCCGCGCCGTTTTCTTCTTGCGCCTGGTATCCCTCTTAGATTTCTTCTCCGTCGCCGAAGTCGAAAAAGTTGCCGTTTACCGTAACGAGCGTACCCTCTTGTTCCTCTTGTATATTGTCGAAAATATCTTCACGGATTTGAAATTTGAGAATTTCGCCACCCTCGACTTGAAAAGTAACGATACATTCTTTGACCATTTGAGGCATTTTTACGCCAGCATAATAAACGACCTTGCTCCGTTCGACCACTTTTGCTTGTCGAAACTCATATTCGGGTTCTCTTTGGTATTCTTCTTCCACTTTTTGTCGGCGCAAGCGTTCTTTTTCTTTATCTTTTCGCAGCGTGAAAATAAGAGCGATTGCAACCACAACTATTATGATAATAGTAAATAATCCCCAAAATTCGCCCTCTGTCATTTGTGCGTTTCCTCCAAAAATAAAAGCCGTTGTGCTTTGGAAAACACAACGACTAAAAAAGTCGGGCCGATAAACCACCAAAACAAACCAACATTTGTTGCGCTTGATAACGGAACGCAATCCCGTACAAGACTACTCGTTTCCTTTCGCCCCGTCGGCTGTAAAGGTGATATCTTTTACGCATCCCCTTCTTCCTTTCACCAAAACGGAATTTCTCTGTGCGGTTCTTCGTAAAAGCGTTGTCCTTTTTTAAACGCCTTTGCTATTCATTTGTTATAGTATAACAAAGTTTTTCGTGTTTGTAAAGCGAATTTTTGCCGTTTAGCCAAAAATTCCCTTACGTTTTTCGATGGACAGCACTTGCATATCCGTATCTTGGAACACAGATTTTAGCGTTTCGTCGGAAACGGTTTCCGCTACGTCCACGAAAATAATATTCTTTTTGAAATTTGCCTTTGCCGCGCGCACGCCGTCGAGAAGGGACAGCCTCACCGCCATTTGCTTGGCGCAAGCCTCACAGCAAAGGTCGTTGACTTTAATTACTTTTTTCATTGTTTTTATTCGCCTAACGGCGCGTTTAACAGCTCGATAATATCTTCTCGCGTAGGCAAAGTAACAATCCGCTTGTCTTTTAGATACAAAACTATTATTGTTTTTCGCACGTCCATCTTTTGAACACCTAATTTATCAAAGCGGAACTCGTATTCGTCGGCACGACGGACAAGCTTAAAAGCGTCCCCCACTCTTTCGAGCGCGTAATCTACTTTACCGTCCTTAACGCACTTTGAAAAGTCGGCACACATCAACTTTTTTAAGCTAAAAAACAATGCAATATACAGCGCAAGAAACACCACTGCTAACGCCAAGGCGGAGTAGCCCATTATCAAGCCTTCCTTATCCCCGCTAATATGCCCCATAACGGTTAAGAAAACTGCGATAGGAAAAGCAATAGCGGAAATAATAACGCAAGGCTTTCCCCTCGACCAAGTTAATTCTTTAACCCGCTTGTTAATATCCGTTTGATATTGTGAATATTCAATGATTTTGTTCATTTATTTTTCCTCCATCGAAGAATACAAGCCCACCGCAACTCGTCGAAAGTATTTAGATGCGAGCAGTTCAAGGCGCCGCGAGTACGGTGCAGGGAGCGTACTATTCGTACGTGACCAAAACGCACGGAACGGCAACGAAGAAATGCGATGTAGATAAATACTTTTCCTATAGATTACGATAAACGCGGAGATTCAAGCAAGACGCGAAAGACGCGGCTTTCCCGACGGGAGTTTACTTGCCGTAAACGAGCAAGGGAAAACGCAAGTCCGGCAAAGTATTGCGAAGTATATACGCGTTTTACGAAGTTAAGGCGAAACTCTGTTAATATCGCGAGGGAACATCGTCGCCTCACGCACGTTCTTCGCGCCGAGAAGGTGCATGGTCAGTCTTTCCAAGCCTAAGCCCAAACCGCCGTGAGGGGGCGCGCCGTACTTGTGGAGCATAAGGTAGGTCGCGAACTGTTCGGGGTCCATACCGAGCTTGACCATTTTTTCTACCTGTGCGTTGTAATCGTGGATACGTTGACCGCCCGACGTGATTTCCAGACCTCTAAACAACAAGTCGAAGGACAAGGTATATTCGGGGTCTGCAGGGTCGTCCATCGTATAGAAGGGACGCTTTTTGGAAGGATAGTGCGTGATAAAAATGAAGTCGGAATTAAACTGCTTTTTCGCATACTTACCGAGAAGCTGTTCCTCTTCGGGGTCGAAGTCCTTCATATCGCTGGGCTTATATTTGAAGGTTTTTATGAGGATTTCCTTTGCGTCCATAAATTTGAGGACGGGGATTTCCTTGATTTCGGGAATATCGACGTGCAACAAGTCCACCTCGTTTTTATATTCCGTCTTCAAAAGATTCATAATGTATTTCAGCAAGCCCGTTTCCATGTTCATGATATCTTCAAAACCGTCGATGAAGCCCATTTCAAAGTCCATGGAAATATATTCGTTCAAGTGGCGGCTGGTGTCGTGGTGTTCCGCACGGAAGACGGGCGCGATTTCAAATACGCGTTCGTATACCGCAACGAGCGCCTGCTTATAAAGCTGCGGCGACTGCGCAAGGTAAACTTGTTTGCCGAAATAGTCGAGCTTGAACACGTTCGTGCCGCCCTCTGCGCCCGCAAAGTTGATTTTCGGAGAACGGATCTCCGTAAAGCCCTGCGAGGACAAAAATTCGCGGAAGCCGCGCGCAATACCTTCCTGCAACTTGAAAATAGCGCGTTCCTTGGGATTGCGCAAGGTTACGGGACGGTAATCGAGCTTGGTGGACAAATCGCAGTTTACCTGTTTTTTGGTAATGACCACGGGAGGAATATCCGCAGGGTGGGACAAAAGCTCGATATCGTGGATCTGCACCTCGTAGCGCTTGCTGCCGTCTCTCGTTTCGCCCGCAACGACCTTACCCGTGATTTTTGCCGCACATTCTTCCCTGACGTCTTCGCCCATGCGATAATCGGAAAATTCCGTGGAATAAACGCACTGAACGGTATCGCGTGCCGTGCGCAAAATAACGAAAGCAAAATCCGACATCATACGAATGTTGTGGATCGTGCCTTTGATGGTAACGACTTGATTTTCATACTTTTCAAAATCCGCATACGCTACGGTATCATTTTTCATTTCGCCTGTGATAAACATAGTCTTTTATTAAACCTCTCGTTACGGTAAAAATTTTTTACCTTTTTTTACGATACTATTTTAATCTGTTTGACAAAAAAAAGCAAGAAATTTATAATACAATTATCAATTTTTTTCTAAAATAGGAGATAAAATATATGCGCGTACTTGCAATTAACGACGTATCCTGCGTTGGAAAATGCTCTTTGACCGTAAGCTTGCCTATTATTTCCGCTTGCGGCATAGAATGTAGCGTTCTGCCCACTGCATTTTTATCCACGCATACGGGCGGTTTTACGGGATATACCTTCCGAGACCTAACCGACGACATCCCCAATATTTTAAACCATTGGGAAACGCTGGGTTTGAAATTTGAATACATTTGCAGCGGATATTTGGGAAGCATTGCGCAAATAGAACTCGTTGCGGATATTAAAAAACGTTTTTTGGCGGACGGCGGGAAATTTATCGTCGACCCCGTGATGGGCGACAACGGAAAGCTGTACGCGGGCTTTACCCCCGAATACGTAGAAAAAATGCGCGAACTTTGCCGTGAGGCGGATTATATTTTGCCGAACGTAACCGAAGCGTGCTATTTGGCGGATATCCCCTATCCCCTCACCCAAGAAAATGCGGCGGAAGCCTTAAATCGCTTAAAAAAACTTTGTAAGCAACCTATCGTTACAGGCATTTTGGAAGACGACGATATTTTTGTCCATTACGTAGACGAAAACGGAAAGGCTTGCCAATACGCGCACGAAAACGTCGAAGGCTTTTTTCACGGAGCAGGCGACGTATTTACTTCCGCGTTCATCGGCTGTTTGGCGCGCGGAAAATCAGAAGCGACGGCAATTAAACTTGCTTCCGATTTCGTCGCCGCGTCCATACGCAGAACGGCAATCGAGGTGGAGGATAAACGCTACGGCTTAAACTTCGAAGCGGAGACTTTTGCATTCTTACAGGCTTTAAACGAAGAATAAAACGGATAAAAATTCCTCTTTCATTCCGTTGACAAAGGCAAGAAAAAGGGCTATAATAAAATAAAATCTGCGGTGTACGGAGTTCGGCTTTAAACGGAATCCACATTTTTAATTCGGGAGCTGACATTCGTGGCGATAGGCAAGGTCTGTTTTACGGAAAGTCTGAAGCGTCAAGATGCGGCACCCACCTGCTTGATAGCGGGTTCACCTTTTTGCCGAGGTGCGGCACAGGCGGATTTCCTTGCATACAACCTCTTTCGAGGCGTAAAAAAACGGGCGAAAATCGTCCGTTTTTTGTTTTCAGCGCATACCTGCCCCATACGTTTATCCCTATGCGAGGATAAGCACGCTAAAATTGTAAAGAAAATCCGTAACGACGGCAATAAAAGAAAAAACGGCGAAAATTACGGCAGGTCTTTTGCGCGCGGATTGAAAAAAGTTGCGCATTGGCAAAAAAAATATCCGCATAAACAGCGTAAGCGAAACCGCCCAAGCGAGAGAGATGGGCAGACTGACGTAGCCCATCAAATTGAAGGCGCGATTGGAATAATTCCAAAGCCGAACGCCGTAAATTTTATCGTAGAAAACTCCGACGAGAAGTTCTGCCGCCGTAGGCAAAATAAAAGCGAAAATCAGATACACAAAATACCGCAAAAAAGTCGGTTTTATCCGTTTCAACGCATACCTGCCCCTATGCGGTGTGCCAAAAAGATAAAAAGTAAGCATAATCGTAACGCCGTAGATCGGACAAATCGGCAAACTTAAAAATCCTCTATCCGAAAACTTTTTATAAGCAAAAATCATGAACAGCATTTCCCAAAGCCAACCTAAAAAGGACAGCCATAAACACAGCAGCCAATCTTTGGAAAGCGCCGTCCAAAACTCTACTACTTTTTCTTTTCTTCCCTTATTCATAACGGAATAAGTATTGCCACTTTTTCACCAAAATATCCCAAAAATGCAAAGAAAGACCGAGCGAATTTCATCGCTCGGTAATTTTTTCGTTATTTCACGATTTCCACGCCGTCGGGAGCGTCGATTTCCGTCTTTACGCTTCCGTCGCTTTGCAACGTATGCTCTACGGTGAGTATGCCGCCCGATACGGGATATTTGATCTTTAAGTGTTTTAACCCGCTCAGTTTCGGTTCGATACGGAATTTTCTCGTTCCCACGCCGACGGGGTGAATGCCCGCCACCGTTTCAGCAAGGTAAGGAATGACGCCCGCCGACCAGCCGTGACAGAAGCTATGTCTAAATCCAATATAGCAGAACGCGCCTTTGTCGCCGTGGATATCCACTTTGCCCTCTTGCGGAAGCTCGTCTATCCTGCCGCAGTTTTCCAGCCAATCCAAATCGAAATCTTCCCAAAAGCTGGTTGCGCCGACGGAAAGCATACCGCCGTAATATTCCTTCATCATCGCAAGCGCGGCGTCGTATTCGCCGTACTTTGCAACCGCCGTCAAAATGGGATAAGACATAAAGGTGGAAAGCCCTCTTGCACCGCCGCGAAGAAGCACCTCTTTGTTGTTTTCGGAAAGGTCGCCCGCCCAAACGCCAAGCCCCGCGATTTGCTTGTATTTCAATACCGTCTGTTGCTTTTTATCCAAACGGCGGAGAATATCGCAACAGAGCGAATCATCCTCGCCGCACACGGACAAAAATTCCGCTGTTTTTTGCATGGCGATTTTGGTAAGATACGCAACGCCTGCGTGCGAATCAGATTTTTTCTCCTCGTGATATTCCTTGGTTTCCACCTCGTGGAAGCAAGAAGGCCAATCGATAAAATCCCAAGAATAGGTCGTATCGCCATCCTCTTTTACGTGGTCGGAAATCTGCTTTACAAGCCCCTTGATATAGGGCAGGTACGAGATGAACGGCGTTTTATCCCCTTTCACAGCATATTCGTCCACGAGAATGATCAACCACCAAAGCGAGTAAGCGGGGATGTTATTCATCCACGTCGAAAGCGGGGTTTGCGAATGCACGAACGCCAGCGAATTTTCCGTTTCGGGCACGTCCCCAAACAGGCATTGCGCCGCGCGCATTTCGGGGTATAAATCCCCTATCCAAACGAGGCGGTCTCTCTTGATACCGTCCCAGAAATATCCGTTTTGCAAGCACAGACGAATGGTACGCGCCGCCGTCGTCCAAATTTCGTTTACAAGCGGATCGTCGCACTCAAAACCGCCAAGCTCTTCGCGCGCGTCCGTATCGACTGCCGCAACGATATTTTTGATACTCAGCTCCGTTCCCTCCTCTACGCCGTCTACGCGCAAAAAACGGAAACCCGTCTGTCCAAAAGTCATATCCGAATATCTTTGCAAATTCGTTTTAAAATCGCGCAAGGAATGGTCGTTGGTTGCAAAACCGAGTCCCTTACCAAGCTCCGAGCAGGTTTCGCTTACCGATTCGCCAAAGCGCAAGCGGACGGTGTTGTGCGCGTTTGCGCCGAACGTCAAAATCCTCGCCCCGCCCGAAAGCTCCTCGCCAAAATCTAAAATCACAAAGGAATCCGTTTTGAAAACCGCGTAATCCTTTTCCGAAAGCCCGATTTGCAACGCCTTTTCATTTAAAAGCGCGTCCGCATTTTCTACGTTTTGCGAAGCAACGATGCGTTTGGGGAACAGATATTTCATAAAATCTCTCCATAAAAATTTTCTGGTATTATTATAATACAAATCAGATATGCCCGTCAAGGGTTTTGGCAAAGTTTGTTTGAGGAAAACGAAAAAAAGGCGCACCCGAGGGTACGCCTTGCCACTATATGAAATTATTCAAATGACGGCGTGTAGATTTGGTCATCCGCAGGCGCGTTGATGGTAACCGTCGATTCCGAGAAGCTGGAAATCGTCAAATCCGCGCTCAAAACGGAATATTGATACCCTGCAAGCACTTCGGTGTATACGTCGTTTTCATCGTAGTTACCAAAATAATAACCCGCTCTTACATCCAAATCAACCGAAAGGTAAAGGGTTTCAAGTCCGTCGCCAGCCGCGTTGAGCTGCAAGCCTGTGTCAATCGACAAATCGTTCATATATACTGCAGAGCAATCAGGCATTTCGATTTCCAATTGTTCAAGGGTCGCTCCCAACATAGCTTCCACCGTCGTGATCGCTTCGCCGGCGTAATCGGTGGGAACGGTTTCTTCTTCCGTCGTCGTAGTTTCAACCGCGTCGCCGCCTTCGGCGCCGTTCGCCGTTTCAACGAGCATATTGATAAGCTCGCCAAGGGTCAACGTAGCGTAAGCCGCTTTGACGCTGTCAATCTTCAACGCTTTCATCTGCGCGAAATATTCCGCAGGCATACCCGCTTCCGTGAGAATGAGGTTCAAAACTTCCGAGTTTACGATTTCATCATAAACGGCTTGCAAGGACGTATCTTTTTTCGCGAGTTCCGCGTCGATTTCCGTCAAAGCCAGCGCAACCGTCTTATCCTTGTATTCCTTCGCCGTCGCGATAATGCTTTCTACCGTGATAGAGGGATCGATTTTCGCAAGCACGCGGTTGATAACCGTGCCGAGCGTATCCTTGCTTTCGTCAATACTTTCGATAAACGCAAGCGTTTCGTTGACGTCGCCCGCAAAATTCTTCGTAAAGGAAACCTTACCGTCCGCAACTTCATCGTTAAAGAATTTTTCCGCGATGATATCCTGCGCGCCGCCCAAAAGCTGTGCGCTAAATTCCTTAATTTCCTTTGCCCCTAAAAGGGAATTGAGGAACGCCTCGTCAACGGGAGGCATTTCTTCGGGCATCGTGATTTCTTCTTTTTGCCAAAGCCCCTTCGCCTCTTCCTTTTCCGCGTCCGTCATATCGCTGCTTACGTAATATTCGCGCCCGTATCCGTAACCGTCTTTGACGATCATTTCCATCACTGCTTGGTAGACGATTTCCGTTTCGCCAAATTCGATTTCAATCTGTTCGGATTTCGCAGTCATGGACATAGCAACGTTGTTCTCGCCGTCTTGGGTAACCGTAACGTCCAAATAGAAGAACGTCTTTTGTTCTTCCGTCAGTTCAGGGTCAACCGTCGTGGTGCCTTCCGCGAAATATTCGTCCTTCACGTTCAAGGTAACCTTACCCGAAACGCTGAAGCTCTTTACCGTTTCAAGAGTATCGGAAACGGTGTCTACGTATTTCTTTGCGGAAGCCTGCGCCTTTTCGCGACGCGCTGTTTCGCTGTTCCCATTGTTTTCGTCGCAACCCGCAAACACGCTCATGGACATCACCGTGCAAAGCGCCAAGCAAGCTGTTTTCTTCCAAATTTTCATAGATGAAAACCTCCTTTTTCGTTTATCATATCACAACCTTTACGGCTTGTCAATACCTTTTCAAAAAAAAATTTAGCTTTTTCAACTACTTTTTTACATTAAACGCATACATGGGTGGGCGTTTTTAAAAAATCCGTCCTTTTATCCTATGCCATTCCATTACGAAAAGGTGCAAAAAAAAGAGCCCCTGCCCACACAGAAACCCCTCTATTTTTACTTTCAATATCCGTATTTTTTCTTATTGGAAAGAACGAAAACAACGGAAAGCGTTGCCGCCGCAAACTCCGCTATGATAACGGACGCCCAAATCCCGTCCAATTTCCAAACCAATGGGAACAGCAAAACCGCCCCGATTTGAAAAACGAGCGTTCTCAAAAAAGATATGATTGCGGAAACCAAGCCGTTGTTGAGCGCAGTGAAAAAGCCCGACCCGAAAATCGCCAAACCGCAGAACAGGAATTGGAAAGAGAAGATACGGAAACCGCGCACCGTCATTTCCAAAATCCCCTCGTTATAGCTTACGAAAATGAGCGCAAGCGGGCGCGCAAGTACCTCGCCCAAAACGAACATTCCCACGGACAATACCGCCGTTACAACCAAACTTTTACGGAAAAGATTTTTTAATTCCGCTTGATTTTTCGCACCGAAATTATACCCGATAAGCGGCGCCGTACCAATGGAAAAGCCGACGAAAATCGAAACGAAAATCCAACCGACGTACATCATTACGCCGTAAGCCGCAATTCCGTCCTCCCCCGCATAGCGCATGAGTTGCCAGTTATACAAAAGTCCCACGAGCGACATGGATACGTTGCTGAAAAACTCCGACGACCCGTTCGCGCAAGTTTTAAACAATGCTCTGCCGTCAAACTTCGGTCTGCCGAGCCGCAAAAGACTTTTGTTCGGGCGCAAGAAATAAATGATGGGGATAATACCGCCGACGACTTGACTGCCCGCCGTGGCAAGCGCCGCGCCGACAAGCCCCCACTTAAACACGGCAACGAATAAAAAGTCTAAAACGATATTCGTACAGCCCGCCGCCAAAGTAACGAACAAGCCCGTTTTAGGTCGCTCCGCCGTGATAAAAAAACTTTGAAATTCTTGTTGGAGCATAAACGCAGGCATCGCCGCAAGAATGATCCGCCCGTACAGCACGCTGTCGCTAAGCAGATCCCCTTCCGCACCGAGTGCTTTGGCAAGCGGTTCGACAACGAACATACCGAGCGCGCCGACTGCCATCCCAAGCAATGCGGAAATATAGGTCAGCATAGAAAAAAGACGGTTGGCTTTTTCGCGGTCCCCTTCCCCAACCGTTTTGGAAATGAGCGCGCTTCCGCCCGTGCCGAACATAAACCCGAACGAGCCTAAAACCATAATAAAAGGATAAATGAAATTCACCGCCTTAAAGGGTGTTTCTCCAACAAAGTTGGACACGAAAAAGCCGTCCACCACCCCATAGACGGACGTAAAAATCATCATCGCAATGGACGGCAGAACAAACCGCAACAGCTTACGGTAATTAAAATGGTCGGACAACTGAATTCGCATTTTTCGCTCCTCTCACGTTTTGCACACAGTATTTAATTATACGCACGTTTGCGCAAATGTCAAGGAAAACGCTCCCCTTTCCCGTTTTCCGTTTCGCATTTCTCATTTCTTATTCAGCATTTTTACTACTCTTTCCACCGCAAGCCCCCTCCCCCACAAGGGCAGGCAAAGCAAAAAGCGCAAGTAAAGACGAACGTATCTCTATTCAAAAAACAAATACGCTTAATTAAAAAATTAGCTTGTCGAATTTTGTAAAAGATTGTTTATTTATTTGACACGCGCGCACGCGTAATGTATAATGTTGTACAACAAATAATTTTATAATGCGGTCAAATATATTTAATTAGAGGCGCCTCTAATTAGGTTTGTAGCACAAACCGTAAAATTTTCCGCATTTTTTAAAACTCTGCAAATGAAAAATTTTTTATAAAGGAGAAAAGACATGTTTAAAGTTAAACAGAAGATTACCACGATTTGGGTAGCATGTTTGACGGCACTTTTTGCCCTTGTTTTGGCGATAGGCGGATTGTTCGCTATGCCCAATACAACGGCAAGCGCAGCGGAAACGACGGAAACCTTGAGCATTTCCGGAGGCACGGGTACTCTTGCCTCTGATTCATTAAGCATTAGTTGGACAAGCGGTAGCGTTACGTTTACAAATAATAAAGGCTCGTCCACTACTGCCATTAGAACAAGCGACAGCGACCATTACAGAGTGTATGCAAAGAGCACTGTAGAGATTAGTGTAAGCGAAGGTAGTATCTCTCAAATCGTTATTACTTGCACAAGCAGTTCTTATGCCACTACTTGTCAGACCTCGGCAACGAATGCGGGAGCTACGACAACCGTTAGCGGCTCTGTAGTTACGATTACACCTGCCGATTCCGCCCAAAAGTTCACTTTTACTGCGACTGCGCAAATTCGTCTTAACAAAGTTGAGGTTACCTATACGGAAGCAAGCACCGAGCCTGCTTGTACGCACGAAGGTTTTGAAACGACTTGGGTATACGATTCTGCGACGAACGAGCATTATCAACAATGTGTAAACTGCGAAGCGGAAATTGAAAATACGAGAGCAGCTTGTTCCGAGTTCACTTACGGCGACTACACGACGGTAGACGGCGTACATACTAGAACGGTTACTTGTACGGTTTGCAGCGGCGAACAAACGGAAAGCGGCGAATGTGAAGTTACCGCAGAATACGTTCGTGAGGGCGACAGCCATACGCAAACGGGTACTTGTTCTATTTGTCAAGCATCGACGACGGTAACGGCAGCTTGTACCCTTTCTTACGAAAACGTATCCAACGGCGACAAAACGCACAATATGACGAGCTCCTGCTCCGTTTGTAACCAAAGTGTAACCACGGAAAACGTAGCTTGTACGTTTAACGACGGCGTTTTGGACGGCACTACCCTTACCTATACCTGCGAATATTGTGCTTATTCCTACACGGAAGAAGCAACTATGTACACGGTAACTTACGTTGTTCCCGACGGCGTTGAAGCTGTTGTCAGCGTAGAAGTTGCTGAAAATTTCACAACGGCATTACCTACGGCTGGCACGGTTGACGGCTACACCTTCGTAGGTTGGACGACGGGCGAATATACTGCGAATACCGCAAGTCCCGAAACCGTATATACGGAAGGCGAAGAATACACCGTAACGGAAGACGTTAAATTGTATGCTTTGTATACCTATACTGAAGGCGAAACAGAAGAAAGTTGGAATCTCGCCACCGCTACAAGCCAACTCTCTGCGGGTAAACAAATCGTTATCGTTGCAAGCGATTCCGCTGTGGCTTTAAGCACCACGCAGAACACAAATAACCGTACGGCAGTCGCCGTAACCAAATCTAACGATAATAGTACCGTTACGATTGACAAATCTGTACAAATTATCGCTTTGGAAGCGGGTAACGTTGACGGTACTTTTGCCTTTAACGTTGGCGACGGTTATCTTTATGCGGCTTCCAGTAGTAGCAACTACTTAAGAACTGAAACGACGTTAAGCGACAACAGTTCTTGGTTGATTACCATCACAGAAGCAGGCATTGCAACCATCAAAGCGCAAGGCACTAATTCAAGAAACTGGCTCAGATATAATACTACAAGCACCATCTTTGCCTGCTATGCCTCTGGACAAAACGACGTAAGCATTTACGTAAAGACGGGCGGCACGACGGTATACTACACCACGTCTTTCAATGTTTGTGAACATACGAACACCACGGAAGAAACCACTCCTGCCACCTGTACGGAAACGGGCGTTACGAGATATATCTGTGATGACTGCGGTACAATCGTTAGCGAAGAAGAACTTTCCGCGCTTGGGCATAACTACGTCGACGGTTTCTGTACCAATGCAGGTTGCGGTGAGCAAGACCCCGAAACGATTACTTATGAAGGGTATTACTATTTTGCAGTAAAACGCTCCTCCGGTAACTATTTCTATATTAGCAATGCATGGGATAGCAGTAAAGACCGCTACGTTGCAACGGATAGCGGCTTAACGGAACTTGGCGCAATTACTGAAATAGATATGTCGTACGTATTCTACGTCGTAAAGAATGCAAACGGCACTTACAATATTTATGAAGCAAACGACGGTGAAGCGTTCGGTGGCAACGTTTTAAACGTAACCATTACGAAAAATGAAAACGGTACGTATGGTATTACCGACACAGAAGGCGTTTATTTCTCGTTTAACAACACCACGGGGTCTAACTATATAAAATGGTACACCTCCACCCAAGTCAGAGAAATTTCCTTCCTTCCCGTTGATTTATCTGCTAAAATCAACCAAGCAACCCTTACGATTGGCGAAGACCTTAAATTGAATTATTACGTGTCTATGTCCGAAACGTTTGCAAGCGCGCAAATGACTTTCACGATGGGTGAAAATTCCGAAATTGTTGAAGGCGTTAAAAACGGCGATTATTACGTATTCTCGTTTGCGGTTGCTCCCAACCAAATCGCTGAAAACGTTGCGGCTGAGCTTAAATTCAACGATATGGTGATTGCAAGCAAAGCGGAATACAGCGTTAAGGCTTACGCGCAGAATATGTTGAATCAAGAAATTTCCGACGAGTTGAAACAGCTACTCACCGATTTGCTTTACTACGGCGACGCAGCGTATAATTACGTAAACGAAACGACTGACGAAACGCCCGCAACGGCTGACGTTGCAAACATTGGCACGGCTTCCACGGCTACGCCTGCAACGAATGATTTTAATCTTGCCAACAGCGAACTTCCCGAAGGCGTTGAATCCTACGGCGCATGGTTTACGGGCGCAACCGTTTGGTTCGGCGATACCAACAAAATCGTTGTAAAACTTAGCACGACGGAAAACGTTACGCTTACCGTGAACGGCGTTGAAGTTGCGGTTACGGGCACGACAATTTATATGGACGCGCTCCTTGCAACCGAGTTTGATACCGTCTACACTTTCGTACTTTCCTACGACGGCGTTGAAATGCAAACCTTGACTTACAGCGTAAACGCTTATGCTTACGCAATGCAGGGTACCGACACGAACATGGGCAAGCTTGCTTTGGCTTTGTACCGTTACGGCGAATCGGCTAAGGCTTACAAAAATAGCCTTGTCGCATAAATAAAAGGAGGACAAAAAAATGAAAAAGTATGAAGTATTAAATATTGAACTCCTTTTGGTTCAAGCAGAAGACGTTATCACCACGAGCCCCGGTTTCGTTGGCGGCGACCACGAGTTTGTCAACCCTAACACTCCTTCTGACGACGGGCAATTCTCGGAATAACGTAATGGTTAAGCTGATCATGAAGAAATTTTTAGCTTTATTATTGACGGTTTTTTCCCTCTCTATCATTGCGGCGTGCGGCGAAAACGGTAATCACAGCGAGAGTGACAACAGCTCCCCTACCAACATGCAAAGCAGTAATACAGAGAGCGAAATCAACTCTAACGACAGCGACTCCGACGGAATTGGCAGTTCGGATAAGGACAGCAATTCCGAGAATGGCAGCGAGTCTAACAGCGGCAACGGTTCCGACGAGGACAGCAGCTTGGGAGGCGGAGTAGAATTACCGCCCGACGTCTTCGATTAAACAAAAAAATGCTTTTGCTTTTTCGCAAAGGCATTTTTTTGTGCAATTTAACGTATACGGCGTGGGCAGGTATGCGTTGAATTGCATTTATGCGCAATAAAGCACGTAAAAATAAAGCGCATATTTTTTAATTTTTTTGTAATTTTTGCCGTTCATATTATTGTAAAATTAAAAAAAGTTTGTTATAATATTAACGTAAATAAATTTTTGAGAGGTTTACGTTATGGAAAAGCTGTACACTGGTAAAACGAAAGACGTTTACAAACTTGAAAACGGCAACGTTTTGTTGAAATTCAAAGACGATTGCACGGGCAAGGACGGCGTATTTGACCCCGGTGAAAACACCGTCGGTTTGACGATTGAAGGAATCGGCAAAGCAAACTTAAAATCGTCCGTGTATTATTTTGAACTCTTGAAACAGGCTGGCATCAAAACGCATTACGTTTCCGCCGACCTTGACAACGCAACGATGGAAGTTTTGCCTGCAACCGTATTTGGGCACGGTCTTGAAGTCATTTGCCGTCTGGTTGCGACGGGTAGCTTTATCAGAAGATACGGCGAATATATCGAAAACGGAACCCCCCTTACGGGCGGCTACGTAGAATGCACCTTTAAAAACGACGAAAAGGGCGACCCTCTCGTTACGGCGGAAGGGCTTGCGGCGCTTGGCGTAATGAGCATGGAAATGTTCAATTCCATGAAAGAACAGACCTTAAAAATCACGAAAGTCGTTGCGGACGATTTAAAATCCATCGGGCTTGACCTTTGGGATATTAAGTTTGAGTTTGGTTATAACAATGGCGAAGTTATCTTAATTGACGAAATTGCTTCGGGCAACATGCGCGTTTATAAGGACGGCAAAATCGTTGACCCCGTAGAGCTTACCAAACTTATCAACAACAGATAATTACGTTGTACGCACAGAATACGCGCTTAGGGACTCGAACCCTGAGCGCGTACTATTTTTCCCTGATTGCCTAATGATAGAAGAGGCGCAGACCTTTGAAGGTCCGCGCCTCTTTTTCCGTTTTGTTTTTATACATTTTATACCAGCCGAGCGTGGCTGCCCTTGCCCGCGCCCTTACACTTTTCAACGACGATTTGCTTGTCTATTTTGTTTTTCAATTCCTCGACGTGGGAGATAATGCCGACGAGGCGGTTGCCTTCCGTCAAATCCTGTAACGTAGCGATGGCAAGACGTAACGATTCTCCGTCTAACGAACCAAAGCCCTCGTCCACGAACATCGTATCCAACCGCACGCCGCCCGCCGAGGATTGTATCTCGTCCGACAGACCGAGCGCTAAGGCAAGTGAAGCCTTGAACTGCTCGCCGCCCGAAAGGGAATGGACGGGGCGCGTACTGCCGTTGTAATGGTCGAGTACGTCAATATCCAAACCGACTTGCGAGCGTTGATTTTGCGGCTCTACGCGGCGGATAAGGTCATATTGACCTCCCGTCATCTTCTGCAAACGGATATTCGCGCGCCGTAAAATACGGTCAAAATAACTCATCTGCACGTGCGTTTCAAAGGAGATTTTCTCTTGCCCGCTCAACGTGCCGTTTGCCGTTTTTGCAAGCGTATTCATCCAACGGACTTGCATTTCAAGCTCGTTTGAATCCTTCGCCGCGCGCGCAATATTGTCGGCGCATGCACGGTTGGCTTGCATACGCGCCGCCACGTTTTCTTTATACTCCGTAAGCGCGTTCCGTTTATTGGTAAGCTCTGCGTGCTTCGTTTCCTCTGCCTGCAAATCCACGTCGCAAACCTTTTTCACAAGGCGTTCTAACGCGGAAATTTCCCCTTGCAACTTGCCCAACGCCTCTTTTTTATGCAAATAATCCTCGTTGGCAGTTTTTATTTGCCTTTCAATTATCTGTTTTTGCGACCTTAACGCAAGCAAGCCCTCTTGCGCAAGCGTAAGGGAAGAATAGGTCAACTTACCCTTTAACGCAGCTGATTGCTCCTCGGCGTTTTTCTTGTTTACAGAAAGCTCGCCAATGCGTAACGCGCAACCCTTTTCTTCGTCCTCCAAATCTTTTAAACGTTTTTCCTCTTGGGGGATAAGATTTTCAAGCGCCGCTTTATCGCTGACGTTTTTCTTCTCTGCCGTAATTTTTTCGGCGACGGCGATTAGACTTTCTTTTATCGCTAAAAGCCGTGATTTGATACATGCCCCCACCGTTTCTACCGTTTCGCCCGCAAAAAGCGTTTGAATTTGGTTTTCGACAGAGGCGCGTAAAACGCTCAATTCGCCTCCCATTTTTGCGCAAAGTTTACTCTTTTCTTCCGCCTCTTTTAAGCCTTGCTCCGCCTCCGATTTCGCGGCTTTTAACCGCGCCTCGGTGGGTACGTCCTCGCTTATTTGCGCAAGATTCGGGTGATGAACAGAACCGCATACGGGGCAAGGCGTTCCGTCTTCAAGCGTACTTGCCATGATTCCCGCTTGTCCGTCCAAAAAGCGTTTGTTTAAATACTGATATTTATCGTTTAACGCGTCGGCTTGCGCTTGCAAGATTTTATATTTTTCTTGCGTTTCCTCTAAGGCGGTACGCAGTTCAAAATGCTTGCGCATATCCCCTTTAAGGTCGTTAATTTTTACTTGCTCACTTAAGAGCTTTTGTTCTTCATTTTCAAGCATTGCACGATTTTCGCCTGCGCGCGCCAAGGCTTGCAAACGGGCTTTTAACCGGTCAAGTTTTTCTTTTTGCGTCTTGATCAGCGCCGACAAACGCTCTTTTTCATGCGTTGCGTTTTCCAAATTTTTTGCCAAATCACGGCAATTTTTTTCGAGCTTATCCCACTGCTCGTATATGGGAAGCTCCTGCTCTAAAACGGTAATTTTTTTGCCTAAAGCCTCTGCTTCAGCCTCTCGGACGTTCGTCTCGTCCAAGACCTTTTTCGCCTCGTCCAAAGCGAGGATAAAATTAGGCAAATTTTGCATTTTTTCGTTGTAATTTTTGAGGTTATCCGCATGCTCCTTTGCCGTAGCAATTTTAGCAATCACCCCACCCATGTCCGCGTTCAACTTAGAAATCTCGTCTGAAAGTCTCTCGTTTTCCGCTTTATCGGTTTGCAATAAACGCTGTAACAGCTCTAAGGTTTCTTGCGTGGAAATCTCCCCTTTTTGCGCCTGTTTTACAAGCGGATACTCTAAACTTTCTACGGGACAAGAAATATTTTCGGCGTAGGCGAGAATGGTATTTTTCACCCTTTCGTATTCCCTATCCAAAGCCGCCGCGTCCTCTTTTACACGGTTTTGCAGTTCTTCAAATTTATGCGTTTTGAAAATTTGACGGAAAAGCTCTTTTCTCTTTTCCGTATTCGTAAGCAATATTTCACGGAATTGTCCTTGCGCAATCATTGCGATCTTCAAGAATTGCTCTTTTTCCAAGCCGATGATTTCCGAAATCGCGTTCGTTACTTCCTTTTTGCTTTTATCCACCACCCTGCCGTCCGGATAGTGCAATTCCGCGCGCGCAACCGCTTTCGTGAATCCCTCGCCACGGCTTTTCGGACGCATATATTCGGGACTACGGCGCACTTTATATACCTTGTCTTTACACAAAAACTCCAGCTCGACAAAGGTCTCCGTTTCCGCGTCCGCATATTTGGAACGGAGCATCGATCCGTCGCGGAGCTCCCCGCTCGAGCTGTCGTACAAAGCGTAGGTGATTGCGTCGAAAATAGACGTTTTGCCCGCGCCCGTCGTGCCCGTAATGAGATATAACCCGCTTTCTCCCAGTTTATCCAAATCGAGAACTTCCTTGTTTGCGTACGGTCCGAACGCAGAAACGGTCAATTTTAACGGCCTCATACGCTTTCCTCCTCGATTTTTTCAATTATATCTTGCATATATGCGCGCTGTTCGTCGCTCATTTCCGCACCGTTTTTCAAGGCAAAAAACTCGGAAAACAGTTCTAACATCGACTTATTTTCCACTTCCTCCGCCCCGTAAATCTCTGCCGCGGCGCGCGTTCTCGTGTTGTCGTATTTCAACTCCAAGGCGTTTTTATAAATCGTTTGCAAACGCCCCATCGCATTGGGTACGTCGTCCTCGTCCGTCAAGGTGATTTGCACGTAATCGTTCAAATTACCCAACCCACGGTAAAACGCAGGGTCGATAAGTTCGGCAAAAGCGCCTTTAATTTTCCGTAAATCACGGATAGGATTAAGGCTCGCCGTTCTGATGGTCAGCGCGCTCCCTTTTTCACCCAACTCCACCACGGTAACCGATTTTTCGTCGTTCGCCTCGGAAAAAGAATATTTCAACGGCGTACCGCAGTAGCGAATACGCTCCGAGCCGCAATTTTGCGCGCCGTGCAAATGCCCGAGCGCAACGTATTCGAACCCATCGAACACAGACGCGTCGACGTTGTCCGTACCGCCCACAGTTTCCTCTGAGTCCGAACGGGTCGCGCCCGTAACGAATTGGTGCGTGATTAAAATATTTCGCTTGCTTTTATCCACGCCCATCTTTGAAACGGCAACGCGCACCGCGTCGGTGTAAGAAGTAATTTCCTCCTCTTCATAAAATCTGCGGACGTGCGCGGGCTTAATGAAAGGCAACATATACACGCAGACCTCGCCGTACTCGTCCGTGAGCGAAACCGACTTCACGCCTCCGTCGTACACGTGCGAAAGGTGAATACCGCTTGCGTCCATAATTCTTCCGCCGAACGCAATACGCTCGGGCGAATCGTGGTTACCGCTAATGACAAAAGTACGCATTCTCCGCGCGGCAAGCTCTGCTAAAAAAGCGTCGAACAACTGCACCGCCTCGGCGCTTGGCATACTCTTATCGTAAACGTCGCCCGCAATAAGTACGCCGTCGGGGCGCTCCGTATCGACTACGCCTATAATTTGCCGTAAAATTTCCGCTTGGTCTTCGACCAAGGACGTTTCGTGCAAACGTTTCCCTAAATGCAAATCCGAAATATGTACGAATTTCATTTACTTTGCTCCTTACTTCTACGTTTATCCTCTACATTGTAGCAAATTTTTCGCAAAAGGTCAAGGCTTCTTTAAAAGAAAACCGCCGCGCAATTTTTAAGCACGACGGTTTTGATTTTTATTTAGGAACGGAACGCTGACGCTTGCACATGCCGAGCTTTATACCTCGACAAAATTCACCGTATAACCGTCCGAACGCTTCTTTCTGTACAAATCGCCGATACGGATACCGACGTTCATAAGCGTTGCGCCGTGAAGCACCTCGCCCGTTTCCTCGTTTTTATACAATTTTTCGGGGTCTAAGCCCTTTAAGCGCAAAGCCATGCTTTCTATAAAACCGGACGCGTACAGTTCAAGGAAGGTCAGCTTTGCTTTTTTCTTATCCTTGGAAACCGCAATATACGCGCAATAATCCGTTTTTTCAGGGGAAATCAAGCGATACAAATCGCCGCTTAAATTCAAATCCTCGTCCTTGCGGTAAAGCTCGGAATAGCTTTTAAACGCCGCCTTATCCTCCGCGCTGTACTTGCTTAAATCCAACTCGTAGCCGTACGAGCCGAAGGAAGCCACACGGTACCTAAATTCAAAAGTAGATTTTCTGCCGCTCGTACAATCCCCCTCCGTAAAATGGCAACTGAGCGCGGACACGGGATAGGCGTAGCTGGACCCGTACTGAATATACGTTCTCGCGTATGGGTCGGTGTTGTCACTCGTCCAAATCTGCGGCGAATAATAGAGCATACCCAAGTCGAATCTACCGCCGCCGCCCGAACACGTTTCAAACAAGACGTTGGGGAATTCTGCCTTAATCATAGACAAGAGCTTATACACGCCCAACGTTTGACGGTGATATACCTCGCCTTGCGCCGTTACGAAAGAGCTTGCTTCCGTTGCGTAGCGGTTAAAATCCCACTTGATATAATCGAGCTCCACGCCCTGCAGCTCTTCTTTGATTCGATTTGCAATATCCTGCACGACCTCGTCGCGTGTCAAATCCAAAAGATACTGATGACGAGAGATCAAGGGCAGTTTTGAGGTGCTTAAAACATAGTCGGGGTGTTCTTTATAATATTCACTTTGCGCATTGACCATTTCCGGCTCTAACCAAAGCCCGAATTTTAAGCCCATTGCGTGTACTTTATCGCAAAGTCCTTTAATACCCGACGGAAACGCTTCCTTGTCCGTGCGCCAATCGCCAAGCCCGATTCGGTCATTCGCTCTAAACCAACCGTCGTCCAAAACCACGGTATCGATTCCGCAATCCAACGCATGGCTGGCAAGGGAAAGCACCTTTTCTTCCGTTACCGTAAAATAGCTTGCTTCCCACGAATTGATAACGATAGGACGGGGCGAGAATGCAAATTCTTGCTCGATGATATGCTTTCTGATATGGTCGTGAAAATTACGGCTCATACCGCCCAAGCCTTGGTCGGAATACGTCATAATCGCTTCGGGCGCGACAAGCGTTTCCCCTTTACCAACCGTCCAAGAAAAGCCCGTATCGTCAAAGCCCATGATCACGCGCGTATCGCCCAATTGGTCAACGGCGACCTCGTCGGCAAAATTGCCGCTGTATACGAGGTTGAAACCGTATGTCTCGCCGATATCCTCGTCCGCGTTGTGCGCGCAGAGCGCCATAAAGGGATTGTGATTATGCGACGACGTACCCGTAAGGCTGTTATTTTTAAATACGCCGCGGTTTAAGGGCGAACGGGAAACCTGCGCGCGTTCGTAAAGATAAATCCCCTCTAAAGTGATGACGTCGAAATCCATGCCGTAAAAATCCAAGCACATACTTGCAAATTTACGGACGGTAAGCTTTCCGCCGCCGATATTCTTTAATATCTGCGAACGGGCAATGACGTCCTCGTCTGCAAACACGCAGTAAATCAGGGTGAATTCCACCGAATTTTCGTCGTCGGTAAGGACGACTTCCAACGTTTCCGTATTTTCATCCGCGCGAGAATAAGGCAAGCCTACAAGCGGTTTTCTGCCCTTGTAAATAGTATGAGAGCGATAACGCAGACGGCAAGCGTCCGCCTTATTGTCATAATCGAACACCACCGAGGGCGTGCGGATATCCCCGCTGTTGAAAGCGGCGATTTCAAAACCCTGTACGGACGCGGAAAACGCGCGGTCCTCACGGCTTTCGTGCGCGACGTGCGAATAAATTTGACGGTTGCTGATATGTTTTACGTTATCAAACGGGATTTTTTTGCCGTAATAAAGATGCTCCAACGCGTTAAAATCGGTAACGCAGAATACGTACGACGTATTTTTTGTCTGCAAATGAAAAATTTTCGTGTCTTTATTGAATTGAATACTCATAGTTTACGTTCCCCTATAACTATTCCATATTATAACCTAAATTTCCCCATTTTTCAATAGTATTTTACCAAAAAAAACTATTTAATTTTTATGCACTTTGCAAACTTCACCGTTTACGCGGGATTTTTCTGCCGCGAGCGCCATCAAGTGGCTTTCGATAGAACGCTCGAGCGTCGTGCCAAGTTCGCCCTTGCCCGCAAGCGCGTCGTAGAAATCGCGCACCAACATCAAGTCCCCGCCGCCATGTCCGAACGTATCGTTGATTGCCACCTTCAAAATCTCTTTAATACTTAAAAAGCGAGTACCATGTCCGTAACGAGATATACGGATATAGTCGTTTTCCTCGTCCATTTCCACTTCGCCAAGCGTGCCGTGGAAGGTCATTTTTCTGCCGGGAAGCGCCGTGAACGCCGTCATCGTGAGATTGGCGCGAATGCCGTTTTCAAACTGCATCACCACCGTTTGGTTGTCCACAACGTTGTTGTCGCAATCGAATACGCATCTGCCGTACTGCGAATTTTCGTACGCCCTACGAATACTCTCTTCCGTGATGGGACGGGAAAGATCGACAACGTTAAACGGCCAGCCCTGCTTGCGCGCGTTATCGTCCACGTCCGGCTTATCAAACGCCCAATCGAAATCCTTTTTCCACTTTTCTACGTACAGCCTTTCCGCGCTGTATACGCAATCGTGAATATATTTACAATCCTTGCAACGGCTTGCCGCGCCCTCGGGTTTATTTTGTTCGTTGAAGAAAGTAAGTGCGCCCACCGAATAGACGGTATCGCATTTGGAATCCGCATAATATTGCAACAAATCCAAATCATGACAGCATTTTTGCATGATCATCGGCGAAGTTTCGACGTCGTTGCGCCAATTTCCGCGCACAAAGCTGTGCGCTTGATGCCAATAAGTAACCTGCTCTAACCAATCGATACAAACGATTTTACCAATTTCGCCACTATCGAGAATTTCTTTGATTTTAAGAAAAGCGGGCGCATAGCGCAATACGTGGCAAACGATGACCTTTTTATCGTACTTTTTATACGCCTCCAACAGCTCGTACAACTCGTCCTCGTCGGGCGAAATGGGTTTTTCAAGTAAAATATCGTAACCTAACTCCAACGCACGGACGCACATTCTTACGTGGTCTCTGTCCTGCGTAGCGATCACGAGCGCGTCCGAACGCTTTTCTTTCAAAAATTCGTTTTCGTCCAAAAAACAGTTTTCTTCGGGGATTTCCCAATCCTTTTGCGCAAGCTCGATTTTTTCTTGGTCGATATCGCAAACGGAAACGATTTTAAATTTGTCCGCAAAATATTCCGACATACACCTGCCGTACGTATAATGCCCGCGCGATCCGCAACCCAAAATAGAAACGGTAAATACTTTATCCATATTTTTTCTCCTTATTTATCGAACAATCGCTGTAAGAGCGTTTTTCTCTTTTTGCAAAGAAATAACTTCTCTGCCTGCAAAATCATAATCAAATTCGACGCCGTTTTCACTTTCAACGCGTACATGGTATGCCTCTTTATCATATTTCCACGAAACACGGATAATCCCACGCTCGGTCATATACTCGCCCTCGGCAAACGCCAACTCTTTACTTAGCGACGGGGAAATACAAAGTTTTTCCGTTGCGGAAAGTTTAATGCCCAGCACATACGAGTACAGCCATTCCACGCATGAACCTAAGCTATAATGATTAAAAGAGTTCATCGACGGCGTTTCGAAGCCGTGTTCCTTCGTGTACCCGTTCCAACGCTCCCAAACGGTGGTTGCGCCGTTTTCTATCGTATACCCCCAAGAAGGGTATTCCTTACACTTGATGATTTGGTAAGCCAAATCCGTTGCGCCAATCTCGCAAAGAGCGGGCAAGAGGTGTCTTACGCCGATAAAGCCCGTCGTCAATTTATTCCCCGCCCTTTCAACCGCCGCCAAAAGATGAGGTTTTACTTCCTCCTTGCTTACCAATCCAACGGACAGCGCAAGGGCGTATATCGTTTGCGAATCGCCTATCAGCTTGCCGTTCTCTGTCCTATAATGAAGACGGAAAGCCGCCTTTATCTTCTCGTAAATCTGCGCGTATTTTTGCGCGTTCTTTTCGTCCTTTACAAGCGCGAACATCTTAGAAACAAGCTGTGCGGATAAGGCGAAAAACGCCTGGCTGACGCCGTCTACGTCCTCCGCTTTTTGGACGGAAAGCCAATCGCCAAACGGATTTTTTACCTTTAAAAGATACTCCTCACTGTTTGCGAGGTAATAGTCCAAATGCCTTACCGCCGCGGGTAAATTGTCCTTTATCACGCGGATGTCCTTATAATGCAAATAATGCACGTACGGTATCACACAGATGGCGTCCGCCCAACCGGGCACACCCGCCGTGGAAACGGATACGGGAATAAAGAAAGGCGCAAAGGACGGGATTTTTCCGTCCGGTTGTATATCCGTTCTAACCAACTTCAAGTAATTGGCGAAGAAACGGTTACAGTTGCAGTTGAACATAGCCGTATTGCAAAAAACCTGTGCGTCGCCCGTCCAACCCAACCGCTCGTCGCGCTGAGGACAGTCGGTGGGGATAGAAATAAAGTTATCCTTTTGTCCCCATTGCACGTTTTTAAAAACGGTGTTTACTATCTCGTCTGAGCAACGGAATTTGCCCGTATACGGCAAATCCTGCGTCAACGCCACACCGACAAGGTTGGAAAGCTCCGCCTTGCCGAAAATGCGTATTTCCGCATAACGAAATCCGTGAAAGGTGAAAATAGGGGAAAATCTATCTTTACCGCCCGACAAAACTGCCCTATCCGTCGCCTTTACCGAGCGTAAATTTTTGTAGTATAACGAGCCGTCCTCCTCCAGCACCTCGGCGTGTTGGAGGATAACTTCCGTCCCTGCCTCCCCCACGGCGTCAAAGGTGATAAAGCCCGAAAAGTTTTGTTTGAAATCCAATCGAATACAATTTTCGTCTTGATAAATCACGGTGGGTTTTAACGTTGTAAACGCCTTGACGGGCTCATAATCGTATAATTCAAAAGGCAGATTGCAAGCGTACCGTTGCGCAAACGGTAGCTTGGAATATTCCGTTTTTTTCATGCGGAAATCGACGTGCTCGCCGTCGAGCAAGGAGGATGTGATAATATGCGATTCCCCTACTTTCCAACTTTCGTCCGTGGAAATTTGCACGCCCGTACCGTCCGCAAAGGTACAATCAAGCTCCGCAAACAGCGCCAAAACGCTACCGTAAACGCACGGCTTGCACGTATAGCCAAGCCTGCCTGCATACCAACCGTCGGAAAGCGTAACCTCAATGCAGTTTTCCTTTTGAATATCCGCCGTAATATCGTACGTGCAAAGATGGACGTACTTGTTATAGTTCGTCCAACCCGGCATAAAGTAATCGTCGATTTGTCTGCCGTTTATTTTCACGCTGAAAATACCAAGCGCGGAAATGCGCAGTACGCATTCCCTGATTGGCTTTTCCATCTCAAATCGCTTGCAAAAAACAGGCAAACGGTTGCTTATTGTCTCTTGATTTTTAATTATCCACATAACCCTCAGGCAGTCGACGGAAATGCGTTTCCCGTCAAAATTTTTACTAAAAATATTACAAAAAGAGAAAAACACTTTTATATTTTTGCTATTTTATAATAACATACTTTGTCTTTTCAGTCTACTCTATTTTTTATCAAAACTAATCGATTTTTAATATGATAAATTTTGCTCATGCGGGAATTGTAGCAAAATCCACGCGAAAAATCCTTTCGATTTTTACTATTGACAAAGAGATTTTTTTGTGGTATACTCCTAAAAAAGCACAGGAGCAAAGGTTATGCACGTTGTTTTAGACGAATCCAATCAAATGACCCCTTACATATCCTCTTCCTATATGCCGCCAAGACATTTACACTCCCACACTTTTTTTGAGCTGTGTTTTTGCGTTTCGGGCCGCTCGACAAACGTTATCAACGGTTTTCCCGTCCCCTTTCAAAACGGGACTTGCGTCATTTTACGCCCGGGCGACGTGCACGCGGTGAAGGATTATGACGAAAAGGTGTACGAGCATATCGATTTATACCTTTCCGAAAACCGTTTTAAGGAGCTTTGCGCTTATTGCCAAGAGGGATTATACGAGGAAATCATGCGTGAAGAAACGGCGCTTGCGTTTACCTTTTCCAACGAATTTTTCTCCTTTTTATTTAATCAATCCCTGCTTTTAAAAGAAATGCTTTCCAACGGCGACAAATTTTTTGAACCGCTGCATTTATCCATTGTTTTGGCAATTTTATCCGAGTGGCTTAGGCACAGAAGATCTTCGCAGGCATACAAACCCGATTGGCTGAAAAACCTTTTGCCGAAATTCAACGATATGAATTTTATCCAAAAAAATATTACGCAAATCGCGCGCGAAACGGGCTTTTCTCTCCCCTATTTCTCCACGCAATTTAAAAAATATATGGGCGTTTCGGCAATTGCATACTTGAACAAAAAACGGGTGCATTTGTCCAAGGATTTGATTAGAAACCCCGACCTCCGTCTTTTGGATATTTCGGGTATGCTCGGTTTTGAAAATCCCAGCACTTTTTCAAAGCATTTCCTCGAAGAATTTAAAATTCCCCCCAAGGATTACCGAAAACAAACGTTGCAATCCATCAATACTTAATTTTTATCAAACATAAAAGAGCGGCTGTCCTCGCGTGGATAGCCGCTCCGTTTTTTTGTTTTGCAATAAACGCCCGCCCTCATAAAAGGACGGGCGTTTTATCATCAAATTTTTAGACGCCCCACGGGCTTACTCACTTTACTCCATCTTGATGAGATTTACAACGAATTTATCCAAAACGGGATTACACCCCAAACAACCGTCTAAGCAGGAAAGGGTGGTCAAAATAATTTCGCCCTTGCCGTGTTTTTTGAGCGCGGCTATCATCTTGTGCTTTTTATGCAGCGCGTATTTCGGGTCGCTCGTATCCTCAAAGGTGTATAAAATTTCCTCGCAGTTCGACCATTCAAATTTAAACCAAGCCGTCAAATCCTGATAATCCGTCTTTGCGTTGTAGAAGTTTTGGAAATCCATTTCAGAAAATTCTTTCGTGAACTTGTTCCTTTCGCTTCTTGCCACAAAGTTGTTGGCACGGACTTCCTCCTCTAAGGTGTGCACGCGGAAAACGATATTCTCGCCCAACACGTTTAAGGGCTTGTTTGTAACGATAATCAATCGGCAACCCTTTTCCGCTTTTTCTTCCAATTCGGCTTGACGCTCGTAGAAATAATCGTCGTCGACAAAAAGGACTTTTTCCGTTTGCTTCCCCTCGCAAACACGCTTTATTGCCTGTACGCGTTCGCCGCAAAGCAAGGGGGTTACGCCCGATTTTTTTACTCTTTCCTTTACGGTATATTCAACCTCGTCGTAGGTGGTTTCCGCGCCGTTTTTCAACGCCGCCACCACCTTGATTTTGCCCGTTTTTCCGTCGGGAATTTGAGTGATGATTTCGCTTAGATACGTACATGCTACCCCCGTAGCCGTATTTTCCGACGCGTACGAAGCGATTTCTTCTCCGTTAAAATATACGCTTGCCTGCACGCTTACGGGCACGTCTTTTACCGTATCGTTGAGGGCGTAAAGCTCCGTCGTGATACTGTCGCCCGTATACACTACGTACTTATCCCTGCGCAAACTTACGCGGACAGGAATACTCGCTTCCTTAAACGCATAGTAGGCAGGCTTGGGAATTCTGTCCACGTCCACCAGCGTTTTCGTCCAACCACAGGGCCAAGCGTCGATAAGCAGATGCACTGCCGTACTTTCGATATAGTCCACTCTGCGGCGCAAAATATGCACGTAATCTTTAATCGCCTGTTTTTGCCAAGCACGGCTTGCCGATATCCATTCCCTCGCCGTATTCTGTTCAGGGAAGAAATCGCCGTGCAAAACGTAGCACTGTTCTTTCGCTATACGCTTAGGCGACCAAGGCTCGTCCTGCGTTTTTGGCAACCACGCCTTGGGCGCGTATTTTTGCATAAGCTCCCATCTATCCAAGCCGTCTACGCCGAATTCGCCGCAGCCCGTCATCCAATCGGGACGAATAGGCGGCAGATACCCCTTTTGCAGCTTGCCGCTGGGCATACCGTGCGATACGTACCAGTAGGTATAGCAATGGAAATCGCTGATCCCATGCGTTTCGGGCAGGGGCGCATAGTCGCCCTCGTTGTACTTGATGACGCGGTCAGGATTGTAAATTTCAACCACCTCTTTCGCCGCGTTGAAGAATTTTTCAATTTCAAAACGGGAGAGGTTGTATTGTTCTTTCCCCCACGCCGTTTTATCAAGCGTTTCGTTACAGAAAGTTTCTACGATAACGCAAGGGTGGTTGCGCGTATGGATCTCCATTTCCCGCACTTGCTTTAACGCCTCGCCGACGGCGCTCGGTTTCAAATAACTAAACAGCGGGAAATCGCTTTGACAGAGCATACCCAACATATCAAAGTAGGTATAAATTTCGTCGTGCACGGGACGTTGGGTCATGCGGTAGAAATTCAAATTCGCCACTTTCGCAATCAAAATATCGTCGACGAGCTGTTCGTAATCCTCGCGCATAACGCAAAGGGGCAAGTGTCCCATCTCGTTCGTACCGCGCAGAATAATGCGCTCGTTATTGAGATAGAACGCGCCCTTGGGGGTGCTGTTTTCGTCCATATGGAATTTCCGCATACCGAAGTGGGTCTGCTTTTCGTCCAACACGTTGCCGTCCTCATCGTATAACGTAACGGTGAGAGCGTATAAATAGGGCGTGTTTTGCGTCCAAAGTTTAAAATCGGGCAAAGAAATTTTTTCCGTCAAATAATTTTCGTCCACTGTGAACGGGTCGGTTTTTCCTTCTCTGTTTTCAAAAATAATCTGTTTGAAATTTCTACCTTCAAGCGTGTACGAAACCTTGCCCTTTAAGGTTTTATAAGCATACGTAAACACGGTGGTACGGACGGTAATTTCACCCTTATCAATATCGGGTTGAACGAAGATATCCGTGATTCGTCGCGTACCTGCCACCGCCATTTTCACTTTCCCAAAGATACCCGCCCCCGCAGGACAGTGGTGCCAGCCAAGCTCGGGCTCGTCGTAGCCGAAGTGGGTCGCGCCGTAAATTTTATCGCCGTAATGCGCATAGCCGTCCACCGTTACCGCCGTACTCGTTACGTCGTTTTTCACAACGATAAGAAGGGTGTTTTCCCCCTCTCGGATATAGTCGGTGATTTGCACGGAAAAAGGTGCGAAGAAGCCTTCGTGTCTGCCTGCCATTCTGCCGTTCACGTATACCTCTGCGATATAATCTACCGCTTCGAAATCAAGAAGATAGTATTTTCCGTCTTGCTTTTTATCCAAGCAGAATTCGGTGCGATAAAAGGCGTTCCATCTTCCGTCGGGGCCGACGTAATGCGGGATTTTTACCTGTTCCCATCCCCCCTCGCCGTTTAAAACGCGCGTAAAATCCGCCTTATCTTCTTCCGTTTCTTTTCGGTAAGAAAAATTGGTGAGGCAAAGCGCGTCCTCCGTTACAGGGCGGGCGTAATTTTCAAGAAACGGCGCGTAATAAGCGCGTAATTCCGCTTTCTCTTTCAAAAAAGATTGATAGGCTTCTTCCTCGTTAAACGCGGACATGGTTATGCCTAACGGTGTTTTTTGCGCCTGTAATTGTTTGCGGTTTATCGGCAAGGGAGAAAGCTCCGCCATGCGTTTGACTTCGCCCGTCATCTTTTTGCCGCCTGCCGCAATTTGGATAAAACGGTCTTTTTCCATTGTTTTGATCGTCTTTTTCATAAAAGTTTCCCCTACGGTTTTTATCAAAATATCTTTCAAATATGCAATTCAACAATCGGTAAACTGCGTTATAACAACGCTTTAAGCGCATTTCCAATATGCCTTGCCATACACGCAAAACCCGTGTCGCCGGGGTGAATATTGTCCGCCAAGGCGGTATCTTTCACCTCTTCCAACATCTCTTGCCCCGAGATAAAACAAACCTTTTTATCTCCTGCCTTCACCGCATTTTGGAACGTCTGTTCTATGATAGAACGGCGTTTTTTCATTTCCTCATTAAGATAATATCTCGGCGCAGATAAGATAACTATCGGCAATTCGGGATTGCGCTCCCTTATAATTCGAAACATTCGCTCGTGCGTGGCTTGAAGATGCGCGGCATTATCCGTATTATAATCGTAATCATAAACAAACGCCGACATTTCAAGATTCGCAACGTAATCCGCCATTGCTTTTTCCCCTTTTGCGTTTCCCCAAAAACCAAGGTTGAGATAATCGCAATCCAAAGCGCGGCTTATCATATTCGCATACGTGTTCCCCGGGCGGGAAGCACATGCGCCTTGCGTTACGGACGAACCGTAAAATACAACGGGCTTTTTTATGGCATATGCGGGCGCTTTCTCTATTCGACTACCCGCTTTGACGCCAATATACAGTTCGCTGATTTCACTGCATACGGGAAAATTGAGCGTATACGCTTTAAATCCGTGCGGTTCTTCTATATCCAACACGCTTTCAAGCGTGTCCAACGTGTTGATATCCGGCACAAAACAGCCCTCGTACCGTTCAGTAGAATACAAATCAAATCCCATTGTAGCCGTATGAGAATAATTAGCCACTTTGGCAACGGAGCGATATTTAACGAAAATGGCAACGTACGGGCTGTCGGTAGCAAAACGCACCCTCCCGCCTGCGCTTTCCGAGGAAATCAGCGCCACCTTTTCGCTTACCGCAAGCGCGTCGCCGTAGCGCATCCTACGGTAAACCCCATCGATATACTTAAGTCCGTATACGTCAAAGTTTTCCGCATTATAATAGGTCAAACCGTCCCTTTGCACCGCCTTGGGTGTTGAAAAATTGGTATCAATTTCCGCCGCATTTCTCAAAAGCATACTTTACCTCTCCGCAATTCGGATAAAACGTTCCTATCGTTTTGATTAAACTCTTTTTATAAAACTCCTTTTACTTGCAAATTTCTTTTTCACGATAATTATAATATAAACCGTGCGCACCGTCAAGAGTTTTACGTTGCACTTTTTTACTACTTACAAAAAAGGAGGCAACGGTTTTATCCAAATTGCCCCTTTTTGTTCTCACTTATCTTTCCAGCGCTTACGCACGAAATGCGCTGCCAATTTGGGTTGTCTTTCACGAGTGAAAACGCCCTTTCTGTTTCCTCTTGCACGTCTAAGCCCCTCTTTCGTCTTAAAGTCGGCAAAGTTCCAAATATGCTCGCCTATGCACCCCTCGCAAGAGTCGATAGCCTTAAAGTTTTCAATCAAGTATTCCTCTTGGAATTCCTCCGAAAACGTTTCACTCGGCACCATATGCACGCCTTCCAAAGTATCCGCGCCAAATTCCGTAACGATGATCGGCTTCTTTGCCGCCTTATAGTAGGCGTGTAATTCGTCCTGCAATCTGTCGCACACCACGTCGATTTGCGCGTGCTCGGTGTACCAAGCGTAATAGCGATTGATACAAACGACGTCTATCCAATCCGTAACCAACGAGTTTTCCGTAAAATGCGTAAACTCTACAAGCGTGAGGGGTAAATCGCACACCGTGCGCGCGTAAGAAATGACGTCCTTGAAATATTCGCCTGCCGCCTCTTCGTGCGTGGCGGGTTCGTTTGCGACGCTGAGCATCACTACGCAAGGGTGATTTTTATCGCGGTCCATCAGCTGTTTAATGAGCTCTTTATGCAAAATCGCCGTTTCGCCGTTTACCTTATCGGGAGCAAAATTGTAATCGTCCCACCAATGCATACCTACGGCTGGCACTTCGTCGATGACCAAAAATCCGTATTCGTCGGCAAGGTCCATAATTTCTTCGCTGTACGGATAATGGCTGGTGCGGAAAGAGTTTGCGTTCATCCATTTGAGAAGCTCGAAATTACGGATGTTGACAGCCGCGTTGTTGCCTTTGCCCAAAATGAAGAAATCCTCGTGCATCCCAAAACCCTTAAAGTAAACGGGCTTGTCGTTTAAATAGAACCCTTTTTCGTCTACGTGTACCTTACGGATACCGAAACGTTCCTCGTACTTATCGCTTTCCGTTTCAACAACGAGGGTATATAAATAGGGCGTTTCGGTAGACCAGGTATGAGGATATTCCACTTTTAATAAGCCAGCCGTACCCGTTGCCACCACGTTATTTTCGGCGTCTTTAATCTTGCAAGCAATCTGTTTGCAGTCCGTATCCACCTCGACGGACACCGCCGAATAATCGCCGCCGACCACCGTCTTTATACGGATATCGCGGATATGTTTTTGGGGCAAGGAATACACCAACACGTCGCGGTGAATGCCCGTGAAATTATAGAAATCGTGGTTGTACGTCTGTCTGCCCTTTTCCACTTTGCCGGGAGGCAAGGTTTGGAAGGTCAAACGATTGTCGATGACGACGGACAAACGGTTCTCTTCTTGCAAATTATCCAAGGGCAAATCGATGGGAAAAAAGCCGTTGATTCCCCTGCCAATGTGTTTCCCGTTCAAATAAACGTCGCATTGATGGCTGGTTGCGCCGATCCGCAACCGATAAAGCATATTTTCACGTACGGGAATGGAGAAAACCGTTTCGTAAAGCACCTTGCCCACGTGCTCCTTGGTGGCGCGGTCAGTAACGATATCGTTATAACTTGCGGGTACTGCCATACAAGACGCGTCCTCTGCTTTGACCGTGGGAAGATAATCCTCCGCAACCGTTTTGAATTTCCAAATCCCGTTTAAATTGTAGATATCTCTGTATTTGTTTGATTTAGGATAAAGCATTTCCTTACCTCATAATTATATTACGTCAATCAAGCCGTAAAATCCTTCAATAAGACTTGCATAGACTGCAATTTTTCTATAGCAAGCGACTTGTTTTGTGCTTTTGCCTGCAAATAAATTTTCATTTTCGGTTCTGTGCCGCTCGGTCTGATAATCAAGCGGCAATCCTCGCTCTTAAAGCGCAATACGTCGCTCTTGGGTAAACCGAATAATCCGTTTGCAAAATCGTCGAAAACGAGCGGCTGTCCGTCAATTTCTTTCGGCGGATTTTTGCGGATATTCGCAAGCACCTCTTTCATTTTTTCCATACCGTCTTTGCCCGGCATCGAAATAGACTTCAAGTCCGTTTGATAATATCCGTATCTTTCGTAAATTTCTTGCAAAACCCCGTAAAGGCTCTTGCCCTTTCCTTTAAAGTAAGCGCACGCTTCGGCAATCAGCATCGCCGCCGAAACGGCGTCCTTATCCCTTGCGTGCGTACCGACAAGATACCCATAACTTTCCTCTAAGCCCAAAAGATAATCTTGCGTATCTTCAAGCGCCTCGCCGATATACTTAAAGCCCGTCAAAACTTCTTTGACTTCCGCGCCGAATTCCTTTGCCATATCAAAGATAATATCGGTAGTTACAATCGTTTTAATAACTGTTGAACGCGTACACGGTATGCCCATTTCTTGCTTTTTAAGCAAAATATAGTATAACAGAACGCTACCCGTTTCGTTGCCGTTGAAAAGAACGTACTCTCCTTTTTCGTTTGGTACGGCAATACCGATACGGTCCGCGTCGGGGTCGGTTGCCATGACAAGGTCAGGCTTATAAATTTCCGCGTCGCGCAACGCGAGCGTCAGAGCCGCCTTTTCTTCAGGATTAGGATACGGACAAGTAGTAAAGTTTCCGTCGGGCATTTCCTGCTCCGCAACGGTATGCAATTCCTTTACGCCCATTTCCTTTAAGATGGCTTGCACGTATTTTCTGCCCGTGCCGTGCAAGGGAGAATATACGATACTCGGCGCGTTTTCGTCCGTAATTTTCGTCAACGAAAAGGCTTGTATTGTCTCTAAAAACGCCTTTTTTACGCCGTCGTCCAAGACTTCTATCAAGTCTTCGTTCGGCGTGAAATCGTTGAAATAATCAAAGTTTTCAATGCTTGCCGTAATCGCCGTCGCCGCCTCGTCCGTAATTTGACAGCCAAGCGAATTATATACCTTATACCCGTTATATTCTTTGGGGTTATGGCTTGCCGTAATCACGATACCTGCGCTCGCTTTCAAATAGCGCACCGCAAAGGACAATACGGGCGTGGGCGTAAGCTCGGAAAACAAGTATGCCTTAATCCCTTTGTACGACATAATTTCTGCCGCCAATCGCGCAAATTCCGCCGATTTATTACGGCTGTCATACGCGATGGCAATGCTTTTTCCGCCCGTAGAAAGCAGGTATTCCGCAAGCCCGAACGTAGCCCTGCCTACGGTGTATACGTTCATTCGATTCGTACCTGCCCCTATCGTTCCGCGGAGTCCACCCGTCCCGAAAGTCAAAGATTTATAAAATCTATCCTCGATTTCTTTCTCTTTTCCAACTACGGAAACAAGCTCGTTTTTTATCTCTTGATTTTCAACTTTTTCCAGCCATCTTTCAAATTCTGTCATACCTTACATTCCGTCATCATGTAATTTAAAAGTTCGTTAAAATCCGCCGTAGCAAGACCGATATACGTATCCGCCGTGCCGTAGTAAACGTACAGCGTGCCGTCCTTTACAACCGTACCCGTAGGGAATACGCAGCCCTCGTAAATACCGCAGGTTTCGTAATCGTGTTCGGGCTCCATAAGATAATCTTTTGTTCTTGCAATAATCTTTCTGGGGTCGTTTAAATCCATAAGCACTGCCCCGACGCGGTAAATCCCCTTGGCGTCAACGCCGTGATAGAGCATAAACCAGCCGTATTCCGTTTTAATAGGAGGCGTACCGCCGCCCATACGCTGGGTTTCCCACCACTGCTCGCCCGTCATAAGCAGTTCGGGCTTATCGTATTCGATTAGGTCGTCGCCGAAGGAAATCCAAATGGAAGGCATCTTCACAGGCGCATTTTTAAACTTCGGACGGCTGATCATCGCATACCTGCCCCCTACCTTTTCAGGGAATAGGTATACGTCGCGGTCATCCACCGTCGCCTCGGTGATACGTCCAAATTTCTTGTAAACCTTAAAATCTTTGGTCGCCGCGAGGTAAGTAACGGTGATATTATTCTTCGCAAACGTAGGGATTTCTTCTCCGGATACGTCCGTTTCGTCCATGTACGTGGGCGACTTGGAAACGCCTTCTACGTATTCCACAAGCCAATACTGACCGGGCGCGTAGGCTCTTGCCGCGTAAGTGAGATAGTACATATCCCCGATTTTCATAAGGCGCGGGTCTTCCACGCAACCGCCGTCGGGTTCGTCGTGGCTGCCCTCGAACGCGGGCTTATCGCTTTGCCGGACGAAATGGATACCGTCCTTACTTGTTGCCAAACCCAATTTGATTTGATGGCGCACGTCGTTGCCCGCCGCGCGGTAAAGCATGACGAATTCTTGATTTTTATCGTCATAAATCACCGCGGGGTTCAGCACGCAGCGTTCCTCCCATTGATTGGCGGGATTGGGTTTTAAGATAGGATTATTTGCGTATTTTTGCAGTTTCATATCTCAAATTTCCTTTTGAATGGTTAAGCGTCGAATACGTCGGCAAAATCGTCCACCAACGTCTTCCAAACGGGAACGCCGTACGTCGTTACGTCCCAGAATTCTACGCTGAAAGAATCAAAGTCGCGACCCGCCGCCTTAAATGCGTTGTAATCGGCATACAAAGTAGGTACTACCCTGAAATTTGTCGACGCAGTCGTTTTGTACAAAGGCGCGCTTGAAATAACGAAGCTATTGCTTGTTGATGCAACCTCTCCGCGCGCAAACGAGCCGTAGGTGTCCGCCACGGGCACTTCGGGCACGTAGACGATGACGTTTTTCAAATGCACCGCCCACATCGCATTCCCCATAAAGGCAAGGTTACTTGCGCCCGATTGGATAAACTGCACGTCCGCATAGATATTTTCGAGGGTACTGTAAGGGGTTTCAGGCATACCGTCCGAACCTTCCCCGCAAAGGATACCTGCGGGATTTTTGCCCGCCGTTGCGCTCTTGTAAATATTATGGAACGCCAAATTCTTAATCGTTGCGCCCTTCAAAAATTCGCCGAAAAGCCCGAATCTATATTCCGTGCCGTGATCGAAAATAAAGGTCAACACGTGCCCTTTCCCGTCGAACGTACCCGCGAAGTTGTTGGGTTTCATTCCCTCGGGCATGGAAAGTATCGTGTCCGGTTCGATGATATCTCTGCCGAGCATATACGAGCCCGTAATATCCGTCGGCACTTCGCTTGCGTAAATAGACACAAAATCCTGTAATTCGTCTATAACTTTGGTATATACGTTGCAAACGGCTTGATAGCCGACGGTATCGTTGTAGAAGGTAACCAAATTACCGTTACTTTCCCCAATATTCAGCTTTCCGTCTTTAAGTTTGTATTCCTTGCCGTCGATTGCATACGAAACCATACCCTCGAAACCGTCGACAATCTCGCTTACGGGCTTCATCGTTTGGGTTGCTCCGTCAAAGCACTGTCCGTCGGCAATCGAATACTCGATGGCAACGTCCAAAACCTTTACGGGACGGGCTACGACGACGTCAAAGGACACTTCTTTGTCGCCGTAAGCGACGATAAGATTGGTTTTACCCGCTTTTTTCGCTTGAATATTCCAAGCGCCGCCCGTTTTTTCAAGGCTGGCAATCCCCTCGTCCATAACGGAGAGCGTATAATCGGTTACTTCCTTACCGTCCTCGGAAACGAACACGGAAGAAATCGTCTGCGAGGTTGCGTATTCTACGCCCTCGTGCTCGGTTACGGTGTACAAATCAATCGAGGTGAGCATACCGCCGTTAAAGAGCACCGTATTTTCGGGAATGACGTTGATCGAAACGGTTTCTGCGTGTACGGTTAAGCCACGCCAAGTTGCAAAAATGCTCACTTCCGTACTGCCGACTGCGTCGTTCGCTACGAATTTGCCGTCTACGACGTCGCCAACCGTTTTATCTGCGACGTAATATTCAATTTCGCCGTCGGTAAAGGTCTTTCCGTTGAACTGCACGCACGCGCCGAGCGCAAATTCCGTGCCTTTCATAATCGTGATTTCGTCGCGTACGTTGTTACCGAATGCAAGCGTGGGCACGTTGCCCGCCATATCCACTTCCACCCTGCAACTTACCTGTTTAGAGCCGTACTCTGCCGTGATCGTTGCCGAACCGACTTTCAAGCCCTCCACAAAGCCGTTTTGGTCCACGGAAACAACGGACGGGGAGGAGGATTTCCACGTAAAGGTTTTCCCTTCCAATACGTTGTAGGAAACGGGCAATTCTACCCTATCCCCCAACGTGATGAGGAAGTTCTCTTTCCCCATCTCCAATTTCTCCACGACAGGCGCAGGAGCGGAAGAATTATTGTCGTTACAGCCAACGGCAATCGCCGCCGAAAAGCACATTGTACAAGATAATATAAAGGATAAAAATTTCTTCATTTTTGTCTTTCTCCCATACAGCCTATACGCTTATCGCAAAGACAAGCTCGCCGCCCAAGTACCGATTGTCGAGGGGGATCTTTCCGCAAAGCGGAATTCTTTTAAGCTTGAAATATCCGTCTTAAAGTACATAACCATTTGATTGTACACGTCGTTGGGCAAGCTATCCTCGTTATAAGCAAGCATATAATATGCGGGGCATACCCATTCAATATCGATATGTTCTTTTAAGACTTTATGCAATTCGGGGTCAATTGTTTCATATTTTACCACAAGTTCTCTTGCTTTGTCAATACTATCCAACCAACTTTTTAACATTTCGTATTGCCAATATTCGCGGCTGATTGCGTAGTTAATGATACCCGTTTGCGTAATTTTTTTAGTTTCGTGCGCGACGATGATCGCCCAATTATTTTCCTGCACGTACAAATCGTACATCACGTCCGCCGCGTCCTTAAACATCGCCTTAAACCATCTTTGCGTCAATTCGTGAATATCCTGCGTGGTATCCCATTGCATTTTGGAATCCAAATAAATATCCAACATCTGGAAAGAGGTTACGTTTGCGCCGGGCATTGCGGATTGCTTAAAGATAACTTCCGCACCGCCTGCCGCAAAGAATTGATATGCGTCGGTATCGTAGAAATTCGTACCTGCCGTTCTGAATAAGAAGTTACCGAAGTTTGCGTCGTACGTCCACAGCAGTACGGTGGGAGCAATATCAAACCATTTTAAGGAGTTTTCAAGCCCCTCCTTGCTCGCTTCGTCGTAGATATTCTTTTGATAGCTTAAACCGCTGGAAATCGCGTAGTATACGCCGACGTCGTCGCGCATTTCCAAGTCGGGGTGATTGACGACGTATTTCCCTACTTCTTCATCGTAATGCGCGGGGGCTTCTACGAACGCCGCATAAGCAAAGAATACAAGGGTAAGATCGCGCTTATACGCCGCGTTTTCGGGCATATTCATCCATTCTTCAAGTTTTGCGCGGATATTGTTTGCCATAATCAGCGCAAGCGCCGACTGCGTGCCGTATTTTTCCTTTGCCTTGGAGCACCATTCGCAATTACACATCGTATTGGCGTTGTCCTCTTGCGTAAACGTAACGATGTTGCGCAGAGGGTATTTATCGGGCGTATATTTCACCAAGGAACGGGAAATAACCTCCGCCGCGCGCGATACCAACGCCTCGTAAGCCTCCACGTCGCCGTGCGCCGTATAGCAAAGCTGCGTATTGTCCGCGCCTTGACCGCTCTGGTCGGAAAACCACTTTTCCTGCGAAGTAGGCGCTTCGCGAGGAATTACGTTGGAGGTGTTGTGAATAATATGCTCGCTTGCACCGTTGTCGGTGTCGCCTACGGGCAAGAAATACTCGCTGTACGTGCGCGTGCGGAAACGGTATTGCAGATTATCGGGGTTTTGGTCGGTCAACGCGGCAGGGCTGGTGCGCATTTCAAAATCGGGCACGTCCACTACGTTGAAATCACGGAGCTTGACGTTTCTCGTTTCGGTAATCGTAAAGCAATCGTAGGCGAACTGCTCGTAATCGAACATAAGATTTAAGAAGGTATACACAGCGTTCAACGCGCCGTTCGAGGTTGCGCCGGCAACGTACACCGTCTTATCCTTCGTAATGATACGAACGCCTTGCGAACCGATGACGTCCTCTTTTAAATCTACGTTTGCGGATTGCAACATCTTCGTTGCGCCGAGGGAAATATATTTCCCGCCCGCCGTATGAGGTAAGCCCTCCTCCGGCTCCGTTACCGTAGTCAATTTAATGCCCGTTGCTTCCTCGAAAAAGTATTTGAGTTCCGCTTCGGCAACGATAAGGTTAGAATCCGAGACAGAGGGCAAAAGGAGCTTATACTCCGTTTTGCCGTTTTCCACCATATAATCGTCCGTTTCGGGCGCGGTTAAATCGTGAACGCCGTCGGTGTATCTGTATTTTTCTCTTTCCGCTACTCGCTCGTCCTCTTTGCCGCAGCCTCCCAAGAAAGTGCATACGCAAAGCGCGCTGAGTATCCATGAAATTATACGTTTTTTCATACTTATGCCTCCTTATCGGGTAACGACTACGTTATAGTAGACGGAAGAGCTGTTGCCGAGCTCGTCATATGCAACTACGTAGACGATAAATTCGCCGACGTTTTTGAAGGTGTACGAACGCACGTTGTAGCCGTCCTCTTCCAAAGTGAAGTCCTTAGCCATAATCATCGTGTACACCTTGATGTTATCTTTTGCCGTTACGTTGTCGGATACGGTAAAAGCTTTTACATCATGCGTGCTGCCCACCTTGACGTTGACAACCGTTTGCGAGTTAGAGCCGTCCTTGAACTTAACGGTAGGCGCGACCCCTTCGCTTACGTTGAGGATATAATAATCGCTATTCGACAACCCTTCTTGTCCGTTTCTTGTAGATACAAGGCAAGTCGCCTCATAGACGATACGGTATTGACCGACTTGCGCAAGTTTTAACTGATAAATTTTGTCAGCCGCTACGTTTTCTAAGGTTACGTTATCCACCGACTTCGCCACCTTACCGTCGGGCGCAACTACCGTCAATTTCACGTCCTTTGCCAACACCGTACTAAACACCGAGCTCCCGTAACAAGGGGAAATTTCGTATACAGCGTTTCTTTCCAACGCGCCGTTGGGCGTTTGGAATACGATTTGCGGTATGCTTTCACGAACGGACTTGGAGAAGGTTTGATAATTCAACTGCGAAACGGTGATCGAAGCGGCAGACGTCGCGCCGGAAATTACAATTTCCAACAACGCGTTGTCCTCGTTAAACGCTTTTACCCCTTCCACAAGCAAGTCGTCTAAAGTCATACCGAGCGAAGAATATGCAAACGTAAATTCGCCCGCCAACGCCTTATGCTTGGTCAAAATATTTCTATCCAAAACAAGCTTGTTATCCTCGTATTGCTGAACGTGCAAGGTTACGTTGGTGGCGCTTTGCGTTTGATAGGTATACGTAACGTAACTGCCCGAAGGGTCGCGTGCGTCGCGCAAGGTAAAGGTTACCTTTTCCGCCGATTGCGCTTGCAAAGCAAATTTCGCATTGAAGTTCGCGCTGGAAACCACGTTGACAAACTGCAGCGTTCCGTCGCCGTCGAACTCGTATTGCGCGCCCTCCGACAACATCGTTGCAGACGAATAATTCCCCTGCCAATAATTCAAGTATTGCTTTTCCGACGTCTTCTTGCCGTAACCGACGTCCACGACGGAATACAAATCCGATTCGATAAAACTTTCGCCGTAGCTTGCCTTAAAGCGAATGCTTGAATTTGCTTCCACTTTATATTCTTCCATTTGCGCGTCGGTAAGAGGCTGATAACTGCCGCCGTCCACCGAAACGCTCACGCTCGCCTTGTTTTCTTTAAACTGACCGTCCCCTGCCGTATAAGCCGCTACGGGCGCAATCGTATAGGAAGCGCCTTTGATGAAATAGGACGGGAATGCGAACGCTTTTTGAAAAATCGCCGCGTTTTTATCCTCGCACGCTACGGTGTAGGCGTACGTTTCTTCGTAGACGTTGTCTTTGAAAATATAGCTGATCGTATACTCGCCTACATGCGTAGGAATATACGTATAGCCGTCCACGCCGTTATCCGCGACTTCCGTTTCTTCGCCGTTGGGCGCAGTTACAACAACCGTCGTTTGAACAGCCTTATTAAGTCCGCTTGCTTGAATATAAGGAATGACGTTGGCCTGCGCGGCAACCATCGTATTCAACGCCGTGGGCGTGTAAACGATATTCTGTTCGTCCACGACCACCATATCGAGCAGGAATTTCCCCTCGTTACCGTAACCGTCCACAGCCGAATATACCGCCGTGTAGTTGCCCGCCAAATCGGGCACGAATACGCCGTTTTCCACGTTTAACAGCGCTTGCCCGTATTTGCCGTAATTACGGTATACTTCCAAATACGTTTTGCCGTAGTAGTTGGCGTCGATAACTCTTTCTATCGTAGGTAAGACGACGGGTTCACCCTTTTGCAGATAAATCGTGTTGTTCTCCGTTGCTTCGATGCCAACGGAAACATCGGGCGCTTTTGCGTCGACGATCTTGCTGTTTTGCAATTCTTCGCCGCTCATGCCGAAGATTTTTTCCACGCCGAAATTGAAGGCGGACTTCGTGTAGTTATAGACCTCAATATTCAAATATACTTCGCCCGTCGTGAAGAAAGTATCGTAATCCAACACGTTCAAGCCGTAAATTTCGGGGGCGTCGATGTCGGTGATCAAGCGGATCGAGTTGCTCTTTGCCTTGATTTGATGATTTTCCAAATCCCAGAAAAGGGTCATACCGTCTTGCCCGAGCATAGTTGCATTATCCCTGCAACCCATACCCGTACCCCAAGCCGTCTTGGATTGATAGCGTTGCGGGCGGTGAATTTTATAAAATTCGCCGTTGTATTCTTCCGTCATTTCGTGGGGACGATTGAAATTTTGCTCCAAGCCCGTAAAGTTTTGCGTGCTTGCGCCAGCGCCCATATAATAAACGCCTTGACCCGCCTCGCCGCACCAAATATAGAATTCTACGAATTTGGTAGGGTCGTAGCAATCCACGACCTTGACGGAAACGGTGGACGCGTCGGGGTTTTCGTTTTCGCTTGTTCTAAACATCGGGAAGATTTTGCAAACCTCCAGCTCTTGCCCCGCAAAATCGTTTAAGTTGACGGTTTTGTTGAAGGTAAACGAGCTGCCGTCCTTCAACGTAACGTCAATGCCCGTTTTTCCCGTTTCGCCGAGCAAATCGGTTACGTAGGTTGCCGAAGCGCCTTCGCCAAGCCCGTAGTTATTTTTGTTAACGACAAAGGTCTGCGTCGCCGAAATCCCGTTTGCGTTGTAATACGTAAGCTCGTAATACCCCATTTTATCCAAGGTATAACTGCCTTCGCCCTTTGCTACGCCGTCAGGTCCGCGCAAAACGACGCTGACCGCCGCAGTTTCCGTGTTCCCTGATTTAATACTTACGCTCGACGGCGTGGGAACGATCAACGTATCGCCGTAAAGATACTCCTCCGCCAACACGTATTCTTCGGGTACGATAAGCTCCGTTTCCGCCCCCGCATTTTGCATGTTTACCGTTGCAAATGCGCCAAGTCCCAAAACGGCGGCGCCGCACAGCGTTAAGCACAATATTTTGATTTTTTTCGTCATTTTCTTACCTCTTAATAAAAGCGATTATTCTTTCAAGCCGCCCATCGTCAGGTTGCCCATAAGCAGCTTATTACAAGCTACGAACATCGTGAAAATAGGTACGGCAAGCACCATACATCCTGCAACGCGGGTGGGTACGTTTTGGTCTTCCATACCGCCCCCTTCCGTGTTGCGCATCATTTTGAATACTGCGTAGGATAAGGTGGGATGGTTGGGGTAATACAACAGCGGCGTTTGATAATCGTTCCAAGTCTGAATAAATTGCAACAGGAATACCGTGAAGAACACCTTTGCACAGAGCGGGAAGATAATCCTAAAAAAGATACCGATTTGCGACGCGCCGTCGATTTCCGCCGCTTCCATATACGTATCCGACAAGCCTTTGAAATGCGCGTAGAACACGAAGAAATATACGCCCGTAAAATTAAGGTTGAGGGCTACCATAGAGAATATCGTATCGTAAATACCCAAGTCGCGCAAAACGGACATCATAGACGGCGATGAGCCGACGATGGGAATCGCCATAACGACAAGCATGACGACGTATATAATTTCGCTAAAACGGAATTTATACTTCGCGCAAAGATAAGCGCAGGTAAACGCGACGAACGCATGAACAAACGAGCAGATAACCGAGTACATAAGGGAATTAAAAATGAAATCCCCAAACGCAAAGGTTTTTGCAGGCGTATTTTCGATATATCCGAAAAATACCGAGTAATAGCTTGCGTCAATAGACTCAAATTTGAAGCTCGCGCCAAAGAGTATCTTCCGATAATTACCGAACGCCAACGCCTCTTTTGCGCCCCACGCGTTTAAGTCGGGCAGTCCGAGAATATTTCCGTTAAACACAAAGTCGTCGTCCGATTTAAAGGAGCTGATGATCCCCCAGCCCATCAAAAGGATTAAAGAAATTGCATAAAGCGAAAGCATCACCGCGATAATAAGGGAGGTAACTGAAAATTTTGTTTTCGTTTTCTTCATATCCGTTCCCCCTTAATCAACCCTTGGTCCGTACTTTTCCAGCGCCTTCTTCACCAACAAGGTAACCGGCACCAAAATCGCCGTCGCAATCAAACCGAGCGCGGCAAGCTCGCCCAACGTCATATAACCGGAATCGGCGTAAATATCTTGGCTCGCATAGGTGTTTTTCGCCGCCATGCGGTAGAAATAATACGCGAATACGGGCACGTTTCCGTCGTTACCGAAGAAGAGGTGCAAACTCATTTGGTTGTTGAATATCCCCGCGATACTCGTCAAAAGGAAGGTCGTGATCGTCGGGAAGATGATGGGCACGTAAATGTACCAAAATTCTTGGAAGGTCGTTACGCCGTCGAGCGAGGCTGATTCGACGATGGATTGGTCGATACCGCTCATTGCGCCCGTATAAATAAGGACGTTTGCACCGAAAGAAAACCACAGCGTAAACACGAGCGCCGTGTAAAACTTCACAGAAACGGAGTTCGTACTCGACGAGAGCAACGGCCCTGCGTTTTCGGCGGAAAACCAATCCTTTGCAAGAATGGGATACACCTCGTTGACGATAACTTGGAAAAGCGCCGCCAAAACGACCATGGAAAGCACCTGCGGAAGATAGAGCATAACTCTAAAAAACCCCGCGCCCTTTTTCCCCTTTGCGATGTAATAACTGAACAGCAAGCCAAGCGGCGTTGCTATCAAAAGCTGACAGAGCAAAAGTTGCAGGGAATTCCATAACATTCTCCCTCCCTTTGCACTGAAAAAATATTTAAACGCTTCCGCGAAATTGTCGCCCGTGGCAACGATTTCAAAATCTTTTGTTCTTTCTTGGAACGCGATTATAAACGAATTGAAGTTTACGTAAAGATAAAAAATTGCAAATTGCAAAAGCGGCAACGCAAACATCAAGATATAAAAAACCAATCTTCTCTGCTTGCGCGTTTGAAATTTCTTTCCGCTTGCAGTTGTACTTGCTCCCATAAAATAGCCCCCAGAGTTCTTTTTAGCGCGCCGTGCCGAAAGGTTTTTCGGCACAGCCGCTAATTATATCGTTCGTTGTTAATAATCCCAATCGCCGTACAAACTACACATGTCAAATACGGTATCTGCGTCGTGCTCTTTCAAAAGAATAGCCGTCTTAATTTCGCCGTCGCCGAGTACGCCGCAGTTCAAATCGAGCTTAATTCTCGTCTTCACCAACGGGAAAATGCTGGACGTGCCCGACCATGCAACGAGGTTAGAACCCGCCACGTTATCTCTTGATTCCCACAAACGGCTTGCGTAAATACTCATATTACCCTTGTCCGTTTCGGAAAGCTCGTACTTGATCGATCTTGCAAGTCCCGTCTTCATCGTGAAGTTTTTAAGCTCTTGCTCGGAATAGCAGAACGCCAAGAATTCAAGGCAAGCGTTTTTCAACACTTCGTTGTTTGCAATATTGCCGTTTACCATCGCGTAAGACAAGCCGCAATCTAAGAAGCAAGCGTCTTTGCCTACCGCGCCTTCCGTCTTTACGCTGGTGGGAAGGCTCATCCAAGCTACGTCCAAATCCTCGCGGTCTTTACCCACGTAGCGTTCGTACTTATCAAACCCGCCCTTTTCGTTGGATTCGTTATACCAGTAGCTGCCCTCGATAAGCATAGCGGAATTGTTCGTCGTGCCCTTGCCGTCCAAGTAAAGATCCATATGGGTATTCCAGTGGTCTTTTTGCGATTGCGCGGAAGCAGAGAAGAACCCTTCGTGCCAAATAACGTCAAGCAATGCCATCGCGTAATATTTAGCAACCATGTCGTTGCCCATCCAACCGTCGGAGCCGTCTTCCGCCATCGTTACCATCTTGGTTTTGGGCTTCTTCACGTAATCGATACCCTCGAACAAGGGTTCGTCTTCAAATTGAAGCTCGCCGTTTACACGTTCTATCACCTCGATTTCGCCCGTGCAATCGTAATAATTGCGCATCTGCTCTGCGCCAGCCAAAGCAGCCCAAACGCCCATGAGCATATAATCGGGATAGTCGTAATAATAGGCACCCGAAACCGTGATAGGCGAAATTTTTTTGTAGCTTTCCTCCTTGATATAATCGCAAAGAATAATAAACTCTTCCAACGAGCAGGGTAAGCCGTCGTCTTCCGTTTTAAATTCACCGTCAGGTCCCGCCGACTTCTTCGCGGTAAGGTCGTCGATAAAATTCGCTTCGCCATATTTGCACGTATACGTATAAACCACGTCCTCGTCCTCAGCCGCAAAGTACGCCTTTAAGGAATCGAACGTCGTGCGGTTGTATGCGATACCGGGATAGAATTCGTAGTGGGGCAACGCGTAGTAACTGCCGTTTTCGTCCGTAATACCGCCCTTAGCCGCCTCAAAAATATTGCTTGCCAACGAACCGCCTACTCTCGTTTCGTCTTTTACGATATCGTCAAGGTTTAAAAGTAAATTGCTTCTCATTAAACTTTGAGGGTCGGAGGCACGTTCGTCAAAATAGATATGCGTACCGTCGCTTGCCATAGCCGCCGTGTTCTGTTGGCTGTTTTCTTCAATTTTGATATACACGCCAACCTTGTCGCCGTATTGCTTTTCCAATACTTCTTTCGCAAAACGGTCTGCCGTTTCTTCCAGCCAAACGGTGCCGGGGCCCATACCGAAGTTTTCCACCCTGATTTCCAACTTATTTTTGCCCGGAACGTTGTATACGTAGCCCTTGTCCTCACTGCTTCCTCCGCAAGCCGTCAAGCCGCCAAACGCGCTGAAAAGCAAGCAAGCGGAAAGCGCCGTAGCGAACACTCTTGTCTTTTTCATAAATATATCTCCTTCTATTTTTTCTTATTTCAAATACGCCCCATCAAAGAAGGACGGTTTGCCGATAAAATCAAACACAAACGCCGCAGCGCCGCTCCATGCCTGTAAGGTAGAGCCGCTCTTTCTGCAAGGCGAAAAATATTCGATGGGGGTAAAAATCCCTTTGTGCAAATTGTAGGAAAACCAGCTTTCTAACGGATAACGGTACTCCTTGCCCGCCAAATACTTCGCGTATGCGTAGATTGCCGACCAATACGGCCAATTTCCGCCGTTATGATATTCGTAATCCTGCGACGACTTCCAGTACGCCGCCCCCATCCGCTTATAAAACGGATATACGCACATCACGCCGTAATCGCCTGCTTGCTGCAAGTGATTATTTTTGGTTTCGAGCAGGTTTTCCATCGCGCAAAGCATTCTGTCCGCGCGTTCTTTATCCGCTATGCCGAACAGAGCCGTGAGCACCGTATCGACGGAAAGGTTGTCTTCGGTAAAATCCCCGTCTACGTAGTTGACGTAATAGCCCTTTCCTTCGTCCCACAAAATGCTGTTGATTGCCAACTTTACTTTCTCTGCCTGCCGACGGTAAAAACTGCCGTCCTCACCGCAAGCCGTCAAAAGTTTATCCATGCAATACAGCGCGCGGTAATACAACGCCTCGTCGTAAGTAACGTAGCCGTTGCGGTTGACCTCGTCCGCCCAATCCAGCTTATTGAAAGGTCCCTCCTTGTAAAGCAGACCCGTTTCGTCCGTGCGCTCCATTTGCTTTTTCAGCGCCAAACGGCACAAATCCAGCACCCGCTTTCCGTTGATCTCCTCCTGCAAGAAAGGCAGGTCGCCCGAATGATTGACGTAATCGTACGTCATCATCACGAAGAAGGAAGGACTGTCGTAATGTCCGCCCCAAAAAGCGGAAAAATCTTGCTTGACCGCCGAAGGACAACAACCGTCCTCCGCAATACCGTGCGCCAATGTGCGGATTTGCGCTTTTACGAGGCTCGTATCGTGCGCGTACATCGGCAAGACCGTCCAATAGGAATCCCGATAATACGTCCGTACGGGATTGAGGTAATTGCAACCCGCCACAAAGCCCTTTAACTTTCCGCATTCCTTATAATTTTGCAGAGCGCAGAAATAGGTGGATAAATACAACGCTTTTTCTTCTTCCGTATGCACAGAGGCAGGAATTACTACGTTTTCCACCTCCGCATACGCCGTTTCTAATTTCTGCCCAAACGCCGTCAACAAACCTTGACAAGCCGCTTGGTCTTCCTTAAAGGAATATACGTATTGCACGCGCTCTTCTCCGCAGACGTCGACGTGGAATTCAAAGAACATATTCCCCTCCACGTAAGGGCAGGGACGGGAACAGCTAAGCGCCGGCACTTCCCAACCCGGGCCGTAAAAGACGGTAAATTCGCTCTTTTTTTCTGCAAAGAACGCCATCTCCACAAAAACCGCGTCGTCGTCTTTGGTGATAAATTGCTTCATTTCTACGCGATAGTCCTCGCCCGTCAGAATAATTTCCTGCAAGCGTCCTGCCATTCGCGTTTGTTTTGCCGTATACGCGCCCAACTGCACTCCGTCTTTATATAGACAGAAAGTAGAGCGCGTTACGTAGTTGCGTCCTGTGGAGACGGATAAGTACTTGGATATTCCCCCTCTGCCGTCAAAGCAAACGCTTAAATTGTTTGCCGAAACGTCGTAAGGGACGTCCTCGTGTAAATATCCGTCCGTCACAATTCGTCCATTTTGAAAAGATACTTTCATATTTTTCCTTAATTAAACGTCTGCCTCGAAATCGCTTTCGATCCACTCTACAAGCGTACAGCCTGCCTTTTCGCGAAGTACAACGTCCTTTGCATACGTGCCCGTCGCAGAATCGTAACCGAGCACTTCTCTAAATTCTGCCTTCGCCGTATCAACGTCTACCGTTACCCCATCCAAACCGTCAAGGAGAGACGAATAATAGAGGTATACGTAAAGGAACTTGACCGAAATCCACTCCTCGTTGATATGTCCGATAAGCTTTGCCTTTTCCTCGTCGGTAAGCGACGTATCCGCGTTGACCGCACTCTTCGCGCTGTCGATATAACCAAACCAAGTGTTGAGTACGCTTTCCGTCAAAACGTCCTTTGCAGACGATTTATCCATCGCGACGGTAGGAATACCGAGCGTGGTTATACCGAATACGCTTCTTGCCGCCGCGTTTTGCGCCTCGTACAAGCTAAACATATCGTCTGCGCCTGCGCCGTACATTGCCGCGAACCAATTGTCAATCAAGGTTCCAACTTCGTTTTCACTATTCCACATAATCTTAGAATCGATATAACCGTTCAATTTTTCAAACGCGGAAAGGGTGCTCGTGCCGTCTGTCGCACCTTGGTTAAACCAAAGGTCTACGCCATTTTCAGCAAAGTAATAATATGCTTGCTCATTGAAGAATGCATAGTCGCCGTAAACGTCCGCACGAAGCATATACATAGCAAAGTTCTTCGTATACGTCCAAACGCAGAAGTCCGAATTATTTATCGCTGTGAGCGCCGCCCATGCCTCAAATTGTGCCCTAAACTCGTCGTTTTCGGGCTCATAAACGTCGTAATGGAAGTTGACGTAATGGGAAATTGCATACATTACCGCTACGTCCTCACGCATTTCAATCGTGCCTGCCGTAGGTGCGGTAACGTAATCGTTGTAAGCAAAGAAAAGCACTTTCACGTTATCGCGTTTATAGGTGGGGTTTTCTTCCATCCACGTTTGAACGCCTGCACTAACGTCGTTGCAAAGCTTGATAACCGCACCTACGTCCGAGCCGTACGTGTTCTTTGCCTCCTTACAAGCCTCGCAAGTACAAACACCATTACCGTCTTCGCTCGTGAGCGTAAGGTAGATTGCGTCGGGACGGTTGGTAATTTGAGAGCTGGTAAGCGTGATAGACATAACCCTCACAATTTCCGCAACCATTGCTTGATATGCAACAGAATCACCCTGCGCCGTATAGCAAAGCTGATTTCCGGATTCCGCAAACCACTTACGAGATAATCCTGTATCTAAGGGAGTGTACGTCGTCGTCAAGCCATCCTCACTAGTAACTGCCTGCGATTGACCGACTGTTATAGTACCAGGCGTTTGAGGCTTTGCCTCAGCATGTTTAACCGTAACTGCCGTTCCGTTTGTCCAATAATCATATGGCAAAATTTCCAAAGAGTTGTGCCATACGCGCCAGCCCGTATTCGCGGATTCGTTTGCATTGAGTACATAGTCGCCTACTTGGAAGAAAAGCTCGTTTTCGCTTTGCGCCATACGCATACGGTTTCTATAAGTAGCGTCCGCGATAAGCGCGCCGTTCGAGGGCATATGCATTTCAAAATCGGGGCTGTCCGTAACGTTCAACTCCGTGGCTGCCACCGTCGTCGCCGTTTTCAACGTATACGTATCTTCAGAGAACTGTTCAAAACCGAAAAGATTTTCAAGTAATCCGTAAACGCCGTACAAACAACCGAGCGAGCTTTTACCGTTGATGTAAATCGTGTTGTTTACCCTTTCGATATGATAGCCTTGGCTATTGATATCGCCCAGCGCAATATTTGCGTTGGTAAACGTTTGCGTGTTGCCGATGGAAATATACGTTTCATACGTATCGTACGAACCGTCGCTTACCACCGACAAGGTTGCGCCCGTGGCTTCCGCGAAGAACGAAATCAATTCGTCTTTCGCCGTCGTCAACGTAGCGTCTGCATTGGTGGGAAGCACGATAGCATATTCCGTCGCGCTATCCTCAACCAAATTCTTAATCGTAGGCGTAACCGTACCGAGAGAGCTTACCGCGTCGCCCGTCATGCCTTTCCAGCTGAGCTGACTGTTGCCCGTATTCCAGTAGTTGGTATCGAACGAGCTTAAATCACTCGTCAACGTATTGGTGGTAGTAACTTCCGTAAAGTTGGTTACGTTGGGCCAACCCGTTGCCTCAGCACGCGCATAAATCAAGTACGCGTTCGTGGACGCGGAACTGATCCACATATTGGAATACCAACCGCTCGTATTAGAGGTGTTGTTGGCGTGTACAGCCGTGTTATGCAAAGTAAGTTTTACATTGGGGCGTGCCATAATGCCGAATACCGAGCCCTGATGATACAGGTTGTTCGTTCTTTCGATATAGCTGTTTTTGATTACGGGCGCACCGTTGGTTATATAACCGAATACGCCGTAACCGCCCGTTTTTGCCGTGCTGTCATACGTGCCGTCCTCGTAAACGATGGCAATATTTTGAATGGTACAATTACCAAGAACCATACCCACCAAGCCGCCGCTCATAAGCTTGAATTGAACTTTATGTCCTTGACCGTCCAAAATGCCGTTGAAGCCGTTCGTTGCGGTGTAGTTAGTCGATTCCGTCTGCGTAAACGCCAATTCGTCTGCCGTCGTACCCAAATCCTTGGTTACGATATAATAACCGTACGTGTTGGGTGCAACCGTAGGATAAGTTGCAGCATTGTCGGCTGTGTTGGTAACTGCCGTATTGTTAAAGAATTTCGGGAAGTCGGAAAGTTCGTCGATAACGCCCGCGTAGGATACAACCGTTACGTAATAATTGATTGTTCCGTCGTATACCTTGATTGCCGTTTCCATCGTTTCGTTTGCATTGATTTGGTCGCCCGACAAAGCAAAGTTTCTGTTCCACGCGCCGTTTTCGTAGTATACCGTTTCACCGTCCGCGCTCGTAATCGTACTAATTTCGCTCATGTTCAAGCCCATCGTATCGGGCAAGAAGAATTCTCTGTCCGCCGTCGAATACAAGGCTTTTTCTTTAACCTCTCTATCCAAAGAGATTGCGTAATAAGTTACGTCCGCATTGACCTTAATGGTACTGCTGAGCGCCGAAGAACCGTCCTCTACCTCCGACCAGTACATATTGCTGGGAAGCGTAGGGATAGCAATCGCGCCGCCTTTCGTTACAGGCTCAACCGTCGTCGTATCGCCGTTCACCCACGAAACGTTGACCGTTTCAAAGCCCTTCCAAATGAGCTTGCCGCCTTCCTTGCTCCAATATCTATCGTCAAAGCCGCTTGCGTCTTCGATATCGGAAAGCAATACCTCCAAAGAGCCGTTTTCAATCGCGTCGGTGTAAACCTTCGTGAAGTTTGTCGCCATGCCTTGGCTTGCCGCATTTGCCCTGCCGTGAATAACGTAAGCGTTCGTCGAAGCGGAACTAATGACCGTGTTCGACCACCACGTACAATCGTTGGGCACGCGGTAACCGTTTACAACCGTATTATTCAACTGCAGCTTGCCGTTGGGACGAGCCATAATGCCCCATACCGTCGAACGAGAAGATACGTTGTTCGTTCTTTCGATATAGCTGTTTTTGATAACGGGCGAGCCGTTCGTGATATAGCCGAATACGCCGTAACCGCCGCCTTCGCTCTGCGAAATAAAGCTGCCGTCCTCGTAAATAACCGCGATATTTTGAATGGTAGCGTTGCCGAGTACCAAGCCGACCAAGCCGCCGCTCATAAGTTTGAATTTAAGGGTGTGTCCTTGACCGTCCAAAACACCGTTGAAGCCGTTCGTCTTTTGATAGTCGGTTGCTGCCGTCTGCGTAAGCGTTAATTCGTCGGCAAAAACTCTCGTATCGCCCGTACCCGTGTACGAGCCCAAATCCTTGGTTACGATATAATAACCGTAAACGTTGGGCGCAACTGCGGGATAGGTTGCCGCGTCGTATTCGCTTGCAACCGCCGTGTTGTCAAAGAATTTAGGGAAGTCGGAAAGCTCGTCGATAACACCCGCGTAAGAGCCTACGGATACTTTATAGAAATATCCCTCGGAGGTTTCAAGGGTAAGCGTAACGTCTTTGGTTGCGTTTGCCTTGATTTCGTCCGCCGTCAACGCAACGTTTTGCCATGCGCCGTTTTCGTAATAATCGTTGCCGCTTTCGTCTTTTGCGTCTACGATGGTTTCACCGTCGGTAAGTAAGCCCTCAGGCAAAATCATTTCGCTGCTTACCGTGGAATAATATGCCTTTTCTTCTACGGTTTCTACGTATGTAGCGTCGTAAACGGAAACCGTCATATCGTCCAACCCCTTCCAATTAAGTTGGTTGTTTGTCGTCGTCCAATAGTTGGTATCAAACGTGCTCAAATCGCTCGTCAACGTGTTGCCCGTTACAACTTCCGTGAAGTTGGTTACGTTCGTCCAACCCGTTGCCGCAGCACGCGCATAAATCAAATATGCGTCCGTCGAGGTTTCGTTAATCCACATATTGCTATACCAGCCACTCTGGTTCGACGTGTTGTTGGCATGTACAGCCGTGTTATGCAAAATAAGTTTTGCATTGGGACGAGACATAATACCGAATACCGAGCCCTGATGATACAGGTTGTTCGTTCTTTCGATATAGCTGTTTCTGATTTCAGGCGCGCCGTTGGTCATATAACCGAGTACGCCGTAGCCGCCCTTTTTCGTCGTGCTGTCGTAAGTGCCGTCCTCGTAGATAATTGCAATATTTTTAATAACTGCATTACCGAGTATCATACCCACCAAGCCGCCGCTCGTGAGTTTGAATTTTAACGTATGCCCTGCGCCGTCCAATACGCCGTTGAAGCCGTTTGTCTTTTGATAGTCGGTTGCTTCCGTCTGCGTAAGCGCCAATTCATCCGTGCCGTCGCCCAAATCCTTGGTTACGATATAATAACCGTAAACGTTAGGCGCAACTGCAGGATAGGTGGTAGCGTCATATTCGCTAGGCACTGCCGTATTGTTAAAAAATTTCGGGAAGTCGGAAAGTTCGTCAATGACGCCCGCGTAGGAAAGCGAATTTACGTTGTATAAATCGCCCTCGGAGGTTTCTACCGTCAAAGACGTTGGTCTTGTCGAGTTCAGCTTATTTTCTTCGTCCGTCAAGCCAAGCGCAGTCCACTTGCCCTTTTCGAAGTAATCTACGCCGTCTTCCGTGCCGACTGCGCTGACAACCGTTTCTCCCTCGTCTAACAAGCCGTCGGGCATGAAGATTTCGCCGTCCTGCGTGGAATACAAAATATTCCCTGCCGTGAACGCAACCGACATCTTTTCGCCGTTGACGGTGAGTGGCGTAGAAACCGTCTTCGTACCGATGTTTGCGGTGATCGTCGTCGTACCGCCGCCAACCGCCACGATTTCGCCGTTTTCGTTGATGGTTGCAACCGTTTCCTTAGAGGATTTAAGGTTATAGGCATAGTCGTTTACGCCGTCCGTCGCGCCGTTCAAGGTTGCCGTCGTCGTATCACCGACCTCAATTTCCGTTGCGCCCAGCGTGAGGGTTGCCTCAGTCGTCGTCTGCGAAATAACGTTGTTTAAGTGGGTCATACCCGAAACGTCCTCGCCCGCGTTTTCCGCATCCGTCAATTCGCGAGAAGCGACGTATGCGATGGAACGTGTCATCGCGTCTGCGGAATATACGTAGTCCGTTATTTCTTCACCGTTTGCCGTATACGTATATTTAACGTATGCACGCGCGGTAAGTGCGGTGTCGTATAAGCCTTCGGGGAAAGCCGCTTGCAGAGTTTCGCCCATCAAAGTGATGTAATAGCCCAAACCGTCGGCAGGTACTTCTGCCGCCGCCGTATCGATCAACGCAGGCGCAACAAGCGCGTTGGCAGTGTCTACCGTCAATTCCCCTTCGCCCAACAAACGGTTGGGAATAATGACCGTACCGAACTCTGCGGTGTTGGGGATCAACGCCAAATCGCTCTGTTCAATCGTCGCCAAGAAACGGAAGCCGAGCAATTCTTTTTTACCCGTAGACGCGCCGTAGACTTGGAAGGTGTCCAAATCCGCGTCGTTGATTTCTTCCGTCAAGGCTACCGTGTTTAAGCCCGTAGGTTTTACGCGCACGGAGTCTGCGGAAGCGTTAAAGCCCGTCATTACCCCTGCGCCTGCCGTAGCGAGCAAACCGCAACACAAAGTTGCAAGCAAGGTGTTTTTGATTTTCTTATTCATTTTCGTATTCATATTCCACCTCACTCAGACCAACCGCCGGGGACGGGATATTTCGTTTCGTCGCCGTCAACTTGACCAGGCGACGTTGTTAAAATGTCCTCTTCCGCGAACGTGAGAATTTGAATTTCAATTTCTTCGTATCTGCTTTTCATTTTTTACCTCTATTCTTTTTTATCGCCTCGCGGCTCGGCTATCTGCGCCAAGTGCAAACAGCCGAATCGCGCGTGTTACGATTTTTAATTATTTTACTGCCACTACGGAATAAACCGTGGTATCCGTCGCGCCTTGCCACGTCAGCTTGTCGTCCGCTTGGCTCCAATATGCGTTGAAGCCGCTTGCGTCCGCAATATCTGCAAGGGGAACGTAAAGTTTATTATCGTTTGCGTCGTAGGGTAAACCGCTACCGTTATCGTATACCTTCGTAAAGCCCGTTGCCTGCGGCAAGGTAGGCGTAACGGCGGCGCGTCCGCAAATCACGTATGCGTTGGTCGAAGCCGTGCTGATGGGCGCGGAAGCCTCACCGTTGTAGTTATTTGCGTGGTTGTTGTTGAAACCGTAAACAACGGTGTTTTTCAAAATCAATCTGCCCAAAGGACGACCCATAATACCGAACGTCGTTCTCTTTTGATAGTGGTTATTCGTCTGCTCAATATAGCAGTTTTCAATTACAGGACCAGCCGTCATCGCCATATAACCGAATACGCCGTAATAGGTGCTGGTGCTGTCGTTGAAGAATACCGCCAAGTTCTTAATCGTACAGCCACCCAAAATATTGCCGACCAAACCGCCGCTTAAAAGGTTGAATTTAAGCGTATGACCTGCGCCGTCTAACACACCGTTGAAGCCGTTGGTTGCCGTATAATCAGTCGTCATCGATTGCGTCATTGTCAAGTCGTCTGCATACGTGTAGGTTTGACCGTCTATCGTATACGAACCCAAATCCTTCACTACGATATAATAACCGTAAACGTTGGGGTGGGTTGCCGACGGGTCGTTGTCAAAGAATTTCGGGAAGTCGGAAAGCTCGTCGATAACGCCCGCGTAGGATTTTACCGTCGCGATATACGCGTTTTCGCCCTTTACGATTGCAACGTCGAAAGTCGCAATTGCGTTCGCCTTTCTCTGTTCGTCAGTGATTGCAAAGTTCTTTGCCCAAGCGCCGTTTTCGTAATATACGACTGCGCCGTCCGCGCTGGAAATCTTCGTTTCCGCGTCGATAGTAACCGTCAATTCTTCGGGAAGGAAGAGGTTTGCGTCGTCCGTGGAATAAAGGATGGGCGCGCTTACCGTCGTGAATGCAAACTTCGCCGTCTTTTCAAATACTGCGTAGTATACGAATTCTTCCGTAGCCGTGCCAAGCTCTACGAGCTCGCCGTTTTCTTCGTAAGACCAACCAAGGAATTTGTAGGTGTAATAGTTGTCTTCCGCCTTAACGGGATCGTCGTGCGCAACGACTTCGTTGTACTGATAGTCCGTCGTCGTTTCCACGCCGTCGATAATCCAAGTTACCGTATAATAACGGATCTCCTGCTTGGTTACCATATAATAGGTAACGTCTTCGTCTACTTTAAATCTGTCGCTGAACGATACAGCCTCGCCGTCCTCGCTCTTCGACCAGTAATAAGTGGTGCTACCGCTTTCGTTTTCCACGTTTTCGGGTAACGTCTGCGTGTACATAAGCCAATCGCCCTTGGTTGTCAATTCCGTAACGGTTTCTTCGCCCTTTACCCAAGTAACGGTTGCCGTTTCAAAGCCCTTCCAAATGAGCTTGCCGTTTTCCTTGCTCCAATAATTATCGTCAAACCCGCTTGTGTCCTCGATTTCGGAAAGGAGCACTTCGCGCGAGCCGTCCAAAACCCCGTCGTTAAATACCTTGGTGAAGTTTTTAATATTTACGAAGTTCGTTGCGTTGGTACGGGCGTGAATAACGTACGCGTTGGTGGAGCTTGCGTCAATCCACATATTGCTATTCTTTGCCGAGTTATTGGAAGTATTGTAGCCGTATACGACGGTGTTGTGAAGAACGAGTTTAGCGTTCGGTCTGGACATAATACCGAATACCGACCATGCCTGATAGTGGTTGTTCGTTCTTTCGATATAGCAGTTTCTGATTTCGGGATGGCCGTTGGTGATATAACCGAACGCGCCGTAATAGGTCGAGGTTGCGTCCTCGTAAATAACCGCAAGGTTTTTGATGACTGCGTTGCCGAGTACCAAACCGACCAAGCCGCCGCTCATAAGTTTGAATTTAAGGGTATGGCCTTGACCGTCCAAAACGCCGTTGAAGCCGTTGGTTGCCTGATAGTCGGTTGCTTCTACCTGCTCAAACGAAAGCTCGTCTGCATAGGTATATACTTCTTCTTTGCTTGCATTTAAAGAAATGGTATACGAGCCCAAATCCTCGGTTACGATATAATAGCCGTAGGTGTAGGGTGCAACGCCCTTGTATTCCGTAACCTCACCCGTCGTTTCGTTCGTAACCGTAGAATCAACGCCCGTATTGTTGAAGAACATCGGGAAGTCGGAAAGTTCGTTGATGATACCTGCGTATACGTTCATGGCTACGCTGTATTCTTCGCCGCTCGAAAGCTGTACTTCCAGCGTGCGCGCGCCGATAAGGTTGCCTTTCAATTCTTCTTCCGTCAAGGTGATCGCGCTATGTACCCAAGCGCCGTTTTCGTATGCAACGACGTCCGCTTGACCTTCCGCCTTTACCACCGCGCTTACAAGCGTAACCCCTTCGCCCAGCAAGCCGTCGGGGAGGAAGATTTCTTCCGAATTTGCGGAGTAATCGATTGCGCCGCCCAAGAATTTAGGCGCTGCAAATACTTCGTCTACGTCGAATACCGCATAATAAGTAGCGTCGCCGCTTACTTCGGGCAACGTTTCCAAAGCTTCGCCCTCTGCGCTCAATGCCCAGCCGATAAATTTAAACGAGCAATCTGCCGAGTCCGCCTTTTCGGGCGTGCCAAGGTATGCGGGTACGCTGCCGTAACCGACCTGCGAGGTTTCTTCCACGCCCTCGATTACCCAAGTAACCGTATATTTGCGAGCCGTTTCTTCAAATACAGCGTAGAAGGTTGCGTTTGCCGTAACTACGGGCAAGGTTTCCAACTTTTCGCCGTCTGCGCTCGTTGCCCAACCGACGAACACGTATTCGCATTCCGTCGTCATATCCTTCGTGGGCGTTTCGCCTACGTATTCGGGCTGCGTTTCGTATTCCACGTCAACGTCCGTCTTTAAAAGGGTTTCGCCGTTCATCCAAGTAACGGTGAATTTCGTCTGCGCCGTTACTTCTTCAAATACGGCGTAATAAGTTACGTTATCCGTAACTGCGGGCAAGGTTTCCAACGCGTTGCCGCTGATGGTATCCGCCCAACCAAGGAAGGTGTAGCTGGTCGTGCCAACCGAGGGAACGATAGGCGTGCCGTTCTTATAATCGGGCGTTGCGCCGTAAGCGTACGTTTCCGTCGTCGTTTCGCCGTTCACGTTCCACGTTACGGTGTATTCGCGCACCGACTGCGAGAATACCGCATAAAAAGTCTTGTCGCCGTCAACCGTGATCGTAGAAATGTCCACGACCTCGCCGCCGTCCGTCAAAGACCAACCGATGAAAGTGTACGAGTATTCCTCCGTGCTCGCTTTGGTGGGCGCTATGCCGTTATAGGAAACGGTTGCTCCTTCCGATATTTCCATCGATTTAACGTCTACGTCGCCGTTTTTAAACAGGATGGTGTATTTCTGCTCCGCCGCAGCCGTTACCGTAATTTCGCAGGTTGCCGTAACCGTATCGTTTTTCGCCGTTACGGTTGCCGAGCCCTCGCTTACGCCGAGCACGTTTCCGTTGTCTACCGTAACGATTGCCTCGTCGGAAGACGACCACGTAACCGTTGCGTCCGCAGGCGTCGTCGTTGCCGTCAACGTAAAACTTTCGCCTACGGCAAGCGTTTTTGCCGTTACGTCAAGCGAGATCTTCTTCGTTTGCTTGTCGTTCGATCCGCAACCCGTCAATCCGAAAACGGAAAGAACGATCAGCAATAAAACGCTTAAAATGCCTGTAAAAAGTTTCTTCATTATTTTCCTCCTTGAAAATTTTTTATCTGTATCATATTATCGGTTGCCTTGCAAGCGCGAATTACAGAAAAAAATAAATCTGTTAGATATTTTGTTAGGTAGATACATTAGTAGCTACCTAACAGAGGGGGTACCCCCTCTGGCTTTTATTTTCTCATACGCGCCCACGCAACAACTATAATTTAAAATAAAACAAAAAGCAATATCCCCAACACGATTTTCCGTTGGTAATGTTTTCCGCCGTTATATCTTCACGATTTCGCCGCTGTGTTTAGATTGCATTGCTTTAAACACCGCTCTGTGGCTGATTACGGAATCCTCCAACGTCGCGCAGGATACGGAAGGCTCGTTCCCGTTCAAATAATCTAAGAAATCGTATACGAGCTTCTCGTCGCCGCCGCCGTGTCCGCCAGCCGCGCCGATCATATCTCCGTGTACGTTTAAATCGTATACTCTCTCTTCGTAACCAAGCACGGAGTCCGCAGGCGTCATTTTTCTTACGACGAAGCGGGAATCGTCAAACGTACCTTTGATTTCGCCGCGCGTACCGACGATATGGATATTACGTTCGGGTTTGGCGCAGCCGCCAACCATGCTGAACGTACCCGTCGCGCCGTTTGCAAAATTGAAGACGAGCGCTTGATGGTCTACGTTTCCGTCGCGTTCGAAATCCCATACGCACTTTCCGTAACGGTTGTCCGTCTTTAAAGATTCTTCCTGCTGTTCGATTGTCAAATTCTTATTCGCTTCCAAACATTTCCATACGTATTGCCCCCATCTGGGATAAGCAAGGTAGTTGGATTTTGCAGAGAATATACACTCGTCGACATAAGGACAATTCTGCATACATCTGCTGCCTGCCCCCTCTGGTTTCCTCTCTTTGCCGAATTGGAAATCCGAACCGAAACTTGCAACGTGCGTGGGCTCCGTTTCCTTCATCATCCACAGCATAATATCGACGTCGTGGCAGGACTTCGCCAAAAGCATCGGCGCAAAGCAGATTTTTTCCGAGCTCCATTTCCCGCGGACGTAAGACGCCGCCATGTGATGATAGCTGACGTGTTCGCACGTTTCGATGGAAATAATTTTTCCGATTTCGCCGCTTAACACGATATTTTTGATTGCGCGATAGAAATCGGTGTAACGCAATACGTGCCCGATAACTACCTTATTGTTGTGCTTGCGCGCCACCTCTACCAACTCGTTCATTTCCTTTTCGTTTACGGCAAAAGGCTTCTCCAAAAGCATATCGTAGCCCTTTTCTAAGATGGGAATAGACGTAGGAACGTGCAAATGGTCCATCGTACCGTTGATAACGGCGTCGGCGAATTTTTCCCGCTTTACAAATTCCGAAACGTCCTCAAAACAATTTTCCAAAGATACGTTGTAGCGTTCACGCATCAATTCACGGCGAACGGGATCGGGATCTACGATACCAACGACCTTCATCTTTTCGGGATATTCCAATGAAACGGAGGCATAAACGTTAGCACGATTTCCAGCCCCAACTAACACAACGCTGATAATTTTGTCCATTTTTTTTGTTTTCTCCTTAACTTCGCTCATTTTTTCTTGACTTTATTACATTTTTATTATATCATGATAGTAAGTAAAATTGTAGCACAATTCTGCTTTCTTTTTGTGAATTTATCAAGGAGACGTTTATGGATACTTATTACGAATACGAGCCGCTTTTCCTAAAAAAGAACCCCATCTATATTCGAAAATTCGTCCGCCATTCTTCAATGGGGCGCATACATTGGCACGAAGCGTTAGAACTGCTTTATTTTACCAAAGGCAAAGCCGTAACCGGCTGCAATTTGGAACATCACGAGGTACGCAAAGGCACCATTGTGCTTATTAACGGCAACGAATTGCACACGGGTATCATTTCGCAAATCGAATCCGAATTTTACTGTTTTCAATTCGATCCGACCTTTTTCCACAACTTGATCGGCAACGAGTGCGCCCTCTTCCAAAACGTCATCGTAGACGAGGATTGCACCAAAATATTGGACGAGATGATTGCCGTATATTCGAAGCCGCGCACCATTCAAAGCATTGTCGAATATAAAAAACTCGCCTACGAATTTTTCGGCATATTGACGGCGCGATACGTGAAAAACGTGTTGGACGAAGAACACTATAAAAAACAATTCAAACGGTTGGATACTTTCCACCACATCATCGATTACATCGAAAAAAATTACACGGAAAATATTTCCGTGCCTGAGCTTGCCGCACACTTTAATATGAGCGTATCCTATTTTTCTCATTTCTTCAAAGAATACGCCCAAAAAAGCGTTGTGGAATGTATCAATGAAACGCGAATACAAAATGCAAAAGCGCTCCTTGAAAAAGAAGAAGTTCCCATCAAGGAAATCGCCCTCCGCGTAGGCTTTTCCGACCTCAACTATTTCAGTCGAAAATTTAAAGCCATCACGGGTATGACGGCGATGGAATATAAAAAATCCTGCCAAAAACGATAAGCCCCTTTTTTGCGCTATCCGTTAAAAATATTGCTTTTGCAAAACGGAATCAAGATAGCCCCGCCCTTGCAATTCGTGGATTTTAACGGGATTTCCCCAATAAATTCAACGCGTACATGGGTGGGGGCTTTTAAAATTCAACGCACACCTGCCCCTCCCTTTTAACAAGTTTTTATATTGCGAATAATTTTATTATAATTTTTTCAAAACTCGTTTGATTTCTTTTTTAAATTGTGTTATAATTTATCTACAATTTAAATTGTCATGGGAGCGTATTCGGCAAGGCGTCAAACGGTAGAAACGCCGTCAAACAATGCGTAATCATCTCTCTGTAAATAAGGCCCCCGCATCTACCGTTCGCGGCGCGCTGAAAAGGAGGTGTGTTATGAAAAGAGTGAAATCCGGGTGCATCTCGCAAACGTTGGTATTTTCGCAAAAGCCCGAATTGGGATTGACGAAAAACGAAGCGATCCATGCAAACCGTCAAGAGTTGACAAGATATAAGGTTTCCATGGAAAACTCGCGTACGAAATTCGTTATTCTTGACGAAACGGTACAAGACGACGGCTCGATTTTAGTTCACGTAAAAAAGCAAATCAACGCCACGACGGACACTAGCGAATATTTTAAGTAAAAGAAAAAGGAAGGCTAATCGCCTTCCTTTTCTTCTTCTATGGATATATTCCCCGTTAAAACGTCAACGTATTGTATGGTAAACATCACGTTGAGCGAGTGGCTTTTTACAGTGAAAAATTTAGGATAAATCCCCTCGATGCTGACGCTGTACTCCACGTCTGTTTTCCGCGTCTTTCGAGTGTGCACTATAAGATTTTTTCCTTTCTCGTAAAACGTTTTTACCTGTTTTTTCAATTCCTCAATGTTTGCATATTTTATGTAGTTTGTTTGTTGCATTATCTTAACCAACCTATCCGTTCTTACCTCTATTATACCACTTTAAAAAAATTATTTCTAACGAAAAAACGAAAAATTTTTTGGTATTTTTTTATAAAAAGCAGACAAATAGTCAAAAACTAAGAAGTTTCTTTTCCCAAAGAAACTCCTTAAATATGCGCAACAAATATAAACCGCACGCCTACTCTTTCACCACGCGTATGCCCGTCGAAATTTTAATTATTGGCGCTTTCCCTTACCGATAAGCGTGAGCTACCGTTCCTTTTCTTGCTCCTCTTTTTTCATCCTCTTAAATATCGATTTGATATTCGCGTTTGCTTGCACTACAAAAGAATAATAGCCCGAATATATTTCCCGTTGATATACGGAAAAATATTTTACGCTCACAAAAATTCCTACAACAATTTTTCAACTTGTTTATCAAATACAAGCGTCTTTTCACACTCAGCAAAACGGCAAAAAAAATCGACGCGGTTTTTTACAAACCACGTCGTTGTTTTTTGTAAGTCGGGATAAGTCCGCTTATTTGCATATCCATTTTATCTGCCGTACCATACTCAATAATTTACCGAAAAATTGCCTTTATAAGAATTGTAAACAACCGCCAAACCCTTTCCTTCGTTCGGTCTTTCACCGCCAAAATCAAGAATTTCATCCTTTAACTGCGAAATTTCGTCTACGTCGCTTGCTATCCATGCTTGCAAACGTTCCTTACAATCCTTGGTACGCTGCATCAAACCGCCGATCCTCGCCGCCTGTACCTCCAATCCGCAATCGGTATTTTCCGTTAACCATTGCCTTTTATAGGCTTGATAAAAAATTTGTATTGCAGAAAGAACTTTGTCATAGCGCGACAACAGCGCTCTCATTTTTTCCTTATCTCCGGCTTGGTAAAGCGCTCTGGTTTCCACGCCGAGCGAGTATTTTTCTTTTAAGACCGCGCATAATTTTGCCGCGCAATCAAAGAAATACCCGTATTCTCTATGGGTGGAAAGACCGTTTAAACGGCTTTCGTATTCGGCGTATTTTTCCGCAACGCCTACCGCCACGGTACTGTCGAATATCCCCGAAAAATAGTCGTTATATAACATATATTTCGCGGGATTATATACGTCCAAAGGTTGGTTGTCAATGCGATTTGGCAAAATAATCTGATTAAAGGCTTCCCAATCGACGGCGTATTTTTCCGCAAACCCACGCTTTATCTTCTCAAAATCCGTTTCCCCTTGCGCCATTTTCGCAAACGCGTAAACAATGGGCAGATTGGACAGTTTGGAACATTCCGCGCCGTCATCCCCCCACCAAGTCAGCATAAACTCCTCAACCCCCTCCTCTAACATAATTGGAAAGGCGACTTTGAGCGCTTCCTCCGCGTAATCGTTGTGCGGGAGCATACCGACAAACGACCAACACGCGCCTGCCCAACGGGGCATTTTACCGAATTTTTTGTGGGAGCGGATCATATCGCGATACACCTTAGGGGAACGGATATTATAATCCCAATACACCAAATCGATTCCTTGCGGTTTCTTTTTTACCGTTTGCGGGGTGAGCTTTGGCTCGCTTAACGTATATTCTCCCTGATTATCCAAACGAAAAAACATATCCGACCACATCATCGGATGAAAACCGTATTTATCCGTCAGCGTTTTTACTTTGCCGAGATGCCGAAAAAAGATACTCGATTTATCCTCGTATCCGTGTTTCATTAAATATCTGCCCTGCCCCAACAGCATAGTTTCATCTAAACCGAGATTGATTTTTTTGGACGAAAAAGCCTTGGAAACCGTCGCAAAAATATGGTCTAAAAACTCGTAAGTGCGTTCTTCATCTACCAATAACACGTCGCCGGTATCGTGAATTTTTGCATAATCTTGCCAACGAAAAATCCGTTCAAGATGCGCCAAAACCTCTATACAAGGAACAAGCTCTATCCCCTTACTTTGGCAGTACGCATCGATTTCTTTGATATCCGCAACAGAAAATCCACCCCTCAAATAACCGAAGTAAGGCTCGTTTTTCACTTGAAAAGTATCTTCTGTGTAGAGTTGTAATTCGTTATACCCACAGTCGGCAAGTATGTCAATCCATTTTTTTAAAAACGCTTTATTAGGAATAGCATTTCGCGAACAATCCAGCATAAACGAAATGATTTTTTTGCCCATTCTCTTCACCTTTACGTAGGCATTTTATCGTGTAAAACTTTGCCTTGCCCGTCTTTGACGACGATAGAAACGACCTCGCCCTTCGCCGCCGCGTCGTCTACGTGTACGTCCCCGATTTGCAAACGGAAATTTTCCGCATTTCCCGAAGGATTGTAAACACGCGCTACGTATTCGCCCTTTTCATTCAAGTGGCAGTTGGTCAAAACGACGTTTCCTAACAGCGAAACCTTGGCAAAATCCTTATCGCTTTCGCCCGTAGGGAATACGTTTACGGCATACGGAGGCTGGTTGAAAAGCTCTGCCGCGCGATAAATATCGTTGACTTTTCCGCAAACAATTCTGAAATTGAACGCGTACCTGCCCCCGTCAATTCGAGGCAAATAGCGGTCATAAGGATACAATTGCAAATTCGCAATGGGATGGAAACAATATCCCGAACCGCGGAGCAAAGTAAGATGAATATAACCGTCCTCGACTTTACCGGCATAGATGCAGTCGTTGAGCACGGAGAAAATTTCCCCGTCCGCATTTTGCACGCCAAACCACTTTTGGAAAACGCATTCCGCGTTCGGTTTTTGTTCAAACGCGAAAGGTCCGTCGCCCACGGCAACGCCATCTTTAAATTCTTCGGGGATAGGAATTTTAACGCGCAAAAGCTTGTTCTTTTCCGCAAATTCCACAATCGCTTTGACGTCCGTATAATTATGGTTTTTATACTCTTTGACCTGCAAAACCGCATTGGTTTTGCCGTTGGTGTAAAGCCCTTCGTAGACGGACAAAAGCGCGCCGTCCTCAATAATTTTTTCCGCGGGAGTTTCCTTATCAAATACGCAGAATTCCGCCACCTCGGCGGGCGTCATTTCACGCATAGGAACGGGATTTTCGCCCATCGCTTTGAGTTCTTTCGCGCTCATGCCCCAAGGGTCCGCGGTATCGTCGTAAACCTCGAAAATGGGCTTGCCGATGGAAATTTTTCCGTCCATACGACACTCTTTTGCAGGGGAGAACATAGGCGTTCTGGGTACGGGTGTTACCTTAATTTCAAATCTCGTTAAGGACATGGGTGCCAGCTTTCCCTCAAAAACGACCTTTTTACGCCAATCCAAATTCAGCGTGGATTCTTCCTTTAACACCTGACAAGGGATTTCCTCTCCCTGATAATATACGTGGGGCGTATAACGGATTTCCTCGTTCCAGTTTTGGTTTTCGAGCATAAACTCCGCCTCGATAGGCACGGTGATTTCATAAGGAGCATAATTGAAAACGAACACGGGGAAGGCGCCCGCTTCAGCACGTTTTTGTCCCATTGTCATTCGCAAAAATACCTTCGTGCGATAGTCGCGCGCAATCTTTTCCGCTAAAGACAGCGCGCAAAGGCCCTCCCGTTCCCCCTCTTCCACGGACGAGCCCGGAAGAATGTCGTGGAAAGAGGCAAACAAAATTTTCTTTTCCGCCGTCTTCATATCCGACGTATCCAATTCAATGCCGTTCAAGCGCGCAACAGAGAGCATTTTTTCTGCGCTATAGAATAAATTTTCCGCCTTCCTAAAACCTTGCTTTATCTTTGCCATAGATGAATAACATCCGGGCATACAAGTAACCAACGAGGTTTTCACCTCGCCAGATACGTGGATATTGTCGGCAAACAAAGCGTCGGGGGAACTATGCATAATTTCCACGCCGTCCACCTTTAATTCGGCAATATCACGCAAATCTTTACGGGATGGACCGCCGCCGTGATTGCCCACCCCCCAAAGAGAGTAATCCACGTCTTCCATGCCGTTTCTTTCCTTTTCGCCTGCGTCAGAGCCGAGCATCCACATGGGAATACCCTCTATTTCTCGCTTAATTTTTTTCACCGCTTCGCCAAGCCACGTACCGTAAGATTCGCAGTTGGTCATGACGATAGAACTGCCGTCGGGCGACGTCCACTTGAAAAATCTGCCGGGGTAGGTGAACTGTTGTTTGTTCGGACGGCAAGCCATATACCCCTTATAGCCGTTTTTCACCAAAATCTGCGGAAGCCCAACGCTATGCCCAAATGCGTCGAAATTGTACGCAACCGTGGGTTCTACGCCGAATTTTTCCATAAAATAAGATTTACCGACGCTGATTTGCCGCACGAACGTCTCACCGGAGGGCATATTGCAATCGGGCTGTAAATACCAACCGCCCACGATTTTCCATTTACCTTCCTTAACCAAAACCTTGATACGCTCGAACAAATCGGGGGCGCTTTCCTCGATTGCCTCGTAAAGCATTGCTTCATTATGGCAAAAGATATAATCGAATTCGTCCGCTAAATTCGCAGCCGATTGAAAAGTTGCAATTGCCGAAGAAATACCCTCGTCCCACGTCCATTGCCAAACGGGGTCGATGTGCGCGTTACAAATCAAGTGCAGTTTTTTCATAATACCCACCCTTTAATAAATTAAAATACTTTCACCTGCGGGAATACGCACGGAAACTTCGCCATTCTTTTCCATTTGTACGCCCGATTGGATTATTTTATGAACGCCCTGTAATCGCACCGTCGCGTTTGCCTTGATGAGCGTTGAATTATTCACAACAAAATATGCTTTTCTGCCGTCTTTCTGCTTAAATACGCCGATGAAAAGTTGCGTGTCCGTCATAATTTCAGGCAATTCGCCCTCATAGCGACCCCACTCGGGCAACCACCCCGTATAGAGTGCGTCGTTATCCGCCAAAACGCTGATATCTACGCCGTCGAAACCGTTGTGATATTCCCCAACCGTCGCAACGCCCAAAAATTCGCTGTCGAGCATTATCGGCGCAAACGCTTGCAAGTCCTGCAAAATCTCTTTTACAAAATCCGCGTACATCGTCGGGTTGCCGTACGCGTCCACAAGCCCGCAAATACCCCCCTTTCCGTATTCCCACTGCGAGGGTGGATCGTCCAAGAAATCGTTGGGGAAGACGCCGGGGAAGAACGCAAAACCCTCGTGTCCGTAGGCGATTGTGATATTCATCTGCAACGCCATTTCTGCGCGCGTATTCATACGCACCTCGTCGTCCCAATAGCCGACTTGTATATATTGGTAGGATTTCATACCCTTATTTTTCTTTTTATAATCGGCAAAAATCGAGTTCAGCTCGTACATGCCACGGTGTACCGACGAGGGAATATGACGCCAAGCCCAGCCAAACGGATAAAAATCCGTCGTCAAATATTCGGGCTGAACAACGTCCACGTATTTATCAATAAGATAACGGTAGCGGTTGAAACGGTTTTCCGATTTGCATTCTAAATCGCCCGTCAGCACGTGATAGCCCTCGGCATTTTTGCCACCGAATAAATGCTCGTCGGCGAAACAATAATTCAAGTTATTGTAATGGAATTCCTTGTCGGGATATTTCTCCAAAAAGAGCTTTTGCGCCGCCGCGATCCCCTCGATTGCACCGTACGCGCTTTCGTCGCCGAAATAGATACCGCCAAAGCTGGAATGACTACTAAGGCTATCCACCTGCCGCAAAAACTCCGCGCCGATTGCCGCTTTTTCCTCATCCGTTCTGCCGGCATAAGTAACGCCGTCCTTCACGTGATAACCGCCCGTAATCGCCAAATACTGCTCGTAAATGCGCAAGCGCGGGAAATACGTCAAACCCAATTTATCGCAAATATCCATAGAATCGGTGAGATAATTCCAACCGTAATCATCCTCAAAATGCCCGAAAATATGGTCAATACCCACGCCTTTTAAAATTTGATACACCTCTTCCGTGATGCGGTTGGGATATTTTCCCTTGGGGGGATACGGCGGACAGTATACAGCCGTAAAAAACCTATCTTTTTTCATAGTAATCTACCTTATTATATCAACTTTTTTATAAAAAGCAATATTTTTTAATTTTTTGTTAAACTGTACGCCTTGCCTTTGGGCAAGGCGTACAAATTAGCTTAAATTATATTTTTCCTTGATGACGTTGAGCAAGCGGTTACTACCCTCGCCGTAACGGGTTACGCCGTAGCTTTCCGCTAAATCAATCCACTCCTGCGCCATAGAAATAACGTCCTCTTTCGTCAATTCCACATACGAATTCGCGTTATACAAGCGCATATACATGGGCGTGAGCTTCGCCTTTTCCAAGTTCTGCACGTAGCGTTGCTTCTGCACCGCCGTCAAAGCAGGATTTGCCCTCGTCGCCGCGATTGCGTCGTCAAACAAGCCGCATAAGCCGTTCATAAAAGAATATTGCCAATAATCCGCCGTAAAAATGTCCAAAGAGTCGATAACGACGTTAGGGTCGGCGGACATTAAGCTATATCTATCCTCCACTCTGTTATGGAATTCCGCAACGTACTCAAAAGCGTCTGCGCCAAAGTAATAGAACAAGAATTCATCGCGCAAATTTTCGACGTCCGCCTCGATATTCCAACACAATTTTGAGAAAACATAGGACTCGATCCACTGCTCGTAAATGGCCGTATCCTCATAACAACCCTGCGCAAATTCGTATTCCGTACCCACCTCTTTCAAAAGAAGCAAAGTGTCCTTCATCGTCTGTATCGTGGGCAAATACCAAAAATATTCCGCATAGTACGCGTGATACGTCCACACCATCAAATTATCCGTCAATTTTCCCCAATCGCTGTAAATACCGCGCGTTTCGTTGTCTTGACGCTCGTCGTTCAGGGAATAATATTGCATACCGTGAATAGGCGCGTAACGGATATACACGTTGTCGCGTGGAACGACGGTAGAACTCAACGGCTTCCCGTCCTCGTCGATGGGCGCATATTCATTGTAAGAATATGCGAAAATAACGAAATTGATATTTCTGTTGATATTTTCTTCCTGCATCCACGCACGAATACCGTCCGAAACACAGTTGATAAAACGAATCATCAAGCCGCTCGCCTTATAGCTTTCCTTGACCGCCTTACAACGGTTGCACGCACAGCCGTAAGTACGGTCTTGCTGACCGAACATGAAGAATTCCGCTTCTTCATCTTCTAAAATCTTCTTTTTTAACCCCTCGATAGAGAGCTTGACTGCGGAGATTTCTTCATCCGAAATCGTGCCGTCCTCGTTAACGCCCGACGAATAGCAAAGGTCCAACACCTCGTATCTGCCGCCGACGTCAATGTACATTGTATCCGCGTCTTCGTCCGAGCCCGTGTGCGCAAAAACGTGCTTGTATTCGTCTTGGAAAACGATACTGCCGGGCATACCCGAAACCGTTTCGCCCGTAACGTAATTGTCGGGGTTGACGATATTAAAGGAGGTGTGCGAAGGGCCGAGGTTTGCCCATTGCGTCGAACCGCCCATATAATCGGGCATCTCGCAATAGTCGGTGTTATAGCGCATATGCGCCGTATACTCCACGTCGTCCTTATCCACAGCCGTATTCAAATACGTTCTTTGTCTAAACAAGGGGGCGTAAGATTTATCGTACGTTTTCAAAAGAATAGAATCCGATTTCGGCACGTGCGTATAATCGTCCGTTAAAAACCGTACGCCGAGCGTGTTTTCGATAAATTCAAACGCGCCGTACATAATACCGCGGTCATTAAAGGCGTTGATAAACACCGATTTCCCGTGTGTAAAGATATAAAATCCGTCCGTATTCAACGTCGTTTCGCTTAAATCGACCTTGCCGTGTTCCTTTTCCGCAAGCTCAAAAAGGGAGGTATCGCCCAAAGAAACATACGTGCTTTCCTCCGTCAAAAGCATTTGGGAATCCACAACGTATTCCATTTTTTCGCCCGTAATCTCTTGATAATACGCGCAAATCTGCTTTGCCGAATATTCTTCCGTCTTGGTATAATCGGACGGAATAACCACCGTATAATCGGTTGGTTGCGTCAGCATATCGCAAATCACCGTCTCTTTTTTGGGGACGTCTGCGTTTTCTTTACAACCCGACGCAAGCGCGCACGAGCTTGTCATCAGCAGAGATAAAATCAATGCAATATAATTACGTTTCTTCATCTTACCCCTCCTTATTTCACCTGGATTTCAAAGCGCTGTACGGCAAAATTTCCGTTTGCGTCCATCGCATAATAAACGATTTTGTAACTACCCTTTTCCAAGGAAACTTTTTCGCCTGCCTGCACTTCACGCGTAGTCATATCCGATTTTTCAACCCAAATGGTAACCTTCAATTCCCCGTCCACGTTGTCCGTAGCCGTCGCAGAATAAATCGATACTTTGCCTTTATACTCCGTTTTATACGTCCCGTTTACCGTCAACGTCGGCGCGACGTCATCAGTGATGACCACCAAATAATTGAGCGTGTCCGTATTCCCCTTAGAATCCCGCACGTCGTAAGAAACGTAATAAATGCCGTATTCGCTTGCCGTAAAGACATATTCCTCGGCAGGCGCTTTTTTAAGCAAATCCTCCCCGCTCGGCGACATAATCGACAGCGTTGCGCTGGATTTCGGGTCGAACACGTCGTAAACGTACGCAGTAGGGATAACTACTTCGCTATCTTTTTCTACCGACATAGAACCGAACGCCCCGTCGAAAGCGATCATCGGCGCCATTTTTTCACCCTTACCCAAATGCACGGACGTCAAGCCTTGATTAGAGACCTTACCAAGCACGAATACGCCGTTCGTTTTTGCGTTCTGCACCTCGAACGAGAGCTGTACCGCGCCCCTATCAAAGCCGTCGAAAAGCAAGCCGTCGTTCCACTTATCAATGGTTGCAATACGCAAGGCATCCCCGTTGTACAGCGTAGCCTTTGCGCCGTCCACGATAAAGGAATAGGTATAATATTCGCGATTTAAGTATTCGGGCATATCCGTTCCCTTGTAGACCGACTTAGCTACGCTTACTTTGCAGTAAGTCTTTTCACCGTTGACATACAAGGTAGGCTCTGCGCCGAGTCCCGTCAGCTCGTAAAGCAATTCCTGCCCCGACAAAGAACGCAGCCTAATCAACACCGACGAGCCCAACATATCGTCAAACAGCGAAAACTGTATATGCAAACTGCTGGAAGAAAGGGTGTACGGCATCAATATCGTTGCGTCGTTGTTGGAAAGAGTAAACACCGTCCCCACGATGGAAGTATTTACTTGGCTGACGCCCGACGAAGACGTAAACTGTTCCTCCACCTTGCCCCCCTCTACAAAACTTTGTAAACAGCGGATAGAGAAGGTTTTTAAGAGCGTTTCGCCCGCGTAATAATAAACGTTGCTATCCGAACGCACTTCGATTTCGTCCCCGACGGACAAAATTTGCGTCTTGCCGCGGCGAATGGTGATTTCTACGTTGTTTTGAGATACGTCCTCTTTGGAATAATCAATCGCCACGTAATCGGGTACGGTCAAAACCGTTCCCGCGTTCACGCTGACGCTGTCAAATTCGTTCAGAAGTTCAAAACGCATCACGTTGCTGTCGATGGTAAGCGGGAAGGTGAAGGTACGGGAATACCCGATTGCGTCCGTGGCAGTTACCGCGAGTTTGACTTCTTCCCCCTTTTTATCCAACGCGAACGCGTCGCCCGGCAGGACGTCGTAGCTCGTTTCCCCTTTTTGCAAGGTATATCGCAAGGAAAGTTCCCCTATGCCGCCCTCAAATTGAAGGGTAGGGACCTTCCAAACGTCCAATAATTTTGCTTGTAAATCTACCGTCGGCGGCGTAATTTCTACCGCTTCGGACAACACGTCAAAATATCCTTTTACGCTTGTTTCATAGCCGTATTCGTTCAACGAAGTGCAAGTAATCGCGTACCTGCCCGCCTCGTTTGGCGTAAACGTACCATCAAAAGCAATTTCCGTTTCCTTTTCGCCGTCCAACTTATACAGCTTTGTCGTTACCGCGTCGGCGTATAATGCCTGCGGCAACGGATACGCATATCCAACGACGCCCGTCAGCATATTTTCAAAATCATAGCCGTTCAAGAGCATCGACGTATTCGCCTTTTTATAGGTATCCGCCGTTACGTCCCCGAAGGTATAATCGCCGATTTTCGTAAAGACGATATCGCCGCTCGTCCCCGTGCATTCTATACTGACGTACACTTCTCCCGTCGTGAATCCTTTAAAATCGCCATAGCTATCCATAGGGTTATCCAAATCGTAAATGAGCAAAAGCCCTTCCTTACGTTCCGTATAAATCGCGTTGTCGTCGATATCGTAATATAAACGAATCGGCAAGTAGGTAAGCCCTTTTTCAGACGGAAGGTGATATTGGGGCATAAACGAGCTGCTAAACGCGTAGGTCTTGCCCGGCTCGGGCGTGTACGTAGACGAATCGCCTACGGCATAGCCGTCCCACTCCGCTTTCATGGATGGTGCAGACGCCGTTCCTTCCTCTATCCCGTGCTCTTTATCCAACCAAAGAATGGTGGAGCTCATCGTAAAAGTAACGCCGACGCGGTTGGTGCTGTCGTAAACGTCCGTGAGGACGATGCGAAGCCCGCGCAAATCGGGTAAATTGGTAGAATTCACATTCGTCGAAAATTCAATCAGCGACGAGAGAGATTCCCCTTTCAAGTCTTTTAAGTCCACAACCGGTTTAAACGCAAGGGAGGAATTCGTCGTATCCAACTGAAATTGCGCGCCCGTGCGAAGGTCCGCAATTACGTTTTCCGCTATTTCTTTATTATCCTGCAAAAATTCAGAGTTGGAGCAAGTAAACAAGCCTTGCGCAGAGCATCCCTCTGCGCGGGTCGTAAACTCCTCCTCTACTTTTTCGCCGCCGATAGTGGAGGTAAGTTTGATTTTATGTTCCCCCTCCTCTTCCACGGTATACTGCGAATCGGTTGTAACGATTTTACCGCTCGGCGTCGTGATTTCCGCCTTGCACGCAAATTTATAGCCGTTGCATACGCCGTAGCATTTACTGACGTCGATGTCGGAATACACTTTAACCGTTTCTTCAATATTAGAAACAATCTTCTTTTCACCCGTCAAATCGATTTCACTGCTTTGTTGGTTTTGGCTGTTATTTTGTTTTTCGCCGTTATCGCACGCCGCTACGCCCACGCCAAAGAGCACGGTGGAGCATAACGCCAAGAGGGCGAAAATTATCTTTTTCTTTTTCATTAACCCTTTAATCCCCCTACTGTAAATTTAGAAAGAATAAGCTTTTGCGAGCAAACGTACAAAAGGACTGTAGGCACGATAACGATGCTGAACCCCGCCATAATTTCCACCGTACTCGCATGCAGCAACGCTCTGGATTGTCCTTGGAATTGATACAATCCGTACGCCAAGTTCGGCGTGCTGGGCAACCAAAGCATAAACGTTTGATAATCGTTCCACGAGCCTAAGAAGGACAAGACGAAAATAACGACGTCCGTAGGCAATATCATGGGCAGATACATCCTGAAAAATGCCGTGAAATCGTTGCCGCCGTCTATAAACACCGCCTCTGCATAATCCCAAGGCAGAGATTTAAACGCCCCGTATAGAAGGAGGAAATTCATTCCCGAAAAGCAGGTGGACGGCGACGTAATGATATGTAAAAACATATTGTCGTATACCAGAAGCGTAGACCGGATCACCATCGCCGACGGCAAAGAACCGATAATCGGCACGATCATTACCACGATACCGAGGTTGTATATAAAGTTTCTGCCGAAAAATCTATATTTGGATAACACGTACGCCATGCAAGTGGTGAAAAATACGTTTACGAACGACGAGCCAACCGAGTAAAGAACACTGAAACCAAGCATGTGGAATATATTGTATTTTATAAATCCGTCCTCGTCCGCGGGAATTTGTAAATGGTGGTATATATTTTTATAGTTTTCAAAATACGGAATTTCGGGGAAACCGAACCGATTGGACACGTATTCGATTTGGTCTTTAAAGGAGGTAAGAATCATCCATATAGGCAAAATGAACAACGTGATACAATAGACGACCAACAACACCCACATAATGGCAATCAAAACTTTGCTGACGACGTCCAAAACACGGGGCTTTTCTAAATTTTTTATTACTTTCTTCATATTATGCCTCCGTAGACGGACCGTATTTTTCAAGCAAGTGCCGTACCAAAATGACGACGGGCGCAACGACCAACGTCATCAGCAAACCGCCAGCCGAAAGCATGGGATACGTAGCTTCGTTAGCATTTAAAACCAACTGCGCGTAATAATAACCCATATTGCTTACGAAGCTAGGCGCGTCCGTGTCGTAAAATGCAAGGATGGAACCCGCTTCGGTGAAGATACCCGCCAAGCCTGTGATTAAAAAGGTGCTGAGCGTCGGGAATATAAGAGGTAAAATGATATAGAACATTTCCTGGAACATATTGGAAACGCCGTCCAATTGCGCGCTTTCGATAATCTCCGAAGAAATTTCTTTCATGGCGTTGGGATAGACGATCAAGCTCATACCAAACGACAGCCAAATCCCATAAAAAATCGTCGTGCCGAACGCATAAGCCTCGTGATAGAGCAAATCAACCGGCTTTCCGTTTTCATCAAGAAATATCCCTAATTTTTGAAACAATACGCTGATGGGTGCCTCGTCGCCCGAAATAAAGTTTTTGAAGAGCATACAGATAACGAAACCGGATATAATTTGCGGCAACATTACGATAACTCTAATGCCTTTATGTAAAAAGCACTGTTTGAAAAGCATATACGAAAAAATCAAATATAACGGCATACAAATCGCCAAATTGATAATATACATTTTCAACGAATTGAGCATGCTGACGCCGACGACGTTTCCGCTTTCCGTCAAATCGCTTATAAATTGCTTAAAATTATCTAATTTTGCAAAAACCCACGCCCCGTCCATTTTGACGGTGAAGAACGCCATACGTATCGAGTTTAAATTTACAAGCACGTAAAATATCAAAAACAGTATCAGCGGATACGTGATAAAGCTTAAGATAAAAAGCGTTCTTACTTTTTTTTGTGAGGATACTTTTTTGCGTTGTACCATCTTATCACCTTGTTTATAGATTGTTTTTTATAGAAGTTAAGAAGCCGTTCCACTTCCCCTCGTTATAGTTGTTGGCAATTCCGTCTACTACTTCCGCAACCGACTTACCGCCCTTCAACGAATTAAGAATGGATTGTACGCCGCGGCACGGCAACATACCTACGTCCGACGTATAACCGATTGCCGCGTAAGGGAAAGGAGCGCGGAGCATATCCGTCGTGGGCGTGATGACCTTGATATTTTCCGTGTCTTGATAAATTTGGTAACAGGTCCTTTGATAGGGCGTCATTTCCGCAATTTGTTCAGCCGTCAAATCGTATTTATAACCGCGCACCAAGCCCGTCTTCTTCGTCGTTTCAGACAAAGCTTCGTCTGTCAAGGTATACAAAATGAAGGATTTGATCGCTTCGAGTTTTTCGGGATATTTTTGCGTACGAACAACAATCGCGCCTGCTTCTACTGCGGGGAAAACCGTGCCGTTTCCGTTGCCGTCAATACCCTTTTGACCTTCGATTTCGGGCATGAGCATCATACGGTAATCCACCTTTCCGTAGCCCTTTTGGGGATTACGCCTCGCCGCCGCCTTCAACGTTTCCATAGCTTCCAGCTCGAACCAGTTTCCTTCCATAAGCATCGCTATGTACGTGCTCGTACCAAGCCCACCTGCAATAAATTTATCCTGCGCGTCCTGTACTCCCGTGCCCGTCGTAAAATAATCGGAATTCAAGAAGTTATCATTAATAAAAGAAACCGCGTCCTCAATCCCTTTTAGGCTCTGCGCACGGTAACCGTTACTCCAATCGATGACCACGGACGAACCGTCTTGCAAGGTGATTTCTTTTCCGTTGCTGTCAAACGCCGTCAAAGCGTCGTAAGCGTCCAAACCCGCGTATTGTACAACGTAAGCGTTTGCAAGTTCGGTAACGTATTCATTTTCCGTCGAATAAACGAAAGGCACTTTACCCGCTGAAACGATGGCTTCTACCATCTCGTCAAATTCCGCCATCGTTTGAGGCTGACCGTCGTCGTACGTGCCGTATTTGCCGTCCTTTCCCGCCGTAAGAATATATTCGTCCGATTCGTAATTGGTAATGCCTGTAGACGACTTGAAAACCAGTCTGGTCTCCGGTTCATCAAGGGGGTTTTGCGCAGGCAACTCCGATTCCTCAAAGGTGATGCCTTGCGCCGCTAAATCCGCTTTTACCTCCGCAGTATTTTCTGCGTAAGTCAGCCAGCCGTTCTTCAAAAACTCGTCGTGGTCGTAAACAAGACCGGATAACGTGGTACTATGCGGCAGCATATAGCAACCGCTGTACGAAAATTCGTCCGTTGCTTCGTCATAGGATACTTTGCCGGCAACCTTTTTCCAATTATCGAAGTTAACGATTTTTTCTTGGACCGTCAAACCGTCCTCGCCGTCGGGCTTCATGGTAAGCATATCCGAAAGGTCTTCAAAATAGCCCTTATAAAAGCCGCTGGAATAGTTGGGATAACCACCGAAATATACGTCCGTAGTCGTCGTACCCGCCTCGATTTGCGCAAGCTGCGTACCTGAAAGATAGGTGGAATTTTCTTTTACCTTAACCGTATAGCCGGGGTTTTCCGCCATCCAATCCTTAGCGAGGTCTTTGAGCCACTGAATACCAAATCCGCTTGCCGAAAAAGGCTCTACGATGATTTCGTCCTTTTTGCTGGTTTTGCCGCCCGTACAACCTGCCATTACCGTTCCGCATGTTGCAAGCGCCATGGTCAGCGCCAATACTCTGTATAATTTTTTCATGATTTTCTCCTTTCACTTATGGATAAGGGGAATATTCCCCCTATCCACGCTTTTTGCAATTTTATTTGTTGAACGTCCACGTAATTTCCACGTCGGACATTGCCGCGTTGAAGAACAAACAAAGTTTATCCATCTTCGTTAAATCGAGCGTAACCGACGCGCCGTTTGCTAACGAGTGCATATAGCCGCTATCGCCCCAAACGTCGTTACCTACCCATAAATCGCCGCTTGCGTACGTTGCGCTGACGGTTACCGACGTATAGCCTGCCGCCACGTAGCTTGCATATTGCGCAAAGAAGAGCTTTT